>JBAVEN010000083.1:0-65451 GCA_049587755.1 Bryobacteraceae bacterium | reverse complement strand
CCAAAGTACTTCTCGCTTTCCAGGGCATCGGCTTTAGCCTCAAGCCCAGTTTGCGAGCCAAAGAACAAACAAAAGTGTCCATGATGTCGCCGGTTCAAAGTGTCCATGATGTCGCCGGTCCGGACCTCCCACGCCGGCACGGCTGAAGCCGTGCCCTGATACAAAGCCGCGGAATCATATTGCAAACTTGTGAGACAGGACATTAGCTGAGCCTCCCGTCTCACATAATCGCGGTCGGCGGCGCGGGTTCATCCGGCCGGCCGGCGTTCCTCAGCGGAAAGCGGATCATCAGCACTGCCAGTCCGACCAGCACCACGATCGACAGCCAGTTGGTCCCCGCCCAGGTCCAGTCCGGCAGGATGGTGTGGCCGTAGCTCTTTTCCGCCGCGCGGAAGCCGGCCACCAGCAGGCCGCACAATGCCTCGCCCGCGATCAACCCCGACGCGGTGAGCACGCCGGCATTCTCGATGCGTGCCTTCTGCGCGTCGTTGAAGTTGCCGCTGTCGCGGTACCGGTCGGTGGCCCAGCGGAAGAGGCCGCCGATGAAGATGGCGAACGTGGTCTCCAGCGGCAGGTACATGCCCACCGAGAACAGCATGGGGCTCTTCACCTCGACCAGGATCAGACCGAAGCCCATCAGAATCCCGACCACCACCAGCGGCCACGCCATGTTGCCGCCCACGATGCCCTTGGCCAGCGACGCCATCAGCCCGGCCTGCGGCGCCGAAAGTTGCGCCGAGCCGAAAGTGTACGCGCGGTGCAGCCACATCAGCGGGAAGAACAAGGCCAGGCTCGAGGCCACGATGCCCAGCAGGTCGCCCATCTGCATCTTGGCCGGCGTGCCGCCGAGAATGTGCCCCGCCTTCAGGTCCTGCAGCATCTCACCCGCCACCGCCGAGGAGACGCACACCACCGCCGCCACGCCCAGCACGGCGCTGATGCCGGCGTTGCCGCGCAGCCCCATCGCTACCATCAGCAGCGCCGCCACCACCAGGGTGCACAGCGTCAGGCCGGAGACCGGGTTATTCGAGGAGCCGATCATCCCCACCAGGTTGCCCGAAACGGCGGCGAAGAAGAACCCCAGCACGATCATCACAATTGCCGCCACCGCCGCCCCGGCGATCTGGCCGGCAAAGTAGTAGTACAGCGCCACCATGCAAATAAACACAGCCGCCATCCCGCCGAATACCACCTTGCTGTTCAGGTCGCGTTGCGTGCGGCTGGTGTCTTCGTGTGCCGCCGCGGACTTCTTCAGGTCGGCCACGGCGCGCTTCATGCCAATGCCGAGGTTCTTGCGCATGCGGAACAGCGTGAACGTCGCGCCCACCATCATGCCGCCTACCGCGATCGGCCGCACAATGTTGTACCAGGTTGAGCCGGCGACGTCCGCCCAACCGGCTTCACCCTTGACGTAGGGCTGCAGTTGCGGCCCCAGGAAGAACGCCAGCAGCGGCACCAGCAGTCCCCAGGCGAAGACGCCGCCGGCGAAGTTCAGCGCTCCCAGCCGCGGTCCGATGATGTACCCCACGCCTAGATACGCAGGGCTGATGGCGGGAGCGGAAAACGTCGTCATGGCGCCGGCCTGCACCGTGGGCGTGCCCGTGATCTTTGTCAGCTTCACCATGCTCTTTCCCAGCTCGCCGACATGCACCAGGAAATCCCGGCTGGCGGCGAAGAGGTTGATGGCGCCCAGGAAGAACACGACCGCCCCTAATCCCATGTTGGCGAAGAGAATCTTGGCGGCTCTGGCGCCCTGCTGGCCGGCTTTGTGAATCTCGGCTGCAGCCACCGACTCGGGGAAGGGAAGATCGGGATCCTCCACCATTACGCGGCGGAGCAGGGTCACGAATAGAATTCCCAGCGTGCCGCCGACCGCCATCAGCGCCACCGATTTCCAGTAGCCGTGCTCCAGATCGAACGCCGGCCAGACGCCCGCCAGCACGAACGCCGGGATGGTGAACACCGCGCCGGCGGCCACCGACTCCCCGATCGATCCGATGGTACGGGCCATGTTCTCTTCGAGAATCGAGCCCTTCATCAGGCGCAGGATGGCCATGCCGATGACCGCCGCGGGATAGGTGGCCGCGATGGTCATGCCGGCGCGCAAACCAAGGTAGAGGTTGGCCGCGCCCAGGACAACGGTCATCAGCAAACCCAGTACGATCGCCCGAATTGTGAACTCTCGCAAATCGGTTTTGTCCGGCACGTACGACCGGAATTTCTTTTC
Organism: Bryobacteraceae bacterium; assembly: GCA_049587755.1. Lineage (GTDB taxonomy): Bacteria > Acidobacteriota > Terriglobia > Bryobacterales > Bryobacteraceae > Bog-375. The sequence goes on along the minus strand of JBAVEN010000083.1, from coordinate 63,224 downwards.
TTCGGGAGGCGTCATTGTAGTTTCGCCCTCACTTTATCACTTAGCGCTTTGCCGTCAACCGTCTTCCCCTGGAGCCTTGCCTGCGCCGCTTTCATCACCGCGCCCATCTGCTTGAGGGAGGCGACACCGGTCTCGGCCAGCGCGGCGGCGATGGCCTCGTCGATTTCCGCTTCCGTGGCGCCCGCCGGCAGGTAGGTTTCAATCAGCTTTCGCTCGGCTTCCTCCTTCTCCGCCTGTTCCGCCCGGCCCGCCTTGCGGAACGCGTCGGCGGCGTCGATGCGCTGCTTGATCAACGATTTCAACACGGACATTTCGGCCGCTTCATCGAGCGGCTTGGGCGAATCCACCTTCAGCTTCATGAGCGCGGCTTTGATCATGCGGAGTGCGCTCAAACGGGCCTCTTGCCTGGCCTTCATGGCCGCAACCATGTCTTGCTGCACCTGATCGATGAGAGGCATGATGAATGTTATTCTAAGACACGGGCATCCCCTATGCACATCAAAGAGCGACGTTTATCGGCTTCCCCCCAGGCGCCCTCGCTGCCGCCGGGGGACCGGGCGATGATGTGCAGGCCGCCGGTGCCCGACGCTTTCCTACCCTTATGAACATCCTAGTTGCCGAGCCTATCGCCGCAGCCGCCCTCGATCTGTTGCGCGGCGAGCCTGGCTGGAATGTCATCGTTTCCAATCCTAAGGAATACGCGCAGCATCTGGCGCAAGCGGAGGCGCTGCTGGTTCGCAGCGCCGTTCAGGTTACCGCCGACGTTCTAGCCAAGGCGCCGAATCTGCGGGTGATCGGGCGCGCCGGCGTGGGAGTCGACAACGTTGACCTGGATGCCGCTACCACGGCCGGCGTGCTGGTGATGAACACCCCCGGCGGCAACGCCGTGTCGGTGGCCGAGCACACGCTGGCGCTGATGCTGGCGATGGCGCGCCACATCCCCCAGGCCAGCGCCTCGACGCGCGCCGGCAAGTGGGAGAAGAAGAGGCTGATGGGCAATGAGCTGCGCGGCAAGACGCTCGGCATTGTGGGGCTGGGCAGCATCGGCCGTGAAGTGGTGAAGCGCGCCCGCGCCTTCGAGATGCGAGTGGTGGCGCACGATCCTTACGTGACTTCGAAGATCGCCGAAGACGTCGGCGCGGAACTGCTGGATCTTGCCGCGCTCTACGCCCAAAGCGACTACATCACGCTGCACGTGGCCGCTACGCCGGAAACCACGGGCATGCTTTCGCGCGAAGCGTTCGCGGCGATGAAGCCGGGAGTGCGCATCGTGAACTGCGCCCGCGGCGAACTGGTGGATGAAGCCGCGCTGGCCGAAGCGGTGGGCTCCGGCAAAGTGGCCGGCGCCGCGGTGGACGTGTTCGCCACCGAGCCGGTCCCTGCCGGCTATCCGCTGTTCGTTTCCGAAGCCGTGCTGGCCACGCCGCACATCGCCGGCTCGACCGAGGAGGCGCAGGAGATTGTGGGCGTGCGCATCGCCCAACAGGTAGTTGAGTATCTGAAGAGCGGGGTGGCCATCAACGCCGTCAACATGCCGGCGCTCTCGCCGGAACAGTACCGCGCGCTCAGCCCGTACATGGCTCTGGCGGAACGGTTGGGCAATTTCGCGGCGCACATCGCCAGCGGCAATCCGCGCATTGTGCGCCTCACTTATTTCGGCCGCATCGCCGACGGCAATACCAACCTGCTGCGCAACGCCGGGGTGGCGGGCGCGTTGGCGCGTTCCACTTCGAAAAAGGCAAACCTGGTGAACGCCATGTCGATTGCCGGACATCGCGGCTGGACGGTGCAGGAAGGCCGCGAGCCGCGCTCGGGCCACACGGATTCCATCCGCCTGGACCTGATCACCGAAAGCGGCGTCGCCAGCGTGGAAGGCGCCGTGTTGCTGGCCAAGCCGCGCCTCCTGCAGGTGGATGGCATTCAATGCGAAGCGGCCTTGGCCGGCTCGCTCATCTTCATGAAGAACCAGGACGTGCCGGGAGTCATCGGTCACGTGGGAACGGTGCTCGGCCGCAACCGGATCAATATCGCGAACTTTTCGCTGGGGCGCCGCGACGCCGCCACCGATCCCGGCCAGCCGCTCGAAGCCGTGGCCCTGGTCTCGATTGACGGCCTGGTGCCGGAAACCGTGCTGGTGCAATTGCGCGATCACCCGGCCGTCAAATTCGCGCGCGCCGTCGAGTTCGAGTAATTATATGAAGCCATCACTGACGCCTAAGAACCCGTACTTCTCCTCCGGGCCCTGCGCCAAACGGCCCGGCTGGACTCTGGACGCCCTGAAAGACGCCGCGGTTGGGCGGTCGCACAGGGCCAAAATCGGCAAGAACAAGCTGGCGGAAGTCATTGAGCGGAGCAAGAATCTGCTGGGAATGCCGCAGAGCCACATACTCGGGATCGTTCCCGCGTCCGATACCGGCGCTGTCGAGATGGCCCTCTGGTCCCTGCTGGGCGAGCGCGGTGTCGACGTGTTTTCGTGGGAGAGTTTCGGCGGCGGCTGGGCGACGGATTGCAAGAAGCAGCTCAAGCTGAAAGATCTGCGCCTCTTTCAGGCCGACTATGGCAAACTGCCGGACTTGCGCCAGGCCGATTGGAGCCGCGACGTTGTCTTCCCGTGGAACGGGACCACTTCGGGGGTGCGCGTCCCGAATGGGGACTGGATCGCGGCCGACCGCCAGGGCTTATCGATCTGCGACGCCACCTCGGCGGTCTACGCGATGGAGGTGCCCTGGGACAAACTGGACGTCGTGACCTGGTCCTGGCAGAAGGTGCTGGGCGGCGAGGCCGCGCACGGCATGCTGGCGCTCAGTCCGCGAGCGGTCAAGCGGCTGGAAGGGTACGCGCCAGATCGCCCGCTGCCTAAAATCTTCCGGATGACCAAGGGAAGCGAACTGATAGCCGGCATCTTCGAAGGCGAGACGATTAACACTCCCTCGATGCTCGCGGTGGAAGACGCGCTGGACGGACTGAAGTGGGCGGAATCGATTGGCGGGCTGCCCGCGCTGCTGGCGCGTTCGAGCGCCAACCTGAAAGCGATCGAGGAGTGGGTTGCGCAATCTTCCTGGGCCGCGTTTCTGGCGGAGGAGAAGGCGATTCGCTCCAACACATCGATCTGTCTGAAGATCGTCGACCCCGCTTATCTGGCACTGCCTGCCGAGGAGCAGGCCAAGAACGCCAAGGCGATCGTTTCTCTGCTCGATAAGGAGAAGGCAGCTTACGACGTCGGCGCGTACCGGGACGCACCTCCGGGATTGCGAGTGTGGGGCGGCGCAACCGTGGAAATCGCGGACATCAAAGCCCTGCTGCCGTGGCTGGATTGGGCGTACGCGGAAATCAAGGCGAAGTTCTAGACGTTGCAGGAAATAACCAGCTGCAATCGCCGGCAACCGGTCCCTTTGGCCGTGGCCCTGGACGCGTCTCGGAGCCGCGACCGTTGGCAGGGGTTGCAGCGCTCGTTACTTAGCTCGCCGCAACTCTCCGCCGTCGCGCCGCCAGCTCACACCTGGATCGCGACCTTGTCGCCGGCCAAATCGTATCCTTCATCCTTGGCGGTCCTGATAGCGTCGGTCCGCAGGGTCTCCTGGTCGGCATCCTTCGAGCCTTTCCAGTGGCGGCGAATCACTTCGTCGCCGACATGGATGCGCACCAGCCATTTCGATTTGCCGCTATCCCAAGAAACTTCCGCCCGTTCGGCATGCATCACAGGCATAAAGAACTCTCCCGCTGGCGGGGCGCTCTCACCGGCGCCCCGGTGCTGCTTAAAATGTACACCACATTTTGGCGCCGGGAAAGGGGCCAGACGAGGACTGCTTAGCCTCTGATATTTGGGGTTTCCCAAATTTCCGCACGAGGAGCGTGGCTCTGTCAGTTGACAGTGTACGCGGCCCGGAGCGCGAAGGGTGCGATCTCAATGTCGAATTGGGTCCCGTCGGCGCGGGCCATCCGATAGGTGCCCCGCATTCTGCCCATGGGAGTTTTGAGGGGGCACCAAGAAGAGTATTGGAACGATTCACCCGGCGCCAGCACGGGTTGCTCGCCGACAACACCCGGACCGCTGACTTCTTCGGTGTGCTCCGAGGCGTCGGTGATGATCCAATGCCGGCTAAGCAACTGGACCGTCTCCGATCCCTGATTCGTAATCCGAACCGTGTACTCAAAGACCCATTCGCCCTGCTGCGGCCGCGAGTTCTCGGGGGAGTGCCGCGACATGACTTCGACGCGGATGGAGTCGGTCACTTCATCGGACATTTGGGCCAGCTCGGATTCGAGATCGCGCATGGTCAGACGCCATCATATCAGGCCAGACACTGCCAGCGAGGTGCTACCGGGTGCCGGTCGAGACCAGCGGTTCCTGATCCCGGTGTTTGTGGAATTTGCGCTTCACGTCCGGCCAGAATTCCTTAAGAACGTTGGAAAATGCGTCGGTGCCGCACGCTATAAGCAGCCTTTCCAGATTGTCGTGCCAGTCGCGCGTATCGGGGTAATATGCGTTTCCGATGGCTACGGCAGCCGCGTTGCCGCCCCATTCGGAAAAGTTGAAAGTGCGGCGGCCGGAATCCATGCGGGCTACCTCGATCGCCTCCAGCGCATACAGGGTCCGGTGCAGCTTGGATCCCTCCCCTAAGCGAAAGTAGCGCGGATCTTGATGGAACGCCGCGGGGATGAATCCCTCGGTCATCATGTTGCCGATCATCTGGTCCCCGTAAGCGGTGCCGAATCGCTTGGCGTACCCCTGCATACCCTGGCCGAAGGAAGGATTCTGGTTTTCGATCTGATAGAGCGCGGCGAACGCCGCGGCAGTGGGAAACACCGGCCAATCGAAAGAATCCTTAGCCGCGATGGCGATCTTCTGCCTGGCTGTGATGTTGTGAAAGGGGAAAGCGTTTTCCGTAGTGCGGTTGTTCGGAAGCACGCCGAAAATGCGTTTGTCCTCCGGCGCCTGCACAAGCGGTGGCGGCGGGACGGGCTGCACGGTCGGCGGATCCGCGGCCGGCGAGGCTGCATTATCCGGCCGCGGGACAGACTGCCCGGACGCCGGCACTATCTGGGACACAGCCGCCAGAAGCACAAAGAGAGCGGGGATTCCTAAACGTCCGATTGACATTCTCTTTCTAATACAGATGGCGTGCCCGGCGATCTCGTTTCGCCAACTTTCCGTTTGGCCGGGAGGCTGGCCCCTTAATTGCAATTCCGCCGGGCGGGAGGAGCGTTCCATAGTTTGTTTTGGCGCTCCTGCTCATGGCACCCGCCGGTTCCGCGCCCTGCATGGTACGTTAGTGGGTGAAATGGCTGCCACGGAATCAACCATGCTGGGGCTCGGCACGGCCGCGCCGGATTTCGAACTGCAGGACGTTCTAAGCAACCGCGTGGCGCGGCTCGGCGGCTTCACGCGTAAGGGCCTTCTGGTGATGTTCCTCTGCCGGCATTGCCCTTACGTCAAATATATTGCGCCGGGCCTGGCGGCGCTGGCCAAGGATTACGCAGGCACCGATCTGGATATCGTCGCCATCTCTTCCAATGACGCCGGACAGTATCCCGAGGATGCGCCGGATGGGCTGCGGGCGATGGCGCGCGAGCTTGGCTTCTGGTTCCCCTATTGTTACGACGAAACGCAGCAGGTAGCCATGGCTTATCAGGCTGCCTGCACGCCCGATTTCTTCCTCTTCGATGCCGGCCGCAAGCTGGTCTACCGCGGCCAGTTCGACGACGCGCGGCCGGGCAACGGCGCGCCGGTAACGGGCTGGGATCTGCGTGCGGCCATCGATGCCACGCTTGCCGGCCGCGCGGTTGCCATCCAGCAGAAACCGAGCATCGGCTGCAACATCAAGTGGAAACCTGGCAACGCGCCGGCCTATTACCATTAGGGGTGCCGTGGGGCGGGCGGCGCCTGTCTCGGGCCGGCTGCCGCGGTGCAGTGCGCCCGCGGCTGCCTGGGATTGGCTATACTATTGTTTTCCCCTTGTAATCAGGAGTTCTCTCACGCATGTTTGATCTGTTTCGCAGCCGAGAAAAATCGGTGCGCATCCTTTTGGGCGCGCTGTTACTGCTGGTGGCGCTTTCCATGCTCACCTACCTGGTGCCCAATTACAACACCGGCGCTCCGACGTCGGACTCAGTGGTGGCATCGGTCGGCAAGGACGATATCACGACGGGCGAGGTCATGCACCTGATCCAGAGCACGATGCGCGGCAAGCAGCTCCCCGCCGAGCTGATTTCCACTTACATCCCGCAGATGATCGAAGGGATGGTGAACGAGCGGGCACTCGCATACGAGGCCACGAGGTTGGGCTTCCAGGTCAGCGACGGCGATCTGCGCGCTGCCATCCAGCAAATGATTCCCAACCTGTTTCCCGACGGCAAATTTGCCGGCAAGGACGCCTATGCGGCGGTGCTGGCCGAGCAGCAGTTGACCATTCCCGAATTCGAGACGAGCCTGCGGCGCGAGATCCTGATCACCAAACTGCGCGAAGTAGCGGTGGAAGGCACCATCGTCTCTAATCTCGAAATTGAGCACGCCTACCAGGAGCGCAACGAGAAAATCAAGATCCAGTACGTGACGGTAACTGGCGACAAATACCGCGCGGAGGTGAACCCGACCGAGAAGGATCTGGAGGCCTACTTTAAGGTGAACCAGGCGCTCTACATGGTGCCGGAATCGAGAAACCTGACGATCTTGATTGCCGATCAGGCGAAAATCGCCGATTCCCTCGTCCCGTCCGACGCCGACCTGCTGCGGATTTACAACCAGAATAAGGAAAGCTTTCGCACCAAGGAGCGGGTGCACGCGGAGCACATTCTGCTGAAGACCGCGGACAAGACGCCGGCCGAAGACGCCAAGTTGAAGGCGCTGGCCGAGGACCTTGTGAAGCAGCTCAAAGACGGCGCCAATTTCGCCGAGCTGGCGAAGAAGTACTCCGAGGATACGGGCTCGGCCGACAAAGGCGGGGACCTTGGCTGGATTGAGCGAGGGCAAACCCTGCCGGAGTTCGAGCGGGTCGCGTTCGCGCTGAAGCCGGGCGAAACCAGCGGCGTCGTCAAGACTGAAGTGGGCTATCACATCATCCGCGTGATCGCGCATGAAGACGCGCACTTGCCCTCGTTCGAGGAGGTGAAAGCACAGCTCGCCACCAACTGGAAGAACGACCAGGTGAACGACATCGTGCAGCAGATTTCGGACAACGCGCAAACGGCGCTGCAAAAGGATCCGCTCCATCCCGATGAGGTCGCGGCCCGGTTCCACATGCAGGTGGTACATGCGGACGCCGTGCGGCCGGGCCAGGCGCTGCCGGAAATCGGCACCAACTCCGATTTCGATTCCTCGATCGCGGGGTTGAAGCAGGGCCTGGTTTCGCAACCTGTGGCTCTGCCGGGGAACAAGCTGGCGCTGGCCGTGGTTACGGCTGTGATTCCGGCGCGACCTGACACGTTGGCCGAGGTCGAGAACCAGGTGCGCGACGCCATCGTGCGGAGCCGGCTGGCGGCCGCCGTCCAATCCCATGCCAAGGAACTCGCGGAAAAGGCAAAGGCCAACGGCGGCGATCTGGCGGCGGCAGCCAAGGCGATGGGATTCGAAGTCAAAACCTCCAGGGAGTTCACTCGTGCGGGCACTGTCGAAGGCATCGGCCCGGCCAGTTACGTACATGAAGGATTCTCGCTGCCCGATGGTGCGGTCCTCGGTCCCCTGGGCACGCCGCAGGGCGGTTCGGTCGTCGCCAAGGTGATGGAGCATGTGCCAGCCGATATGTCGCAATTGGCCCAGTCCCGATCCGCCATCCGCGACGAGATCAAGAGCCAGCGCGCGCGCGACCGCAACACGCTGTTTGAAAACGGAGTGCGTGAGGCTTTGCGCCGCGAGGGCAAGCTGAAATATCACCAGGACGTCATCGAGCGCCTGGTGGCGCAGTACCGCAGCAGCTAAGCGCATGCTGCGCGAGCTGTTCGACCTCTACCGGTCGCTCACCGACCCGGAACGGCTGAGCCATCTGCTGCACACCCTGCTCGCTGGCTGGGCCGGGTACGCGGCACTGTTCGCGGTGGTGTATTCGGAGACGGGCCTGTTGGTCGGGTTTTTTCTGCCCGGCGATTCGTTTCTGTTCACGATTGGCGTGGTGGCGGGTTTCGGCGCGCTCGACATCCGGCAGGTAAATCTGCTGTTGATGCTGGCGGCGATGCTGGGCGATTCCACCGGGTACCTGCTGGGCCGCAAAACCGGCCCCAAAATCTTCAGCCGCCCCGACTCGCTGCTTTTTAAGCAGGAGTATGTCACCCGAACCCACCGCTTCTACCAGCGCTACGGGGGCAAGACTGTGGTGCTGGCGCGCTTCGTGCCCATCGTCCGCACCTTTTCCGCTTTCATGGCCGGCGTCAGCCAGATGCCGTATCTGCGATTCCTGCCTTTCAGCGTGTGCGGCGGCATCGGCTGGGTATTCCTGATGACCTCACTTGGCTACCTGCTGGGCCAGGTTCCGCTGGTCCGGCACAACTTCGACAAAGCGATCCTGATCATCATCTTCATTTCGCTGCTACCCACGTTCATCGAAGTGTGGAAGGCGCGGCGAAAGGCGTAGCTCGGATTCTCCGGCGCGGTCGGCCAGCAACCGGGCCGGACCTGCCCGGCCTCTACAGCCGACACGGCGTGTGGCGCTTTGCCGGGTCCAGCTCCGCGCTGAGCAGGTTGAAGCCGCCGCAGCCGGGGCAGCGGTAGGACTCGATCGGCCCGAATTTGCGCCAGCCGGAGGCCTTCGCCCGGAGATACGCTTCGGATTGGCCGGAGCCGCAGCGCACGCAGACGTTGACCCACGGTTCGCGGGCCTCGGCGGGATCGGCGGCGCCGAAGTGGAATTCCCAGCCGTAGCGGCTCAAGTCGCTGCCGAAGACACGGTCCATTGTGCGGAGCGACCAGAGAAGAACGGCCAGGAAGCGCTCATTGCCGTTGGCGAACAACAGTAACTTCCTGGGTGGCCGACAGCGCAGGTTGTGGGAGTTGAGGAACGACAGGGATGAATAAAGAGCGCGCGTGGCGCGGTGGGCGAGGCCGGTCGGCCGCTCGATCAATGCAATGACCTCGGCAGGCGTGCGAAACGGATTGACATGGCCGCCGCCGCGGCCCATCCAGCGGTAAATGCGGTCGGTCAGAGTAGCAGCGTCGGGAACCGCCACGTATAGCCCAGCGCCCGGCTTGGCAACGCGGCCCATTTCGCGCATCACGGCTTCGAGTTCGACGAAGTGCTCCAGGCTGTGGTTGCTCACCAGAAGGTCGAAAACGCCGTCGGCAAAAGGCAGGTGGGCGGCATCGCCGCGCACCAGACAACCCGAAGCGCCGGCCGAGTCGAACTGGAGGTCCAGGCGCACCACGTACACGTCGTCCCGGACGTTCGGGAAACTGCCCGCTGCGGCCCCCAGGTCCAGCACGCGGGCGCCGCTGGGCAGCCGGCTCAACAGATGGATCATGCTTGGCGCATCCTTCCGATTCGGCGCGCGGGCGCCTGCTGTCAGTTATATCCTGTTATGGAGGTTTTCTCCATGCGCGAATACAGATGGATCTCGCCCCTTAGCGGACTTGCCGGTGCAGGGACGCTGCTGTTCGCCCCCTGGTTGGTGGCGGAGGAAGCCGTTTTGCGGTCTACGGAAAGTCCGTCTACCCCGACGCCACGTTCATTTTGCGGCTTTCTTACGGGCAGGCGCGGGGCTATCCGTTGAACAGCACTAGGCGCCTTACAAGACCACTTTCTTTGGCTTGTACGACCGCGCCAACAGTTTCGATTTCAAGGCACCCTTCAACCTGCCGGCACGCTACGCGGACAACCACGACAAGCTGAACTTGGCCACGCCCTTCGATTTCGTCACCTCCAATGACGTGGTGGGAGGTAATTCCGGCTCTCCGGTGATCAATCGCAAAGGTGAAATCGTGGGCCTGGTGTTCGACGGCAATATCGAATCCCTGGTCGGCGATTTCGTTTACGATGGCGCGACCAATCGGACGGTCGCCGTGCACACGGCCGCCATGACCGAGGCCCTGCGCAAGATTTACAATGCCGGCGCGCTGCTCCGGGAGATCCTGGGCGAATAGCCGCGGCAAGCCGCTGGAAAAACCGCGCAGCGGTACCGGCCCGGCTAGAAGCCGGCCGGGGAACTCCTGCACCCTTGGCGCCCGCCGGCGCATCGAATAAACGAGCTATTCAGGACCCGATTTATTCCGGTCGCTTGCGCGCGTCCGGGGAAACAATTAAGATATCGAAGTAGGCTTACTCCGAATTACGGGGGCAGAATGATCTATTCTCGATCGGCCGAATACGCGATACGTGCTTTCGTGCACCTGGCCCAGGTGCCCGATGGCAGATACGCCATGGTGAAGAACATTGCGGAGGGTGAGGATATCCCCGCGCACTTCCTGGCAAAAATCCTGCAGCAGCTCGCACGCAAGGGACTTTTGCGGTCGAGCAAAGGTCCGACCGGCGGATTCGCGCTGCGGGTGGATGCGAGCGATATCCGCTTGCTGGATATCGTCGAGGCGTTGGACGGCTTAGCGCCTTACCAGCAGTGCGCCAGCGGGCTTGCCGAATGCAACGACGACATGCCGTGTTCCATGCACGATAGCTGGGTGGCCCTGCGTTCGCGTATCATGGATTATCTGGGCAAGAATTCGATCGCGGACCTGGCCAAGGCGCTGGAGCAGAAGAAAAAGAGTCTGGCAGTCAGCAAGGCGCGGAAGACCAGGCGCGCGGCCGCGAAACGGGCATAGTCAGACCGCGGCCCGCCGGAGCATTCACCGGTTCGGGACTGCGAATATTGATCCGGAGGCATGATGGGCCAATCTGTCCTTGTCCCCATGGTGGTCGAACAGACCTCGCGGGGCGAACGCGCATACGATATTTACTCCCGGCTGTTGAAAGAGAACATCATCTTTCTGGGCACGCCGATTGACGACCAGGTCGCGAACCTGATCATCGCCCAGTTGCTGTTCCTGGAGGCCGAGGACCCGGAGAAGGATATTTCCATCTACATCAATTCTCCCGGTGGTTCCATCACGGCCGGCCTCGCCATTCTCGACACGATGGCCTTCATCCGTCCCGATATCGTGACGATCTGCGTGGGACAAGCGGCGTCGATGGCGGCGGTGCTGCTGGCCAAAGGCACCAAGGGCAAGCGGTTCAGCCTGCCGAATTCACGGATCATGATTCACCAGCCGTCCATGCAGGGTTTGGCGGGACAGGCGGCCGACATCGACATTTACGCGCGCGAAATCCTGCGGATGCGCGAGATTCTCAACACCATGCTGGCCGATGCGACCGGGCAGCCGGTGGACCGCATCGCCAAGGACGTGGACCGCGATTACATCATGGAGCCCGACGGTGCGGTGGAGTACGGCATGATCGACCGCGTCATCTCGAGCCGTGAAATGGCGCCGGTACCGATCAAGGGTTAGGCTTGCCGCCCCCTGCCGCGCGGCCCTGCCCGAGAAGGGGGTTAGCGTGCTCATCAACCTCTCTCCCATAGCGCCCAAGCGGCCCGACTGGTTGCGCGCGCCCGCGCCGGCTGGCGAACACTACCAGGACATCAAGCAGCTCATCACCCGCCTGCGCCTGCATACGGTTTGCGAAAGCGCCGCCTGCCCCAACGTGGGAGAATGCTGGAACCACCGCACCGCCACCTTCATGATTTTGGGCAACGTGTGCACCCGCCGGTGCGGATTCTGCGCGGTGGAAAAGGGCGCGCCGTTGCCCGTGGATTACGACGAGCCGCAGCGTGTGGCGGACGCGGTGGCGGCCATGGGGCTGAAATTCGCGGTGGTCACCAGCGTGAATCGGGATGACCGCGAGGACGGGGGCGCGGAGCTGTTCGCGCTGGTCATCGGCGCCATTCGCAGACGCGTCCCAGGCTGCGGAGTCGAGGTGCTGGTGCCCGATTTTCAAGGCAGCCGCGCGGCCGTCGAGACGGTGCTCGAAGCCGTGCCGGACGTGTTCAATCACAACACCGAGACCGTACCCCGCCTTTACCGCCAGGTGCGGCTGGGCGCACGCTATGAGCGTTCGCTTGACGTGCTGGCGCACGCCAAACGAACGGCGCCCGCCGTTCCCACCAAGTCCGGGCTGATGTTGGGGCTGGGCGAGACCAACACGGAAGTTCTGCAGGTGATGCGCGACCTGCGCGATCATCGGGTGGATATCCTCACCCTCGGTCAGTACCTGCGGCCCTCGCCGAAACATCTGCCCATCGTGCGCTACGTGCCGCCGGAGGAGTTTGCCGAGCTGCGGGCCGCCGCTGGCGAAATGGGCTTCAGCCACGTGGAGGCGGGGCCACTGGTGCGCAGCTCATACCACGCGTTCGAATCGGCCCGCGGGGCGCAGCGGATTGAGAGTTCGAATGCCGGCTAGTGGAGCAGCAGGCGCCGGCCTGCGGCGATGAGCCCTTCGCCGCTTCGCAACCGGCTGCTGCTGGTGGCAGCGGCGGTGCTGTTTTCCACCGGCGGCGCTGCCATCAAATCCGCGACTCTCAGCGGCTGGCAGGTGGCTGGCTCCCGCTCCGGGGTGGCCGCCCTGGTCCTACTGGCAGCGCTGCCCGAAGCGCGCCGCGGTTGGAGCTGGCGCATCGTTCCGGTGGCTGCGGCGTATGCCGCCACGCTGATCGCATTCGTCATCGCAAACCGGCTGACCACCTCCGCCAACGCCATTTTCCTGCAATCCACGGCTCCGCTTTATCTGCTCTTGCTCAGCCCGCTGCTGCTCAAGGAACCGATCCATCGCGAAGGGCTGTTTTATATGCTGGCGGTTGCAGCGGGCATGGCGTTGTTCTTCGTAGGCAGCCAGCCGGTACTGGTTACTGCGCCCGATCCGCCGCGAGGTAACATCGTCGCCTTGTTCTCCGGCCTGAGCTATGCTCTGACGCTGGCCGGGCTGCGGTGGGTGGGCCGGCGCCCGGAACGCGATGCGGGTCTAGCGGCAGTTACCATGGGCAACGCCCTGGCTTGCTTAGCCACGCTGCCGATGGCGCTTCCGCTGCGGTCCTTCTCCTTCGCCGATAGCGGGGTCATTTTCTACCTCGGTGCGTTCCAGATCGGCTTGGCCTATGTTTGTGTCACGCGCGCCATGCGGCACGTGACCGCCTTTGAGGCCAACACCGTGCTGCTGCTCGAACCGGCGCTGAACCCGGTCTGGACTTGGTTGGTGCACGGGGAACGCCCGCCGGCCCTGGCGCTGACCGGCGGTTCCATCATCCTCTCCGCCACGCTGGTGCACACGTGGCGGCAGCGGCGCGGCTGAAGCGCCGTCCGGCGGGCCCGGCCGCTCAGTCTTCCAGGATCACGTGTGCCAATCCGTATTCCGCGGTGTGGGTCAAAGACAACGAGATATGGCGCACTCCCAGCTTTTCCGCAACCTGCGCCGCCACGCCGGAGAGCCGGAGAGTGGGCTTCCCCGAGGGCAGGTTCGCCACCTCGAAATCCTGCCAAGTCACGCCATGCCTCCAGCCGGTGCCAACTGCTTTCATGCCCGCTTCCTTGGCCGCAAAACGCGCCGCAAAACGTTCGAAGCGGTTCGCTTTGCGTTCCACATAGGCGATCTCCGACGAGGTGTAGACGCGTTCGATGAAGCGCCGGCCGTAACGTTCGACCAGGTGCCGCACTCGCGGCACCTCAGCCAGATCCACTCCCGTGCCGACGATCATTTGATCTCCGCACCCGAGGTGGTCAGGGTGAGCTTGCCGTGTTTGACGCCTTTGGTGCTGATCAGCGCATCAGCCAGCGAGCGCACTGCGCCAGCCTTGCCACGAATCACAATCACTTCCAGGCACAGGTCGTGATCCAGGTGCACATGCAACGTCGATAGAACTGAGTGGTGATAATGATGTTGGATGCCGGTGAGTTTCGGACCCAGCAGGCGCACATGGTGGTCATAAACCAGCGTAACCGTCCCCACCACCTGGCTTTCCGGCGTCTCCCAGGATTGTGCGACCAACTCCTCGCGGATCAGGTCGCGGAAGGCCTCGCTGCGGTTCGTGTACCCGCGTTCCGCAATCAAGCGGTCGAACCTCTCCAGCAGTCCGGTATCGATCGCCACTCCTATGCGGCTCAGTCCACCCATTGCTACACATCGTAGCACTTGGTCGGCCGCGCGTAGGCGTCACGCTCTTTCGCGGTGAAACCACCGCGAACGCTGGGGATTGAAGCGGGAATGGAGTTAGGCGCCGGGCTTGCTTTGCGCTGCGCGCTTACGATGCTCCGCCCACCGCTTTCTCTGTGCGGCCGCGATGCGCGCTCGGGCGGCGGCGCTCAGCACCCGCCTGACTACCGGCTTGGACTGTGCGGCGGCAGCGGAAGCAAGAGGGGCCCGCTTTCCCTTGAGCTGAGCCTCGATGCGGCGAATCTGGTCTTCAATCTTCTGCTTCTCTACCTGATAACCCACCAGGGCCATTTGCAGAGTGGTTAAATCCTCTTGGCTTCTGCCTTTTGCCATAAATCTCTCCCGCACAACTATAACATATCAACTGCGAGCTTGTGTCAAGATTAGTATGACATCCTGTGGAGGCAGTTTGAAAGAATATGCGAGCACTGATTCAACGGGTAACAGAGGCCACCGTGAGGATAGATGATAGTACTATTGGATCTATACGTAAGGGATTACTCGCATTTGTGGGTATAAGCCGCACCGATACGACTCGTGATGCTGATTATGTGATCGAGAAGGTGCTCGGCCTGCGCATTTTCCCGGACGACGATGGCAAGATGAACCGTAGCGTCCAAGAGGCGGCCGGAGCGGTATTGATCGTGTCGCAGTTCACTCTTTATGGCGACTGCCGTAAGGGGCGGCGCCCCAGTTTCGATAACGCTGCGCCTCCCCAAGAGGCGCTTACGCTGTATAACTACCTCGTGGAGTCCGCCAGGCGCGGACCGGTACCGGTTGAGACTGGCGTTTTCCAGGCACACATGCAAGTACACCTTGTTAACGACGGCCCGGTCACCATCTGGCTTGAGTCGGAGCGCCCCTCCGGCCCAGCCTGAGCCCGCGGGCGGTGGCGCCATCCTATTGCCGGTTGAGATATCTCTCGTATAGCCGGGTCTGTTTGCTGGTAAGTTCGATCTCCTGGCCCCGGATAAGAACGTGCTTCACCTGAGTTTGAATCTCCAGTGGGTCGCCGGTGGTCACCATGAGATCGGCGGACTTGCCTTTCTCGATGGAGCCAAGTTGGTCGCCCACGCCCCAAATCTGCGCCGGGTTGATGGTGACCGCCTTGAGCGCCTCGTCCTGAGGTAGCCCAAAAGCGACCGCGGTCGCGGCCTGATAGGGCAGGTTTCTGACAAACTCGTTGTCGAACGTTCCGAAAGCGAACTTAACCCCGGCCTTGTAGGCTTCATCCGGTAGCGTGAACGCCTGATCGTAGGGATCGTCTTGTTGGTGCGGCAAGGCGAGTACCTTTCCTAGAACGACTGGTACATTCTTGGCCTTAAGTTCAGCCGCGGCGCTGCCCAGTTCGCGCGGCTGCATGATAACGATCTTGACGTGCTGCTTGTCCGCGAACTGAATAGCATCATGGATCAGGCGTGGCGTGGCGGCGGCCACTGCCAGCGGGAGTTTGCCATCCAGAACCGGCAGCATCGCCTCGTACTTCAGGTCAGGCACGAGGCCAGGCGCATTGGCGGCCTTGGCTTTCTGATAGCGGCGGGCTTCATCGAAAAACTCCGCCAGCTTTGTCACTTCCTGCTGGTAAGTGCGCAACATCTGGGTGAAAGTCAGGCCGGCCCCGCCCGCGAGCTCGGCGATACTCTCCGGCAGGGGACCTCGTCCGCCGCGCGCGCCCAGGGTAGGAAATTGGACATAGACAGCAGCGGACCCGGATATCGCCATATCTTCCCAAGTCCAGCCGTAGGTGTGGATCAGGGCGGCCTGGCCGGAGATATACTGACGCGGGGCGCCGAAGCGGCCGCCGCTCTCGCCGCCGGCCGGAAACGTCATGACGCTGGTGATGCCGGCGATCCGCACCACCGGGAAGTGTTCACTATCCGGATTCACCGAGGACAGGGCACGCAACTGTGGCATGAACTCGCCCAGGTCGCCTGTGTCCACGGTCTCGCGGATCGCCGGTATCTCGGAGAGCCCCAGTTGCGTGGCGGAATCGATCATTCCGGGGTAAACGCGGAGACCCCTGGCCTCGACCACGCGTACACCCTTGGGCAAGGCGACTTTGGCGCCAATCTCGGCGATTTTTCCATCCAGCACGAGGATCGACACGCCTTTCACGGGCGCGCTGGTGACTGGGTAGACATCCGCGCCGCGGATCAACACGCTGTCGTTCGAGGCCGCTCCGGCGGCCAGCGCGCAAACGATCAGAATCCCTGGAAGTCTCATCCGACTGGCCTCCTGCCGCCCGACGGCCGGGGCCGGCTCTGTTTTTCCTTGTCGATCAACTTCTGCTTCTCCAGCGCCTTCGCGGGCCGGCCGCTGAGATCGTTATCGCGGTCAAAATAGAGGTGTCCGTCAATCAACACCTTCTGCACCTTAGCGTAATCGGAAAGGGGGTATTTGTCGTAGATCACCAGGTCGGCATCCTTGCCTGGCTCGATCGAACCGACCCTGTTGTCGATGCCCAGTTGCCTAGCGGGGTTAATGGTCACCATCGCCAGCGCATCGGTTTCACTCACGCCGCCGTACTTCATCGCCTTGGCTGCCTCCGTGTTCAGGTGCCGCATCAACTCCGGGTCATCGCTGTTCAGGCTGACCAGCACGCCCTTCTTCTGCATGATGGCGGCGTTGTACGGGATCGCGTCGTTTGCCTCGATTTTGAACGCATACCAGTCGCTGAAAGTGGAAGCGCCGGTGCCCGAGGCGGCGATCTCCCCGGCCACCTTGTAGCCTTCCAGCGCGTGCTGCAGCGTGCGGATCTTGAATCCGTAATCTTCCGCCACCCGCAGCAGCATGAGGATTTCGTCCTCCCGGTAACAATGAGCGTGGACATACCGCTTGCCTTCCAGCACCTCTTTGAGCGGCTCCAGCTTCAAGTCCTTGCGGGGAGGAATGGGATGCTCGCCGCGCGCCACTTTGGCGCCATACTCGTCCCACTCCGCTTTGTAAGCCTTAGCTTCATTCAAGGCTTCGCGGATGGTGTCTTCCACGCCCATGCGGGTCGCCGGATAGCGCGCCGGCACAGTTTGCCGGATGCCTCGGCCGGCCGGCGGATTGCCGGGGCGCTTCGGGTTCTCGCCCAAAGCAAACTTGATGCCGGGCACGGCGCCTTCGAAGATCATCCCTTGTGCGTCCTTGCCCCACCGCATTTTCAGCACGATGGTTTGCCCGCCAATGGGGTTTGCCGAACCATGCAGGATATTGGCGGTGGTTACTCCGCCCGCCAGTGCGCGGTAGATCGCGATGTCCTCGGGGTTGATCACGTCCTTGATGTTCACCATCGAGGAGACCGCGACGCTGCCCTCATTGATGTTGCCGTCCACCGCTATGTGCGAGTGGCAATCGATGATGCCGGGTATTACATATTGGCCGGCTGCATCGATGATGGTGGCGTTCTGCGGTATCATCACCTTCTCGCCGACCTCGGCGATCTTTCCGTCCTTGATCACCACCGACCCTTGCAGCGTGCCCTTGGTCACCGTCATGATGGTGGCGTTCTGGATGACGATGTTTTCGGCGTATAGGGGCGCCAGCGTTACCAGCGCCGCAACCCAGGACTTTCTCATTGGCTCACTCCCGGTTCTTCGTTCGCGCCGCGCCCGCCGCCCGCGGGCGGTTCGGCGGCAGGCTTGTACTGCTTGCCGTCGACGAAGATCATCTCGATCTGCGTGTGATCGTCGAACAGGTCGCCCTTGGTGACCACCAGGTTGGCGATCTTGCCCACCTCGATGCTGCCCATGCGGTCCGCCACGCCGTAAATTTCGGCGGGCGAGAGAGTCAGGGCGCGAATCGCGTCCTGGCGCGCCAGGCCGGCGTCAATGGCCTTCTTCACCGCGCGCTGCAGGTCCCGCGGCTGGTCCAGACCATCGGCGTACAGAGCGAAGGGGACGCCGGCTTTCTGCAGCAGGGAGGGCGCCGCCGGACCCTGGTCGATGCCTTCAAGCGAACGCATAGTTCTTTCGGCTTCGGGATCGGGATCGCGCGGCGGCTCGCTCCAATGCAGGCTCACCAGCACCGGCGCACCATACTTCTTGAGCAGTGGCGCCGCCTCGGGCCGATAGGCTTCCCGCATGCCGTACAGAATCACCGGCTGTTTCAGCTCCGCGGCGAATCGCAGCATGCGGTCCATTTCCACCAGCCGGTTGGCCGGCAGCAGAATGCGCTTCGATTCGAGCACGCCCTCCAGCGCCCGGTCATACTCCGGGCGTTCCATGCCGCGCGGGTCGCGCGCGTAAGCTTCTTTCACCAGCCTGTAGTGTTCGGCATCCAGATAAACCTGGCGTATGTAGGCGATGTAGCCCATCAATGCGCTGGGGAAGCCGGCGCCGAAACCGCCGAACGCCCCGCCGACGCGCGAAACGGCCAAGTATTGCCCCACCGCCGGGACCACCACCATTTCGCCGGCGCGCTCCGCCGACACCAGGTCGATGATCGACCCCTGCCCGCCGAAAATGCCGCGCGCGGGAAATGTCACCGTGGTGGTGAAGCCGGCGCTGCGCACGGATTCGATGCGGCGGTCGGAAGGATCGATCTCATCGGCGGCCAGAACCCAGCTCGTGGTGGCAGGCCGGTCCTCCGGCCCTTTCGCTAGCGGTGCTGCGGGCGCGACGGCCGTGGCCGGCGTTGTGGCGGGAGTTGGCGGTAGCATGGCTTGGCCGCGCCCGCCGCGTCCGGCCTCCGGCGCTAGACTCGGAATGCCGACCGTACTCAAGCTGTCGATCAACCCGGGATAAACCGTCATGCCTTCGCCGTCGATGGTCCAGGCGCCGGCGGGGATCGGCGCGTTTTCGCCGACCGCGTCGATCAGGCCGTTCCGCACCACCACGGTGCCTTTGTTGAGCACCGGCCCGCTCACCGTCACGATCTTCGCGTTGCGAATGGCCAGCGTCCGGGGGTTTTCGGCGATGGCCCACGCGCACGGTAGCAGTAAAGCCGCAACCAGTTTTCTCATAAGAACAAACTGTACCCCGATTCACGTTCCCGTTCAAAGGCCGCACCGTAGACCGCAGCCTGCCCGCATGGGCCAAAGTCCAAGTAGGCGCCACGGACACGAGGCAGGTTACAGGACGGTTACTACTTTTCTGGCGAGCGGCGCACGCATGGCCAAGCGCGCAGGCGCCAAAGCCCTTCGGGCCGCGTTTGGTGCGATCGATCACCTTGATGCCCTCTCGCGCGGGTTCGAATGGAAGCGATCGGTGTATACTCGCACAAACGGTGGTTCGAGGTCTCACCAAGTTGTGATTCGGGTTCGGGTAATCTCATTGAGAGTCTCCGAGGTTGTCGGGCATGGTTTCGCTGCGCCGATTCCGCGCCTGAATGGCGCCAACGCACGGGCCCTCTCCAAATGGATAGCAGCAACACAATAGGAATTCTGCTTTCGTCGAACATTTCTGTTTCTAGCGGAGAAAAATCATGACGAGTTCGCCAATCGAGTTTTTCAGAAAAACTGTATGCTTGACGATGCTGATCTGTGCCGGCGCTTCTCCAGCGCTGCGCGCGCAGCAGATTCAGGGCGCGATTACAGGCACGGTCAAGGACACTTCAGGCGCGGCCGTACCCGGAGCGACCGTGAAGGCAGTCAATACTGCGACCAACTTTACGGTGACCGTCAAAACGCAGTCCAACGGTTCCTATCTGGCTTCGAACCTGCCCGCCGGAACCTACCGATTGACCATCACCAAGGAGGGGTTTGAAACCGAAACCCACACCGAGGTCCTGGTGAACGCGGATCGCACCACGACCGTCGACGGCGGCCTGCGCGTGGGTGCAGTCAGCACCACGGTGGAAGTTACTTCGGTTCCGTTGATGAACCAGGTGGACACCACCAACGGCTACGTGGTCGACCAGTTGACCATCCAGGATACGCCGCTCGGCACCGGAAGCTTCACGCAACTGGCGATTCTCACGCCCGGCGTACACGCAGATATGCTGGGAGGCGCCGGCAGTAACGCGGGACTGGGCAACCAGGCGATTTTTGCCAACGGAAATCGGGATACCAGCAACAGCTTTTCGATGAACGGCGTCGACACCAACAATCTGTTCAACGGGAACTCGACGAGCCAGGTGGGTGAGAACCGGTTCGTGCTGAATATTGGGGAGAACTTCGGCGCGGGCGGCTCGATTCAGACCAGCACATCCGTCTACGGCGCTATTGGCCAGGCGCTGCCCACGCCGCCGCCGGAAGCGATTCAGGAAATCTCCGTCAACGCCGCCATGTACGACGCCACCCAGGGCGCCCATAGCGGCGCTCATATCAGCCTAATCACCAAGTCGGGGACTAACGAGATTCATGGCGAGCTTTACGAGGAATTCCAGAACAGCGTGATGAATGCCGCGCCGTTCTTCTATAACGCCTCGCCGGCGATCACTACCAAGGACCCGTTTCTCAGCCGCAACCAGTTCGGGGCTACTTTCGGTGGGCCGATCAAGAAAGACAAGCTGTTCTATTTCCTGGCTTACCAGGGTGCTCGAATCGCCGACGCGGCGGATGCGACCAAGGACGTCAACGTGCCTATCGGGCTGACCGACGACCGCAGCACGCAGGGCATCATCAACGCGATCCAAACCAGCTATGGCAAAACCATCACTGCGTCGCAAATCAGTCCGGTGGCGCAGCAGATGCTGCAGGCGAAGCTAGCCAACGGGCAATACCTGTTCCCTAGCGCGCAGATCACGAATTCGACAACCGCCCTTGCCCTTGGCTATGACGCGGTGGTGCAGGGGCCGAACGCGAAATCCAACGTCGATCAGGGCATTGCCAACATAGATTACGTAGTGAGCGACATGGACCGGCTTACCGGGAAGTATTACGTGCAGAACAACCCGACCAGCAATCCCTTCGGGGCGGTGGGCGATCTGCTGGGTTTTGCGCAGCAACTTCAGGCCGGAAGCCAGGTGGCGTCGATCAATAACACGACGGTCCTCGGTCCCAGCCTCACGTGGCAGCAGCATGCCGGATTCACGCGGCTGCGAGCCTACGCAAATACCGGGCAGCAATTCACGCCGAGCGACTTCGGGATGAACCTGCTGGGCGCCACCGACTTTCCGCAGTTCGAGATCACTGACGTGTTGGGCAGCAACACCCTGGAGTTTGGGCCGAGCGTGAGTTTCGGCAACGCCGGCATGTACCAGAATCAGTGGGAGCTGGGATCCTCGGTGAATTGGGTGAAGGGGAGCCACACCATCGCCATTGGCGGCAATTGGGCCCACACACAGCTCAACATCCTCAACAACAACACGAGTACCGACACGCTCGGTTTTAAGAGCTTCCTGAATTTCGTAGAGGGCGCGGTGCGCACGGGCAGCTACTCGGCTGCGTTCTCGGGCAGCGCCAGCCGCTACTACCGGTCGGACACCGCCGGCTTGTATGTCAACGACAATTACAAGATCCTGAGCAACCTCACGTTGACCATGGGATTGCGCTGGGACTTCGATGGTCCGCTCTCGGAAAAATACGGGAAACTGACGGCATTCGATCCCAGCCTGTATGCCTATAACGCGGGCTCGGATACGATCACGAATTCAGGGCTTGAGGTGGCCGGTAATAACCCGCTACTGGGCACTCCCGGCGCCAACGACACGTTGGTAGCGCAGCACCAATGGGGGCTCGCCCCGCGTATTGGAGTGGCTTGGAGCCCCACGTCAAAGCTGACGGTTCGCGGTGGTTTCGGCATCTATTACGACCGCGGCGAGTTCTTCAGCGAGTTCTCACCCAGCGCCGGCTTTGGATTCAACGGCCCGCTGGGGGTCACCCTCCAGCAGCCATTCGTCACTGCCATCTTCGCCACCAGTGGCGCCAGCTTGCAGACGCCTTTCGGCACAAGTCCGTTCCCGGCGCCCCCCGCCACCGCGGCGGCCTTCACGGCGCTGCTACCCAACCTGGCGGACACTCTGAACGGAAAGTACCCAGCAGGCAACCTCTTTGGACCCTTTCTGATCGGCGGTTATGACATTAACAATAAGCTTCCCTATACAGAGAATTGGACATTCGACCTGCAGTATCAGTTGTCGAACAGTTGGCTCTTCAGCGCCGGCTATGTCGGCAACCACGGCGCGCATGAGGTACTGCCGATTCCGTTCAACCAGCCGCTGATCGCAACTCCGCAGAATCCGGTGAACGGCCAGACCTCTTCTTATGGCGGTGTGACTCCCCTTTACCTGAATAGCGAACCATACGACCCGGCTCCCGAGTATGCCGGCAACGCCCCGGCCCGCGTGCCTTATCTCGGCTACGACATGAATTCCGTGCTGTACGAGACGGAAGGCATTTCCAACTACAATTCGCTGCAGCTTGAAGCGCGCAAGCGCTTATCCAATGGCCTGCAGTTAACCGCTTCTTACACCTGGGCCCACGCACTCGACGAACAAAGCGGCTTGGGTTTGTTCTTCACCGGCAACAATCCGCTCAACCCGAAATCGAACTACGCGTCGGCGGATTTCGATCAGACCCACGTTTTTACGATCAACCTCAGTTACACGCTTCCCAACCTGACGAGGAATAAGTCGCTTGGCTATGTGGCAAACGGTTGGACGATCGGCTCGCAGATCGTGGCGCAGAGCGGCCAGCCTTACAGCGTCTATGACTTCTCGGGATCGGTCGCGAGCTTGTATTACGGATCGAGCGATTACATCACGAATCCCATCGTGCCGCTGCTGCCGGGCGTTACCAATTCGCAGGCCAAGTTACAGGGGACGATCGGCGTCAACGCGGGTCAGCCGGTTCTCAACGCAGCCGATTTCGGGCCGGAATTCCTGGCCCCCGGACAAGATGGCGTGCCCGCCTGCGACTCATCCGGATGCGATCAATACGAGTCAGTGTATGGGTGGACGGGACGCAACACCTTTCGCGCGCCTTTTCAGTTCCGTGTTGACACGACGCTCGCCAAAGAATTCCAGATCCGCGAGCGGTACCGTCTGCGGTTCAACTTCGACGCGTTCAATCTCTTCAATCACCCGGATTTCGACGCCCCCAACAACGACGTCGATTTCTTCCCTTACTACGAAGGTCCCCCCTCGATTCCACCGACCGGCAGCTTAGGGATGATCCAGCACACCATCGGCAGCTCGCGCTTTCTGCAGTTGGATCTGCACTTGTCGTTCTGACCGCCGCAGCATGCGCGGGTTTCTGCTTCCAGGAAGGCCCGCGCCGCAGTTAGCGCGCCAGCGCGTCGCTGCGTTGGCGCGCGTCCGCCACTGACGGATCACCCGCGTCCGCTTGCGCCTTGATGGCTAGAAACTTCTGATACGATTGCAGCGCTCCGCCGCTCTTGAGGCCCTCCTGTACGCGGCCCATATAGTAGTAGACAGGCGGGAAATAGCGGTAGCTGGGCAGGTCGTCAAAGAATACGGCGGTGGCTTCGCCGCGGCGGCGCACGCAGATGTCAATCTCGGAGGAAGCCTCGGGGAAGGCTTCCGCCTCCATATAGGCGCGGGCCAGGTCCAGGTGGGCGAGCCACATATCGACCAGCTTCCCGGCGTCTTGAAAAAGTTGAATGGCCTCGCGCGGGTTGTGGCGCGCAAGCTGCGCCTCGCCGCCCAGCAGTTTGGCATAAGCTTGCGGCTCCGGCTCCAGGCTGGCGGCGAGCTCGCGGGCAACCGCCTCCGCCCGTCCGTCCTGGCCGGCGGCTATGAGGGCGCGCGCGGCGGCGAAGGAGACCGCGGGGCTGCGGTCCGTGTCCAGCGCGCGTGTGGCGGCTTCGACGGACTGTGCCTGGCTGCGCGCGGCTCCGGCCAACGCGGCCAGCTTCGCCGCGGCCGCAGCCTTCAGGCCGGCTTTCAGGTCGGCATCGATGCCACGTTGCAGAACGGCTATGGCGTCCCGAACGCGGCCTTGATACAGCGCCAGGTCGGCCAGTCCAAGTGCGGCCAGCGACTTGCCATGCGCGCTCAACGCTTCCATCTTGTGGTAAGTGGCTTCCGCGTCGTCCACCTTGCCCAGCGCCAGATTGGACAGCGCTACCGGCACGTAGACGGAGGCGAACGTTGGGTTCCGTTGCAGGATTCCACCCGCTTCCGCGATGGCAGCATCGAATTGTCCGCCGTACATTTCGTACAACGACTGGTTGTGGCGATACAAGAGGTTGAGCGGATAAATCTGAATCGCCCGGCGGTTTTCCTCGATCGCCCGCGCAATGTCCCGCCGGTAGAAGTAAGCCAGCGCCAGATTGCTTCGGCCGGCGTCATCGGCCGGGAACTGCTGCGTCAAGGCGGTAAGCTCCTTGATCGCCTGGTCGTAGTTGCGCAGAAAGAGGTAATACGCGCCGCGCGTGCGGAAGCGCTCGCGCTCCGTCATCCGATCCATCCTGGCGAGCGCCAGCTTGAAGTACTGCTCCGCTTCCTGCCGCTGACCCAAGTTGGAATAGGCGACTGCCAGGCCGCTGTAGGCGCGGCCCAGGTTCGGGTCGGCAGCCACCGCCAGTTGGTATTCTTGTATGGCTTTTTCCTTCTCTCCCTGCCATTGCAGAGCCTGGCCGTGGGCGTAATGCTGCGCCGCCTCCAGCGAACCGGCGCTGTAAGTCTCCGCGGCCCGGATCTGTGCGGATTCCGGCGTGACGTCGCCCAGCGCACGGCGGATGGGAATGGCAAGTTTGGCGGCCGCCGCCAGCACGTCCTGTTTGCTGGCAGCGTCCGTATCCCTGGTAACCAGAGCTTTGCCGCTGGCCGCATCTTCGGCGGCGATTTGGATGCGGTATCCGCTTCTCTGCCGCGAAATTTCTCCGCGCGCCACCACCACGTCCACTCCCTGCCGCATGGCCACCAGGCGCGCCAGTTTTTCGTCCAAAACGGTGGCGCCGGGCTGCAACTGTGCCGCCGCGGCGCCGGCGGCGCCGCGCGGGTAAGCACTGATGAACGGCGCGCCCTCGAGCGCGAGCCCGATGGCCGGTTCGAGCGTGCCGTCAAATACCGGGTCCCCTGTGTCATTGCGAAAATCCGCCACCAGCACGGTGACGGTGCGCGGCGGAGCCGCCGGAGCGGCGGACGGCTTGTGGAAGTAAAGCCAACCCGTCGCGGCTCCCAGAACCACCACGGCTGCCAACGCAATCTTCGCCGTGAGATCGTCGGACCATCGCCGGCCAGCTGCCGCCGCGCCTGGCGAGCTGGGATACTGGCGGCCCTCCCAGGCATCCAGGTCGCGCAGGATCTCGCCCGCTGTCTGATAGCGTTCCGCCGCGCTGGTCGCGAGCATCTTCAGAATGATGCGGTTGACCGCCGGCGGCAGCGACGGTTCCAGCGAAGCCGGCGGCACCGGCTTCTCCTGAATCCGCTTCAACAGTGTTGCCATCGGGTGGTCGGCCCCAAACGGCGGCTTGCCGGTCACCAGCTCATAGAAGATGATCCCCAGCGCGTACAGGTCCGAGCGCGCATCCACCTTTTTGCCCTGGGCCTGCTCCGGCGACATGTAAGTCGGCGTGCCCACCAGGGCCCCGGTGCGGGTGAGGTGCGTAGCATCGATCGAACGTGCGATGCCGAAATCCATCACCGAGACCTTTCCCTGCTGGTCCAGCATGATGTTCTGTGGCTTCAGATCGCGGTGCACAACGCCCTCGGCGTGCGCCGCTTCCAGCCCCAGACAAACCTGCCGGATGATACCTGCCGCCTCCTGCGCCGGCAGCTTGCCACGGCGCGCCAGGGTCGCAGACAGGTCCTCACCCTCGATGTACTCCATGGTGAGGAACCGCGTGCCACGGTCGCTGCCGAGGTCAAAAATGCGAATCACGTTGCGGTGCGTCACCTGGCGGGCGAGAATCAGTTCCTGCTTGAACCGGCTCAGCACCAGAGCGTTGCGCGCCAGTGCGGGGCGAATCACTTTCAGCGCCACGTCGCGGTCCAGTTCGCGGTCGTGCGCGCGGTACACCGCGCCCATGCCCCCTTCGCCGAGTAGCCTGACAATCTGGTAACGGTCCGCCAGCACCGCGCCTGTATCGAGCGGCTTCGTTTCCGCCGTGGACCCCGGGTTCCAGGTGCTGGGGTCGGACCAGCCCGTGGCCGCCGTCCCTGCGCCTGGCGCGAACACCTCGGTGGCATCGCCCGCTTCGATCGGCGTCCGGCACTCGACACAGACCCGTGTCCCCTCCGGATTCGTCGTGCGGCAGCGCGGGCAGACCATGCTCAGGTCCAGGATGATTGCTGGCTCTCCTCACTGTACGGGGTTTGCCAGCCCGCGGGCAAGTCGCTCCGCCTGGAGTGCAGCCGCGATCCAGAACTGCGCGCGCTGCGGAGCGCGCTCAGACCTCCAGGGCGCCTTGTTAGCTGAAGCTGCCGCTGGCGCCCTGAAAACCGCGCATGGCCTGCTTGCCGATCCATCGCACCACGCGCATGGCGTCATAGCAGTAGGCCAGGTTGTGGTTCAAGGTCGAGAAGCAGTGCGGCTGGCAGCCGTTCTTCATCTCTTCAAGTTGCTTGGTCTCGAACTTGTGCCGGCCCACCACGCCCCAATCGTAAGTAGCAGAATACATCGGGAAACAGGGCGCCAGCGTTCCATCCACGCGGATGATCACGTTGTTATGGCCCGCCCGGCAGTTCCATTCCTGTAGCTTCCCCCGCATGAACTCGCGCATTTCATTGAGGCGCTGCACGGAATTCACCATCTTGTATCCAGACCGGTTTTTCTCGATCAGCCAGTTCACCAGGTCGTCCACCGCCGGCCAGTCCTCCTGGTGGATGTAAGTGACGTTATCGTCCAGATGGGCAAAATGCTCCGGCTCAATCATGGGCGTTTCGTTGATGTGATAGTCGGTGGCGATGCGGTGTTCGCGTGCGATCTCGGTCAGCTCGCGAATATCGTCCATGTTGTTGCGGCAGATGTTCATGTTGAAGAACACCGTGTACCCGTAACGATATTGCCGCCGCACCAGATGATCGAAGTGTTTGCGAATCGGACTGAGAGCTTTGGGCAGCCCCGGCTTTTCGTCCACGGCGTCCACCGCCAGGTTGAACGTGGCCACGCCGGCGTCCCCCAGCCGGTCGATCACGTCCGGCCGCAACAGGCGCCCGTTGGTGGGCACGTAAATCCAAAAACCCTTCTTGGCGGCATAATACACCACCTTGTGGACGAACTGCGGGCGGAGCAGCGGCTCGCCGCCCATCAATGCCAGCACGCGGCATCCGTTGTCGTGCAGCCAGTCGATGGAGCGGCGCGCCACGTCCTCGGTCATGCCCTTCACGCTGTTATCGAACGCCCAACAATAGTGGCAGTCCAGGTTGCACTTCCACTCCGTGAACAGGTACGCGATGATGGGGTGAAAAACTCCCGGCATGACGCGCGAGCGCACGTACGGAAACAGCCAGCCGCGCATCGCCCGGTAGATCAGCGGCGCCGACCAGGCGCGCTTGTCCGGAAATGCCTCGGGGTCGGGAACCGATTGTAATTCGGGACGGACAGGGAAGACCGGCTCGGGCAGGCTCTGCGGCGCCCCCGCCGCGGGCAGCAGGGCTTTGAGACCGCGGCTGTTCTGGTTAACGAGCAGGTCGTGAAGTTGTACGTCTACGCGGAAAGTCTGGTGTGTAGTAGTCTTCTCGGATTGCGTCTCCATTCACTGCTCCCTCTCTAGTCAAAGAATGCACCGTTCGCGATTCCGGTTTCAACGTCGCGCCAGAAATGTGGCGGATTTTGTCTTCGGAAACGGTAATTCTACCCAAGGGGTAGCGTGTTTCGGGTGCGAGCCGGTGAGCTTTGTCACAATGCCCCGCGGGGCGTATCTGCTCGAAGGCCCTGCCGGCGCTCCGGACTCCCCTGGCGATTTTCTTTTTTACTTTGTGAAGCAAAGTACTACATGATGACAAGGATGACGAAAATAGCCGGCACTGCCTGCCTGTTGGGTGCGCTGTTCACCGCCGCTTGCAGCCGGTCCAACAACCTGCTGCTGGGCCGCGTGGAGGCGCAAGTGGGATCGCACCGCGTGGTAGTAACCGATTGCTATCGCTTCCGCGTTCCGCCTCCTGGGCGAACCGGCGACGGCGGGTACAGCTTCACTCCCTGCGCCGACGCCGATATCCGTATCGAACCTTCGGGGTTAGTAGTCAACGGCCGCTTTTACGGCGGCATCGGGCCGGTGGACGATATTCTGGTGGATCACGGAAAGGCATCGGTTCATCCCCAGGGCACTGTGCGGTGACCGCAGAACTGGTACAACAGAGGGCATGACCACCGAATCCGCGGATCGGCGCGCGTTTCTGAAGGCGGCCGGCGGTGCGGCCCTCACCTCGTCGCTGTTCACCGGGAAGCTGAAAGGCGCCAACGACAAGGTCAACATCGCCTTCATCGGCGTGGGCCGCATGGGCTCCGACAACATCGGCTACTGCGCTGGCGTGCCGGGTTTTGAAATTGTCGCGGTGTGCGATGTCTACCAGCCGGCGCTCGATGCCGCAGCGGAACTGGCGCACAAGAGCGGTTTCAGCAGCGTCAAGGCCATTCACGACTTTCGCGAAATCCTGGTTGATAAATCCGTGGATGCCGTATCCATCGCCGCGCCCGATCACTGGCATGCTTACATGACCGTCGAAGCCTGCAAGGCCGGCAAGGATGTGTGGGTGGAAAAGCCGGCCTGCGTGTACGTGGCGGAAGGCCTGAAGATGATCGAGGCGGCGCGCAAGTGCGATCGCGTGGTGCAGGGCGGCACCATGCAGCGTTCCGGCGGATTTTTCCGGAAGGCTCGCGAAATCGTCAAGAGCGGCGATCTCGGCGACGTCACCTTTTGCCGCACCTTTCAGGCCGACGCGACCAAAAAGGAAGGCTGGGGCAACCCGCCGGACAGCGATCCGCCGCGCGGCCTCGATTGGGATCTGTGGCTGGGCCCGGCGCCGGCGCGCCCCTTCAACGCCAACCGCTGGGGCGTGGCCCCAGAACGTTGGTCCACTTTCCGCTATTTCTGGGACTACGCCGGTGGCGCCATGACCGATTGGGGAGTGCACCTGCTTGACATCGTCCAGTTCGCTTTCGATGAGGCCATGCCGGTCGGAATTTCCGCTCAGGGCGGGAAGTTTTACGTCACCGATAATACCGAGACGCCGGACACCATGCAGGCGACCTACCGCTACCCCGGCTTTATCGGCGCCTACGAGAGCCGCACCGCGAATGCGTTCCCCGTGTATAACTCGAGGTACGGCACCGCCTTCCACGGAACCAAGGCCACGCTGATGGTCAACCGCAGCGGTTACGCGATTTTTAAGAACGATCTTGGCGCCACGCCCATCATCGAGAACGACCACGAATCGGCAGCCATGAACCTTCCCCACTGGCGCAACTTCATGGAATCGATCCGCACGCGCCAGCGCCCCACCAGCGACATCGAAAACTGCGTCCGCTCGACGCTCACCTGCGTGCTGGCCAACATCTCGATGCGCAGGGGCCTGACGCTTACCTGGGACGACCGGGCGATGACCGTAGGCGAACCCGAAGCCCTACCCTATCTCGAGGCCCGCTACCGCGCGCCGTGGAAGCTGGAAGTGTAGTCAGCTCAGCCCGAGAAGAAGAGCCGGGACGAATCGCGCCTCGGCAGGCAGGACTGCCCGCGCTACGTTACTGTTCCGTGCGGCGCGGCCTCTCGTACGCCGTCTTCAGGTACTTGGTGGCTTCTTCCTGCGCACCCTGCGTATCGTCCTTGGTGCGCATGGCGAGATTATACTCGTTGACGGCGCGGTCGCGCTGGCCGGTGACATCGAAAATCTTGCCCAGGTTGATGTGCGCCCAGACCTCGGTCCATTTGGGCTGCAGGTCGCCATTCAGCGCTTCGCGGAACTCGTTGGCGGCAGGCTGGAAGTTGCTCTGTAAAAAGTAGACTTCGGCGATCCGGTAGTGCGCGAGCGAGCTGGTGCGGTTGGTCTCAAGCGCCTTCTGATACTGCTGGAGGGCTTCCGGAAATTGGCTGAGTTCGGCGAATTGTTCGCCCTTCTTGATGGCCACCGCCACCCTCATCGCCGGGCTGTAGCGCAAGACCAGGTTGTCCGGATCGATGATGACGTTCTTCGGCTTGCCGAACGTGTCGACCGAGAACTCCGACGACGTGCCCACTACCTCGATCCGCTGCTGCTCCGGGTTGCCTTCGGTCTCGATCTTGAGATCCACCGGCATGCGGAACGTGTCCATATCCTGGGTGACCTTGCCCATCACGCGGAAGCCCTTTTGCGTCCGGTAAATCGTGTAATCGAGCTTGAATTCCGGCGCGCCGCTCGATTCGATCCACTGCAGGAAGAAGTAACCCAGATTTTTACCGGTCACCTTTTCGACCACGGCGCGGAAATCGTCGGTATTGGCCGTTTTCCAGACGTACTGCTGCGCATAATCCTTCAGCACCTCGAAAAACTTGTCGTCACCGATCAGGTAGCGCAACATGTTGGTGACTGCTGCGCCTTTGCTGCCGGTCAGCGCCCATAGCTCAGGAGAATAATCTTCCAGGCGCGCGGCTTGAATCATCGGCACGTTGTCCACCGTGAGCGCTTCCACCATCACGTCGTGAAGCTGGCTTTCCATCGCGCCCTTGCCGGCGGTATGCTCCACCCACAACAGCTCCGAGTACGCCGCCAGCCCGTTGGTGAGCCACAAGTGATTGCGGGTGGTGGGCGAAACCAGCTCTTCCCACCACTGGCGCGTAACCTCGTTGGCCAACAGCTTGGAAGCCACCGGGTGAGTCAGGGCGGCGGGCGCCAGGAAAATCAGGCCAGGCGCGGCGTATCCATTGGGCGCGCCCGATTCGGTTTCGACGATCGTCAGGTCGGCGTATGGCGGCGGGCCGTAAACGCCGGAGAAGTACGACATGATCTGGCTGGTCTCGTTGCCGTAGGCGTCCGCCATGTCGGCCTCCGCGCCGCGGAAGTAGAGCGACGTAGTGACACCTTCGGCCTGCACGCGCTTGGGCTGATCCTTCACCACCGCGATGCTGCCCGGGAACGACGGGTGCTCGAACTTGAACTCGTATTGAATCTTGTCGCCCGCCGCCTGGTGGGAATCCAGGCCGCTGCCCACCACGGTGTAGCCCGCCGGCACCGAGACGCGCATATCGGCGGCGAAGCGGTCGGTCGAATAGCCGCTCACCGGGAACCAGCGCGCCGGGTACAGCAGGTAAGCGAAATCCGGATGGATGGCGGCGAAGCGGATGCCTTCCACCGGCGAATCTTCCTGCCCGCTAAGCCTGCCGTCATAGTAAAAGGTGACGCTCGCCGCCTGGCCTTTGGCGAGCGGCGAATCGAACGCGAGGCGCACGGTAAAATCCTGACTGTTGCGCGAGGCGGCAATCTGTTTTCCCTGGCCGTCCAGCACACGCGCGATGTTGAGCGCGTTGTTCAGCTCGAAGGTGGCGGAGGTCAGGTTGTCCGCCAGCGGCACGAATCGCACTACTGCCTGAACCGAGAGCGATTGCGTATTGGGGGAGATGTCCGCGTCGATGGTGTAGTCCTGCACGTCGATTTGCGGGCCGGAGCGGCGTTCCTGAGCCGTCACGGGCCAAGCCGCGGCTACCAGCAATACACCCGCCGCCAGGGCGGTGGTGACTGCGCGAGATTCACGATACATGAGCTACCTGTCCTTCCAGAATATCCTGTACGATGGCTGCGGCGCGCCGCGGGGCCTCGCCCGGCCCGGCTTCCGCCAGCCGGCTGCGCACCTCTTCCAGGCCCGCCAGCATGCGTTTCCGCTCCTCCGGGTCGCGCAGCAGGCGCAACGCCTCCGCGGCAATGCGGCCGCCGGTCATCTGCCGCTGCATCAGCTCCGGCACCACCTGCCGGCCCGCAATCAGGTTGACCATCGTATAGTACGGCACTTTCACCAGCAGCTTCCCCAGCAGCCAACTGGGAGTAGTCACCTTGTAAAACGTGACCATCGGGACACCGAGCAGCGCGGCCTCCACGGTCACTGTTCCGCTCGCGGCCAGGGCCAGCGTGGAGTGCGCCATGGCATCCCAGCTTTCTCCCTCTATCACCTGTAGCGGCGCATCCCCGACGCGATCTTCGAAAAACGTGGTGCCCGTGGTGGCCGAGGCGGGAAGGACAAAACTCATCGCCTGCTCGCGATCGAGGATCCGCACCGCCTCCATCAGCGCAGGCAGGTGCCGTGCCGCTTCTCCACGCCGGCTTCCGGGAAGCACCGATACTAATGGACGGGCGGGATCGAATCCGTGTTTCCGGAAAAACTCATCCCGGCTGAGGGACGGTTTCACTAATCCGGCCAGCGGGTGGCCGATGTATTCCGTTTTGACCCCGGCCGCACGGAAAAACTCCTCCTCAAATGGAAAAATGCACAGCAGGCGGGTGACGGCCCGGCGCAGCGTTTTCACCCTGCTTTTCCGCCAGGCCCAGGCTTGCGGCGCCACCAGGTAGACTACCGGGATTCCCTGGGCCGCCAAGCGGCGCGCCACGCGGAGATGAAAATCGGGGGAATCGGTGAGCAGCGCCAGGTCCGGCTTTTCCGCGCGGGCGGCGGCAATCAGCCTTCGGTATTCGCGCCAGACGCGCGGCAGGTGGCGCACCACTTCGAGCAAGCCGACCACCGCCAGGCCGGCCGCATCCACCACCGTGCGCACACCTTCGGCGCGAAGCCGCGGCCCGGTGCAGCCGAAGCACTCCAGGCCGGCCGAGGCCCGGCGCAACTCGCTGATCACCAGCGAGGCGTAGAGATCGCCCGAGGCTTCGCCCGCCGATACGAGGATTTTTCGCGCCACCGTTCCAAGTTTACCCCGCCGTGTTGTTACAATCGATTCGGGCCATGGCAGCCGAAGTAAATGGGTCGAAGTTGACGGTGGACGATCTAGCCGCGCGTTTTCGCGGCGAGATGATTCCCCTAAGCAGCAAGTTTTCCTATTTTTCCACGTTACCTGTCGCTGAAGACGAGGTGAAGCAGTACCTGACTGACCCGATCGCCGCCATTTCGCCCGCATTAGTGGCGCTGTTGCCGCGAATGGGCATCATCCTGGCGCCTTATCTCGAGCGCGGCAACGGCAAGGAGGGCGACGCGGTTCGCTTCGAGCGCCCCGCCGAGGGACGCTATCTCGCATATTGCCGGCGCGACCTGGATGAGTTCACGGTGCTCGCGCTCGGCATCAAGGACAGCGATGTTGCCGAGTATCATTACCGTTTCTACAACGCGCTAGCGGCTCTTACCGCCGACCGCTGGAGCCAGGACGTGCAGGAGCGCTTCTTCCGCGCGCTGCGCGAAGAGTTGAGCGCCGAGGTTCACGGCGAGGTCGACGAAAAAGGCTGGCATCTCAAGCAGGCCCTGGTGCGCCGCCAGACCAATGTGCGCAAGGAAACCAAGCTGTTTCGCGATTACGCACGGCAGGCTTTTGAAGACACTCTCACCCTCTACCTGCACGGCACCTGCTGCGATATCGATGTGGAAACCGGCCCGCGCCAGATGCCGAGCCGGTATTTGCGCCGCCGCCTGGAACTGCTGGTGTCCCTGTTCCCCCCTCCCGAAGGCTATGCGGTGCTGCCCGAGCAGTTGAAGAGCAGGTGACGTCTGCATCGGTTTGCCCCCGCCCGCCGAGGGCTTTTCCATTCGCTTGAGCAGCGGTAGCGGTAATGGTGGGTATGAGAGTGAATTAACGTCGGTTCGGGGATTCCCCTATCCTCATGATTCTTGGCATGCGGCAGGGTTAATTGCACCGCTTTCGGGCACGGACTAGTCCACAGGAGTTCTACAACCCATAGCACCGTAACTTATAGAACCGTTGGGGCTTTCGCGCCTATTTGCCGCAAGTTACACTCGGCCTAGTGAAAGCGTTCCCCAGACCTTCTCGGCGCGCAATCGGTGTGTTCGCGGTGGCGATTCTAGCGTCCGGAATCGCCGCCGCGGACACGATTGAGGTCACTGGACTTGGCGCCGGGGCATCTTTCTGGATCGATGAAAATGGTACACCCACGGACGTTGACTTTGGCGGCATCATCGACATCCAACTCACCGAAACCGGTGTCAGCGGCACATTTGAGCGCACAACCATGTGTGTCCAACTGTTCACCGCCATCGACGAAAACACGGTCTACAACACCACCGTTGTCCCGCCCAGCCAGGCCGCCGTTACGGCGCCCACTTCGAACGCCGCTCTCGAGCAGATTGCCTGGCTGTTGGATACCTATGATCCCGTGTCGGGGAATACGCTCACCGACGATCAGGCCGCAGGGTTGCAACTCGCCATCTGGAAGATTGCAGAGGACGGCGTTTACGCCGGGGCCAGCAACCCATTCAGCAGCGGCACCGTCGAGCAGTCGACCACCCGTCATGAGACGACCAATGCAACGATCCTCAGCGATGCGGAATCCTACCTGACCGACGCTGTCGGTCACTCTTCCAACCTCGCCTTCGTCTATGAGAACGTTACAACGGGTGGCGTTGCCGTGCAGATGTTAGAAGGGCCTCAGTATCCAACCGGGCCAGGGTCGACGCCGGAGAGCTCCACTTTTGTCCTGGCTGGTGTGGCGCTGCTTGCCTTGGGGAGGATGGCTCGCCGCAAGCTGGTAAGCCACTAAAGCCGGGCTCCGGGCAAACCGTCGCACCGGCATTTGTCCGCTGCCTCCCGCAAGCACCTGATGTCCGAATCCCAACAGTAATGGTAGTGGCGGGGTATGGGAGTGAGTTATCCCTACGCCGGGAATTCTTCTATCCCCCTGATTCTTGAGGTGTGACATAGTTAATTGCGCAGCTTTTGGCACCCGAGGAATGGCCCGTAGCTCTGCTACAACGTTCAGAACCTTTGGGGCTTTTGCCCACTTCGACCGCACTGTACACTCGGCTCGTGATGGGTGTTTTCTATCCATCTCGGCGCACGTTTCATCTGTTCGCGGCTGCGATTCTGGCGTGCGGAATCGCAGCCGCAGACACGATTGTCGCCAACATTGACACGAGCCTCGGGGAAGAAAACGCTTTGTGGCTCAACATACCTGCATACAGTGGCGGCCCGGGCGCGGATACCGAGCTTTACTTTGCCGGCGTGCTCGATATCCAGCTCACCAACAGCAACGGCACAGTGGACCGCGACACCATGTGTGTCGACCTCTTCACCGATATTTACGTGGGTGAGGCCTACGGCACCTCCGTCGATCTACCGAGCCAGGTTCCCCCACCCCAAAGTCCGGCCGCTCTCGAGCAGATCGCCTGGCTGTTGGACAACATAACGCCGACAACACCGGTGGAGGGCGCGGCGCTGCAAGTCGCCATCTGGAAGATCCAGGTGGACGGCGGAGGCTCATTCACCACCGGCCAAGTGCAGCAACCCACCGACAGCAGCGACATGACCCCGACTACTCAAGCGGTGCTCAACGACGCGGAAGCGTACTTGAGCGCCAGTGTCGGCCAGTCTTCCGACTCCGCCTTCGTCTATGAAAACGTCAGCCTTTCCGACGGCAGCCCGGCGCAAACGTTGGAGGGGCTGGAATTCCTGGATGACGGCCCGCAGCCCGCACCGGAGAGTTCCACCTTTGTGCTGGCCGGCGTGGCGCTGCTTGCTTTGGGGAGGATGGCCCGGCGCAAGCTGGGGAGCCACTGATTGGATCGCCGGCAAGCCACCGACGCGGACCGAACGGCCGCGCCGGCTACGGCACGCGATAAAACCGGAATTCGTGTTTCCGATCGCGGAAGTCCAACAACGAGGGGGCTGGGTGCGATGCCAGCCAGCGCCGGCCGTCGGGGTCTGTGGATAGGAAATCATACGCCGTCGCCTCCAGCCACAGCGGCTGGCCTCGTTGCCGCGCATCCGTAAGGCTCCGGTCCAAGCGGCCGAGATCCATTTTGTCGAGTCCGATCCACGCGGCCTGATGGTTGAAGTAGCTGATGGTCCACAAGTCCGGATGGAACGTGTGGAACGCAATCGGCGTGCCCGGCGGCCAGTTCGCGTGTTGCGCCAGCGCAAAACGCAGCGGTGGATTGTTCTCCACGCGCGACTGCGGGTAAATCGCAAACGTCAGGTTCCATAGAAACAGCACGCCGCAGATCGTCCACGGTAAGAAACGACCCACCCTGGGGCGCTCCACCGCGCAGCACACGGCGAGCACCAGCGGCGCCGCGTAGAACAGACGGTAGAACGTGTTCTGCGGCATCCACACGAACAGAAATGCCGCATATAAGGCAACCCATAGCAACAGGTCTTTTGGCGGAACGCGAAACCGAAATGGGCCGCCGCGCCTCCAGCCCACCGCCAATCCCAGCGCGCAGGCAACCAGGGCTGCGGCCCCGATGATGGTGACCGGTTCCAGCTTCACCTGGTCGAGTCTGCCCCCGAAGAAAAGGCGCAGCGTGCCCGCGAGCGTCAGGCCCAAGTCGCGCGCCGGCTGCCACGAGAACGAAGCATCCGGCGAATGCGCCATCACCCAGCCGGCCAGGCCAGCGGCGCTGAACTGTCCGGACACCGTCCGGTAAGCCAAAGCGTATGCGACGGCGCTCGGCCCCAGCGAGCACGCCCCATAGGAGACAGCTTTCTTCGGTTCTTTCAACCGCCACAAGGCTATCGGCAGATAGAGAAACGCCAGCTCGTGAAACAGCATCGCCGCCGCGTGCGTCAACCCCGCCAAAACCACGCTGCGCCTGGTTTCGAGCAGGTCATTCGCGCATAACAATAAAAACAACGACGGAATGTACGCGTCCGCGTCGGTCGAGAACCTCCACCACGTGGCCGCGAAAGCGAACGCCAGCGCGCCCGCAATCGCGCCGTTCGGCCGAACGGCTCTACGCCGCAGCGCCCGGTAGAGGAGCGCCACGCCAGCCCCGGCCAGCAGGCTGTTGACGAACTGCATCAGGAACAGCACGCGCGTCTTGAGCCCGATCAGCAGCGCCGCGTGATATAGGCACACCCAGGCCGCGGTATAAATCAGATGATTCGGGTGCAAGGTATCGCGGAGCGGGAGTTGCTTCTCGACGTTGATGGCAAACGCCACTCCATCCCAGTAGTAATTGCGCGTGGGCAGCAACAGGTAAACGGCAAGCGGCACCGCCAGCCACAGCCGGCCCCACCGCACCGCGTCGTGATTGCCCGGCGCCGCCACTTGCGCTCGACGTGGGAACGCCCGCCTAAAACCCTTCCAGCAGGTGCCCCATCTTTTCCTTCTTGGTGCGGAGATACGCCTCGCGCGTGTCGATCACGTGAGCCAGGCACGGCACCCGCTCCACCACGCGCACGCCGGCGCTTTCGACGGCCTCGACTTTTTCCGGGTTGTTGGAGAGCAGGCGGATTTCGCGCAGGCCAAAGTAGTGCAGAATCGCTCCCGGCAGCGCGTAGCTGCGCAGGTCGGAATCGAAGCCCAGTTGCTCGTTGGCCTCCACCGTGTCCGCGCCCTGGTCCTGCAATTGGTAGGCGCGCAGTTTGTTGAGCAGCCCAATACCGCGTCCTTCCTGGCACTCGTAGATCAGCAGGCCGCGGCCTTCGCGGGCGATGCTTTCGAGCGCGATCTCCAGTTGCGCGCGGCAATCGCACCGCAAGCTATGGAAAACGTCGCCGGTCAGGCATTGGGAATGAATGCGAACCAGCGGCGCCTCGCCGTTCAGATCGCCCATTTTCAAGGCCACGGCTTCTTCGAGCCCTTCATCGTTCGGGCCTCGATGGCCTCCCCGAAAACCGTAGATGCGGAACGCGCCGAATTCGCTGGGAAAGTCCGCCTCGGCCACTTTTTCGAGCGGCGCCGCGGAGTTACTATTCATGATGCGTTAGGGGAACCCTTACTCCTTCTATTATAATGGCTTCCGGCACCTAATGCTGCAAGGCTACCTGGTTTCGCTGTTGGTCAAGCTGGCCGCCATGGCCGCCATCGCGAGTATTCTGGCGCGCTCCAACCGCTTCAAAGCCATGTTGATGCGGGAAAATCGCACGCTCGGCAAAAGGCTGGAATTGGCGATATGGCTGAGCGTCGTCTTCGGCGCCAGCGTCGCCACGCGCGTCGCGGGTCACCATACTTACAATGGCGCCGACCTGGGTCTGGAGGGCAGCCTCCTGGCGGGCATTCTGGGCGGTTACGTCACCGGCCTGGTTTCGGGAGTGCTCATCTCGCTGCCTGCCCTTTTTCCCGGCCGCGAGCTGCTCACCTTGCCGCTCCTGGCCGGCGTCGGCGTGTTGGGCGGCCTGGTGCGCGACCTGGCACCGGACCCGGAAGAAATCTGGCATTTCTCCCCCTACTTCGATCTCAACATCTGGCGCTTCTTCAAAGAGGGCCGCAATTACCAGCGCACCGCCTTTCACCTGCTCCTGTTTGCCGCCATTCTCGTGGCGGAATTTCTGCGCCAGATCCTGGCCCAATCCAACCTGGGCCGGGACGCCGGGGTGAGCGTCTTCCGCCTGTTCCCGCCGGGCATGGGCAATTCCCTGACCTGGGTGGCGCTTTACCTCACGACGGTTTTCGCCGTCACCATACCGCTCAAGATCTGGAACAACACCCGCAACGAGAAGAAACTCGAGGAGCAGCAGCGCCTGCTTGTGGAAGCCCGGCTGGCCGCCCTGACCAGCCAGATCAACCCCCACTTCCTGTTCAACACCCTCAACTCCGTCTCGTCGCTGATCCGCACCGATCCCAACCAGGCGCGCGTGATGGTGGTGAGGCTGTCCAAGGTGCTGCGGCGGCTGCTGCGCAAACACGAAAACTTCAGCAGCCTGCGCGAGGAGTTGAGCTTCATCGAAGATTACCTGGCGATCGAGGTGGTGCGTTTCGGCGACAAGCTGCGGTTCGAGAAAGACGTGGCCGAAGACACGCTCGACATGCTGGTTCCCAGCATGCTCCTGCAGCCGCTGGTGGAAAACTCCATCAAGCATGGGCTCAGCAGCAAGGTGGAAGGTGGTACCATCCGGATCCGCACCCGCCGCGGCGGATCGCGCGTCGAACTGCTGGTTGAGGACGACGGTGTGGGTATCCCGGAAGAGAAACTGGCCACGGTCCTCGACCAGGGCATCGGCGTCAGCAACGTGCACGAACGCCTGAAGGTGCTGTTCGGCAACGACTACCGCATGTGGATCGAAAGCCAGCCCGGGCAGGGCACCCGCGTACTGATCGAGGTGCCCGAACTGGAAACCAACCTGGCGGCAGTTTCATGAATCGTTTGAGGAGAACCGTTTGCCCAGACTAGAAGAACTGGTAAGCCAGTGGCCCGCCGGCGGGTTGCCGATGACGCTGGCCCAGCGGACCCGCCACGTCTACGATCATCTCGCGGCGGTCTATCCGCTTTCCACCATGCTGTTCCACTCTCGCGCCCACCGCCGCGCCCTGGTTCGCTCCGGGGTGCGCGACGGCATGGACGTGCTGGAGGCTGCCACCGGCAGCGGCGAAATGTTCCGGCGCCTGGTAAAGATGAATCCTGCCGGCGCCACCATCGGCTTCGATTTGTCGCCCAACATGGCGGCCCGTACCGGCCGCCTGGCACGGCGCCGCTTCCCCGCCGCCAGAACTCTGTGCCAGGCCGTGGATGCGCGCCAGATGCCCTTCCGCAACGAAACCTTCGATGCGGTGTTTTGCTGTTATCTGCTCGAGCTGCTCTCAGGCGACGATATCGCCCGCACCATCGCCGAGTTTCATCGCGTGCTGCGGCCCGGCTGCAGGCTCACCCTGGTGCTGATCGGCCAGAACACCGCCGTCTTCAACTCGGTCTATAAAGTGCTGGGCCGTCTCGCTCCCGCCTTTTGGGGCCGCCAGGTGGAGCACAGGGTTCCCGAGCTCATCGAGCTGGCACAGTTCCGGTTGATTGACGACCACTTTGTCCGTCAGACTTTTTACCCCTCGCGCGTGTTGGTCGCGCAAAAGTAGCGGATCCGCCGGCCGCAGGGGCCGGGCGTGCCCTGGGTATGCCCAGCCCGCAGCAGGCAGGCAGGCGCGGAACAACATGGAACGTGTGAACGGCATCGGAGGTTTGTTCTTTCGCGCACGCGATCCTGCGGGACTGGGCCAATGGTATCGCGATCATCTCGGCATAGCCCTGGTCCCCGCCAGCTATGAGGACCGGCCCTGGCAGCAGCAAGCCGGGCCGACCGCGTTTGCCCCGTTTCCCGCAACCACCACGTACTTTGGCGACGCCGGCAAAGCCTGGATGGTCAATTTCCGCGTAACCAACCTCGACGCCATGATCGCCCAACTACGCGCCGCCGGCATCGCAGTCGAGCCTGACCCGCAAGTCTATCCCAATGGGCGATTCGCCCGCCTGCACGACCCCGAAGGCAACCCCATCGAGTTGTGGGAACCCGCCCGCCGCGATGCGCCCTAACCTGTGGCAGGCGTTAGTGGCTTAGTCTCCGGGATGGACGGTTCGCCTCAAGTTGCCAAGAAAGCGAAAGTGCTTATTCCTCGTCTTACTCAGATTTGAGAGAAGCCATATCAATGGAGAAGCGGTACTTGACATCGGACTTGAGCATTCTCTCGTAGGCTTCGTTGACCTTCTGGATCGGGATCACTTCGACGTCGGCGGTGATGTTATGCGCGCCGCAAAAGTCGAGCATCTCCTGGGTCTCCGGAATACCGCCGATAAGCGAGCCGGAGAGGCTGCGGCGCCCGAACAAAAGGCCGCCGGCGGCGACGGCGAGAGGCTTGGCGGGAGCCCCAACAAGGGTAAGGTTGCCGTCGCGACCGAGCAGGTTGATATAAGCGTTGACGTCGTGATCGGCGGAAACGGCGTCGAGGATGAAGTCGAAGCTGCCGGCGTGCTTCTGCATTTCGCCGGCGTTCCAGGAGACCACGACTTCATCGGCGCCGAGGCGGAGCGCGGATTCCTTCTTGTTGGCTGAGGTGGTGAAGACCACGACGTGGGCTCCCAGCGCATGAGCAAACTTCGCGGCCATGTGGCCTAGCCCGCCGAGACCCACCACGCCGACTTTCTTGCCTTTGGTGACGCCCCAGTGGCGCATGGGCGAGTAGGTTGTGATTCCGGCGCAGAGGAGAGGCGCGGTTCCGGCGAGGCCGAGGTTGGAGGGGACGCGCAGAACGAAGCGTTGATCGACAACGATGCTATCGGAGTAGCCGCCGCAGGTGACGCCTCCGAGGTGCTTGTCCGGGGAGTTGAAGGTGAGCGTCATGTTCGGGCAGAACTGCTCGAGGCCAGCCTGGCAGGCGGGGCAGGTGCGATCGGAATCGACCATGCAGCCAACCGCCGCGAGGTCGCCGGGCTTGAACCCGGTAACCGCGGAGCCGGCCTTGGTGACACGGCCGACAATCTCATGGCCGGGGACAATCGGGTACACAGTCGGCATCATGTCGCTCCATTCGTTACGCACCTGGTGGAGATCGGAGTGGCAGATGCCGCAAAAGAGGATC
Source organism: Bryobacteraceae bacterium (assembly GCA_049587755.1). Lineage (GTDB taxonomy): Bacteria > Acidobacteriota > Terriglobia > Bryobacterales > Bryobacteraceae > Bog-375. Next base: position 21,915 of record JBAVEN010000083.1, on the reverse strand, counting down.
TCGACCTGTACGTCGTGTTCGGTTGGGTCGCGACGCGCAACCGTCGTAGAAGCCAGCGGCGATGTCGCACTGCCAGCGGAATAAGCCTTCGCCTTGTACATGGACTTTGTTCTCCTGTTGGTTTCTTTTCAGCCCTTGGTCACGCCTGGTATTGTTCGTCGGTGACCTGTTCCATCCAGTCGACAACCTTGCCGTCTAGCTTTTCCTGAATGGCGATGTGCGTCATGGCCGTGGTTGGTGCGGCTCCGTGCCAATGCTTCTCTCCAGGCGCGAACCAGACCACGTCGCCGGGCCGGATTTCCTCGACCGGCGCGCCCCAACGCTGCGCCCGGCCGCAACCGGCCGTCACAATCAGGGTCTGGCCCAGCGGGTGGGTGTGCCATGCGGTCCTGGCGCCGGGCTCGAAGGTGACACTGGCGCCTTGAACAAGGGCCGGGTCGGGCGCCTGAAACAGCGGATCGATGCGCACCGTGCCGGTGAACCAATCTGAAGGTCCCTTCACGGAAGGCTGGGCGCCAATTCTATTGATGTCCATTTCTTGTACTCCTTCGCGTGGCCGCTCAGCGACCGGTCATCTGCTCCAGCCTTTCGGGGTACCGGGCGCCTTGCACCGTGATCCCGGAGGCGGCTTTCTCGATGTCACTGAGATCGTCGGGCGTCAGTTCGACTGAGACTGCCCCGATGTTTTCGTCCAGGCGATCGAGCTTCGTGGTGCCTGGGATCGGAACAATCCACGGCCTTCGGGCCAACAGCCAGGCGAGCGCGATCTGAGCCGGTGTCGCCTTCTTCCGCTTCCCGATGCTGGCGAGCAGATTAATCAGGGCCTGATTCGCCTTGAGAGCCTCCGGCGTGAAGCGAGGCAGCGTGCTGCGGAAGTCGGAGCTGTCGAACTTCGCGTTCGCGTCGATCTTGCCGGTGAGAAATCCCTTGCCCAGCGGGCTGTATGGGACGAGGCCGATGCCGAGTTCCTCCAGCGTTGGGATCACTTCCGCTTCCGGGCGTCTCCACCACAGCGAGTATTCGCTCTGGAGAGCCGTGACCGGCTGGACTCGGTGTGCGCGGCGGATGGTTTGCACTCCCGCTTCGGAAAGGCCGAAGTGCTTCACCTTGCCTTCCCGGATCAGGTCCTTCACCGCTCCAGCCACGTCTTCGATGGGCACGTCCGGATCGACACGGTGTTGATAGAACAGATCGATGGAATCAGCCTTGAGCCGCTTGAGCGAGCCCTCGGCGGCTTGCTTGATGTGCTCCGGCCGGCTGTTCAGACCTGCCGCTCCCGGCCGATTGTCGCTGCCACTCAGATCGAACCCGAACTTGGTGGCGATCACCACTTGCTTGCGGAACGGAGCGAGAGCTTCGCCGACGAGCTCCTCGTTCGTGTATGGGCCGTAGACTTCGGCGGTATCGAAGAATGTGACACCGCGCTCAACCGCCGACCGAATCAGAGAGTTCATCTCCCGCTTGTCTTTGGGCGGACCGTAAGAAAAGCTCATTCCCATGCATCCGAGCCCGAGAGCCGAGACTTCCAGGCCGCTCTTTCCAAGTTTGCGCTTCTGCATTGTTTCTTTCTCCTTCGGAACTTTCCTCTGTTTTCCAGGTTAGAGTCGAACGCTCTCGCAGCGGTATCGTGATCCTTCCTTTTTCTTGCCTATTCCTCTTGCAGTGTTGACGAACGCACAGAGCCAGGGGTTATCCTGGAGCAGAGGAGAGAGAAACCGTTACCATGAAAAACCGCAGTGGAGCGGCGTCACTGTTACCGGATCCAGCAGGCGGATTGCGGGCGGAGCTGGCTCGCAAGATTGCCTTGTTCATGGGCTCGGCAGAGAAACGGGTAACGGACATCCCCGGCCTGACGCTCGTGCGCCGGCCCGCTCCTACCGCTCGGTGCTCCATGACTTACGACGCGAGCGTGACCGTGGTCGCCCAAGGGCGGAAGCGGGTGGACCTCGGCCGAACCACTTTCATCTGCGATGCGTCGCGATTCCTGCTGACGTCGGTCGATTTGCCAGTCGTCAGCCGGGTGATCGAGGCAAGTGAACAGGTGCCCTGCCTGGCGTTGTCGCTCAAACTCGAAATGCCCGTGGTCCGAGAGCTTCTCAGCCGGGAGGAGATTCAGGTGGCTGAGCCGCCGTCTGACAGTCCTGGCATGACGACCGGCGAGACCACGGTGGAATTCCTCAGTGCGTGCAGCCGGCTGGTGGACCTGCTGGACACGCCGCAGGACATTCCCTTTCTCAGCGGCCTGATTCAACGCGAGATCATCTACCGAATCCTTCGCAGCGCGGAGGGAGCACGCCTTCGAGCGATCGCAACGCTAGGCGAGCAGAGCCACCGCACGGCAAAAGCGATCGGCTGGATCAGGGCGAACTATGCGAAGCCGCTGCGGGTGGAAGATCTCGCGGAAATCGCGGGCATGGGCGTATCCACGCTGCACCATCATTTTCGGGTGCTGACCGCCATGAGCCCTCTTCAATATCAGAAACAGATTCGGTTGCAGGCAGCGCGGGGACGCATGCTCATGGATGGTCTGGACGCTGCCAGTGCGGCCTTTGAGGTCGGATACGAAAGCGCCAGCCAATTCAACCGCGAATACAGCCGTTTCTTCGGCCAACCGCCGATGCGGGATGTTCGGACTCTTCGCTCGCCAAGCGCTCCGCTGTTGGAGTCGGTCAGTAGCCGGTAAAACGCTATCTGGTCGCCTGTTCCGGGTGAGTAGGCCGTCGATCCGGAAGCAATCCACCGAAACGTATAGTCGCCAACCCGGCAGGCCGCCTTTGACAAAACTCCGCAAGAAAGCCGAGATGCTTCTCGGCGCCACGTGTCGCTCTAGCCTTCCGCAGGCCGCGCGTCCTTCAGGACCGCCGCCCAGCCGGGATAGCCCCGTGCGGCTGAATAGGGATCTTCTTCCAGCTCGAATGCGACATCAATCCACGCTCCGGGCGCGAACTCGGCAGCGCGCGCGGCGAAATTCCATGCCGTCAGCTTTAAGCTGCGGCCGTTCCGGCGCGCCACGATGCGCAGGTGCTTTTCTTTCATCACCACCGGAGCCGCCGCCACTTGGACGGCGCGCGCGGCGAATAGCGGCGGTTGATTCCCGTGGCCGAACGGCGCCAGGGCGAAAACATCTTCAATCGCGGCTTCGTTGATTTCACCGAGTTCGATGACCGCGTCAATCTCCACCCTTGCCGCAAAGTCCTCGGGGCCCAGCCTGGTGGAAGCATATGCGTTGAGGCGCTGGCGGAACTCATCCACGCGCGCCGCCTTCAGCGTCACCCCGGCGGCATATTTGTGGCCGCCAAAATGGGCGAACAGATCGGGCATCGATTCCAGCGCTTCCAGCAGATGAAACGCCGGGATGCTGCGGCCGGAGCCTTGCGCCATGCCATCCTCCTCGTTGCGGCCGAGCACGAACACCGGCCGATGCAGTCGCTCGACCAGCCTGCTGGCGACGATGCCAAGCACGCCGCGGTGCCAATCGTCCGCATAGTAAACCAGAGCCGCGGCGGATTCCTCCACCGGCAACTGCTCGCAGGCGTCGCGGATGGCGTCCTCCACCCGCCGGCGCTCGGCGTTTTGATCGTGAAGCTGTTGCGCCAACTCGCGCGCGCGCGCCGGGTCGGCCGTCAAAAACAATTCGATCACGCTTTGCGCGGTATCCATGCGGCCGGCCGCATTGATGCGCGGCGCAATTTGAAAGGCAACCTGGCGCGCCTTGGGGGCTGCGCCGCGGCTGAAACCGGCCACGTCCAGCAGCGCCTGCAAACCAAGGTTCCGTGCATCCGCCAGGCCGCTGAGCCCGTGTTTCACCATCACTCGGTTCTCGCCCGTCAGCGGGACCACGTCCGCCACCGTGGCAATCGCTACCAGCTTCAGCATCGATTCGGAGGTGCGCGCCAGTCTTTCCGCGGACCAGCCGGACCGGGCCAGCAAAGCCTGTGCCAGCTTGAAGGCTACTCCAGCGCCGCAAAGGTCTTTGTTTGGATATGGGCAATCCCTGCGATTGGGATTGATCACGGCCAGCGCCGGTGGCAGCTCAGCTTCCGGCAAGTGATGATCGGTGACGATCACCGCGATGCCCAGCTCCGCCGCACGCGCCACCACTTCCCTGGCGCGAATGCCCGTATCTACGCTGACAATGAGCTTCACGCCGCGCTCGGCTGCGTCCTCGACTACTTCCGAGCGCATGCCATAACCGTCTTTCAGGCGGTGCGGCACATGATAGAAGGCCTCACCGCCGGCCAGGCGGATCGCGGTCATCAACAGCACCACCGCAGTGGTGCCGTCCACGTCGTAATCGCCGTAGATGAGGATCCGCTCGCCGGCTGCGATGGCGGCGCGCAAGCGCTCAACTGCGGGCGCCATATCGCGCAGCCCGAACGGGTCATGCAGATCGCCGAGCGCAGGGTGAAGAAAGCGGCGGGCCGAGGCCACATCGGTGTACCCGCGCGCCGCGAGCACCTTGGCGGCCAGCGAGCCGACGCCCAGCTCCGTGCACAGAGTCGCAGCACCCCTGGTTTCAGGTGAGGGGAACAGCCAGCGGGCAGACGCGCCCTGGGCCCCCGCAAGACTCAGCATCGCTTCCTTGCCGCGACGCGACAGGTAGGGCGCACCGCCGCCTTCGGTCGTCTGTCATGCCTCGCTGAAGCACGACACCTTGACGCACGGCAAAAAACGATCGTCTGTCCCACCAGCGTCAACTCTCTGCTCACCCAGCGGCCGGAACGGCAGTTGAACTGGAATGCCATCGCAGACCCAGGCCGTCAATTCTTCGAAAAATAACCGGGAAGCGAATCGGGCTCGTCGTCCTCGGGAGTCCGGGCCATGATTTCGTCTTCGATGCCGCCAAATTCGTCGTACCAGTCCGGCTGAAGCTCGTACACGTAGAGGCGCGAGTTGTGATCGAAAGCCAGCTCCAGCGAGCAGGTCAACCCGATGTAGACGCGCAGCTCGCGCAAGCGAGATTCGTAGTCGTGGCGCTCCTCCCGGCTGAGCTCGCAATCGTCGAGCTGGGCTTCCAGCTCCTCGATATCCGAAGCCTCGAACTCGGCACAAGCGAAGAGGATCAGCTTGGTGCCGCATTTTTGCGCGACCTCGAGAAACGCCTGGTAGTCGGGATGTTTCTCGGTGTCCCAGAGGACCAGCGGCAGCCCTTCTAGGCCGCCTGCCCGGTTGTGGAAGACAGCGAAGCCGGCGGAGTCGAGATAGTCCGAAATTTCGTGCTTGAGGGTGTCGAGATTTAAGTCCACTTGCTGGCGCCTCAGGCCTGAACCAACACCAGAATATCAGAGGGATTGGCCAGGTCGCGGGCGGATGGCGTAACAATCGTCTTCGGCCCGATAAAGATTTTGCGATTCTCCTTGATAGCTTCGCGCACGTCGGCTTCGCACACAAAACCCACCGGAGCGGGAGCGGGCTGTGGTGGCGCCGGCGGTGGCGCGTGCTCCGGCGCGGGCGCGGTCAGTCAGGTGTAGCCGCGGCCGGAATCGCCTCCGCGGCGTGCTAAAAAGCGGTCCACCACCTCGACCGCCACGTTCGGCACAACCGAGGAAGTCATCGCGGGTGCCGGCAGAGCGCACGACGCGGTACAGGACGGTCCGCCCTGAGCCGCAGACGCCGCACCTCGCGAGGCCAGGTAGCGCTCCACGGCGGCCACCACGGCGCCGCGATCGATGCCAATGGAGGAGCCGGCGCCGGATGGGCCGGCCGGTGCCTGATTGATATCGAGCGGCATCTCGAAGGCCTCCTCGGGCTTGCGGACTACGTACGCCAGGCGCTTGGTGTTGATCAGGTGCTGCGGGCCCACGTTGTCGGATGTGATGTTGCCCGCGATGGCGCCGCAACCGAGGGTCATGCCGGGGAACACGTTGGTGGTGATGCCGGTGGAACCCTGAGGCGCGGGCGTGTTCACCAGCACCCGCATGGCCGGCATGCGGGAGCCGTATTCGCGCGTGCGCGCATCGTCGCGCGAGTAAATCACCGCCGTGTGGCCCAGTCCGCCGAATTTCAGCAGCGCGTGGCACGTATCGAGCGCCGCCGCAAAATCGGCAACCCAGATCAGCGCCAGCACCGGCGACAGCTTCTCCATCGAGAGCGGGTGCTGTTTGCCCACCCCTTCCACTTCCGCGCAAATGATCGAAGTATCCGGCGGCACTTCGAAACCAGCCATGCGCGCCAGTTTCGCCGGCGCCTGGCCCACGCACTGCGGGTTGATGCTCCAGTTGGGCATGACCAGGAGCTTGCCCAGCGCTTCCTTTTGGGAATCGGTCGCGATGTATGCCTTGTGCGTCCTCAACAGCGCCAGAATGCGGTCGCGCAACGCGCTCTCGGCCACCAGGGCCTGCTCGCTCGAGCACACCGTGCCATAGTCGAAGCTCTTGCCGGCTACGATCTTGGGGATGGCCTCTTCCAGGTCGGCCGAGCTGTCCACTAACACCGGCACGTTGCCCGGCCCTACGCCGAATGCCGGCTTGCCACTCGAGTAGGCGGCCTTCACCATGCTCGCTCCGCCGGTGGCCAGGATGACGCCGGTTCGCTCATGCCGCATCAACGCGGTTGTGCCTTCCAGCGTGGCCGTGTCGATGCATTGAATAATGTCCTCGGGCGCGCCCGCCGCCACCGCCGCCTGGTACAGGATGCCGGCCGCGGCGCACGTGCACTTGTGGGCGCGCGGATGCGGGCTCACCACCACCGCGTTGCCCGCCTTGAGAGAAATCAGAATTTTGTAGAAAGCCGTCGAAGTGGGGTTAGTGGTAGGCAAGATCGCCGCTACCACCCCCACCGGAACGCCGAACTCGACAATCTTCTCCTCCGGCAGCTCGCGCAGCACACCCACCGTCTTCATGCCCCGCATGCGGCGCGGCAGCCAGTCGCAGTTCAGCAGGTTCTTGATGTATTTGTCTTTGGCGTTGCCGTAACCGGTCTCTTCGACCGCCATTTCAGCCAACCGGCGGGCATTGGCGCGCGCTGCTGCTGCCGCAGCTTCGACAATCGCATCCACCTGTTGCTGGGTATAAGTCCGGTATTTCAGCGAAGCCTGATAGGCCTTGTCGACCTTGGAGCGGACCTCCTGAATGGACAGGAGATCTTTATCGGCAAGCATGAGCCGCTACTTTTTCAGGCCGCTGGTGGGGAGGGCCTTTTCCACTTCCTCGTGCGGGTTGGGAATGACGTGAACGCTGACCAGTTCGCCGACGCGGCGGGCCGCAGCGGCGCCCGCGTCGGTGGCCGCTTTGACCGCGCCCACGTCGCCGCGCACCGTGACCATCACCAGACCGGCGCCAACGAATTCCTTGCCGGTCAGCACCACGTTAGCGGTCTTGACCATGGCATCGGCGGCTTCAATAGCGCCGACCAGCCCCTTCGTTTCGATCATGCCAAGGGCTTCCATTTTTCCTCCAAACGAGCGTGAAATCACTAACCTAACACAATTTCGCCACGGCCATGCTCAGTCGGCACCCGCACACCTGCACCTGGTGCGCGGCATGAGAATGGCAGGGCCCCGGCAACTCGACACCAGGACCGCCGTTTTCACACCAGCTCAAAGCTCTGGCCGGGCGCGGGCGTGACCGCCTCCGGCCCGTAATGGGAGTGAAGCTGCTTGGCGAAGGCCGCCGCCTGCTGCGGCTCGCCGTGCACCAGGAAGATCTTGCGCAGCGAAGGCGCTAGCGGCCGGATCCAGTCGAGCAGCTCGTTGTAGTCGGCGTGAGCGCTCAATTCGTCCAGGCTGGCAATGTCGGCGCGCACCCGCATCGGTTCGCCGAAGATTTTGACCTCCGGCCATTTTTCGATCAGCTTGCGCCCCAGCGTGTCCTGCGCCTGAAAGCCGGTGATGAGGACGGTGTTGCGCGGATCCTCGATGTTGTTGCGCAGGTGGTGGAGGATGCGCCCCGCCTCGCACATGCCGGAGGCCGAGATCACCACGAAGGGGCCGTGCAGGTCGTTAAGCTTCTTCGATTCGGCCGCCTCGCGCACGTATTGCAGGCGCGAGAAACCGAACGGATCCTCGCTATGCAGAACGTACTGGCGCGTCTCTTCATTGAAACACTCGGGATGGTCCCGGTGTACCTGGGTAACGTTAATCGCCAACGGGCTGTCGACAAAGATCGGAATGCCGCCGGGGATGCGCTTCTGGTTGGTGAGCTGGTGCAGCAGCACCACCAATTGCTGAGTGCGGCCAACGGAGAACGCGGGGACGATGATGCGCCCGCCGCGCCGCGCTGTGCGGTTGACGATATCGGCCAGCTTGTTTTCCACGTGGCCGACGTCTTTGTGCAAACGGCCGCCGTATGTGCTTTCGACGATCAGGTAGTCGGCCGCCGGCATGGCTTCCGGATCGCGAATGATGGGCAGATTCGGACGGCCCACGTCGCCCGAAAACACCAGCCGCACGTGCGCCCCGTTTTCGTTTTCGTGCAATAGCACGCTCGAGGAGCCCAGGATGTGGCCGGCATCGTATGGAATGTAGCTGAGGTGCGAGCCCAGGATTTGCGGCTGGTGGTAGGCCACCGGCTGGAACAGCGGCAGCGTGCGCTCGGCATCCTCGGTCGTATAGAGCGGCACCACGTGCCCGTCTTCCAGACCAATCGATTTGCGGTGCTCCCGGCGCTTGTTCAGGAACTCCGCGTCTTTCTCTTGAATATGAGCCGTGTCGCGCAACATCCAGTTGCAAAGGTCGATGGTCGCCGGAGTCGCGTAGATTGGGCCGGTGAAGCCGTTCTTCACCAGCATGGGCAGCTTGCCGCTGTGGTCGATGTGCGCGTGCGAAAGGACCACGGCGTCAATCGAGGATCCCGCAACCGGCAGGCAGCGGTTCTTCTCGTCCGCTTCCTTGCGACGCCCCTGGAAGAGCCCGCAATCGAGCGCATATCGGCGGCCGCCCGACTCCACCACGTGCATCGAGCCGGTAACCGTGCCGGCCGCGCCCCAGAATGTGACCTTCATCGGCCTGCCGCCCAATCAGCCATGGATGCCTCCAAAAAGCCTGATAGTAGCGCAAAGTGACGCCGGGCAATCGGCAAAGAATCTACATCCGCATTCCATCTGGGGCTAGCAGAGATTTGGGAGGAGTCTATGCGGAACAGCGACGACGGCTCGCCATCATGGTTTACCGAGCGAGCATAGCGGATCGCCCAGCACCACGCCCTGCCAACTGAGGAACGGCATTCCGAGGTAATAGCTTTCCGCCAGGTTGCGGCCGTGGGCATAGGCCGGCAAGATATACTCGGGACGCGCGCACCCGGTCAGGTACGGCTCGTACACGTTGCCGGAGGCGCCGGTGGCGCCCTCGTGGATATAATCGGCGCTGAGCGTTTGCGGGGAGCCCGCAAACCAATGCTCGCGGTCGGTGTAGGTGGTGAGGTTCCAGTCTGGGGACGGCGCCGTCATCGTCCGCGCGTCGGTCGATACGAATTCGGTGACGATCGCTCCCGGCAGCCATTCGAACCCCAACCAGCGCTGCTTGCGGCCGCCATCGTTCGATCCCCAGGAAGCATAGCCGATCACGTTGTGCTGTTTGTAGAGAACGTTGGGGGTCTCGTCCAGCACAACTCTGCCGCGAGGCAGCAGCAATGCCGCCTCACGAAGCCAGTTGTTGCCATCTCCGCTCGCGGATGAACTCGCATCGAGGACGAACACACCGCGATTTCGGGCGGATAACGAGCGGTCGATCATGGCTCTCACGTCCGCCAGATCGTTGGCCGCCAGCCGTGTCACCAGGTAGATCGGGAACTGTGGGTGCAGAAACGGGCTGTCTCGCCTGGCGAAGAAGGGGTTGGGAACCGGGCCGGCGCGCTCGAAATGACTTCCGTGCAGCTTCCCATAAAGCAGGGTGAGTTCGGAATCCACTGACGACTGTTCGGATTTCTGGATGGATCCGCCCATGCCGTCGATCCGCAGTGGAACGCCCAGGGTGGTCACGATGTACAGCACCTGTTCTTCCAGGCGCTCGCGCTTCAGGCAGGCCGCAACCGGCGCTTCGATTTGCGCGGTGTACGTGTCCCAGTCGATGGTTTCGCCGGAGGTCGTCTCGATCAAGCAAAAATGGCTGGCCGGAACCCCGCGGCGCCGCGCGTAGTAGTCCGCGACCGCCTGCGAGATGCGATTTCTGCGGTTCACCACCAACAACACGTTGTCCGCGCTTTGAGCTTCGAGCGCGGAGACACAGGCGGCGATCGAAACCAGCCACAGCGTGGACAGCACAACGGCGGGCAGGCGCCGGCAAAGCAACCGGGCGCGCGGGCAAGCTTGTGGGCTCATTGGATTTCCAGCCGCTGGCTCCGCGCGCTACGGCTGCCCACCCCAGAGCAGGAGGTTCTTGATAGCTTGCACGATCACAAAAATATCCATCGTCAACGAAAAGTACTTGATGTAGTACAGATCATACTCCAACTCCGTCATCGAATCGCGCGGCGTAGGCAGGTGCCACATGTGAATCTGGCTCCAGCCTGTAATGCCGGGCCGCACGTTGAGCCGGTGTCGGTAAAACGGGATGTGCCGCGACAGCTCACGCACGAACTCAGCCCGTTCCGGTCTTGGTCCGACAATCGACATCCGCCCGAGTAGCACCTGAAGAAACTGCGGCAGGGCATACAGCCCGGTGCGGGAGAGAATCCGCGCGAGGCGGCTCCCGCTGCCAACCCGGAAACGGTAGAGGGCGAAGGGCCCGTTGCAGCCTTCGCGCACCTGGCGATCGAGCACTCCTCCGCGGGTAGACAGCCGCACCAGTGCGGCGATCAGCAGCAGCAACGGCGACAGAAGGATGAGCACCCCGGCGGCAATCAGCCAGTTGCCGATTGCCTGGAAAAACAGCGCACGCTTGCCGGGCTCGAATTCTTTCGAATAAAGCAAGCGCGCCGCGTTCAATCCATTCAGGCTCTCCCGGTTGCAGATCTTCTCGTAGGTCCCCGCGGCGTCTTCGATGGCGTGGCCTGAGAACCGCGATTCCAGCAGTTCCTGAGCCAGATGCGAGCTCAGGCCGCCCTCGAATCCCACCACAACCCGGTTCGGTTGGAGCGCCTGAATGGAGGCGTCCAGGCTGCCGGCTTGGCCTTCGCCGCCCGCCTCGGAGATGCCGATCTCTTCCGCATCGGACCCGCCGATATGCCCGACCACTTGAACCCCAGATTGCGGCCTACGTTCCAGATGGCTGGCGATGTCCTGCAGCAAAGGACTGTTCCCGATCAGCAGCAGCCGCTCGCCGGCAACGCGCGGAAGCACATACGCGCTGAACAGCAGGCGCCCAGCCATAATCCCGGCGATCGAGAGCAGACTGCCCAGCAGCATGACGCGAAGCGGGATTTGCAGATCCGGAGTGATGGCGCTGATCAGTGCCTGGACCAGAAATGCTACACCCGCGACCATCAAGAGCTGTTGCAACAGCAGCAGGCGAGAGCGGACGCGGATCTGCGAGTACAGGCTCTGGAAATGGATCCCGGTTAGGACGCTGAGCCAGACGAGCGCAATACTTGCCTGCCCCGCAAGGTTCGATAAATAATCCGTGGGATCCACGTCAAGCAGCAGGTAGGCGGAAAAGATGAACGCCGCGAGAACCAGCAGAGCTTCAAACAGGAACAGCCCGAACGTGCTGGTGGGGACAAATACGCGAAATAGCCGGATCATTCGGGGAGGGCCACCACATTATATTCCTACCATGCGGCGCAGTGATGGCGAATCGCGCGACGGCATAGAGGCCGGCCGTCTTCGACCACCGGCAGCCCTACCAGAATCGCAGCGGTACATCCCTCGGAGAGAAGGAGAGCCCGGCCCGAGCGTCCCAGAACACCCGGTTGTAGCCGGTGAAGCTGCTGCTTTGATATTTGTTCGCGGTGATGCCGGCCACCATGTGCACCACGTGGCTGATCTGCCGGCTGGTCTGCAGGCCGGCGGTGGTACCCGCATACTCGCCCATGATGTTGCCGATAGACTCCGACCTGTTGTAGCCGGCCGAAAGACTGAAGCTCCACCGGCGAATTCCCGTATAGGTATAACCCGCCAAGGCATTATATGCTTTGGAGGTCAAAAAGAGACCGTTGCCCGGGGTCATGGTGTGGCCGCCGGAGATAGACGCAACGCCGCGCGTAAATGTTTTCGACAAGCGTCCCATATAAGTCGGAAGCCAGTCCAAACTGTAGGAGACGACATATCCTTGCGTGATTCCCAGCAGCGCTTGAATGACAGGGCTCACCGCAACCACCTGCGGGAACCTGGTTTCCGCTCGGGTCATGCCTCCAAAGCCGGTGAACTCCCAGGTTCGGGAGAATTGCACGGCATAAGTACCGCTAAATCGGTGCAGGTCTGTATTGCTGAAAAGCCCTGCAAAGCTGAAGTGCGTATACGTATAATTGGCGCCAACTGTCGAGTGCCGGGTAATGCGGTATTGCATGTCCCCGTTTGCGTCCACGGCGGTGACGCCGTACAAGGCATTCGACCGGTACCGGGTCAGAGCCCCGTCGCCGCCGAAAGAAAAGGAGAGCCGGGCGGTTCTCTGATAAGTCAGCAGAGCTTGCGTGCCGGTAAAGACCGTCCGGTTATTGAAAAAATCCGTGGTGGGAGTGTAAGTTGTCGAGGGATCGAACGACACGGTCGTGGAAAGGCCCGGCAAACCATAAGGTTCAGTGAATACGCCGGCGGATTCGTTCAGTTGTAATATGACGTGTCTTGAGAATTGTTGCGTGATACCGAGCATTAACGACTGGTCGATTCCCGAGTAATAGGTGGCGGGCGTGTACTCGCGGGCCGCGCCCGCATAATTCAACGAAATCTTGGTTTGCCTCCAACTGTGGACGCCGCTAATCCCAAGGTCCAACTCCAGACCTTTAGAAGCTACATTCGTCAGTTGGCCTTGGGAATTCGTGGATACGCCGGCCAACCCGGTATCGTAAATACCGAGCAGCGACAGGAAGGGAATGAAATCGACCTGCGCCACATTCATGGCCGACGGAGCCTCACCGCGCGAAAGAATCGCGGGGCCGGCATATTGGGCAAAGGCCGGAGCCGTCAAAAACAAAGCCCCTGCCAAGCGCGGCAATTTCACGGTCAACACCTGCTTACGCTCCTATGGCAATTCGTTCGGCTAGAGATCGCAATTCAAAGTCTGACGCGAGCTTCAGACGCGTGTCAAGCCATGCGCTGCTCTAATACGCTTCAGTAGTACATGGTACTCGGATGCAAGGAAAGGTACCAGGGCAGCAGTTGCCAGGCCCGTATCGGTGCGGATTGGTCGGGACCGCCCGCATAAAGCCCCGGGGGGCGTCCCTTTGGTAAACTCGGCGTGGCGATGAAATCCATCAAATTGCTGGCCATCATGGAGGCCAACAGCATCACCGGACCGGCCAAGAACCTGCTGCAGCTTGCCCGCGTGGCCAATTCTGGCGGCGCTGCGCCAGCCGTGGAACTGTCCATCGCCGTTTTCCAGCGCCCGCATGGGCCCGATCTCTTTATTCAGTCAGCCCGCGACATGTCGGTCCCGGTCTATCCTATCGCTGAAGCAGGCCGTTTTGACTGGAAGGTCATCGCCGGACTATCGGCCCTCGCCCAAAGTCTCCAGCCGGACGTGGTGGAAAGCCACGCGGTGAAGTCCCATTTTCTGGTCCGGAAATCCGGGCTGCACCGGCTGGCTCCGTGGATAGCGTTCCATCATGGCTACACGTGGCCGGACATGCGGGCGCGCTTGTACAATCGACTGGACCGGTGGTCGTTGCGGGCAGCGTCGCGGCTGGTAACCGTCAGCCAGCCGTTTCGCCAGGAGCTGATTCGCCACGGTGTCCCGGCAGCGCGCATTGAAATTGTCCACAATGCCATAGACCAAGACTGGGGGCGAGGCGCCTCGCCGGCGCCGGCGGAACTCCGCGCGCGGCTGGGAATCGATCCGGCACGAAAAGTGATTTTGATCGTGGGCCGGCTCTCTCGTGAAAAGGACCACCTGGCGTTGCTGCGGGCGATCAGTCAGCTCGCGGCCCCGCGGGCCCGCGAAGGTACCGCGAGCGTTCATCTGCTCATCGTCGGCGATGGACCGGAACGCCCCAGCATCGAGGCGGCGATTCGAGATCTCGGCCTGGGCGAATTGGTCACTTTAACCGGACAGGTCGCGTCGGCGGAACCTTATTACGGGATCGCCGATCTGGCGGTGCTTTCGTCGCGGTCAGAGGGTTCGCCCAACGCGCTGCTGGAAGCCATGGCGGCCCGAGTGCCGGTGGTGGCGACGGCGGTTGGCGGCATCCCGGAGATCGTTTCCGACCGTGAGAGCGCGCTCCTGGTCCCGCCGCGGAATCCCGAAGCTCTATGCCGGGCGATGCGGGAGTTGCTGGCCAACGAAACTCTGGCAGGTGGTCTGGCAGCGCGCGCCTCTGAACTAATTGTGACCCGGCACGCTCCCGAAGCCCGCGCCAGGCGCCTCGTCGGGATTTATACCGCCGCGCTGGCCAGCCAGGAACGATACTCTGCGTAGAGCCGCTCGCCCAGGAACCGCCAGTCGTACTGCTCGCGTACCAGGGCCAGACCGGCTTGAGACCGTGCGTTCCAAAGGCCGGGCTGGGTCGCAATTGCCGTTAAGGCCGGCAGCCAGCCGCTGTCGTCATCCAGCACCTCTATGTCGTCGCCAGGCGAAACGGCCAAGCCTTCGGCTCCCTGGCGGCTGGAAATCACCGGTACGCCGGCCGCCATGGCTTCAAGGATTTTCAACCGGGTACCGCCGCCCCTGCGCAAAGGCACAATCGCCGCCACAGCGTCGCGATAATAGGGAACCACGTCGGGTACCGTGCCGGTAACCTCAACGTTCGGTTCGCGCCCAAGCTCCAGTACCGAGGGGGCTGGGTTGGAACCGATTAGCGTGAGCCGCCAGTCCGGAAAACGGTGGTGGATCGCGGGCCACGCGTGGCGGGTAAACCAGCAGACCGCGTCGATGTTAGCATGGAAATCCATCGCGCCCACGTAGACCAGGCGCTTTCGTGGAACGGCCTCGGCCGCCGGCGCAAATCTTTCCGTATCCACCCCATTTTCGATAACCGCGACGCGCGCGCCGGGCGCAATCTCGAGCAGTTTCTCTTTCTCCCGCTGGCTGCAGACCACGTGGCCAAAGCCGCTGCCGAGGATCCGCTTTTCCAGCCGGACTAGCCGTTTTGCCGTGAGCTCCGCATACACTCGCTTAGGAAGAGAGCCCACATTGGCGGCAAAACGCCGCATCAGCTCGGATTCGATATTGTGCCAATCGTAGACCGCGCGCACCCGGCTTTGCCACAGCGTCTCGATCAGCCGCACGTACTCGACCATGTGGCAGCTATCCAGATGAACCAGGTCGAACCGGTTGCGCGCCGCGATGGCGGTGATCACGGATTTCATCTCATCGGTCGTATAGTTTAATACACTCAAAGGCTGGCGCCCCACCAGGCCGCGCACGATTTTCGGCAAACTGTAGCGCCCGAGAAGAGGAACCAGGAAAACTTCCTGGAAGAATCCGAGTTCGCTGGCGTCGGGCTCTGGAAAACCGGGCTGGATGAAGCTTACATAGGTGACTTCGGCATGGGCCGCCAAAGCGCGAGCGAGATAATATTCCCGAATTCTTGCCCCGCTCAGCAGCGGCAGGCACAAGCGGGGTGAAAGAAAGAGAATCCGCATCCAATCAGAGCCAGCGTTTCCTGACCAGTATCGCCTAGCCCGCGAACGGTGGCAATCGCAGAGCCGGGGCCGGAGCCTGGATTGCAGGTTGCCGGCTCGCTCAGCCGCTTATTGGGGAACATAAGCGCCCGTTTTTCGTAAATGGATCACAGGAGTTCTGCGTATGCGAAACACACTCACTTCGAGCGCAGCCGATATCGCGAGCGGAGTGTCAGCCCTTGTGGTCTTTGTCCTTGCCGATAACTATCTTCATCTGGGCGCGGACCTGCGCGTTGCGGTCGTTGTCCTTGCACTTCTGTATCTATGTGCGGGGCTTACCCGCGGGCACATCCGTCCCGCGAACGCTTGGCTGAAAGGGCTCCTGGTGAGCTCGGGGGCCTCTGTCGTACTGCTCATTTTAGGATGGGACTCTCTGCACCATGCCGTCCTCGCACTGCTCTTGCTGATCGTGAATCTGTTCGCGGTGTGCGGTGTGCGCGTCCGGCACTTCTTGGCGGGTCGTTCCGCGCTGAGAGGAGGCATGATGGCTCTTGCCTGCCTGGCCGCGCTCGTCGTGTTGGCGCTGACCACGATTCCTGCGCTCGCGACGCGAATCGCTACTCGCCGAATGAGCCTGCCCACTCCCACGTTCTCGATCGACAGACTCGATGGTACGGCAGTCGGCTCCTCCGAGTTTCGGGGGCGCGTCGTCGTCCTCGCTTTCTGGGAGATCTGGTGTCTTCCCTGTCGTAGGGAGCTGCCGGAGCTGGATAAGCTCTACAGGCGGTATCAAGGAAACCCGATGGTCGCGTTTTGGGCAGTTGACGTGCCGCAGAACGGCGAAACGCCGGAACAAGCGCGGGACTTCATGCAGAAAGCCGGTTACACCCTGCCGGTTGCCACCGGTAGCGGGAAGTGCCTCGCAGCCCTCGGTCTGGAAGGCTTCCCTTCGCTGATCATCATCGACAAATCCGGAAGGGTGCGCCTTGTCCACACCGGCTACGATGGTTCGGAAAAGCTCCAGGCTGAGCTCTCAGGAGAGATTCAGACACTGCTGCGCGAGCGCCCTTGAGAGCGGGGACGCATTCCCTACCGCCCCTTCCTTCGCCTCGCCTTCGGTTCTTCGAACACCGAGAATTGCAGCTTGCGCTCGTTGGCCTCGATGCGGACCAGGACCACGCGGATTCGGTCGCCGATGGAGAACTCGCGACGCGTGCGTTTGCCCACCACCTTGCGGACGTTTTCGCGGTAGGTATACTCATCGCCGGGAAGCGTATCGATCGGCACCAGGCCTTCGATGAACAGTTCGGTCAGCTCGACGAAGATTCCGTACTTGGCCGTGCTGATGACGAGCGCGTCGAAATCCTCGCCCACGCGGTCCGCCATGAACCGCACCTTCTTCCACTCCACCAGCTCGCGCTCGGCTTCGGCGGCGCGCCGTTCGGATTGCGAGCACTCGCCGGCGATGGCGGAAAGCTCCGGCTCGGGCGGCGTCACGGCGCCGGTCAACGCGGCGCGCAACAGGCGGTGCACGACCAGGTCGGGGTAGCGGCGGATGGGCGACGTGAAGTGCGTGTAAGTGTCGGCGGCTAGTGCGAAGTGGCCGACATTGTTGGTCGAGTAACGCGCCTGCTTGAGCGAGCGGAGCATCAGGTAACTGAGAATGCGTTCCTCGGGCTTGCCTTCGATCTTCGCCACCAGCTTCTGGTATTGTCGCGAAGAGATTTTCAGTTCGGGCGAGGCCAATTCAATGTCGCGCCGCCGCTTGGTGCCATCGCGGTGCCGGTCGGTGACGCCGAACCGCTGCACGGGGATCCCTCCCACGCCGAGCGAATAGCCGAAGTGCGCGGCCACTTCCTCGAAATCCATCACGCGCTTGGGGTCGGGCTTCTCGTGGATACGATAGATGCTCGCCGGGACCGCTGTTGCCAGGTGCGCGGCCACCGCTTCATTGGCGGCTAGCATGAACTCTTCGATGATGCGGTGGGCGATGTTGCGCGCGGAGCGGCTGACACCGGTCATGGCGCCCCATTCGTCGAACTCGATCAGCGGCTCGGGCATGTCGAAATCGATCGAGCCGCGGCGCACCCGCTTGCGATTCATCAGCAGGGCCAACTCCCGCATCAGCTCGAAGCGCTCCGCCAGCGGCTGGTAGCGCTCGCGTTTGGCGGAATCGCCTTCGAGGATGAGATGGACATCGGTGTACGTCATCCGCTCGGCGCTGCGGATCACGCCGGCGGTGAATTCCTGCGCCACCGTGTCTCCGCTGGCGTCGATTTCGAGCTGCGCCGAAAGCACCAGCCGGTCCGCGTGCGGGACCAGCGAGCAGATATTGGTGGAAAGCTCGAAAGGCAGCATCGGCACCGCGCGGTCGGGGAAGTAGACGCTGGTGCCGCGCAGGCGGGCTTCAATGTCGATCGGCGTGCCGGGACGCACGTAGTAGCTCACATCGGCAATGTGGACCTGCAGCGCGTAGTTGCCATTCGCGAGGCGTTCTACCCACACCGCGTCGTCGAAATCGCGCGCCGTCTCACCGTCGATGGTGACGATATCGAGCCCTCGGAAGTCGCGGCGGGTGGCCAGTTCGGCTGCGGAGATCGAGTCGGGAATGCCTTGCGCCTGCTCCACCACTTCTGGCGGAAAATGGTGTGGCAGGTGATGCTGGCGGATGACGATCTCGACGTCAACGCCGAAATCGTCCGGCGAGCCGAGGATCTCGATCACGCGCCCCACCGGATGCTCGCCGCGTTCCGCATATTCAAGCAGCTCCACGTTGACGATCAGGCCGGCCAGTTCCTCGGGCGAACTCACTTGGCGCGGAGTGACGCCGATGCGATCAATAGTGGCGCCGGCGGTTGGCAGCTCCATGCCTTCGGGAATCTCGATCCACTGGCGGATGCGATCGTCGTGAGGCACCACATACTGCCCGTGCCGGCCGAAGCGAAACTCGCCGACCACCGCCAGGTGAGCGCGCTGCAAAACCTTGACGATCTCGCCATCGGCGCGGCCATTGGCTTCGATCCGCGCGATGCGGACCACCACGCGGTCGCCGTGCATGGCCTTTTCGGCCGTTTCCGGCGGTAGGAACACGTCGCCCTGGATGCCTTCGATGGGACGGTCGCAAATCAGGAAGCCGTAACCGTCGCGGTGCATGTTCACCCGTCCGACCGCAAATTCGCGGCTGCGCGCGGTGGCCGTATAGTGGCCGGAGCGCAGCTCGATGAGATCGCCGCGGGCGGCCAGGCGGGCAAGCGCGGCTTCCAGTTCCGTGCGCCCTTCGCCTTTCGTCCCCAACTCCCGCACAAGTTGCTTAAAGTTAGCACGCGCGTGTGGCAAACGGGCAATGTGTTCCAGCAGGGCTGCGTCGGTCACTCCTCGATTGTACAGTTCAACTCAGGCCGGGACTGGCCGTCGGGCGCCTGCAAATTGCCCGCCAATCCCGGAGTTCTTCAACCTTCACCCGAAGCCCGCCGGCATAAGCGGCGCACCGCGGGGAAGATCGCGCCTTGACGCCGCGTCATGCCGCTGGTCCCCGCTGGAAATTTTGGAAATTTGGGTTTGCAATCGGCGCGCCAGGGGTTATGATTTGGATTACTCCCCCGATTGATAATCTAAAGG
The DNA here is from genome assembly GCA_049587755.1 of Bryobacteraceae bacterium. Classification (GTDB taxonomy): domain Bacteria; phylum Acidobacteriota; class Terriglobia; order Bryobacterales; family Bryobacteraceae; genus Bog-375. The sequence continues at coordinate 2,709 of JBAVEN010000083.1, read as the reverse complement.
CGCCGTGCACCCCACACAGAACCCGGTTCTCCTGCAGACTGATCTTCCTGGTATCGAACTTCACGCCCGCGGCAAAGTGCGCGATGTTTATCGCGTCGGCGAGCAGCTTCTGATTGTCGCCACCGACCGCCTCTCGGCCTTCGACTACATCCTTCCCACCGGCATTCCGGACAAGGGCAAGGTCCTGACCCAGCTTTCCATTTTCTGGTTCGATTTCCTGCGCGACCTGACGCCCACGCATTTTCTGACGGCGCGCGTGGACGAGTACCCGGCACCGCTCCGCGCCTTTCGCGATCAACTGGAGGGCCGCTCCATGCTGGTGAAGCGGGCCAAGATGATCGACATCGAATGCGTAGCGCGGGGCTACCTTTCCGGCTCCGGCTGGAGGGAATACCGGCAGCACGGAACCGTGTGCGGCATTCCACTTCCGGCCAGCCTGCGCGAAAGCGACAAGCTGCCCGAACCCATTTTCACGCCCGCCACCAAGGCACAGTCGGGGCACGACGAAAACATTCCCTTCGCGCGCGCCGCCTCGCTAATCGATGAAGATCTGGCAAAACGGCTGCGCGATTTGACGCTCGCCATCTACACGCGCGCGGCTGGCTATGCCGAATCGCGCGGCATCATCATCGCCGATACCAAGTTCGAATTCGGCTTCGCCGAGGGCACGCTGGTGCTCGGCGACGAAGTGCTGACGCCCGACTCCTCGCGTTTCTGGCCGGCCGACACGTACCGCGCCGGCGGCCCGCAGTTCTCGTTCGACAAGCAATTTGTGCGCGACTACCTGGAATCCATCCATTGGAACAAGCAGCCTCCGGCTCCGCCGCTGCCGGAGGATGTGGCGGCGAAGACCAGCGAAAAATACCGCCAGGCCTACCAGGCGCTCACCGGCTACCAACTATGAACTGGCTGGATGTGGTGCTGGGGCTCATTCTCGTTGCGTCGGTAATCGCCGCTTTCCGCCGGGGCCTCTCGCGGGAAGTCATCGGACTGGTCTCCGTGGTGCTGGGCTTCGTGCTGGGGCTGTGGTTTTACGGCTGGGCGGGCGGCTTCCTGGCGCCATACCTGAGCTCGCGCCAGGCGGCGAACTTCGCCGGCTTCATCCTGGTGTTCATTGGCGTTTTGCTGGCCGGCGCACTGGTGAGTTTTGTGGTGGGCAAGTTTCTGAAGGTGACTGGGCTGTCTTTCTTCGATCACCTTCTGGGTGCGGGCTTCGGCGCGTTGCGCGGGGCCCTGATCGCCGTAGTGCTGGTCTCCGGCCTGATGGCGTTTTCGCATGGCGACACACCTCCGGCTTCGGTGCAGAATTCACGACTCGCTCCTTATCTGGTGGGCGCCGCCAATGTCGCTGCGGACATGGCCCCCCACGAGTTTAAGGAAGGCTTTCGCAAGGCATACGGGCAGGTCAAACAAGCCTGGGCATCGGCCCAACGGCAAGCGTTAAGGCCCGAGGGGAACAAGGACAAGAAATGAAAAACGAATTTGACGGTTTGGTGGCTCGACTGTTAAACGGTGGCGTTTTTCTCACGGACGCTGTCGCTCTCCTGGAACGGAGCATGATCGAAGCGGCCCTCGGGCACAGCAACGGCAACCAGTCGGCGGCCAGCAAGCAGTTGGGTATCCACCGCAACACGCTGCAGCGCAAGGCGCTCGAATACGGCCTCGACAACGGCCGCTCGCGCCGCAAGCCCGCCAGCCGCGAATTGCGCGCCCGCAAGCGGAGGACCGGCGCGGCCTAGTGTTTGACCTGTTGATCTTTGACCTCGACGGGACCCTCATCGATTCGCGCCTGGACCTGGCCAACGCCGTTAACGCCACGCGCCGGCACATGGGGATGGCCGCGCTCGCGAATGAGCGGGTCTATTCCTACGTCGGCAACGGCGCCCCTGTCCTAATCCGCCGCGCCCTGGGCGACCAGGCTACGGAGGCCGAAGTCCAGGAAGCGCTCGAATACTTTCTCGAATACTATCGCGAGCACGTGCTCGATTTCACCACCTTGTACCCCGGTGTGCGCGAGTCGCTCGACCGGCTCGCCGTCGCTCGAAAACTCATGGCGGTGCTCACCAACAAACCGGTGCGCATGAGCCGCGCCATCGTGGAAGGCCTGGGGGTGGCACATCATTTCTTCCGGATTTACGGCGGCAACAGTTTTGAGTTCAAGAAGCCAAACCCCATCGGCATCGAAGTGTTGATGGAGCAGGCCGAAGTCGGCCGCGAGCGCACGCTCATGATCGGCGATAGCGCGGTGGATGTGGAAACCGCGCGCAACGCCCGCGTGGCCTGCTGCGGCGTGGCCTATGGCTTCCAGCCCGAGACGCTCGATAGTACGCCGCCGGATGTGAAAGTCGACCGCATGGAGCAGATGGTCGATTGGGTGTTACCACCTGCAACGCGAAAAGGAACCAAATCCCATGAATCATAAACCAGGTACCGCGGCGCCTGTCACCGGCATCTATTGGTGCAGCGTCTGTAAAACGCCCGCGCGTTTCACCGCCGGCGAGACCCTTCCCGAATGCCCCAACTTTTGCGGCCGCGGAATGTGGGAACTGGTGGAGAAAGAAGAGTAGCGCCGGCCGTTTGGCGAGTGGGGCAGGTCCCCGACCACATCTGTCCAAGACAATTTCGTAAGACTTGACGGAAATCCTGCTAGGTTCAGATCTGGGTTTGTCCAGAACCGATCTCAACCGAGAGGATTTCCGCCATGAATCG
>JBAVEN010000082.1:0-93786 GCA_049587755.1 Bryobacteraceae bacterium | reverse complement strand
AATGTTTCAATCCACGCGCCCCGCGCGGGGCGCGACGAGCTCGCGGTCAAGGTAACCGGGGCGCCGGCAGGTTTCAATCCACGCGCCCCGCGCGGGGCGCGACGATAATTTTTTCACCCATTTAGAGCCCTCCTAGTGTTTCAATCCACGCGCCCCGCGCGGGGCGCGACCAAATGCACGTTCGCGGTAAACACGCAAAACATGGTTTCAATCCACGCGCCCCGCGCGGGGCGCGACGTTTGCGCCGGGCGCTCTGCCAACTAACGTCACGGTGTTTCAATCCACGCGCCCCGCGCGGGGCGCGACGATGCGGTGCTGAACCAGGGCGTGACGCTAACGGCGTTTCAATCCACGCGCCCCGCGCGGGGCGCGACCTCCGAACAGCGACGGGCAGCCGCAAGTGACGCTGTTTCAATCCACGCGCCCCGCGCGGGGCGCGACGGTCCAAGCACAAGTGTTTGAACCGCTGAGTCTTAGCCTAGCACTTGCGCGGACCGACTGAGATACCTGGCGTTGGGAGTGTCTCGAAGCTGGGTCCGCGCGATAAACGCACCTGCAATGAGCGGCATCGCGCGAACGCGGACCGGCCGGGATTGGACTGTGTGCTTGCGGTTCGCGTCACAGAATAAGAGGACCTTCCGGGTTGTAGCCGGGCTTGGCGCCGGCGTGCTCGACGCGCCGCTGCCAGTTGGCGCCCAGGAAGTAGAAGCGCAAGCTGTCGCGCGCGGGATCGATGATGCCCAGCAGTTCCGCGCGCAGCTTGACCCATTGCGCGGCATCCAGCAGGCATTCGAACACGGAATACTGAACCCGCTGACCGTGATTCTGACACACTTTGGCGACGCGGCGGAGACGGCGCTTGCCGTCGTCCGATTGGGTCTGGACGTCATAGGTGATCAGCACCATCATGCGCGGTCACCTCCAGAAGAAAGATGGGTACGCGTCCAGGTCGCCGCGCAGGTGGCGCGCCAGCAGCAGCGCCTGTGCATACGGCACCAGCCCGAGCGGCATCCGCTCATTGAGAAATGGATGGAGGATCTCCTCCTGCTTCCGCGTCTGCCAGCCGACGAGGACTTCCTTGCGCGTCGCATCGTTCATGATGACCGCGCCCGAATCGGAGCGGGTGAAGCCGGCCGCGGCCACTTGGCGGCGGTTAATCAGCGTCAGCGCCAGGCGGTCGGCCAGCACAGGGCGCAGTTCCTCCATTAGATCCAACGCCAGGCTGGCGCGGCCTGGGCGGTCGCGATGCAGAAAACCGACAGCCGGGTCCAGCCCAACCGTCTCCAGCGCGGAGACAACGTCGTGCGCCAGCAGCACATACAGGAATGAGAGCAGCGAATTGACGTTGTCGAGCGGCGGCCGGCGGCTGCGTTCGTGGAAGAAGAACGCCTCCTTCTGTTGCAGAATGAGCTCGTCAAAAACCGAGAAGTACCCGTGAGCGGCATCGCCTTCGACACCGCGCAAGCCATCCAGCGTCCCGGTGGATTCGAGCGTCCGCAACGACTCGCCCATTAGAGCGGATGCCCGGTCGAGCGTTTCCGACGGGTGCTCGCGCGCGGCCCGTAACAACGCGGTGCGGCCGTTGGCGATCTTCGCCAGCAACACAGCGCGGGCGATGGGCACCGAGTCCGCCTCCGCGTCGGCCCGGCGATACTGCTCCCGGCGCAGCAGGACATTGCCGTGGATCGGCCCCTGTATGCGCGCCAGAAAGCGGCCGTGTTCGCTGAGGAAGCTGACGCCGACATTCCGCTCGGCGCAGAAACCCATCAGCGCCGGACTCATCGAGACCTGACCAACGCACACGATGCCTTCCAGTGCGAGGATAGGCACGCGCAAACGTGTTTCGTGCTCCTGCCGCACCAGGACGGTCTCGCCTTCCTTGCTCAGGTACGCTTCGGGCAGCGTCACATAAAGCGTGTTGAGCAATTTTCTCATGGCTTCGGTTCCTCCGCGCCGTCGGTTGCATCGGCGGCGCTCTGCCGAAGATTGGCGGCGACGGCGCGGCGCAGATAGCGCGCGGCGCTAGCCGGGCCGGCGACCGTGGGCAGACAGACGGGCTTCATCGAGCACCCCTCACATTTCTTCTCGTAAACCGGCGGCGGCGTCTTCCGCGATTCCTGGATCGCGTGCATGCGCTCGGCCGCCTGTTCGACCTGGCCGCGCAGAGCGGCATCGAACATCACTTCGACCCTGCGCCGGGCGCGGCCGTCGAAGATGGCGCCGCGCTCCACCGGTGTACCGAGCATCTCTTCCAGACAAAGCGCCTGCGCGCAGAGTTGGATCTTGTAGGCCGGGCCGAGCCGGCCGCGGCTTCTCTTGTATTCGATCGGGTATGGCCGCCAGAGGCCCTTGCGGCGCGGCATGACGATTCCAGATTGCTGCGGTGCGCAGGGCAGGAACTCGACCACATCCGCCTGGCCGGAGAGACCAAGCCGGAACGAATGCAGCGCCAGCGTGCGGCGTACCAGCACCTCGGGGCGGGACTCGATGTCGGCTGAGTGCGCCTTCTCGTGCAGCACTTCGCCTTCGGCGGTGAAGAGGTTCTCCTCCCACTGCCGCTCCAGATGGATGAGCGCCCAGCGGCGTTCGCAGAACGTCAGGTGCTGGAGACCGGAGAGCGGAAGGAGATCCTCTTCTGCATACATGGCGCGCCGCCTGTTAGGCCAGGCCGTCGATCAGGGTAACTCCCTGCGGCAAGGACGCGGCCTCGGGCAGAGTCACCGTATAATCGGCGAAGGAGCGCGGGCTTTCGACGCCGGCTTTCTTCTCCACGTGGATGGATTCGAAGAGGCGTTGCGCCTGCGCGTTGCCGAGCTTCGAATCGTGCTTGAAGATATAAAGGCCCCGCGTACACATGGTGCCGCGCGCCGCCGAACGGTCCAACTCGAAAAGATTTGCGAGCGCCTTCCAGAGCAGTTGCAAGTCGGCGTCGTCGAAACCCGTCCTTTCGGCGAACACCGGGTTGATGAAGCCGTGCGCGATGTAGAGGCCGTAGGAGACAGTGTGTTTGCGGCCCAGCGTTCCGGTGCCGGACTTGATGTCCTTTTCGCCGGTGAAGGCCTGGCGCGAGATGGTGTGTTCGGTGGTGAGCACGCGGTCGATGGAACGGGCGAAGGTGAGTTGCACGGGGCCGCGCACTTGGCCGCAGTTGAATTCGGTGGTGCTCATGACGGCGCCGAAGGCCCGGATATCGAAGAAGTTCTTGCACATCCACTGGCGGGCTTTCTCGATATCGCCGGGCTTGGTGTCTTTGCCCTTGGCTTCGATCTTGTCGTCGCCGGCAAGCTTTTCAAATGGCTGCCGCTGGTTGCTTTCGAGAGTGTTGCCACTGAGCACGAAGATCTTGTATCCAGGGACGTCGCCGCCGGGTTTGGCATAGAGAACATAATCCCGGATCTTGCGCTTCAGACACACGTCGGAGACGAGACCCTGAAAGCTCTCCGGATCGAACCGCGGACTGTTGTCGGAGTCCGGGTCGCCGTTCGGGTTGCCATCCTGGCAATCGAAGAGTAGTGCGAAATCGTAACGGTTTTCAACGATGCTCATGGTATTATTCCTCTTTTCCTGCGCCGTTGCCGGCGGCTTCATTAGCTTGCTTGCGATCCCTGGCCTGCGCGATGGACCACGCCTTCTGGTGATAGTAACCAAGGGCGAAGAGCCCCTGCCCGGGAAGGCCCAACTTAGCCGGATAGGCGCCGGCGGCGGATGGCTGCAAGAGACCGTGCAGTTCCTGGAGCCGCGCATCGATGGCATATGCGGCCTTGGCTTTGTCGCGCCGGAGTTTGCGTAGATGCTTCTGCGCGAGGGTTTCGATTTTCGGAAAGGCGACGGCCGGGTAGGTCGAAGCCAGCGCGAAGTACCGATCGAGCACCGAAGAGTTCACTTCGCTTTCGCTGGAGGCTCGCTGCAGATTCTCGAACTCCGCCATGAGCCGTCCGCAGACATAGGCGGGCAGGACGCAACTCGGGTCCAGTCCTTCACTCATTTCTGGTTCTCCTTTCGAACGTGCAATGTCGTTCACACACATACGGATCAGACCCATTGGGATGCGCAGCCGTGGCAGCGAGAGTGGGTCGCCCTGCTGCTCCTTCGCGCCAAGCGAATTCTCCGGATGCCGCAGCCGGTTGAGCGCGGCGGATAGCATCGCGTAGCCCAAGGGCTGCGCCGCGCCTTCGATACCGCGGCGCAGCAGAGCAAGCGTGTCATGCGCCGGCGGCTTACCGTCCCGGTCGATGGCATAGAGCAATTGCCAAAGACGAACCGGCTGCGCATCGTCCCAGGGGTAATTCACGCGCAATTGCTGGTGCCAGTTCTTTAGGTTCTCCTTGACCTTGGGCAGCGCCTCGGTCACCCAGTAACGGACGCGCAAACGGGCGCCGTTGCCCGAGACGCCCAGCAGATAAAACTGGTTCGGATTCGGATCGGCGCGCGGATCGAACCTCAGCAGGGCCGCGACTTCTTTGGGGTCGGCCTTTTCCAGGATGTCCAGGGCATAGAAGTCGGACGGGTCGCGCAGCCAGGTAAGGAATCCTACGCCGGCGATGTCCCTGCGCCGGCCTTTCCCGACGCGCGCATCATCGGGGCGCAATAGGTCGTTCAGCGCGAGCACGTAGGCCATGGCCCGGTCGGGCGAGACGGGGCTGTTTTCGTTCTTTTTCCAGCCGTATGACTGGAAGGCCTCTTTATCAAAGGACATCAGCGCGGCCTCTGCGCGCCCGCCGAGGCTGGAGACGCCTTTGATACTTTCGTGTGTAGGAGCGATGGCGCCCGTCTTCCCAGAGATGAGGCACTCGCCGAGGTGCCCTTCCATGCGGGTGGCAAAGGCGTCCCGGTAGTGTTGGCGCCAGAAGGATTGCACGGCATCGAACTCCACCAACGGTCTCTCGCACGAGAGAGCGACAAGCGCGCCCGCCTTGGCCTCGTGAAGCGACGCGCGAGCCTTTTCCAGCTCTTCCGGCCGGTCATAGAAAAGGACGCACGATGCGAGCGCCTCATCGCCGGTTACGGCCGCCGCATGACGAAGCAGGGCAACGAACGCCTGGTGGTGCTTCTCGGCTTTCTCCTTGTCGGCGGTTCTGTCCGGCGTCCAGGGGCCGGGACCGAGCACATAGGCGATATCGTCGGCGCTCAGCAGCGGATGTTCGCCGCTGTTGCGATTCACCGGCGAGCGCGGCACGCTCATCGGCATGGGGACTTGCACCTGCTTCTTGCCGCGCGTCACGGAGGTCATACGTGGAACCGCCGACAGGAAGGAACCGAGCCGGGAGATTTCGAGCGCCCACGGCACGGGTTTCTGCTCCCACGCCGCGTCGTTCAACTGATCCTTCAGATAATGGTCGGCGTATTCGGCTAGCGCCTGTACGAGCATGCGAGCACCTCCTGGCGGCAGGCTTCCGCGCCGAGTACGATATCGGGCCGCGTATCCAGTACGCCGTTTTCGAGGCGCGCTTCGAAGAACGCCGCGCGGTTTCCCGCTGGCAGAAAGGCAATATCGTAGAGCATGCGGCCAATCTCGATAGAGTCCGCGATAGGCCCTTCGTCCGCACGCGGTTCGCCGAATTCGGCGGCGAACTCGCGGCAGCCGAGATACGGCCGCGTGAAGCATTGGCCCTTCTCGATGCGGCGCTTCATCATCTCGACGTACTTAGTGGGCGAGTTGTCGCCCGAGGTATCGAAGACCAGCGGGTAGGCGTCAACCCAGTACGCCACGTCGCGCAGCAGTGTCGTGTTGCGCGGCGTCCCGTCGGTGCCCTGACCCGCGCCGGCGATGAGCGGCGCGAACTCGCTTGGATCGCGCATCCACTTCTTCACAGCGGCCGGCGAGAGCTTGCTCTGCACCTCGTTGCGCAACACGCTGAGAAATCGGATCGGCTTGAGCACCGTAATGCGCGTGACGACCCAGCGCATTTGCGGCCGCCAACAAATGGCATCCAGCACATTCCGCGCGGCCGACGGCGTCATGACTGGGTAAGAGAATCGCTCGACTTTGGTCTCGGGCCGGGTGAAACAGGCGTACTCGCCCGAGACCCGGACCTGAACGCTAGGCATGGACATGGACAGAACCTCCCGACTTGTCCGGTTGGACCACTCCTTTCGGTTGCCTGTGAAAGGGAGTAGGCTGTAAATGATATTTGGGCGGAGGATGCTCTCTGGCTTCCCACTTGGAGCATCTTTCCGTTCGGTAGGTGTCGGCTGGCGGCAGATCGCTCAAACGGTCCGCATACCGGGTTAAGGCCTTCGCAGTGGTCAGCACATCGCTGTGAAAGCTGTCGACGGAGTCTTCAAATGACTGTAGAATGACGTAATCATGTATCTGTTATAATCCTAGTTAGAACGCCTGTCAAGCGAAAACTAAGTTGCCGCGGTCATTCGCGCCCCGCGGGGCGCGTGGATTGAAACATTCTTCAGTCCGTTGAGAGATGGTAGGGGGAGGCTGTTTCCCTCCCCCTCTTCTCCAATCACTTCGGCGAGGACACAATCAGGCTTTCCGGCCCCGACTCGAACACCAATCCCAACTCATCGTTGTACCCTTGCTCCACGGCGATCCAGACTTCGCTATCAGGCGTCAGCTCACAGAGAACGTGGCTTGCCTTCTGGAATTCGGATGGATTCAATCCCACCGTGTGGCGCTGTAGCCGGTGGCGCAACTCCCGGGTCAACAGCTTGTTGGCGTAGAGCTCCTCGATCGCCTTGCGCGCCTCGTCGTCATCCGGCACGAAGACGTCGCGGGCGCGGCTGGAAATCATTTCGAACTCCCGAGCCAGTGTAGCAAAGCACTGTTCCTGCCGCAGGTCAACGAGTTTCTTGCCGAGGTCCACACCGCTCTCGCCGTAGTAACGCTCGAAGTAGTCAGTCATCGCTTTGGCGGAATCGACCTGGATGCTTGTGCCGCTCTCGATCGCTTCGTTCGCCATCGCCTTGGTAAAGGCCGCCGCTTCGGCGTACTCATGCGGCGGCATCCTGTTGTCCTCGGGCAAGAAGACCACCACCTCGCCGCCGGGCCGGCCCAACTGAGCGGTAAGTCGCCCTTCGCGGTCGGCGCGGCCGGCGGCTTGGACAATCGAATCGAGCGGAGCCAGCGCGCGCAGCACGAGGGGGAAATCCACGTCCACGCCGGCTTCCACTAACTGCGTGGACACGACATAGCAGGGCTTGCCGTCGCGCAGCCGCTGGCGAATTTGATCGAGCTTCCGCAACCGGTGCGCCGCGCACATGCGCGTGGATAAGTGGAAGACCGCCTCCGCATCGATCCCGCGCTCGCGCGCTGTCCGGAGCACTTCGCGGTACAGTTCGCTCGCGTGGTTGCGAAGGTTGACGATCGCGAGACACTGCGCCTGGCTCAGCGTGCGTTCGGCCACTTGCGACCAAGTGACTGCGTGTTCGATCTCCCAATGAATCTCGGCCCGCTTCAGCGCAGCGCGCAAGGGGGCGGGGTCACGAACAATCTCGGTGAGCGTTCCCGGCTCCCAACGCAGGTCCCGCTTGGCTGATTGTCGCCGCTCGAAGGCGGGTTGCGTGGCCGTCGAGAAGACAAAGTCCACGCCCCAATCCTCGGATAGCTCGCGAATCATGCCCAGCAGCGGACCGAGCAGGCGGCGCGGCAGCGTCTGCACCTCATCCAGAATCACGATGGAGCGCGCAATGTTGTGTACCCGGCGCAAATCTCCTGGGTGGTTTGAGAAGAGACTCTCGAAGAAACGCACCGACGTGGTGACGATTAGCGATGCGTCCCAATTCTCGGTCGCATTGCGCAGCCCACTGAGTTGGAACTCGTCTTCCTCGTAGGGAGTTTCGGTCGGCACGAACTGTTCATCCGTCTGACTCCGCAGCTTCACAAGGCTGCCGGAGTGGTGCTCCAGAATGGCGTCGCGGCCCAGCACGCTCGCGTAGACCGCGGCGTTTTGCTCGATGATCGAGAGAAACGGAATCACCACGATGACGCGGCGAAACCGTGCCGGCGGCAGCGCCGCGCGCTGGAGCGCGAAGGCCATCGCCGCCAGAGTCTTGCCACCGCCGGTGGGTACCGACAGAGAAAACAGCCGTGATGGGGAAGAGGCGGCTGCCAAACAGTCTTCCAATACGCGGGCGCGCATGTTCTTGAGTGGGCCATAGCTCGCACGCCTCGCCAGCTTCTCCAAATGAGCGAGCAGCAAGGAGAGACGCTGTTCGGCGCGCAAAGGCGCCTGCTCGGGCGCGCGTCCGGCCGAATCCAGCCGGTCGGCGTCCGCCAGACAACTGCACAGCATTCGCGTGTAGAGATCGAGATGCCCAGCCTCCGGTTGCTGCTCAGTAAGACGCATCGTGGGTAGCGTTTCAACTGCCTGGCGCAGGCCGCTGCAATCGCGCATGGCGCGGTCGAGTAGCTGGGCCGCTTCCTGTCGGTATCGCTGCTCCTTCAACCTGCTCGTGAGAGGATTGTGCTCTCCAGTGAGATCCGGCATGCCGGCATGATGACCGGCGATTGCCGCAGCGACATGGGAAAGGACTGGCATGGCACCGCTTGCGCCGGTGCCGAAGTAAGAGAGTACCGCCCCGTGGATCGCATGTTGACAGCGCCCGCTGCCGGTAGCGAGCCTGCGTTGAAAGCAGTCGGTGTACTTGCCGTAGTCGTGCAGCAGACCGCTCAGCCCCGCGAGAGCGACGAAGCGCTCGTCTCCTGGCCTCGCGGACGCGGCCAGCTCTCCGGCGAGTGCCGCAACCCCCTCCAGATGAACAGAGAGGCGTTGCCATCCTTCGCGCGAGTCAGTGTCTGCTGCCGGCCGGTTCGCGGAATGGGCCCAATAAAAAGTCTCAGACATAGAGGCAACACTTTCGTCGGAACCGCTCGGTTCAAGATGGCTCTTCGACCGTCGTACCCAGCTCACTTTCCAATTCCTCGATAGTAGGCAAGCTGCCTTGGATCTGCTCGGGAAGACTTTCGGCTAGCCGGTATTCGGATATTCCAATCGGCTTGGAATAGTCTTCGAGCGCGTACTCGGCGACCACCCTATTCTTCGTTTTGCAGAGGATCAGGCCAATGCTGGGTTGGTCGTCGGCGTGGCGCAGCAGATTGTTCACCGCCGAGAGGTAGAAATTCATCTTGCCGGCAAACTCCGGCTGAAACGGAACGGTCTTCAATTCGATGACTACATAGCACCGCAGTTTGAGGTGATAGAAGAGTAGGTCGATACGAAATTCTTCGCCTCCCACCGTCAGAGAATACTGGCGGCCGACGAATGCGAAGCCGACCCGCATCTCGAGCAAGAACTTCTGTAGATGCCCCAACAACCCCCGCTCCAGGTCACGCTCGCGCGCTGCTTCGCCGAGCATCAGAAAATCGAAGTTGTATGGGTCCCTGGTGACTTCTTGCGCAAGATCGGACTGAGGCGGCAGGAGGGCGCGCTCGAAGTTGGTGATCGCTTTCCCCTGTCGTCGATGGAGACCGCTCTCGATCTGATGGACCAGAGTGGCTCGGCTCCAGCCGTGCTGGATGGCGGCCTGCGCGTACCAGACTTGCTCGTCGCGGTCGGTAACCTTGTCGAGCAGGACGCAATTGTGGAACCACGGCAATTGTGCAGCAACCTGCTGCACAAATTGCTCCTCGGCCCAGACTTCGGCGAACCGTCTCATATACTTGAGGTTGCGCGGCGAGAAACCCTTCATATCGGGAAACGAGCGCTTGAGGTCCGCGGCAAGGCGATCGATGACCTTCGCGCCCCAGCTTTCCCGTTCCTGCCGATCGAGAGTATCGCGGCCGATCTGCCAGTACAGCAGCACCATCTCGCGATTTACAGCGAGTGCGGCGCGCAACTGCGCTGCTTGAATGCGGCGCTTCAGGTCGGCAAGAAACTGCGCATAGGTGTCGGGTGCGAGCGGTTCCATTGTCGTTGAACCTCCATTATCGTTCACTCGGTGGTCAGCGCATCGACCCATCCCATAGTGTTCCAATTCGCAAGTGAGGTGCTGGGCACGGGACTAACTTGCAGCCTCGGAGGCCGTCAGCACCATTGCAAAACTTACTGCGGCCGCAGTGCACAGAGGAGCACAACGTCGCGCATTCTGTTTCCGTCATCGTCCGACCGAGCGGTCCCGTTGCCTGCGCCGTGTGCGAGCCAGGTTCCGTTCCTTCCGCTCCTCGATCTCACGGGCGGTCTTGCGCAGAGCTGCCTGATATTTCCCTAGCCAGCCTCCCCAGCCGTCCTCGGTCGGCATGATCCCCCGCTTGAGAAGTTCGCGAGTCTTCTGACTGAGGTGGCGCGGATTGGTCAACAGGTTCTCCGCATCGCCCAGATCGTTGACATCGAGGGCCAGAACTCCATTCAGGGACAGCTTCCGCAGCCGCACGAAGGAATTGGTTCGTAGTTCGCCGCGGCTGCGAGCCTCCTCCATCTCCCGGCTGTAGTTAATGAAATATACCTTCGCGTCCGTTCCTTCCAGCATCAGGTAGCTGCGCCCGGATTGCTCTTCCTGGGCGTGAACCAGCACGCGGCCCTCAACGGACATGACGTGTCTCAAGTCGAGCACTTCCATCGGCAGGCGCGCGTCTGACAGCAGCGCTCCGTGTGCCGCGAGCGTCCTTTGCCGGTCGTTGGTTCTCTGCATGGCCCGCAGTATTTGGTCGAAATCCCGGCGCACTCGCCATCTGTTGGGTCCCGTGGATTCCGCCAAACCCATGCGCCCGAGTACGGCGAGCCGCGCCATGTCGTGTTGCACACGAAGGCGCGCCATCTCGGCCGAGCCAGCCTGCATCGGATTCCGATTGACGACGAAGTGTGACGCTCCGAGGTCCGAGTCGATTTCCTGCGCGTCTCTCAGCAGTCTGCGGTCCAGTGACGTAAGCCGCTCTTCGGTGATTTCGCGCCGTTCCGCCTCCGCCGCGTCGCGCTGTGTCCGGTATCCCAATTGGCGGGTGCATAAGTCCTGGGCAATGCTCCGTATCCCTTGCTGCACGTAGTCACGACTCAGACGCAGTGACCGGCCATCACCTCTTACGCCACGGACGACGATGTGAACATGCGGGTGCTCCGTGTTGTGGTGCTCCACCGCAACCCATTCGAGTTTGGTTCCGAGGTCCTCCTCCATCCGTTCGATCAGACCGCGCGTCAGACGAGGCAGGTCTACCCGATCACCGAACTCCGGCGAGACAATGAGTTTAAACATTCGCTCGTCTCCTGCGTCCTGCCAGCCCTCGAGTTGCCGGGCAACGTCGATTCCGTGGTTCTCTCGATTGAAACCCACGGCCTTAGCGTCGTTTTCGAAGGTGGCGCTTTCGCGCGCCAAGTAGCGCCCATGTGCTAGCCATTGCCCTCGCGTCTTGTTATTCAGATAGGTCACTCGGACGGCGCAGCGCTGATGGTACGGGCAAGTGCCTTTCCCTTTCCCGCTTGCGGTGCGGTTGCCGGTCTTTCGACTCATGCGAGCGTAGTGCATGAGAAGCCTGAAGCCGCTCGACCACGCGGCTCCTTCGGTCCGCGGAACGCGAGCCTTTGGTGGCCGGAGGCGGATTGGACGCTCCCCGTCAGTTTGTGCCATGGTTTACCAGATCCTCGATGGCGGTGCGCGCATCGCCTGACATCGCCTGTCCGGCAGCCTTCATGAGCCGCTCGTAACGCTCTCTGGCGCGGGCGGTGGCCTGTGGCCTGGCATCGGGCGGCGGTTCCGGCACGCAGGTCAGGACCGCCTTGGCAAAAGCGTCGACCAGGGCGAAGAGAGCCTGCTGTCCCCGGTCAACTCGAAAGATGTCCCGCGAGACACCATCGAAGCCTCCTGCAATCCGCTCCTCGGTGCCGGTCATCTCCGCTCGCCCCTTCAACTCGTTTCGGATTGCCGCACGGATGAAAGCACTGGGATTTGCGTAGCCCCTCGTCTTCGCCGCTGCCTCGATCTGATATCGCTCTTCGCTGCTGAGCCGGACCGCGATCCTGGCGGTTCGGGCTGCGCCCGCGTGTCGCCGCATGATTTGCCCCCCTCAATTAGTAAGGAAATGGGAGAGGCACACCGGGACAAGAAATCTTCGCGGAGGGTCGGGAATTGGGATGATTTCTCACTGAATTCTGAGCGTCGAACATTTGTCGAACACGCGAACGATTTTGTCCCACGGCAAAAGCCGCTGATCGCACGGCGCTTGCCATGAAGACAACACGCGACCGTTCGACACTTCCTTTATGTTCCACTACCGGGTTTTGGGGTGCCTGGGAACCGTCTTCGGTGGTCGTCACTATCACAATTTGTTGCACTTCGTTCACAAACTGTTGCACGCCCTCGCGCCAAGCGAATGGAGTTGCAGACCGTTCACAAACTGTTTGCAGACGGTTGCACCTCGCCAGAGAATGCACTTTGCGGCCAAATGCAAATTTATGTCCCGGCCAGCCCTCGCCATTACCTATATAAGTGAGGGGGCAATCTCAGGTAATGTCGATAGGCACTGCTCCACAGCCGCGCGGCAGGAAATCAAGATCGGACATGATTCACCTGCATTCCCTGCCCTCGACCCTGCCTGCCACCAAGATTGGGCAAGTGATTTGGGCCTGGGCCGAAATCGAGGCCGGCTTGGCCGCAGGAATGAAGCTCAAGGAGGTCTGGGAGGCTGCGCGCCTTGACGGACTGGAGATGTCATACGCGCAATTCCGCGTCTACATATGCAGGATTCGGCGCCGCCGACAGCGACCGACGGTAATCTCCACGCAACCGCCGCCGGCTGTCGCTAACGGTGAGCCCGGTCCGCCAGCGGCGTCCGTGCACGATCCTTTTCGCAACCTGCGGGAGCAGCAGGCGAAAAAGAAACTGACAACCTTCGAGTACGACCCGTTTTCGATCAACAAGAATTTGATCGACTGAGAGGCGCGCTATGGATTGGAAGCCAATCATCGGTTCACGTGGTTCTGCGAAGGAAGGAAGGTGCCGGAAATGGCTTAGTCTCGTCAATCCCGGCCCAACGCCGCCGGACCAAATCGCACTGATCGACTGTTCGCACATTTTCGAGGTCGCGCGGCAGCGGGCAGCAATGCCCGTTAGCTGCAATCCATCACTGAGCCGGAGGATCCTCCAATCAGTCGCGCCAGTAACCTACGCCAATCGTATGCCCGCCGACCGGCTATTGGACCAGCCCGCAGTGCTCCGATTCCGGTTGCCGCACCCCAGGGCGTTCACGGCATGCGCACGGCCCTTACGGCTCACAAGGCCTCTAGCGGTGGAGCTATGAAGCACCCCGCGTCAATAAACACCGCCGCTTTTCTTCCACGGCTTTCAGGTGCGGATGGGTCGTCGCAGCCGGCTGTGCCTATTACACTGATCGACATCAATGAACTTTCGCGTCGGCTCAGCATTGCCAAAGGTACGCTCTACAACTGGGTATACCTCCGCCGTATTCCGTTCGTTAAGGCTGGACGTTGTGTGCGCTTCGACTACCAGGAAGTTTTGGAAACGCTCCGTCAATGCCCTATAATCGGCGTATCGGCAAGCGGTAGAAGGATCATCTGATGAAACTCTACCAGCGAGGCCGAGTCTGGTATTTGACGTTTTACGTTCGGGGGAAGCGGGTGCAGGAAAGCACCGGCACCTCAGATCGCAGAAAGGCGGAGAAGTTTTGTGCGTTGCGTCTATCCGAGGTCGAGCGGGGCGAATATGCCCAATCGGCTAAAATTACGCTCGCGCAATTCGGTCAGCAGTACTTGGACTATGCGAGGGCCAACAAGCGTTCGTGGCTCAGGGACGAACAAATCATGACGCACCTGAACACGGCCATGGGCGCGGCGCAGCTTGGCGACATCGGCGCGTTGCAGATCGAGCGGTACAAGCTGGATAGGCTGAAGCAATCGGCCAGTCCGGCGACGGTTAATCGAGAAGTGGCGTTGCTGAAGCATCTGTTCAACATGGCCGAGGTTTGGCAGTTATTCTGCGGCAGGAATCCCGTCAGAGGGGTAAAGTTCCTGGAAGAGGACAATCTGCAAGTCCGCTCGCTCTCTGAAGCGGAGGAGGAGAAGCTTCTGCAGTGCTGTTCTCCGTATCTGCAAGACATGGTGACGTTCGCGATCAATACTGGGCTGCGGCTCGGTGAAATTCTGAACCTGAGATGGGAGGAGGTGGATCTGGAGCAGTCCGTTATTAAGATGTTCATACGGAAGAACCGGCGTATGCTGGAAGTCCCGCTGAACGACGCAGCTGCTGCCGTGATAAGCGGCTGGTGTGGCCTACGCAAATGTGAATACGTTTTCTACAACCCCGAGACCGGAGGACATTGGAAAGATCTTTGGCTCGGCCTGAAGAAGGCCTGCCGCAAGGCAGGTCTCAAAGACGTGACGTGGCACACCTTCCGGCACACCTTCGCTTCGCGGCTGACCAGAAATGGTGCTGACTTGGTGACGGTGAAGGAACTGCTGGGCCATTCGTCGGTGTCTGTGACGATGCGCTATGCCCACACGAACCGCGATGCAAAGAGGCGTGCGGTTGGGTTGATTGGAAGGAATGGTGCCAAAATGGTGACAGTGCCGGTTTTGAAGCAGAAAACCGGTTGGTGACACTTCCCGCAAGTGATTGGGAAATCAGGTAGAATGAAGGTTCGGTGAGGTGCGAGAGCGGTTGAATCGGGCGGTCTCGAAAACCGTTGAACCTTTACGGGTTCCGTGGGTTCGAATCCCACCCTCACCGCCATTTAGAATCAACTACCTACAAACGGCACCCCACTTCAGGCGAGCGCAACGAGTTTGCCTGAAAGCAGCGGCCTGCTCACGGTGACCTCATCTGGATCAGTACCATGGCCCATGAATCGAGGGACCGATCACACTCCATCTCGGTCGGACGTAGCACAAAGGACTGAATCGCAAACTCACCATGACTTCGGCATCCGAAGTCGCCCGTGACGGACCTGGCATGTATCCAAACAAGCCGAGCGCGAATTTAGTTTTGATGACCGACAGGACCCGAGAGTCCGCAAATACTAGTTGGCACCTCGCAACCCTCTGACTCGGAGCTGCCGCCCAAAAGATGGTGTGGGCCCGGCAACAGTAACGTGCAAGACACCGGCGATGCCGCATCCATAGCCGCAAAACGCCGCGGCCGTGACGCAAGTTCGTCGCGCACTCCTGGTACCTCTTACGTCGTGCCCCCAATGAGAGCTTGCCATCGGAACAGGAAAAAGTGGTGGCCGCAGAGAGAGCAGCGGTAGGGTTGAAGCAGCCATTGGAAAGCCGTCTCGACGGCGTGGTGAGCATCCACGCTTCTAAAGTCGATCGATCTGCAATGCGGACAGCGCGTAGAGAACAGCCCTACCGTGGCGCGTATCATGAGCCTGCATCGGCTTTCGAAGCACCGGTTGCGGCGGGGCCGGCATGATGCGGGGGCGGCGTCGAGTAAAGTGCGCGGCGGTCGGTTCGCCGGCTGGTCAGAGCGCGGCTGGCCTCGCGCGCTGTCGCCAGTTGTTCCGGCGTTCGCAGGTCGGGCTCCGACACTCTGACTCGTTCTTTGGCGCGTGCAACCTGGCGCTTGTGTCGCTTCAGTAGTCTCTTGTTCATGCCTGTCCTATTCACCCGGCTCCTCTACCAACCCGCAGACCGTCGCCTCGGTGGTGAGCATGAGAGAGGCGATGGAGGCTGCGTTTTGCAGAGCTGTGCGAGTTACTTTGGTGGGATCGATTACGCCGGCCTTCACCAGGTCTTCGTACTCTTCGGTGGAAGCGTTGAAGCCGAAGTTAGCGTCCCGGTGGTTTTTGATCTTCTCCGCGACGACGGCGCCTTCGGGCCCGCAGTTCACAACGATCTGCCGGACCGGCTCCTCGCAAGCGCGGCGCACGATGGTCACGCCGAACTGCTCGTCGCCCTCGAGTTTGAGAGACTGCAACACGACCGAAGCGCGAAGCAGTGCAACGCCTCCGCCCGGTACAATGCCCTCCTCGACCGCTGCACGAGTGGCATGGAGAGCGTCCTCGACACGGGCTTTTTTCTCTTTCATCTCGGTTTCGGTCGCAGCACCGACTTTGATGATCGCAACGCCGCCAGCCAGCTTCGCCAGACGCTCCTGGAGTTTCTCGCGGTCGTAGTCCGAGGTTGTCTCTTCGATCTGCGCCCGGACTTGCTTGATCCGGCCCTCGATATTCTTCTGCGAGCCGGCACCGTCGATGATGGTGGTGGTGTCCTTGTCCACCGTGACACGCTTGGCGCGGCCGAGGTCCTCCAGCTTGATGCCCTCCAGCTTGATGCCGGTCTCTTCCATGATGGCCTTGCCGCCAGTCAGAATCGAGATATCTTCCAGCATTGCCTTGCGGCGGTCGCCAAAGCCCGGGGACTTCACGGCGCAGGCACTGAGCGTGCCGCGCAGCTTGTTGACTACGAGCGTGGCCAGTGCTTCGCCTTCCACATCTTCGGCGATCGCCAGCAGCGGCTTACCCGCGCGCGCAATCTGCTCGAGAATCGGCAGCAGGTCCTTCATGTTGCTGATTTTCTTATCGTGAATGAGGATGTAAGGATCCTCGAAAACGCACTCCATGCGCTCGGCGTCGCTCACGAAATAGGGTGAGAGATAGCCGCGATCGAATTGCATCCCGTCCACCGTCTGAAGCTCGGTGGTCATGGTCTTGGATTCCTCGACCGTGATCACGCCATCCTTGCCCACCTTCTTCATCGCCTCGGCAATGAGGTTCCCGATGGTAGGGTCGCCGTTGGCGGAAATGCTGCCCACCTGGGCTATCATGTCGCCGGAGACCGGCTTGGAGAGTTTCTTAACTTCCTCGACGGCAACTTCCACGGCTTTATCGATGCCGCGCTTGATAGCCATCGGATTCGCCCCCGCGGTGACCGCTTTGACGCCTTCGTGGTAGATTGCCTGGGCCAGAATCGTGGCCGTCGTGGTACCGTCTCCGGCGACGTCGGAGGTTTTCGACGCCACCTCGCGTACCATCTGGGCACCCATGTTTTCGAGTGGATCCTTTAACTCAATCTCTTTGGCTACAGTCACGCCATCTTTGGTGATGGTCGGTCCGCCGTATTTCTTTTCGAGTACGACATTGCGCCCCCGCGGACCGAGAGTCACCTTCACCGCGTCGGCAAGCTGGTTGACACCGCGCAGGATCGCTTGACGGGAGGTGTCGCTATAGGTAATTTGTTTTGCCATGGATCTCTTCTCCCTTATTCGGATTTGAATTAGCCGGCGTTCAGAACTCCGAGGACATCATCCTCGCGCATGATGATGTACTCGATGCCATCCAGTTTGATCTCGTTGCCTGAGTATTTGCCGAACAGAATGCGGTCTCCGGCTTTGACGTCCAGCGCGACGAGCGTGCCGTTGTCGAGTCGCTTGCCCTTGCCGACGGACATGACTTCACCCTCCTGCGGTTTTTCCTTGGCGGAATCGGGGATGACGATACCGTTGCGTGTGGTTTCCTGTTCCTCGATCCGCTTCACCACGATGCGGTCGTATAGGGGTCGAATGTTCATGATGCCGTTAACCTCCATTCAGGCGTCAGTTCACGGAGCCCGGGATCGCGCCCGCGGAATGGGCCAGCCATGCCACTGGGTGACTGCGGACGCTGCCGTTGCGCTCCGCAATGTCCGCCCAGTTGATGTCTTCCTTGAGCCGGACAAACACACCAAGGGTGCCCTGGTATGAGCCCTTGGCCAGCACAACTTCGTCGCCTTGGCGGAATTGAGGACCAGCAGGTTGCGTGCTCATCATGTTCGTGTGCTCCTTCGTTCGGCGTGGTCCGGGTGACCTAAGGGACGGTGGCCAGATCGCCTGACTTAGCTCAGATGATCTGCGAATGGGCAGGAGTGCTCAACCATTAACTATTATCGGTTAAGTTTGCTTGCTTGTCAAGCGTGTTTGTGGGAAGATTGGATTAGCTGATTGACCAAATGTGGTTAATCAGACTAACAGGACCGCCCAGTGGACGTATCCCTTTTGATCCGGCAGCGTCTAACCGAACTTGGCCTTGAGCAGAAAGATCTCGCTGCCGCCGCTGAAGTTACCGAATCCTACATTTCGCAACTGCTGGCCCGAAAGAAGGCTCCGCCCTCGCCGGGACGCACCGACATCTACGAAAAGATCGGCAGAGCCTTGAAGCTCCCGAGCGGTGAACTCTCGAAACTGGCTGAACTCCAACGCAAAGAGGAATTGAGGAAAAAAGCGACGGAGCTTCCACGGCCTCTATTCAAGGAGTGTCGCGAGTTGATTCTGCGCAAATGCGATTCCGCCCGGCAAAAAGAAGTGCGCCGGATTTTTGAAAAGGAGCCGTTCGGCGAACTCGAACGCCTGGTTACTCAAAAACTCCTGGATGTCGCCCAGGGAGTTGCCAAGGAGGAGTTGCAAAACGAAGAGTGGCTCCGCCTGATGGCCCAACTCAGCGGCCGCAGCTATGAGCAAGTGCGTGTTTCCATTCTCGAGTTTCTGGACACAGACGTGTTCAACGTCTCGGTGGAGAACTGCATCTCCTTCCTGGACCCGATCATCGACTCTTGGGATATCGACCTCAAGACCTTTGGCATGGAAGTTGTGCCGAACCGCCGGCTCACGGCAGGGAGCCTGAAGCGATTTGAGTTCGCCGAACAGGAGCCCGCACAGCCCGTCGTTATGGAACCAGGGCTCGAACAATTCCTGAAGGATGCGTCCTTGAGCGGCGGTGTGACCGAAGAGGAAATCGCGTTTCTGAAGGCTCTGAAGCTGAGAGGAAAGCGACCTTCCCCTATTTATTATTACCGGGAACTGCAAAACCTGAGGGATCCACTCCATTTCCCGTCTGCAGGGCAACGCGGAGAATCAACTTGATCGAAGCGGCGCGGGACCGCCAGGCAGCAAAGGAATGCCTCGATGAACACCACTTCTAAAGTCAGAAAGATCGCTTTTGTCGGCGACCACTTACCACGCAAGTGCGGCATTGCTGCGTTCACTTCCGACCTGCTGGCCGCCGTCCAAAATGCGCACCCGCAGAGCCAGTGCCTGGCCGTGTCGGTCAACGACATTCCGGGAGGCTACGAGTACCCGGAGGTGGTTCGCTTCGAGATTGAGGAGCAGGACCTGTCCTCTTATCTGCGTGCCGCGGATTTTCTGAACATCAGCAACGTGGACATCGTCTGCCTGCAACACGAGTTCGGCATTTTCGGCGGGCCGGTCGGCGGTCACATCCTGGCACTCCTGCGCGAATTAAGAATGCCCGTCGTCACAACGCTCCATACCGTTCTGCGCGAGCCGAAAGCCGACCAGCGGCGGGTGATGGAGGGGTTAATCTCGCTCTCCACCCGGCTGGTGGTCATGGCTGACCGCGGACGACAGATGTTGCAGCAGATATACCAGGCGCCGCCGGCCAAGATCGATCTCATACCGCACGGCATTCCCGATGTGGGCTTCGTCGATCCGACTTATTTCAAGGACCAGTTCGGTGTGGAAGGCAGGGTGGTGCTGCTCACGTTTGGCCTGCTTTCGCCGAATAAGGGTATCGAGAACGTGCTCAATGCTCTACCGCACATTCTGGCGGAGTTTCCCGAGGTGGTGTATATCGTCCTGGGCGCCACCCATCCCAACGAACTGCGGGGGCACGGGGAAGCTTACCGGCTTAGCCTGGAGATTCTCGCGAAGAAGAACAAAGTCGACAAGAACGTCATCTTCTACAACCAGTTTGTGGACCTCGAAAATCTCAAGGAATTCATCGGCGCAGCGGACCTTTACATCACGCCCTACCTGAATGAAGCGCAGATCACGTCGGGCACGCTGGCATACGCCTTTGGCGCCGGCAAAGCAGTGGTATCCACACCGTATTGGCACGCCGCGGAATTGCTGGCGGATGACCGCGGTGTGCTGGTGCCATTCGGCGACGCTCCGGCCATAGCACGCGAGGTGATCGGGTTGCTGCGCGACGACACCCGCCGGCATGCCATTCGCAAGAACGCCTACAAGATAGGCCGTGAGATGGTTTGGAGCAGCGTGGCGCAGATGTACATGCGCACCTTCGAGTGTTCCCGTCTGGAAGTGGCTGCTCGGACGCGCAAATTTCTTGCCACCAAGACGCTCGATCAAAAGCCGCGGGAGCTGCCGCCGATGAAGTTGAGCCATCTTTCGCGGATGACCGATTCCACCGGGGTCTTCCAACATGCTGTTTTCAGTGTTCCGAATTTTTCCGAAGGCTATTGCACCGACGATAACGCTCGTGCCTTTATCCTGGCCGTGCTGCTCGGTGAACTGGGTGAGGAGCCGGAGCGCGTGCGGGCACTGGCCTCCACCTCCGGGGCGTTCCTCCATCACGCTTTCGATCTCAAAACGAAACGCTTCCACAACCACCTGAGCTTCGAGCGCCATTGGCTGGACGAACAGGGATCGGAAGATTGTCAAGGCAGGGCGCTCTGGGCGCTGGGCATCGGCGTGGGACGTTCGCCCTTTCGGAGCTTCCAGATGATGGCGGGACAGCTCTTCGCACTGGCGTTGCCCGCGGTGACCGAGTTCACTTCGCCTCGGGCTTGGGCCTTCGGCTTGCTCGGCATCCACGAATATTTACGGCGGTTGAGCGGTGACAGCCTGGTCAATCAAACCCGGGAGGCATTGACTTGCCATCTCATGGAGCTCTTTGAAGCGAGCGCGCATCCGGATTGGCAATGGTTTGAAGAGGAACTGTCTTACGACAACGCGAAGCTCGCGCACGCCTTGATTGTTAGCGGACATGCAACGGGACAACCAGCGGTGCTGCAGCGCGGCCTCGATGCTCTACGCTGGCTGAC
The DNA here is from genome assembly GCA_049587755.1 of Bryobacteraceae bacterium. Classification (GTDB taxonomy): domain Bacteria; phylum Acidobacteriota; class Terriglobia; order Bryobacterales; family Bryobacteraceae; genus Bog-375. The sequence goes on along the minus strand of JBAVEN010000082.1, from coordinate 73,114 downwards.
CGAGTTGCAGATGTCTGAGAAGGGGCACTTTCGGCCCGTTGGCAGTAATGGGTTTTACCGCCGCGGCGGCACGCGCGCCAATTTCGACCAGCAGCCCATTGATGCGCAGGCAACAGTCTCGGCCTGTCTGGAAGCCTACCGCGCCACATCGGACGTCTGGTGGTATGAGCAGGCACAGCGCGCTTTTGACTGGTTCATCGGCTGGAACGATCTCGGACTCGAGCTTTACTCTTCCGAGACAGGGGGCTGCCGCGATGGGTTGCATGTGGATCGGGTCAACGGAAACCAGGGAGCGGAATCCACCCTGGCCTTCCTGCTTTCCCTGGCGGAAATGCAACTTGCGCAAAACATGCTGACGAGCTTTAACGAACCGATCGCTATCACGGAGTAGCCGCCAAACGCCCATTTCCATGCACCTCAAACGTACATCCACATTCGTCAATCCCGACCAGTCCCGCGTTCTCCTGCGGCCGTTCAGTCCGGGTGGTCCTGAGCGGGTCGCCAGGATCGTCGCCAGGATCATAGCGCTTCCGAAAGACCGGGCCAGCCGGCTGCTGAACGAGGTTACCGCCGAGTTCTCCCAGCGCCACCGGCAAATTCGCGATCGCTTCCTGGAGCGCTTCGAACAGGTCCGTGAGTCTTTGGCGGGGGTTGAGGACATTTCCGAACCAAGACGACTCCTGATCGGCTCCTACTTCCTGGCTGAATACTCTTTGGAATCCGCTGCCCTGTTCAATCCTTCCATCGTGCCGCATCCTGACCAAGCCGGTCTCGCGGCAGGCGCTCTGCGATTCATTCTCAGCTTGCGCGCCACCGGGGAAGGACACATTTCTTCGATTACGTTTCGAACCGGTATCATCTTTCGCGATCAGCGGATCCAGGTGTTTCCCCCCACGGGCTTTCTCACCGAGCCGAGCCAGATCCCAAACCCCCTGTACGAAAAGCCGCTGTTCGAGCGAAAACTCTCTGAGCTGGGATTGACGGGCGAATTCACGCGCCGCGTGATGAAAAAACTGGGGGAGTCGTTTGCGCTGGAAGATCTTCGCGCCGGGCTCCAGGCGGAGCAGTTTCGCCTTCCGGATGGCATGTCGCAGAAGGATCAAGACGCCTCGCAGGGGATTTGGATACTCGCCCGGTCCAACTACGAGGTCCAGTTCCGGCCGGACCAGGAGTTGTCCGAGCGCATCTTGTTCCCAGCCACACCGTCCCAACGCAATGGCATCGAGGACGCCCGCTTCGTTTGCTTCCGGAACGACGATGGTACCTACATCTACTACGCGACCTTCACCGCCTTCGATGGCAGGGTCGTCGTGCCGGAGTTGGTGCAGACTTCCGACTTCCTCAACTTTCGCTTCATTACTCTGAACGGTCCGGCCGCCGAAAACAAAGGCATGGCAATCTTCCCCCGGAAGATCGGCGGCCTCTACGCCATGCTCTCCCGCCAGGACAACGAGAACATCTACCTGATGTTTTCCGATAACGTCCACTTCTGGAATGAGCGCAGCGTGCTCCTCAAGCCAGCCTTTCCGTGGGAATTGGTCCAGCTCGGGAACTGCGGATCTCCGATCGAGACCGATGCCGGATGGCTCGTTCTCAGCCACGGGGTCGGCCCGATGCGACAGTACTCGATCGGCGCGTTCCTGCTCGATCGAGACGATCCGAGCAAGGTGATTGGACGGCTCCGCGAACCCTTGCTCAAGCCGAACCAGAGCGAGCGCCAGGGTTACGTGCCCAATGTCGTATACACCTGCGGCGCTCTCGTCCACAACGGCGAACTCATCATTCCTTATGGCATGGCCGATCACGCCACTGGTTTCGCGACCGTCCCGCTTGCCGAGGTATTGGCTGCCATGGAGCCGGAAGCCGCAATAGTATGACCATCCCCAACAAAAGGGTGGCCGTCCTGTCGCCTGTTGCCTGGCGAACACCTCCCCGGCAATACGGCGCGTGGGAGACAGTTGCCAGCAACATCACCGAAGGACTGGTCGCCCGTGGCTGGGATGTGACGTTGTTCGCCACTCGGGATTCCGTAACCCGAGCGCACTTACATGCGGTAATAGACCGTGGGTACGAAGAGGATCCCGCCATCGATCCCAAAGTGGCCGAGTACCTTCACATCTCCGAAGTGTTTGAGCACGCTGCCGAGTTCGAGTTGATCCACAGTCATTACGACTTCATGGCGCTCTCCTACACTCGGCTGGTAAAGACGCCGGTGCTCACGACTATTCACGGATTCTCGTCGCCCAAAATCATGCGCGTCTATGACAAGTATCGTGACGGATATTTTGTCTCCATCAGCAACTCCGATCGCGCACCGGGGCTGAATTATCTGGCGACAGTCTATAACGGCATCGACCTTTCGCTGTACCCGATGCAGGGCCGTGGCGGCGATGACTTGATCTTCCTCGGCCGGATTCACCCGGACAAGGGGGTCCATCTGGCCATCGAAGTTGCGCGCCTGAGCGGATTGCCGCTGCGCATAGCCGGCATCATCCAGGATCGGACCTATTTCCGCAACCAAGTGGAGCCCCACCTCGATCAGGCGATCCGCTACATCGGGCCAGTGGACGTTTCGGGCAAGAACGCGTTGTTCGCGCGCGCCCGGGCGCTGCTGCACCTGAACACCATCCCGGAGCGATTCGGACTGGTCCTGGCGGAAGCCAATGCCGCCGGCGTGCCCGTGATCGCCACGGACCTCGGCTCTTGCCGCGAGGTGATCCAGGATGGGCAGACGGGCTTCCTCGTCAATGATGTCCACCAGGCGGCGCAGGCCCTGAAGCGCCTTGGTGAAATCGATCGGAACGCGTGCCGCCAACGGGTCCAGCAGTTTTTCTCCATCGAAACTATGGTGGAAGCATACGAGCGGGTCTACGGAGCGATCTTTGCGTCGGAAGGGAAGTCATGAATACTAAGCCGGACATCGTAAGGCGATACCCTCACAACCCCATCCTCACCAAAGCCGATGTCCCTTATCCGGTCGAGACGGTCCACAACGCAGCGGTGGCGAAGCATGAGAACGAATACATCATGCTGTTCCGTTCCCATCTGCGCACGGGTCGGTCCATCATCGGTTTGGCACGCAGTCCCGACGGATTCCACTTCACGGCTGATCCGGCGCCCTTTTTGACTCCCGCGCCCAACGGCGCTTTCGCCACCTACGAGGAGTTTGGTGTCGAAGATCCGCGCGTCACGTGCGTCGACGGCGAGTATCTCATCACTTATAGCGCTTACTCGCGACATGGCGTGCGGATCGCCCTAGCGAAGACAAAGGATTTCAGTTACGTGGAGCGGATCTCCCTTATCACCGAGGCGGACTACCGGAATGTGGTGATCTTTCCCGAGAAGTTCGATGGACTCTATGCCCGGCTGGACCGTCCCCATTCGGAGATCGCTCCCTGGTCGATTTGGATTTCCTATTCCCCGGACCTGCGTTTTTGGGGCGAGTCGCAACTCATCATGCGGCCCGTACAGTATCACTGGGACGAAATGAAGATAGGCCCCGGCGCGCCGCCGATCAAGACCGAGCAGGGATGGCTTTCCATCTATCACGGCGTTTTCCAGACAATGGACGGATCAGTCTATCGCTTGGGGGTCGCTCTTCATGACCTGCAAAACCCGGCAAAGATCATCGGCGTAGGCGACTCGTGGATTCTGCAGCCCGAAGATCCCTGGGAAATCACGGGATATGTCCACAATGTCGTGTTCACCTGTGGCGCCGTTGCGGAGTCCGATGGAACCGTGAAGATCTATTGGGGCGGCGCAGACACGGTCATGTGTGTGGGCGAAGCCAATGCCACAGATCTGGTCGCGCTCTGCCTGGATCACGCCAGACCGGCAAAATGAGCTTCCAAGTTCGGATGGCAAGCCAGTCGTCTTGACGAGGATGGCGTGAGCGCCGGGTCCAAGCGAAGGGTGCTTTCCCAGAATTCCATTTTTGACTTCCTCTTTACCCCCAACCAGGCCGCTCCTGACCACCAAAAGTGACGCGTGCGCCGGAGTCTGGAGGCAGGACAGCGCGAAGGACGAACATGCTCACCCTCTTCCGTCTTCCGCGTGCTCACCCTGTAGACGGTTGGCTGCGTCTGTCCGTGGGCAATGGTGGGCAATGCGCAACGGCAGCGATGGCACAAATGGCAGTGGCGGCAACGAAGAATCTGCAACTTGCAGATCCCAAATGGGGCCGGAGCGTTCGAATCCCACCCTCACCGCCAGTTAGAATCAATAAGTTATAAGTTATACGCCGTTCCAGCGTGCAATGACGCTGATTCGTGTCTCCTTTGGTGAATCTGCGGACTCTCCTGGGGCAAAAGGACCGAGTCGGGAACTACAGAGCAGCCGTGTTCGATTCCAGCGGTCCATGATCGTTGCACGACGCACACGAAACCGTTCTTCCCTTGCTTTCTTGGTACCTGACGGCTGCTCTAAAAGCGCATGCCCGCCCGCCTTGTGCTGTTAAACTGGACGTTTCATGTCCAAGCTGTTCGTATTGTCTCTGGCCGCGGCCGCGACGGTGATGGCCCAGCAGGTCCCTCGCAAAACGAACGAATGGACCATCCAAGTCCCCGGCGGCAAGCCGCTCTCGCTGGCCGCGTACAAGGGCAAGCCGGTGCTGCTGGCGTTCATTCTGACTACCTGCCCGCATTGCCAGCATGCCGTGGAGATCCTGAACAAATTGCAGCCGGAGTACGAGCGGCGCGGCCTGGTGATCCTGGCATCGGCGATCGACCAAAACGCGCCGTCCGCGGTGCCCCTGTTCATCAAGTCCATGCACCCGCCCTTTGCGATCGGCTATGACGACCCCATCGCCGTGCTGAACTTCGCGGGTTATTCGCTTTCCCGTCTGCCTCTGATGCCGATTCTGCTATTCATCGACCGCCAGGGCATGGTGCGGGAACAGCACGATGGCGCCGACGCGGCTTACCTCGGCGACCAAGAGGAACAGAATTTGCGCAAGTCGATGGACGCGCTGCTCGCCCGCCCCAAGCCAGCACCCAGAAAAGCCCCGCCGCCGAAGGCCGCCTCCACCAAGCCGCGGCCGTAATCTTCGCAGGCCGGGCATCGCAGCCCCGTATTGCCATTCCTGTGCCGACTGACTTCAATCCCGGCGCTGATGCTCCGCTGGCCGGCGCGGTGGAGCGATGCTACCATCCGGGCATGGATTCCGGCGCCCCCCGGTGGTTCTCCAGGGCTTTGATTCTGATCGTCGTATCCGCAGTGCTGATTCGTCTCTTCTTCTGGTTCTACACCGGCAGAACCTGGGAAGACGCGCTCATCAGCGTTCTCCATTCGGAGAACGCTGTTCGCGGGCTGGGCTTAACCCACGTGCAACCCGGCGAGCCGCCTTTGCACGGCTTCACCAGCCCGCTCAGTGTGTTGCTGCCGTTGCTGGGCGATCTGGTTCACCTCGGGTTCGGCCTGTCATTGCTGAAAATCCTCTCCGCTCTCTGCGGGGGCATCGCGGCCTGGCTGGGTGCGCGTATCTGCCTGAACCTGGGGATGCCGCGCGCCCTCGCTCTGACAGCCGCCGCTTTCCTGGCCTTTGAACATCACCAGATCATGTGGGGAATGGCGGGGATGGAGACGCAGTTCGTCACGGTGGCATACCTGTATTCCATCGATCGCATCGAGCGCGGCACTCAGTGGCAGAAGGGCCTGTCGCTCGGATTCGCCATGTTGGCGCGTCCGGACGCGGCAATCTGGGTGGCGATTGCGTGCGCGGTGGAATTCTGGCGGGCGCGGAAATCCCGCGCGTGGCGGCGGCTGGTTCCGCTGCTGGGTGGACTGACGGCGCTCTATGCGCCATGGCTGATCTTCACGTCCTTATACTATGGCAGCCCGGTTCCCAACACGATTCTGGCCAAAGGCCTGGGTTATTCGAATGAGTTATCCGAGCTCTGGAAGTTGCCGGCTCTGGCAAAAGCCGAACACGCGGGGCACCACTTCTTTTCCATCTTTGCGACGCTGGGCCCGGCCTACGGCGGCAATGGAACCGGCTTTCAGCCCTTATGGGGCGGGTACATGATTTCCCGTCTGGCGGTTCTCCTGGCGCTTCCGGGAATAGTCGCGGCTCTCCGCAAGCGGCACTTCGAAGCGCTTTTGGTCTATGCGTTTCTGGCAGCGTATTCCGTGTACCTCACTTTCAGCGTCAGCTTCATCTTTGGATGGTACACAGGGCCCGTTGCGGCAGTTGGGATTGTCGGCAGCGCCTACGGCCTGTGGCGAATGCTGGAGCCTTTCACGGCGCCAAGGATGCGCGAGGCCATCGCCGCGGGGGTGGGGGTAGCGTACATCGCGTCGCTGGTATGGATACTGCCGGCCACCATGCAGTCCGACAGAGCCATTCAGCGGTACGTCGAGGTCGGCGGCCGCGAAGCAATTGGCCGCTATTTGGGATGCGTGGCGAAGACCAGCGACACCATCGGCTCCGAGTCGCTCGGGTACATCGAGTATTATTCGCGGCGGACGGTTTACGATTATCCCGGATTGTGCAGCCGCAAAGTAGTGAAGTATCTGCGTGACTATCCGCATGAGCGCAACCTGATTTCCATGTTGTACCACCTGCGCCCGACGTTCCTGGTTCTGAGGCCGGGGGAGTATCTGACGGCGGACCGGCAGGCCCGGTATCCATGGATCGAGCAGGATTACGCGTTGATCCGCGTCTTTAGGGTGCCGGATGAGAAGCGGCGGGAGATTTTGTTTCCCACCGCCAATATAGATCTCGAGTTTGACGTATTCCGCGCCAAAGGTTCGCCCATCCCATCGTCGCCTTGCGGACAGCCCGGCCAGAGTGCGACCTGGCAGCAGCTACAGCGCGCAGAGGCGGCCGAACTCCGCGCGCTAGCCGTCCCAACCGGCATTCACGACGTTCGGGCCGGCAATTCTTAGTGCTATCCAGCACTGAATTCCATCCCGCGGCCGAAATGTTCTTCGCCGCTGCCGCACTACGCAGCAAGGAGGGAAGTATATGGCCGCACCGCCCGCACCGCTGCCGGTGAATATTCGCCCGGGTTACCCGCTAAACGTCGAAGCTTCCAATCTTGGACCGCTCGCCGACCTCGCCGGAACCTGGGTCGGGACCGGATTCAACCTGATCTCGCTACCGGACTTTGACTCCAAGCCCCCGAGTACCGGGCCCAAACCGTTCCGCCTGAAACTCAACGCCACGCGGGAGATTCTTGAATTCACTCCGATCGGCGGCGCGATTCCCAACCGGGGATCTGAGACGGATCTCGCCAATGGCACCGGACAGACCGATATTAACCTGCAAGGGCTGACCTATCTGCAGCGAGTCAGCGACATTGTGACGAACTCGGCGCTGCACATCGAGCCGGGCATCTGGATCAAGGTGCCGGCAACAACCGTGTTGCCGCCGAATCAACCCGAGACCGTGGTCCGCCTGGCCACGATTCCGCACGGCGATTCCGTGCTGGCTCAGAGCACCTTCTTCGGAACGGTGCAGTCGGGTCCGACAATCGCAGCTATCGATTCCACTCCCACCGGGCCGGGTGTCACGCCCGGCTACCTGACGCCTTTTGCCAATCCGCCGTTGCCTACAGGCATCCCGCTGCCTTGGGTAAAGAATCCGAACCTGGCCCTTCTGGCAGCGATCGCCGGGCAGACCATCGTCAAAACCGTGGTGATCGTAATCTCAACCACCCCCGCCGGCGGCATCGTCAATATTCCGTTTGTGGTTGCGAATGCAAACGCCACTCAGCTCGATGCCATCTTCTGGATTGAGACCGTGAAGCAGCCGGACGGCACCACGTTTCTGCAACTGCAATACACGCAGACGGTGATCCTGAACTTCCTGGGGATCAACTGGCCTCATATGTCCGTGGCCACGCTGGTCAAGCAGTGAACACCGGCAACGGCGCCAGAGCGCAGATTGGCCCGGAGTGGCCGATACCTGAGCAGCGGGCCGGCATGCCCGGCCCCTACGACGGTTCTGCGTGGCGCAGGGCGCGCAGGTCGATGCCGAGCGCCTGGCATTTCTTGTAGAGATGGCTGCGCTCCAGACCAAGCGCCTTGGCGGTGTCGGACATACGCTGGCCGTGACGTTTCAGTTCGGTCAGGATCTGGCCGCGCTCGAAACCATCCACGCGTTGGGCGAGAGTGTGGCCGGATGAGGGCGCTGCCGCCGGCGCATCTGCAGCTTCGGGCAAGGCCAGGCGCGCCGCCGCGGCGTCCACTGGGCCATCGGCCAGCAACAGCAGCCGCTCCACCACGTTGCGCAACTCGCGCACGTTGCCGGGCCAGCGGTAGCGCACCAGCTCCGCGATTGCCTCCGGCGTCAGCGGCTTTGCCTTCCAGCCATTGATTTCCGCCACCTGCCGCGCGAAGTGCTCGGCCAGCGGCTGTATGTCCTCGGTGCGTTCGCGCAAGGGCGGCAGCAGCAGCGGGTAAACATAGATGCGATGATACAGATCCTGGCGGAACGCGCCCTTGCTGACTAACTCGTCGAGGTTGCGGTGAGTGGCCACGATCACGCGGACGTCGACCGGGATGGCGCGGTCGCCACCAACGCGTTCCACCTGCCGCTCCTCCAGCACGCGCAGCAGCTTGGCCTGCATCACCAGCGGCATGTCGCCAATCTCATCCAGGAACAGCGTGCCGCGATGGGCCTGCTCGAACTTGCCGAGATGGCGCGCGGCGGCTCCGGTGAACGAACCTTTCTCATGGCCGAACAACTCGCTTTCAATCAGCTCGCCCGGCACGGCGGCGCAGTTGAGGGTGACGAACGGCCCCGCGCTGCGCTGGCTGCGGTCATGCAGCGCGCGGGCGATCAGTTCCTTGCCGGTTCCGGTCTCGCCCAAAATGCAGACGCGCGTTTCGCTGGCCGCCACGCGATCCACCTGCGCCATCACGCGGCGCATAGCTTCGCCCGAGTGCACAATCTCGTGCTTACCCACGCGCTGCCGCAAATCGCGGTTCTCTTCCTCCAGGCGCTTCAGCTTGAGCACGTTATCGACAGTGAGCAGGAGCTTATCGGTGGAAAGGGGTTTTTCGAGGAAATCGATGGCGCCCAGCCGCGTGGCGCGCACCGCCATTTCGATGTTGGCCTGCCCGGAAATCATCACCACCGGCAGTGCGATGCCGGCCGCGCGCAGATCTTCGAGCAATGCCAGCCCGTCCTTGCCCGGCATCACCACGTCGGACATCATCAGGTCGAAGGGCTGCGATTTCGCCAGCTCGAGCGCGCGCGCCGCGTTATCGCAGACGACGGCCTCGTGGCCAGCCAGGCGAAACGCGCGCGCAAGGGACGCCAGCGTGTTGGCGTCGTCATCGACAATCAGCAAGTGAGCCAAATCTGAGGTTACCCTAAGTCAATTCGAAAGGTGGTGCCCTTGCCGGGCTGGCTCTCCACCGAAACCCGGCCGTGGTGATCGCTGACCACCGATTGCACGATGGCCAAGCCCAGGCCCGTGCCGTGCGTCTTGGTGGTGTAGTAGGGCGTGAAGAGGCGCTCGCATTCCTCCTGGCTCAGGCCTTTGCCGGAATCGGAGATCTCCAGGCGCGCGCCCGAGCCTTGCGGCATGGTGCGCACCGTCAGCGCGCCGCCTTCCGGCATGGCATCGATGGCGTTGAGCACCAGGTTGCGCAGCGCGCGCGCGATCTGCTCCGGATCGGCGGACACGGTGGGCAGCGCCGGAGCCAGCTCCGCCCGCGCCATCACCCGCGCCTGGGCGAACTGGGCCTCAAACAGCTTCATGGTTTCCGCGACCAGCGCGTTCAGATTCACCGGCTGCATTTCGGGCGCCGGCATTTTGGCGAAATCGGAAAAGCGGGCGATGATCTGCTTGAGATTGGCCAACTCGGCCAGCAGCGTGCGGCTGCCTTCGCGAAAGACTTCATCGAACTCCGCCGGATGGCTCTCGCGGGCGCGCTGCATGTTTTCAACGGTGATTTGCAAGGGAAAAAGCGGATTCTTGAGCTCATGCGCCAGACGCCTTGCCAGCTCGCGCCAGGCGGCCACGCGCTCGGTCTGCACCAGGCGCTGGCGCTGCTCCACCAACTCATGCGTCATGCGGTTGAAGGCCTGCGCCAGTTGCCCGACCTCGTCGCGCGAGGTCACCTCCACCGTGGCGCTCCAGTTTCCGGCCGCCACCTGGCCGGCGCTCTCGGCCAGCCGCCGCACCGGGCGAGTGACGCGCGCGGTGGCCCAGGCCGCCATCAGCATGCCGGTGAAGATGGCGCCCGCCGCCACCCAGGCGCCGTTTCGGCCGAGCGAGTTTTCCAATTCCACCAGCTCGCGGCGCGAGCTCGAAATCAGCAGCACGGCCAGCAGGTTGTTTTCGATGCCGGCAAGCGGCAGCGCATGGACCGTCTCCCCCGCGGCGCCGCTGCCCAAAGTGGCCAGCAGCGGGCGCCGCTCGCGGATCACCTGTTCGATCAGCGGCTGAAACTCCTGCGCGTCAGCCGCGGTATCGGCGGTGCCGGCCAGCAGATGCGGCGCAAACTGCGGTTCCAGGTTGCGGTACAGAAGCACGCGCATCCCCGCGGGCAGCACCAGAGTGGCGAGGAAATCCTGGTCGAGCTGCTGGCCGCCCGCCACGTACAGTTGCCGGCCGCCGGCATTCACCGTTTCTACCGCCGCGAGCGCCAGCGTGAATCCATCCGGCAGCTCTTCGCGCCGCAGGAAAGCGACACCCGGCTTCCAGCCCGATGGCGACGCCAGCCAATCTTCCACGTACCCGAAGCGCACTGGCCACTCCGCGGAGGAGATGATGGCGCCATCGCCGCCCACCAGTTCGAGCAGCCCAAGCCCGTGGGCGCGCGCCATGGCGGACGCTTCGTTGTAATAAGCGGAGTCGTCCGAGGAGATGGCGACATTGACGGCGGCGTCGGACTGGGCGATGTCCTTGACGGCGCGCACGATTTCCTGGCCGCGCCGGGCGAACTCGCGCTGGAATTGGGCGGCCAGGACGTCGGCGCGCTCGTGCTCCACGCGCTCGAAGGCTTCCCGCGTAGCGCGCGTCACCAGCCACTCCACCATCCCCACCGAGGCCACCACTGCCAGCGTGAAGACCATCAGCAGGCGGGTGCGGAACGTCATGGCCGGCCGCTTTCCAGCCAGACATTTTCAAAACGCCACTCGCCCAGCGGCGAAATGCCCGGTCCGCCCTTCACGCGCGCCGCCACGCCGTAGACATCGGCCAGGTGGAACAGCGGTACCACGCGAAAGTCCTCGAGCAGGCTGCGCTCGGCGTTGTAAAGCGCGTCGGGCGATTCGGCGGGCGGCGCCGCCGGCAGGCCCAGGGCGGCGGCGATGGCGGCCAGCGCACGCGCCGGATCGGCGGTGGCGATGCGCACCTCCAGCAGGCGCACGTCGCCGGCGCCGCCCTGCGGAGCGACCGCGACCGCCAGCCCGGCATCTCGCGCATTGAGCGCGATGCGCTCGGCGATGGGCCGCAGCGCCGCATCTTCCACGCCGATACTGAAACTGCGCGCAGCCGCCGGGATGGCCGCGGCCAACTCGCGCGCCTTGGCGGTGTCGGAGGCCGCGCTGAACACGAACGCATAGCCCGAGAGCCATTGCGGCAGCAGGGCGCCCGAAATCTCGCCCTGCCGCTGTAGCAGCACGTTGAAGATCGCCGTCCGGTCCACCGCCAGCGACAGAGCTTCTCGCGCGCGGGGATCGTCCACGCGCGTGCCAAACAGCAACAGCAGCACGCGCACTGGTTGCGAGACCCAGGTGCGGCGGCCGGCGGGCTGGCGCCGGGCTTCGCTGGGAGGAATTTCGATCAGATCGGCTTTACCCACGTCGAGATCGATGCCTTGCTCGCGCGGCGGACGCGCCAGTTCGACCTCGACGGCGTCCAGAAACGGCCGTCCCCCAGGCGCGTTCTCATCGGCTGCGAAGGCCGCGCGCCTGCCCGCTTCCCAGCGCGTGATGGCGAACGCCGGCGCCAGATCGGCCATTCCCGGCCCGAGCTGCGGCGGATCGGCGGTCTCGATGGAAGCCTGGATCTCCACCCGCAGCGTCCCGCCGTAGCGCGGCCGCGTGGCGGCGGGAGCGGGGCTGCAAAAGGCGCAGACGAGCAGCAACGAAACTGACAAGACGATCGCGGAGAGACCAGCTTGGTGTCCTCGCACCAGGGCTGGTTCCGCGATGACGGCACCAACCGCTCCCTCAAGGTCGCGGCTCAGAAGCCGCATCGGAGCCGCGACCGTGAGGGAGCGGTGGCCAGCACCGTGGCGCGCGGGGCCAGCGTCAGGCATCTCGTTACGACCCGCAGGCCAGCGTAACCACATAAGCTTCGTATCTGCCGCTGACCAGGCTGCGAGCAACGGCCAAGGCCGAATCGGGGCCGGCGGTCCACAGCGCCGTTACCGGACCGGGGAACAGGATGGGCGCCGTGAGCGGGCCGGCCGTCCGGTCCACCACCGCCCAGGATTGAATAGCGTCAGGTTCGTTGGCGTCACCGGCGCGCGTGGCGAGCACCTGGGTCGCCGCACCGCATCGCCCATCGATACCGGCCAGATCGCCGCCCCAGGAAGGCATCGGCGCCAGCGGGTTGAAGTTGACGTCGAACAGCTCGGCCCGCCCGTCCGCCAGCGCCAGCAACCAGTAAGTGGATGCGCGATCCTCCACCGCGGCGGCGGAAAAGAACGGCGGCGCTGTGCGGGCGGCGCCGGTTTGTGTCACGACATGCCCATCGAAGTAATTGCGCCCGGGCGCGAAACTGGCGGCCAGCAGCGCGCGGCTGCCGGATTCGAGCATCCACGGCTGGCTGCCCGGCCGGCAGTCCATCGTCAACTGCGGCGCCATGGCGCCCTGGCAAGCCAAGCCGGGAAGGAATGCCTCAAAGCCCGGCGCGGTCAGGTGCAGGCGGCCGCGGAGGTCGCGCGGCCACGGCCGCGGCGGCGCCAGGCGCACGGTTTGACGCGGTTCCCAGCGGTCCCCATTGCGCGCGAATAACGCGATCCCGGAGGGCGCCAGCACCAGCATGGCGTCGCCGGAGATCGCCAGGTCGAGAATCTGCTCTTCCTGTTCCCAGACCAGCTTTTTCTCGAGGCCCGCGCCAGTCGCCGTGGTTTGGCCCGCGGCAGGGCGCTTCCAGGCGGCGATCCACACGGTTCGCTGGTCGCCTTTATGCGCGTCTTCCACCAGCAGGTAGTCGGTGGCGTTTTCGGACAGCGTGAGCGCAACATTCACCGCGTCCGCGCCTTGCCCTGGGTGCCCGCCTGCCTGCTCGAGGAGATTCTCAAACGCCGCCGGCAGGCGAGACGCGGCGGCTGAATCGAGCGATGATGCGTTGCGGCAGGTAACCGAAACCGGCGTGCCCGCGCCCGCCAGCAGCGCGGTTTTGGCCGCCAGTTCGCGCACCGCGCCTTCGAGGTTCTCGGCGCCATAGGCCAGCGGCACGGCCCAGAGCAGAAGCGCGGCCCAGGCCGCGCGCCTCGCAGTCACGGCTGCGATCATAGCACATCGCGATTCCTGCTCCCGCCGAGGGCGCGGATGATGCCGCGCAAGCAGCCCCGCGCCACGAAGAACGACAGCGGCAGCGTGATCGCCGCCATCAGGATACATCCGAAAAAGTTTTCCATGGTTGTGCTCCGTGAATGCTTTCGCCTGTTCTACTGCGCGCCGCCGGTAGCGGCCGCAAAGATCTGCCCGGTCTCCGGCGTGGCCTCGTCATACAGCTCCACGGCGTCTCCCACGGAGACCATCTCGAACAATTGCTCCACGTCGTGGTTGCGCATGCGAATGCAGCCGTGCGATGCGTTGTGGCCGATGGAGGCGGGATTGTTGGTGCCGTGAATGCCGTATCCCCTGACGCTCAAGCCGAGCCAGCGCGTGCCCAGCGGGTTGAATTTGCCGGGCGGAACGATGCGGCCCTTGGTGTACCAGGTAGGATCGGGAATGCGGTCGATGATTTTGTAAGCGCCGGCCGGGCTCGGGCTTTTGGTTGCGCCCACGGCAGTGGGGAAAATACGCAGCACGCGCCCCGCTTCCATCACCGCCAGCTTGCGGTCCGGAATGCTGACAATGATGCGCCGCGCGGGCTGCTGCTTGTCCTGGGCGAGAGCTTCCGCCGCCACCATCAGCAGCACGCCAGTCAGCGTCGCCATCTTCCTGATCTGCTGTTCCGTCTTGAACATCTTTCCGATCTTCCGTACGCAGGTTGAGGATGCAGCCCGGATGCCGAAGGCTAAGTGGTTGAAAGATCGATGTTTGCTTGCCAAGCCCGCGTGTCAGGCGTTACACGCGTGTAAAAACCGGTACGGGGAGCCTCTCGCCGATGGCCGAAAACCACCGCGGCGGTGGAGGGCGGCCAGCCGGAAGGCCAGGCAGCCCTTGATTCTCAACCAGTTGCGTCTGGCACGCGGTTTGCAATTATCCAGAGCGTGAGCCGCTCCGAGAGGGCGGCGGACGTAGGGAATTAAGGAGGAGTCATGAAAACGAAATTGCTTGCTGTTCTTCTTTTGGCTGGTGCCAGCGCGTTTGCCGCGCCGCGAGGGTTCTTCGGCATTGGGTTCGGCGGCGTCCGCCCCGTGTACACGTACCCCGCCTATGTTCCCGCGCCTGTGGTGGCGTACGCTCCCGCGCCGGTGGCGCCGGCTTATTATGCGCCGCCCATGCCGCGGCCCGGCTATGTGTGGATCGTCGCGTGGGGAGGGCACCCCGGTTACTGGGCTCGCCGGCCTTTCGCGGGCGCGGTTTGGGTAGGCCCGCGCTATTTCGGCGGCCGCTATTACGCCGGTCACTGGCGCCGGTGACGGCATAGCAATTTCGAGTGTTCGGGGGAGGCCGGTGGCGAAGCGTGCCACCGGCTTTTTTTGTTGGGATCCGGAATCGGGAATCGTCGGCGAGCCCCCTGGTTTCCGCATGCTAAAATCAAACCGAAATCACTCAAGAGGTTGCCCGATGTCCCAGGAGACCGATTTTTCGCGCCGCGATCTATTCAAAACTGTTGGCGCCGTCACCGCCGTGGCCGCCGCCATCGAGGGCGCTCCGGCGATCCAAAAAGTGAAAGCCGCCAACGACCAGGTGCAATACGGCATGATCGGCACGGGCAGCCGGGGCACCTACCTGCTGAAGCACCTCAAGAGCATCCCGACCGGCCACTGCATGGCTCTGTGCGACATACAGCAGGTTGCGCTCGATCGCGGCGTGCAGACGATCGGCAACAATCCGGCAACCTACAAGGACTACCACGATCTGCTGGACCGCAAGGATCTGGACGCCGTCTTCGTCATCACCCCTCTCTACGTGCACTATCCGCTTACCCGGGACGTGCTGTTGAGCGGCCGGCACGTCTTCTGCGAGAAGTGCCTGGTGTTCAAGCCGGAAGAGGTTCACGCGCTGCGTGCGCTCTCGAATTCGCGGCCGAAACAGGTCATGCAGACGGGATTGCAGCGGCGCTACAGCCAGTTCTACCAGATGGTGAAGGACATGGTGGACAAGCGAATCCTGGGCAACGTGCACCACATTCACGCGCAGTGGCACCGCAACATGATCAACAAGCCCAGCAGGCTGTGGACAATGAAACCGGGCGGGCCTGCCAACCCGGATAACTGGCGCTTGTACCGGCAGTTCTCCGGCGGCCTGACGGCCGAGCTGACTTCGCACCAGGTGGACATCTCCGATTGGATGTTCGGTTCCGAGCCCGAATTTGTGATGGGCCTGGGCAGCCTGGATATGCTCAAGGACGGCCGCGACGTTTACGACAACATCCAGTTGATCTATCGTTATCCCAACGGGCAGAAGCTGACTTACTCTTCCATCAGCACCAACCAGTTTTTGCCGTACTTCAACGGCACGCGGCCGGAGATGGGCGAGATTATCATGGGCACCGACGGCACGATTGAAATCACCGTGGGCGACGACGTGCACATGCCGGTGGCCTGGTGGTACCGCGAGCCGCTCAAGACTTCGACAGTCGAAAAAGCCAGTGCGCAGCAGCAGCCCTTTGTGGCCGGCGCCACCATGGTTGCATCGGGCGGCGCCAACGGCCCGATTCCACTGATGACCGGCGACCTGACTTTCGACGGCAGGGAGAGTTTTCTCGAACGCGAAGTCAAGTACGCCCGCCGCTGGTTGTACTCAAAGGGCATCTTCGTGCAGGAAGAATCGCGCAACCCGGTGGACGTGGAGCTGGAAAGTTTCTTCCAGAATTGCCGCGACGGCGGCCGCCCGAGGGCAAATCTGGACGTCGGCCTGGCCGACGCCGTGGCCGTGATCCTATCCAACCAGGCGATGGACGAGGGCCGCAAGGTCTACTTTAGCGAGATCGACAAAATGGGCGTCGCCCCCGACACTCACACGACCTCGTAGTCTGCCTCAGCGGAAAAGTGCCGCCGACTCGCAGCGAGGAGACGAACAGCATGAACCAGGGAGATTTCGGGGTGATCGCAACGGCATTCCTCGCAATGCTGGGAAGTGCCGCAAGTTCGATGGCCGCTGGTGGCGCCCCGGCCCTTTCTATCGCACCTGAGAGGATGCCTCGTATCGGTGCGGTCGATGAGCGGTTCCAATCCTATAACGTCGAAATGGTCGAAGTCACCGGCGGAAGATTCTGGAAGCCCTATGCGGATATTTCCTCACTTCTCGATGCGCAGTCATCCGCCAAGGGCTCCGGTAAGAATTCTGGAGCGATTCCGGCTGGCATGGCTTCGGACCTATACCAGCAGCGTTCTCCCATCGATCTCGCCAACCCTCGTCTGCGTAAGCTAGCCGCAGCATTAGGACCTGCTTTTATGCGGGTAAGCGGAACGTGGGCCAACACGACATACTTTTACAATTCCGATCAGCCGCCGCCGAAGACACCGCCGACGGGCTTTGGCGGTGTCTTAACCCGGCAGCAATGGAAGGGTGTCATCGAGTTCGCGCGGGCGGTGAATGCGAAGCTCGTCACATCGTTCGCCATCAGTCCTGGAACCCGCGATGCCGCTGGCGCATGGACGCCTGTTCAGGCTCGCCAGCTCCTCGAGTACACCAATTCCATTGGCGGCAGTATTGCTGCGGCCGAATTCATGAACGAGCCAACGTATGCGGTGCTGGGCGGTGCGCCGAAAGGATACGATGCCGCGGCTTATGGACGCGATATGACCGTCTTCCGTGCCTTCATGAGGCAATTTGCTCCGGACATGATCATCCTTGGCCCCGGCGGCGTCGGCGAGGGAATTTCGCTGGGTCCGGCCGGCCTTGCGGGAAATCAGTTGAGGTCCGAGGATCTGCTTCACGCCACAGGTCCGGTGTTCGATGTGTTCTCGTACCATTCCTACGGCGCGGTTTCGAAGCGCTGCGCAGCTATGGGCGGCGTCTCGCAGACAACCGCGGAGGGGACCCTCTCCGAGGAATTCCTGTCGCGCGCCGGCCGAATCGAGCAATATTACGCGGGCCTTCGCGATAGATTCGAGCCCGGCAAACGGCTCTGGTTGACCGAGACAGCCGATGCGGCATGCGGCGGCAATCCGTGGGCATCGACTTTTCTCGATAGTTTCCGCTATCTGGATCAGATGGGACGCCTGGCCCAACGCGGCGTCCAGGTTCACATTCACAACACGCTGGCGTCGAGCGATTATGGCTTACTGGATGAGCGTACGCTGATGCCGCGGCCGAATTACTGGGCGGCTCTGATGTGGCGAAAACTCATGGGCACGACGGTTCTAAACCCAGGTCCTTCGCCCGCGCCGAGCTTGCGCCTTTACGCCCACTGCTTGCGGGGCCAGCCTGGCGGCGTGGCGCTACTGGTCATCAATACCGATCGAGAGGCTTCGCAGGCAATCGAACTTTCCACAGCGACAGTGCGATACACCTTGATCGCGCGGAAACTTGAGGACACCGTGGTTCAATTGAACGGGAGCGAACTGAGGCTAGGAAAAGACGATGCCCTTCCACAATTGACCGGCGCCTCGGCATCTTCGGGACAGATCGCGTTTGCGCCAGCCAGCATTACATTCCTGGCTCTGCCGAACGCGAATAATGACAGTTGCCGTTAGTCCGGTACGAAGGTATTACGCAGCGGCTACCGCCTTAGCGCGGTTCCGGCTCCATTCCTTCCACGCTGGTGACAATCGCGCCGGTGCGGCGCAGCTCGAAGCGGCCATCGTCGCCGAGGCCGGAGATGCGGTCGGCGGTCTCGGTGTCTACGGTCATGTGCTTCCACTTCTTAGCGAGGATCTGGCGGTATAGGGAGAAGTATTTCGCGGCGGCGGGCTCAGCGTCCCATTCGACGGCATAGAGCAGCACCACGCGCGCGGCCTTCTTGTTTTCGCGCAGCTCGAAGCGGCAGCCGCGCCAGTGGGGAGCGACCTCTTCCGCCTCCTGTTTCCCCAGATATTGCTCGAGCAGAATGGCGTGTTCCAACTCGCCCAGCGTGCCGCGGATCAAGCCTTTGTAAGCGCGCGGCAGATGGGGGTCGGGAAAGCCGGGCTCGGTGGGCGTCACCTTGGCGAAGTACTTTTCGGGATGCAGGATCTGCTGAGTGGAGACGGGAGGGTCGGTGAAAACCTCGGCGAATCCGCGCTGGTGATCGCGTTGGAGCACGGCGCCCTGGAAAACCATTCCCTCGGTGTAAGGGAACACCAGCGAGCGACGCAAATAGAGGGGCGCATTTTCGAAAACCGGAAACTGGCTGTCGCCGGAATCGCTGATAGCGGCCATGCTGGTGGTAAGAGCCTGGTTACCCATGAGAGTCTGGCCCAGGCGCCGCGCCGCGTATTCGCTCATCAGCCAGGTGGCCTGGCCTTCCATCACGGAAAGGCGGGCGGTGGAACCGTCGTCGCTCTTGCGGCCCTGCCGGATGTAGCGCGCCAGGTTGAAATTCTGGTCCGCCAGGGCGTGAGCAAGCTCGTGCGCCAGCACGGTGTCTTCGGATTCTCCACTGGTGGAATCGGTGAGGAAGAGCTTGCGCTTGTTGTAATCGTAGAAGGCGGCGGCCTGCTCGGTGAGCAGATCCACGGTGCTGGCGGCCAGGTCGTAATCCTGGGGAACGAGGCCGAACTTCTTGAGCGTCAACTCCTCGGCGCGGATGTCTTCCGGGCTGGCCTCTTCCTTCAATCGCCGCTTCAGGAAGGCGTTGACCTGCTGCCTGAAAATGAAACTGCACGGTACGGGGTGGCGCCAGGAAAGTCCGGTGATTTCCGAAAGCTCGCGGGAAATTTCGGGAACCTGTCGGCACTGGGTTTGGCTTGGCGCACCATCCCTGGCGCGCGCGGGCGCTACTAAGAAGCACAACCCTGCCAGCGCCGCGACGCATCCGCGTCCAAATTTCCCGATCGGCTGCGCCCCCAGCATCCAGTTCCCAGCATAGCGGAGAATGCGCTAAGGCATCCTACCCAGTGCTGGCCGCAAAGGCCGGAAATACCCGGCCTGCGCCTTGCGACTCAGAAAACGCGGCTTGGTGGGACAACTTGTCCCACGAATTCAGGAGGCAGTGCTTCGAAATCAAGCACTTGCGTTCTTTTCGTGGGACAGATTTGTCCCACGGGGGCCTGCGCCTTACATTTGGCAGGTTGGCGACCTGCTCCACGACGGAGGCAGGCGGCACGTTACAATGGAAAGGCAGTTTTACCCACCAAGAGGAGAGTTTCTTTGGCAGCAGAAAAGAATTACCAGGCGGAATACCTGGGCAGCGGCACCTTCGTGATTCGCAAGCCCAAACGTCAAAAACGCAAGACGCGTCAATCGAGGCTGCGCAATCCGGAGCGCGGCTCGCGCAAGTAAACCCGAGGGAATGCGGCGGTGTGGGAAGAGAACGCTCCAGCGGAGCGGGTAGGCCGGTTTGGAAGGCGGTCAGGAACTGCCAGGTAAGAAAGATGGGCACCGAATTCCCTCTCACTCACACGATATCGGTGCTACCCCGGAAGTGGATCGTCGCCTCGCCTGTAAACAACTGAAACTAAAATCGCAAGAATTGTTGTGAGGCCGGTGATTGCGATTCACGCCTAATCCGCAGCGGTTGGCGCTTCGGTGCCGATTGAAAATCGGTGCGCTGATTACCAACCGCCCCACAATGCTATTTATTCCGCGCTGAACTGGAAGACGTCCGTGTTGGTCCGGACCACGAGCTTGCCGCCGAGCGCCTTGGTTTCGGCAAAGAAGACGGCGCCATCGGTGCTCTCGCCCGGGGCCAGGCGGGTTTGCACCAGGGCAAGAGCGCTGGCGGCGGCCGCGGCACGCAACCGGGTGGAGCTGACCGCCAATGCGGCCTCGCGGCGGGTTTCGTAGCCGTTGGTGGACCTGAAGTGCGGGTTGCCGTAAACGCCCGCTTCATAAGTGGTGACGAGCTTGACGACGTCGCCGCCGCTTCCCTTCTGCATCAGCATCTGGATGATCTCGTGCGCGGGGGCGCCATGCACGACGGCACCGTCGGCATATTCAATGCTGAAGTCTTCCGGGCGGATCACATACGGCCCGGCTGAGCCGTTGGAGATGTCCACCTGAATGATGGAATACTCGTGCAGGTGCCTGGGAAGATGGGCGAACATGATGGTCAGCCCGGACCGCGTGAGGGTTTGATAGCGCAGACCGTTCGACTCGAATTCGATGACCTGCGCCGGCGCCACGCCGAGCAGCAGAGTGGACACCATGACACCCACCTGGAAGACCCGCACCATGAGACCATCTTACGATAGCGCCGGAGGGTCCAAGCGACGAACGGTGTTATGCTGCGGTTCAGCGACGCGTTCCAACAGAAGGTCAAGCCATGATTCCTGCCATTCCTTACGAGCTTGCCGGTTTGCTTTGTGCGGCCTTGTTCGCCGCGCCCCTGATGGCCGCTGCTGCGGCCGATGAGAAGCGGGTCTCCGACACCGAGAAGCGGGTCTCCGACACCGAGAGGCGGGTCTCCGACACCGAGAAGCGGGTCTCCGACACCGAGAAGCGGGTCTCCGACACCGAGAAGCGGGTCTCCGACATCCTGAAGCGGATGACGACCGAAGAGAAGATCGACCTGATCGGAGGAGTGGACGGCTTCTATATCCGAGCCATCCCGCGGCTCGGGCTGCCGAAGCTGAAGACGTCGGACGGGCCGATGGGCGCGCGCAACGACGGACCGGCCACCACGATGGCAGGCGGAATCGCCCTGGCGGCCACGTGGAACCCGGCGCTGGCGGAGCGCGTGGGCGGCGCCATCGCCGCCGATGCCCGCGCGCGCGGCGTTCACTTCATGCTCGGTCCGGGCGTCAATATCTACGTCGCGCCCATGAACGGGCGCAACTTCGAATACTTCGGCGAGGACCCGTTTCTAGGCGGGCGCATCGCCGTCAGCTACATCGAGGGCATGCAGAAGCTGGGCGTATCGGCGACCATCAAGCACTTCATGGGCAACAATTCGGAGTTCGACCGCCACAACGTAGATGCCATCATCGACGAACGCGCCATGCGCGAGATCTACCTGCCCATCTTCGAGGCCGCCGTAAAACGCGCGCACGCCGGCGCCGTGATGGATTCCTACAACCTCACCAATGGCCAGCGCCTCACCGAGAGTTCGCGCCTCAACACCGAAATTGCCAAGCAGACCTGGGGCTTCGACGGCATCATGATGTCCGACTGGTGGGCCACCTACGACGGGGTAGCGGCGGCCAACGGCGGGTTGGACCTAGAGATGCCCGCCGGCGACCACATGAACCGCGCCACCCTGCTGCCGGCGATCGAAAAGGGGCAGGTCTCGATGGCCACCATTGACGACAAGGTGCGCCGCATTCTGCGCGTGGCGGTCCGTTTCGGCTGGCTCGACCGGGAGCAGACGGACCTGACGATTCCGCGGTACAGTTTCACCGGCGCGCAGGTGGCGCTTCAGGCCGCGCGCGAATCCATGGTGCTACTGAAAAACGAAGGCAACCTGCTGCCGATCGATGCCGGCACCGACAAGACCATCGCGCTGATCGGCCCAGGCGCGTATCCGGCGGTGCCGAACGCAGGCGGCAGCGCCGGTGTGAAGCCGTTTGCCGCGGTCAGTTTTCTGGAAGGGTTGACGGACAAGCTGGGCGCGAGAGCCAACGTGTTGTGGAACCCCGGCCTGCCGGATCGGGGCCGGATCGCCAATAGCACCGAGTTCACCACCGAAGCTGGCGGCGGGGAGGCCGGCCTGAAGATGGAAATCTTCGCCAACCAGGATCTCTCCGGCGCGCCGTCCGAGACACGCATAGCCCGGCACATCAACGTCGCTCCAGCCTTCGCGATGGCCGATTTGGCGACCGGCGCGGACTTTGCCGCGCTGCTGAGCCACCCGCACAAAGCCACGTCGATGCGCTGGAGCGGCTACTACACCGCCAAGACCGCCGGTGTCTACGAGGTTTTCGCCGAATCGCCGACCGATGCCGTGGGCGGCTACCGGCTTTACCTGGATGGCAAGCCGATTCTGGATGGCTGGACGGTGCGCAAGGCGATGGTGGACCAGGCGACGCTCGATCTCGCCGCCGGGCCGCACCAAGTGGTCTTCGAGAAGTATCAAGGCGGCTTCAACTTTCATGGCGACGTGGTGCGAGTAGGCATCGCGCCGCAGGCGAGCCTGGTGGATCCCGTGGCCAAGGCGATGGCGGCGAAGGCGGACGTGGTGGTGCTGGCAGTGGGCTTCAACGACAGCAATGAGAGCGAAGGCGGTGACCGCACCTTCCAGTTGCCTATTGGGCAGGATGAGCTGATCCGCGAGATCTCCGCTATCAACAAGAAGACGGTGGTGGTGATTACGGCCGGCGGCGGCGTGGACGTGCACGGCTGGCTGGACCGCGTGCCGGGCTTGATCTACGCCTGGTATCCCGGCCAGGCGGGCGGCACGGCGCTGGCGGAGATCCTGCTCGGCGATGTGAACCCCTCCGGGCGCCTGCCCATCAGCATCGAGAAGCGCTGGGAGGATAACCCGGCGCACGACAGCTACTATCCCGATCCCGGCACGCGCCGCGTGGTGTATCGCAACGGCGTGTTTGTGGGCTATCGCGGCTACGAACACAACGGCGTGACGCCGGCGTTTGCTTTCGGCCAGGGCTTGTCCTACACCACCTTCCGCTACGGCAAGCTCGCAATCAAGCCGGGCGCCAAGGACGGTATGTATGAAGTGACGTTCGAAGTGACCAACACCGGCAAGCGCGCCGGTGCCGAAGTGGCGCAGCTTTATATCGGCGACAGCCACGCCTCCGTTCCACGCCCGCCCAAGGAACTGAAGGGATTTGCGAAAGTCGAGCTGAAGCCAGGCGAGACAAAGCAAGTAAGCATCGCGCTCGAGCCCCGGGCGTTCACTTATTACGATGTGAAAGGCAAGTTATGGCGCGCCGATCCCGGCGAGTTCGACGTTCTTGTAGGACGAAGCTCAGCGACGATCGAGCTGAAAGGGAAGATTCACCTTGGTGCGCCGCTGACGGTGGCGGCGGCGGAGTAGAGATCGCGCAGAGTCCTGGCGCGGTTTCGTGAAACGTCCCGTCTGTCACCGCGTTGCTGTCACCGCGTTGCTTGTCGTCACCGCGTTGCTTGTCTGTCACCGCGTTGCTTGTCACCGCGTTGCTTACCGCGTTGCCTTGCAAACCGGGGCTATAATTCCGATAAGTGGATTCTCAAACGGCGCAGGTCACGCGTTTACTTCGCGCCTGGTGCGGCGGCGACCGCGCAGCGCTGGAGCAGTTGATGCCGCTGGTTTACGGAGAACTGCGCCGCATGGCCAGGGGCTACATGCGGAGGGAACAACCAGGGAACACGTTGCAAGCGACTGCCCTGGTCAACGAGGCATTCCTGCGTCTGGTGGATGTCACCGGCGTACAATGGCAGGACCGGGCCCATTTCTTCGCCATCTCTGCCCAGATTATGCGGCGCATCCTGGTGGATGCAGCGCGGGCCCGCGGGTCCCGCAAGCGCGGAGGAGGAGTGGTGCGACTGGATCTAAACGAATCCATCGATGCCCTACCCGAACTGGACAGCCGGCTGGTGGATCTGGACGAGGCGCTCGAATCGTTGGCGCGATTCGATGCCCGCAAAGTCAAAGTGGTGGAACTGCGCTTTTTCGGTGGCCTGAGCGTGAAGGAAACCGCCGAGGTGCTGAAGATCTCCTCGGAAAGCGTCAAGCGCGACTGGAAATTAGCCCGCGCTTGGCTAAAGCACGAGCTGTCTCGGTAGAACGGCGCTAGCCAATGCCTTGCCGCGGCATCTCTTCGTTAAACCGTCTACCCACGAACCGATCTACCCTGCTGCTCGACTGCACTTGAATCAAACTCGTTGATCGCCGGATTGACATCCAGGTAATGCCGGGTTCGCGGTCCAGGCGGATGGAGTCCGCGCCTGCTCCATCACTTCGGGCGCGGATAGCGGCGGATCTCTCGGCTGACTGCCGAACTATTTTGGCTGCGGTTGACCCTTTCAGGAACGGGTTTGCGCATATCAGGGTGAAGGCAACTTGAGGGTTGGCCAACAACGAACATTAAGGAGGTTCGTCATGACATCGAATCGAAACAACACGCTGCTCCGCACCCTGGCGCTGGGGGTTCTGTTATTCGGCCTGGGCGTCGCAGCTGCGAGCGCACAATCGTTCCAAGGGAAATTCTCCCTCCCGTCTGAAGTCCGCTGGGGTACAGCGACCTTGCAGGCGGGCGACTACACCTTCAACCTGCAGGGCTTGAGAACCGGCAACATGCTGCAAGTAAGGGAAAACGGAAAAGTGGTGGCCACGGTGCTGCCCCAGAGTCACGATCCGGCAGTGGCCGGCCCAGCCGAGTTGGTGATCGACAACGGCAAGACCGGCAGCACGGTGCGCGAGATTCGCCTGCCGGATATCGGCGTGGTTCTCTATTATGCGCCGCACACACCTAAGCACGGGACCGCTACCGAAGAGCGGGAAGCCGCACAGATGATTCCCATCGCTGCGACCGTTCCGACGCGGTAATGTGCTTCGGAGTCAACCGGGGCCAGAGCGCGAGGCTCTGGCCCTTTTTCGTGTTTGCCGACTGTGGCCACTCACAACTGGCTGGTCGGGAATGGCGTAGGATGTAGGAATCATCGAGCGACGCGGCGAGTATGACACCGGAGCAATTCCGCCAAATCGAAGATCTATACCACGCGGCGCAGCAGCGTAATCCCAACGAGCGCGCGGCCCTGCTGGCGTGTACAGATCCCGAAATCCGCTCCCGCGTGGAACGAATGCTGGAAGTGGAATCCGGTAGTCAGATTTTCCAGCCGCTCGAAGGCTTCCTGACCGAGCCTACGCGAACCGTCGTTTCCGCGGGAGCGCAGCTCGGTCCTTATAAGATCGAAGCCCAGATCGGTGCCGGAGGCATGGGAACCGTCTACCGCGCCGTCGATACGCGATTGGGGCGCGTGGTTGCCATCAAGATTGCGTCCGAACGCTATAGCGAACGATTTCAACTCGAAGCTCGGGCGATTTCCACGCTAAACCATCCCCACGTTTGCACGCTCTACGACGTCGGCCCAAACTACCTGGTCATGGAGCTCATCGAAGGCTCCACTCTGGCAGCGGAAATCAAGAGAGGCCCACTGGCCACTGAAGTCGTGGCGCGCTATGGAGCACAGATTGCAAGCGCGCTGGCGGAGGCGCATGCGCGCGGAATCGTGCATCGCGACTTGAAACCGTCCAACGTCATGCTCACCCGCCACGGCGTAAAAGTGTTGGATTTTGGGCTCGCCAAGATGCTGTCCGAATCTGGCATTACCGAGAGCCGCGCGATCATGGGCACGCCCGCCTATATGGCTCCCGAACAGGTGGAGGGCCGGGAGCCCACTAGTGCCACGGACCTGTTCTCACTAGGCTTGGTTCTCTACGAAATGGCCGCCGGGAGGCTTCCGTTTCCGGGAGCGTCGCTGGGACAGATGCTCTCGAGCGGCTCTCCTGCTGCGACACCTGCGCCGTCTCAGGAGCGCGCTGGAATTCCAGCCAGCCTGGACAGGCTGGTGGAGAAACTCCTGGAAAAAGACCCGTCCAAACGCTGCCAGTCCGCGTTCGACGTGTCCCAGGAGTTGTCCGCGCTTGCCGGCCGGCTCGCCGCTCCGTCTTTGCAGGGCGTGCGTTCCCTGCTGCGGCCGATATATGCCATTCCCGCAGTGGTGATCCTTCTCTTGCTCGCAGCCGCAGGAGTGTTGTTCTACCAGCGCTCGGAGCAACGGCACTGGGTGCGCGAGCAGGCGATCCCGGAGATCTCCCGGCTGGTCTCGAAACAGCCTCTCGCCGCGTTCCTCCTGTTGCGCAGGGCAGAGCGGGTTCTGCCAGGCGATCCAGCGCTCGCGCAACTTGCGCAGTCCTCGACCCGCCTCATTTCCGCCCAGTCGGTGCCCGCCGGATCGAAGGTGGAGATTCAGGATTATGTCACGCCGGGCGCCTGGTTTTCTTTGGGCGCGACTCCCCTCACGAGGGTGCGTATCCCCAACGGATACTTTCGTTGGAGGGTCTCCCGACCGGGCGCACCGGAATTCGTCGCAGCGCCGGAGACAAAGGACAACATGCGGTTCGCGTTGCCCGCTGAGGGAACACCTGTCGGCATGGTTCCCGTGCCGGGCGGCGACTCCGGGGAGATGATTGATTTCCTCGGATGGCTGGAGCACGAGCTTCCGCCGTTTGACATCGATCGGTTTGAAGTGACCAACCGCCAATATCAGGAGTTCGTGGATCAGGGCGGTTATCGAAAATCTGAGTACTGGAAGGAAAAGTTCATCAACGGCGGCAAGGAACTGACCTGGCGGCAGGCCATGGACTTGTTTCGCGATCCCACAGGCCGTCCGGGGCCCTCCACCTGGGAGGGCGGCCATTTCCCACCGACCCAAGCCGACTGCCCCGTGTCAGGCGTGAGCTGGTATGAGGCCGCTGCTTATGCGGCCTTTGCCGGCAAGAGCCTGCCCGTCATCCTGCAGTGGTATAAGGCCGCGCCCTCCGACTTCGTCGTTTATCGCATCAATCAAAGCAACTTTAATGGCCGGGGGCCGGTCCCGGTTGGGACATTTCCCGGCGTCGGTCCCTATGGCACCTATGACATGAGCGGAAATGTCAGGGAATGGAGCTGGAACGCCGTCGATGGGGACCGCCGCTTCATCTTAGGCGGGGCTTGGCGAACGCAGACCTATCTGGCATACGATCCGGAAGCCCTGCCGCCGTTCGACCGCTCGGCTTTGAACGGCTTCCGCTGTGTGCGGAATCTAGGACCAATCCCGGCCGCGGTTGCTGCACCCCTGGTCCGGCAGGTGAGGGACTTCACCAAGGCAAGACCCGTCCCGGACGAAGTGTTTCAGGCTTACCGGGTCATGTACGCCTACGACCATGCGCCGCTGAACGCGAAATCGGAAGGCGTCGCGGAGAACACAGCCGATTGGACCAAGGAGAAAATCACGATCGATGCGGGACACGAGGACGAACGCCTCCCGCTCTACCTCTTTCTCCCGAGGAACGTCCGTCCGCCGTATCAAACCGTGCTTTTCTTTCCGAGCGCCGGCGTGATCAGTATGCCCAGCAGCCAGGATCTTGGCGACATGGAAGACGTCGACTACGTCATCAAGAGTGGCCGTGCACTGGTCTACCCGATTTACACGGGGACCTACGAACACTCGGGCACATTCGTTGCGCCCGGAGCCATCGGGGACCTGAATCAAGTTATCCAGCACTCCAAGGAAATAGGGCGAACAATCGACTTTCTCGAAACCCGCCCGGAGATCGACAAGACCAGAATCGCGTATTTGGGAGCAAGCTGGGGCGCCGCCTACGGCGTCATTTTTGCGGCATTGGAACCGCGCTTCAAAGCCATCGTCTTCCTCGATGGAGGCTTCTTCCTGACGCCCCCTCTGCCGGCAGATGACCAGGTGAATTTCGCCCCTCGTTTGACCAAGCCCGTGCTGATGGTCAATGGCCGGTTCGACTTTACCTTTTCGCCCGACCGGGCGCAAGAGCCGATGTTTCGGATGATCGGGACACCGAACGCGGAAAAGCGCCATGTGGTCTTCGATACGCCGCACGGCGTTAGCCAGCAGAAGGACGCATTGTCGAGGGAAGTGTTGGCGTGGCTGGATAAATACCTTGGCAGACTCAACTAGGGCCGCGGCCCGCGATTGTTGGATGCCCACTACAGGAGGGCGAAGGGACAGAGGGCGAAGGGACAGACGGGACATATCCGCCACTGATCCGCTAAAACTCGGCGCCGCTACTTTTTCGTCTGCTGCTTTTGCATCTCGTCGCACTGTTTCATCATGTCGTCCATGATGTTCTGCATTTGATTGGGGTCGCGAATCGCCCGATACAATGTCCTCCGCCAGTCGAACGGGGCGCCAGCGATGTAGCGGTAGCTGGCGGGCAGAGGCGGGCCGCCGGGGGATCCTGGCGAGTTCGAGGTTCTTGTAGGACGAAGCTCAGCGACGATCGAGTTAAGAGGGAAGATAAGGCTGGCGGAGAGGCTGACAGTGTCGGAGTCGGAATAGCGATTCCGACGTAGGTCGGTTTGTCACCGCAAGCGAAACGTGACCCTGCAGAAGAGACGCCACGGCGTCACATGGCCTGGGCCGCGGCGATGGCCTTCTTCGGGTCGATCAGGTTGCGGCGGCCGTCGGCCGTTTTCTCGGCGGTCTGGCGGATAATGTCGATTACCTGCGGCGGAGTAAGCTTCGGATTCACGACCAGGATCTTGGCCGCCAGATTGGCCACGTTGGGCGAGGCCATCGAGGTGCCCGACATTTTGAGGCGGTCGCCGCCGGGGATGTAGCTCTCCACCTCGTAGCCGTTGGCGTCCGCCACCACGGTCGGACCGTAGCTGGTGAATGAGGCCTCGTCGCCGGCCTTATCGACCGCTCCTACGGTGAGCAGGTTCGGGACCTTCAGGCCGGCCGGGATGGCTTCCTCAAAGCTCGAATCGCCATTGCTGTTGCCGGCTGCAGCCACGAAGAGGATATCCGGCGCGGAGAGCATGGCTTTTTCCAGTGCGCCCTTCTCGACCTCGAACCACTCACGGGCGATCTTTTTCCGCTCCTCAACGTCCTTGCCGATGGCGCACTTCTCCATGTCATCTTCGTAATCTTTGACCGAACCGCCCCAACTCATGTTCACGACCCTTACCTTGTTCCTCTTGAAGAAGTCCACGTAGTCATGATCGGCAGCGGCTCCGCGGTCGGTTAGCGCACGCGAAGGGCATGGGTCGGGAATCATCTTCCAGTCGAAGGTAATGCGGCCGGCCACGAGGCGCGCGTAGGGATTGCCGGCCGTGAGGATGCCCGCCACGTGGGTGCCGTGCGCGTAGATGCTGAATAATGAGAGTTCTTCAATGAAGGGCTTTACCTGATCCGGCTTGAGCTTGGCCAGGGCCTGCTTCAGCTCGGTGGATTCGGGACTTTCCACGTTGGCTTGCAGGTCGGAAAGCCCCTTCAATTCCTGCTTGGCTTGCGGGTAGCGCTCCAATTGTGCGGCGTTTAGGGGGTACAGATTGCCAGTGGTCTTGCGGCTCTCGATGTCGTAGGCCAGGACGGCCGGTTGGCCTATGGAGTCTTTTAGCACGCGATCCCGGAAGATCGCCAGGTCAACCCCGGTGTCCCACACGGCCACGTTGACGGGTTGATAGTTCTTGCCCGGCTCCAACGTGACGTCGCGCGCGGTCCAGATGTCTTGCTTCTCCTTGGCGTGCGCGGAGAGGTACGCGCCCAGTGCCTCATTCAGAGTGTCCTTCAGCGGGATTCTCTCCACCAGGTACATGCGAATGCCGGGCAGGTCGTGCGCCAGGTCGGAACTGAGCCCGCCGGTCTTTTCCACCACGGGGTCAAAACTCGCTTGGATCTGGCCAATCAGAATTGATTCCGAGGCGATCTCGATATAGGCCTTGGTGGACTTCAAATCGTTCTGCACGACATCGAAGGGCAGGGGGTCGAGAGCGCGCATGACCGCGGCGTAGACGGCCTTGCGGTAGGCGAGCGAATTGCGGTCGCCGGATTCGCGCCGCGCATCGAGGATGGAGCGGGTGATCAAACCGCTCAAGGCCTTGGCCGCGGGTTTTTCTTCGAGGGCTTTGATCTCGTCCAGCCCCCGGCGGGCCGCGTCGTCGTGGCCTTCGAGAACATCCAGGGCAACCAGCGTTCCGAGCAGGCCGCGCTTGGTGGCTGCGTCGTCGATCTCGTAATCGCGCAGCACGGACTCCACATTGGTCCTGACCTGGGCTGCGAACGGGCGGAAGGCCTGTTCGGAGCGGACGAGGTCCTCGACCTTCCCGTTGATGGAGTAGTGGAATACCGGGACGTCTGCCGCCCGCGTGATCTTCTTCTTCGGCGGCTGGGCGAAGAGAAGAACAGGAACGAGGAAACAAGCGAATCGCGCGACAAGTCTGGCATGCATGAATCTGATGATGCACCTTCCGGAGAGCCGGCCGCAAGCAGCGAGAGCAGCGGGCGGCATCTGAGTACGGCGGGAACGCAGGAGGTCTGGGTGGTCGGCTCCAAAGCCTCCCCAAAATGGTCGAGCTCTCTGCTTATCCTGCAGCGGCGGCTGGCGCGGTCTGATTCGCAGGCCACGCAACGCGGCCATTCTCGTCGTAGAAGGTCTCGGTCAGACCAGTGCCGGTCAGTTGGAGAAAAGTAAATCCGTTGTAGACTCTCAGGGTGTCATTCGGGTCGCCGGCGTTGCGTTTTTCGAACCAGGCAACGTTCGGATTGGCGAGCTCGGAAGCATATCCCCACGGCAGCGCTGAATGGCCGCTGCACCGGCACTGGACGCCGTTGCGGGGCTGATAAACCGCGCCCGCATGAACGTGCCCCCAATACCAGTAGGCAGGTCCGGAGCCCGCGGGGAAACAGCTCATCACTTCGTTCCACAGGCCGGTGGGCGTGGAGCCGTCCTCCGACAGGCCGTTGTGGTGTGTAAACAGAATCACCTTTTTGCCCTTTTGCGCCTGAGCTTTGAGGAAGTCGACTTGAGCGCTCTTGCCCAACGAACCGTTCATATAGAGCGTGAGTTCGTCCGAATAGTAAGCCGAATCGAGTCCCACTATCACCCAATTGGCGTTTTCCAGCGCGAAGAAGCTGTACGGCCTTTGCGCCGCGAAGAGCGGACTGTTCAGCGCTTCGACGAAATAGGGCTTCGCCCCGGAATACATTTCGTGGTTGGAGTTCAACGTATAGCTGGCAGCCGTTGCGGGCCCTTGCGGCCACACGTCCACAAAGTTGCCTATCTCCTCGTCGGAGGACCCTTCATAGTAGACATCGCCTAAGTGGATGGTGAGGTCCGGAGCGAGTCCGGGAATTGCCCGACGTATCTTCGTGCTAGGGGCCGGATTGGCCGCTGTGCCCCAGTCTCCGGTTCCAAAGTCTCCGGCGATGGCCATGGTGAACTTGTCGGAGACGATCCCCACCGGTGGGGTTCCATTGGGAAAAGGGTACTTACCCAGGATGAGGTGCTCGAACCAGGCAGCAGCCGCCCCTAACCAACCAGGATCGAGCTGCTGATAATCACCAGTGCCCCAGATTGCGCCCCCGGCGTCCACGGCAATCTCAATGGCTCCGGGTTCCAATTCGGGTAAGGCCGCGATGGTACCGTCCGCATCGTCGGTAAGTGCTCCCTTTGCCAGTATGAGATGGTGGGGAGCGGCGGGGTCGGGCGGCGGTACCTTTCCTGTGGCCTGGTAAGTCCGCAGTTGCTCGTGCGCCGCGTCGATCAATGGTTGAATAGCGGCCTTCCTGTCATCGGGGAGCTTGTCCCACGCTGCCTTCAGACGGTCTTTGTGTTCCCAGTTACTGATATTCACGCGGGTTACCTCCGAGGTTGTATCAGTATACACTCAATGCGCCACTGAGTAAACGATGTACCCCGAGTTTCCGAGCTTTCAGGTGGGCTCCAGCGATCACGCCCCGCGGCCCTACTTCTTCTTCTGGTTCTTCTGCATCTCGGCGAATGTCTTCATCATGTCGTCCATGATGGCCTGCATCTGCTGGGGATCGCGAATCGCCCGATAGAAGATCCCTCGCCAGTCGAACGGGGCGCCGCCGATGTACCGGTAGTTGGCGGGAAGCGGTGGGCCACCCGGCGAACCCGGCGCGGGAATCGTGGCGGGAAGGTGAAACGCATACATGCTGCCGCCGGCTAGAGCCTGGTGGGGAATCGGCAGCATCCAGGCGCAGTTTGCGCCGTCGGCGAACATGTCGCCGGAAACGAACGCCCAGCGGCCTGCATCGGCGGCGGTGGCCGCCTGGCAATCCCACAAACTGCCCTGCGGGACATAAACTGACGGATCGGCGACGTTGTACGGATCGACCAGCACTTGGTCCAGACCGTGTGCCTGGACGAAGCGTTCGACGTCGGGCAGATCAACATCCCAATCCAGGTTGGAATCGCTCACCAACTCATAAGCGGGACGGCTGCCGGCGAACGAATTCAGGAAGGGAATGTAATACGGCCAGGCGCGAACTACGGTGACCACCGAAGCGGCTGCGAGCGCGGCCGCAACCCAGATCGCGGGGCGCGCCCACCGCCGGCCGGCATCGCGCAGATCTTCGAGCAGCCGCGGCACCGGCGCCAGCAGCAGCGAGAGCAGCGCCAGCGGGACCGTAAAGTGGCGGATGGAAATGGTCATCGGGCTGATCACGCAGACAAAAGTGATGATCGCCATCCCCAGCCATAGAGCGCGCCAGTGGAATTCCATGCCGGCGCGTACCGCCGTGACGCGCACGCGCCCGAAGCGGCCGGCGAGCGCTGCCGCCAGGCTGAGAGCCAGCGCGGCCACAAACGCGAGGGTGGACTTCAGCAGCGTCACCACCGGGAAGAAGAACCAGACGCCGTGCGGATACGCGTGGCCGAAGAGATATGCCGGACGGACGGATCCCATCGCGAACATGACGACTCCGCCCAGGTAGGTCACCAGCGGCAGCAGGAGCCGGCGCAGTACCAGCGCGGCCCATCCGCCGCCGATCATTTTGAGCAGATCAGTCGGCTGGTTCCACGAGAGCACGAACTCAACCGCGTAAACCATCAGTGCCGCCATCAGCACAGCTTTGCCGGTGAGGCGCCAGCCGCGGCGCCACCAGGCGGGGAACTGGGGCGCGGCGGGCTGGCCGGCCAATGGCAGCCAGCGCAACACAAACGGGAACGCCGCGAAGACGAATAGCAACAACCCGGCGGAGAATTTCGAAAGCAACGCCAGAGTGAGCGCGACGGCGAAGCGGCGCATGGCGCTCCGCGACTGGTCGCGCCAAAGCGTGGCGAAGGTCCAGAGCGCGACCATCGAAAACAGCGCCACAGCGGTATCGGTGAGCACCAGCGGCCCAAAAGTCAGAAACGTGGGCATGGTGGCGAACCAGCACAGCGCGAATGCGCCACCCCAGCCGCCGGCGAGCCGCTCGCCAAAGAGGTAGATTGCCAGGCCGGTGGCCAGCAGCAGCAGCAACATTGGCAGGCGGGCCCAGCGCAAAGTGGTGGCAGGGTCGTTCCAGTGCGTGATGATCCAGGCGCCGAACGGGAATTCGGCCAGCATGGGGTTGAAAGGCCCCTGGCCGCTCCAGGTCCAGATGTGCCCCCGATAATCGACATGCGCGCCGCGCGCCACCAGTGGCGCGGCCGCCAGCAGCTTCACCAGCGGCGGATGCTCGGGGTTCATCCGCAAATCGAGTTTCCAGTAACTGACGCCAGCCCCGATGTGCGCCAATTCGTCGATTGCCACGGATTCGCGGAACGCCGCGCTGCCCGCCAGCGCGGCCAGCACCACCAGTAGCAGAACCGCGATCAGCCGCGGTGCAGCGGGCTTGGATTGAGTTGAGTTTCCGATGTGAGCCTCCGATTTGTTAGCACAACCCGCGGCCTGCGCAGTGCGCGCGGTGCGGCCTAAGTAACGCGTACGCGACGCAGAAATGGATTGTTCCTTAAAACAAAGGGCAAGCTAAAAAGTATGCCGCACCCTATTCGCTGATTTCGATTTTAGGGCCGGTCTCGCGTTCGACTTCCTGGACGCGCGTGACCGTGTTGCGCGCCAGGGCGAGGAAGGGTTCCTGGTCGTCCTTTTGAAGCGCCACCGGTTTTCCGGTGTCGCCGCCGATGCGCACCTGCGGGTCGAGCGGCAATTCGGCCAGAAAATGCACCTGCATCTGCTCCGCCGTCCGCCGGCCGCCGCCGTGGCTGAACACGTCGATGCGTTCGTGGCAGTGCGGGCACATGAGGTAGCTCATGTTCTCCACCATGCCGAGGATCGGCACTTTCACCTGGTGAAACATGAACACGGCTTTGCGCGCATCTTCGAGCGACACATCGGAGGGCGTAGTGACCACGATCGCGCCGGTGATGGGGGCGGTTTGAATCAGCGAAAGCTGCACATCGCCGGTGCCCGGCGGCAGGTCGATCACCAGGTAATCCAGGTCGCCCCAATCGACGCCGCGCAAGAACTGCTGGATCACCGAATGCAGCATTGGGCCGCGCCACACCAGCGGCTTATCGCCGGGGTTGAGGAAGCCCATCGACATGAGCTTCACGCCGTATTGATCGAGCGGCTGGATGCGCTCCCCGAAAGCCATCGGCGTGCGGTTGATACCCATCATCAGCGGCACGTTGGGGCCATACACGTCGGCGTCCATCAGGCCGGCCTTGTAACCGAGCTGGCCGAGCGCCACAGCCAGGTTCACAGCCACGGTGGTCTTGCCGACTCCGCCTTTGCCGGATCCGACGGCGATCAGGCTCTTGACGCCGGAGATCGGCAGCTTCGGCACTGCAGTGGGCGGCTGGGGATTCATCGCCTTCTATCGTACCAGCAGCGGCGGGGCTTCCTAAAGCAGCGTGCACGGGATGCGGCGGCAGGCGAGGCGTCGGGTACTCCAGATGGAAACGGTTCGCGTGGGTGAGCGCTTCTTCCGGCCCGCTCGACACCGGGGCGTGACGCCGATCACGAAGGAAATAGCAGGAATTCTTTGTTTCATTTCAATCGTTTATCAATAAGAATTCACACGTTGGCGAGGCGTGCCGGACTAGGCTTGGAGTCGAAAGGCCGCTCGAACAAGTGCGGTCTTTTTCAGCAACATGACAAGCGATCCGATTATCATCATCTATTCGGTCGTGTGTATTTTAGCGGCTTTGCTGCAGTAACCGCTTTTCGGCGTTGACCACAAACGCGATTTAGTCAAAAGAACCCCCATTTGCGGGGAAGTCAATTTCCAAAAAAAACTGGATACTAATCTTTGGGAATATTCTGAATGGAATATTCCCAAAGATTTTTCCAGGGTCAGTACCACCATATTGCACTGGAGCCATTCTTACTTGAGAAGGGCCAGGATTTTGGTGTGCGGCCTTTTGGTGCTGTTCGCCTGCTCGGCGACATTGTACCTACCCCGTTTCTTCGGGCGGGGGCGGGCCTCGAAGACAACAGGCGACGCGGCTTTATCGCCGTTCGCGGTGGAGTTGCGCAAGGGCGACGAGCTGTTCGCGCAGGCCCAATATATAAAGGCCGCTGAAGCCTTCGAGCGGCTTTCGCGCACCGCACAAGCAGCGCGGGACTACCGCATGGCCGCCCGTGCCGGCGGCAATGTCGGCGCCTGCCGTTTCGCGCTGCATCAATATCAGGCTGCCCTGGAATCGTTTCTGCGCGCGCGCAGCCTCCTGGAAAAGTTAGGAGATTCCGACGGCGTGGCTGTGGCCGACGCCAACATCGGCTCCTTGTATTACCAAATGGGAGATGTGGATGACGGTGTCCGCTGGCTGGACGGAGGGATCCAGCGTCTTTCCGGCACCGACCGCCGGCTGCATCTTGCCCAGATGCTCATTCAACGCGGTGTGATGCGGGCGCAGAGCGGGCGGATGCCGGAAGCGGTAGCTTCGTTCCAGGAAGGAATCGAAGCCGCGGCGGCCGCTGGTGACTGGAAACTATACGCGACTGGCTGCAACAGCCTGGGCGACGCGTACTTCCTCCACAGGGACTACGCGGCCGCCGAACCGCCGCTGCTGGAGGCCTACCGGGTTCGCAAATTTCGTCACTATCCGATGGACAGTTCCTACCGGACCCTGGGAAGGCTGCGGCTGGCGCAAGGAGATCTGACTTCGGCGTCAGTGCTGCTCGATCGCGCGGTGGAATTGGCGTCCTTGCCCGGCGCCACTACGCCAGTCTGGCAGGTTTATTACGCTCGTGGCCTGGTCCGGGTGGCGCAAGGACGGCTGCCGGAGGCGCTGGACGATCTCGGCAACGCGCTTGAGCGGGCCAGAGCCTTTCGCTGGTCGGTGCCCGCGGGCGAGGCAACGCGCATCGGCGCGGAGAGTTTGCTCGATGAAGTCTACGCGGCTTACATCGATGCGGGAAATCGCCTGTACGAACGGTCGCGGGATCCGCGGCTGATCCGCCAGACCTTTCAGGCCGCGGAAGAGAACCGCGCGGTCAGCCTGCGGGCGCTGGTATCGGGCAGCGGGGCCCCCATCGATTTACCTCCCTCCTATTGGGAAGCCGTGGAGCGGTTGCGCCGCGCCGAAGCAGCCTCGCTGCAATCGCCGAACGCCGAGCGGCGCGAGCAAGTCGAAAACCGCCGCGCCGACCTTGCGCGTATTGAGGCTTCCACCACAGCCCCGCTCGAGCCTTCGGGCGAGGACCTGCTGGCCCGTGTTTCCGCCACCTTGCCATCCGATGGGGCGTTGTTCAGTTTCCGCCTGGGCGAGTCCGCCTCCTGGCTATGGGTGTTGGACCGCGCGGGACTGGTGCTTTACCGGCTGCCTCCCCAGGATCAATTGCAGCGGAAAACCGCCGCTGCGCTGGAGGCGATCCGCCAGGACAAGGCTGACGCGGAGGCCTCCGCCGTGGATCTGTACGACGGCCTGTTCGGGAGCGTGTCGCCGCGTTTCCTGGAAAAAGCGCGCTGGATACTCTCGCTCGACAAAAGCCTGTTTGAGGTCCCTTTTGCGGCGCTGGTGGAGCGGGCTTCGGGACGGCATGTCTACGTTGCCGAGCGCCACGTGACGCAGGTGACACCCGGCGCGGGTTATTGGGTCGACGCCATGGCGCGGCGCGGCACCGCGTCCGCCGGCGGCCGGTTTCTGGGCATCGGAGACCCGATTTACAACGCCGCTGATTCCCGCTTGGCCTCGCATGGCGGCGCCGTGCGATTCCACTTGCCTGCGTGGCTGCGGCCGACCGCGGTTTCCGCCGCCACGCCGGCCACGCTATCCCTTCCCAGGCTGCCGGCCAGCGCGAGCGAGCTGGATTCCTGCGCCCGCGCCTGGGGCGGACCCGCGACCCTGCTGGAGGGTGCACGGGCGGCGCGGCCGGAACTCGCCGCCGCGCTCGATCGCGACCCGGAAATCATCCACTTTGCAACCCACTTTCTGGAATCTTCGGCGCCACAAAGCAATCGCGCCGGTTCTGCCAGCGCTGCTTACGGATTGATTGCGCTGAGCCTTACCGGCCGGGGCGAGACGGAGTTGTTGACACCCGTAGAGATCGCCCATTGGAAGACCCGGGCGGAGCTAGTGGTATTGAGCGGCTGCCACTCCGATGCCGGGCGTGTATTGCCGGGGGCCGGATTGCTCGGTCTCACCCGCGCCTGGCTCGCCGCCGGTGCCCACAGCGTGGCAGGCAGCCGTTGGGAGACTCCCGACGAGAGCGGCGCTCTGTTCGCTGTTTTGTATCGAGAATTACGATCGCAGCCGACGCCCGACCCGGCGTTGGCGCTGGCTTCAGCCCAGCGAGAAATGATTCGCTCCGGCGGTTGGCGGGCTCGTCCGCGTTACTGGGGAGCGTACTTTATGGTGGGAAATGAGTGACGCAACGTCCTTGACCATGAATGCCCAACCAATCAGCCACGAACGGGAGAACACTGCGGTGCACGACGAACCGCAGGCCGCCGCCTGGTCACCTCTGGTGGAAGGTGTCCGCGCCGGTGATCCGGCAGCTCTGGAAGAGCTGTACGGCCTGTTCTCGAAAGGCATCCGTTTCTATCTTTGCCGGCAACTAGGGCCGCAGGATCTCGACGACCGGGTGCACGACGTCTTCCTGACCATCGCTCAGGCCATTCAGAGCGGAGAACTGCGCGAGCCCGAACGCCTGATGGGCTACGTGCGGACGGTGGTTCGGCGGCAGGTGGCGGCCCGTATCGACGCCAATGTGCACGCACGCCGGCGCCAGGCCTCCCTGGAAGACGGAATCGTGCTCCGCGATCATTCTCCCGATCCCGAGCGCCTGGCCATCCAAGGACAGAATGTCGAAGTCGCTCTGCGCGTACTCAACAGCATCGCCAAGCGCGACCGCGAGGTATTGGTTCGCTTTTATCTCCACGAACAACCCGCCGAGCAGATCTGCCGCGAGATGAACCTGACCGAAACCCAGTTTCGGCTTATCAAATCGCGCGCCAAAGCGCGTTTTGGCGAATTGGGGAAGGCGCGACTTTCCCGGCGGGTGGGCTTTTCGGCCAAGTTCAGATAACACCATCCTTTGGACTACTAACTTTTTGTGGCAAGTATTTGAGAATTTTACAGGCAGTACTGCACGTACTATGTGAGGAGAGCGGAGATATGCCGCGAACGCCACATCATGTGCAAGAGGAGGAACTGGAGCTATATTGCCTGGGCGGTCTAGCAGAGGTCCGGTGTGGCCGCCTGGAAGAGCATCTTTTGTTGTGTGAAACCTGTCGCGACCGCTTGACGGAAACGGAGAGCTTCGTCGCCGCCATGCGGCAGGCGGGCCGGCAATGGTCCGGGAACCACTTGGCGGGGCCGGCGGCCGGCATTGTTGCCAGCCGCACATGGAGCGAACGGTGGCTTGGCCATGTGACTCCGGTGTTCGTGATCGCGGCGCTGTTGGTGGTTTGCGCCGCGCTATGGTCCGGCCGCCGTTCCAGCATGCCGGCGCCGTTGCCTTTTGCTCTAGAGTTAACTGCTGTCCGCGGGGCTGCGCCAGGGCAAGCGCCCGCCGGCCGCCCCCTGTTGCTCGATCTCGACCTGACCGGCTTAAGCGATGGTCAGCCCTTCACCGGCGAAGTGGTGGATGCCTCGGGGAGTCAAGTTGCTGAGTTTCCCGTTGGCCCGCCGGCGCTACTGAAGGCGCTGTCTCCTGGCAGCTATTTCGTGCGCGTCAACAAATCCTCCGGCGAGTTGCTTCGTGAGTACGCGCTGACGGTCACGCCGTAGCGGTTACCTCCTCAACTGAAACACGATTGCCGAATAAAACAAGTGCCTCTCTGCTTGCGCAGGACGGCACCTCGACGCCTTCCCTCATGTGCAACAATCTAAGTCTTCGACATGGAGAAGACACGAGTGCACGGTGGATCGGGAAAGGTTCACATCGTGACGGAACTGATGCGCGTGGTTGTATGCGCGGTTGCGATTGGGACCGCAGGATGGTGCGCTGACTTTCGGGTGGCCGATTATGGCGCCAAAGGCGACGGGAAGACGGACGACACTGCGGCCATTCAGAGGACCTTCGACGCGGCGGCGAAAACCGGCGGAACGATTGTGCTCCGGCCGGGAGTGTATCTGAGCGGCGCGCTGTTTCTGAAATCGGGCACGCATCTGCGGTTGGACGAAGGCGTGGTGATTCGCGGCGTCCAGAGCCTGGAAGGATACCCGATGATGCCGACGCGCGTCGCGGGCATCGAGATGAAATGGCCGGCAGCGCTCATCAACGTGTACGAACAATCGGGGGTGAGGATTTCGGGCAAGGGCACGATCGACGGCGACGGCAAGATCTGGTGGGACAAGTACTGGAGCTTGAGGCGCGATTACGAGCCCAAAGGCCTGCGCTGGGCTGCCGATTACGACTGCCAGCGGCCGCGCTTGATTCAAGTCTATAAATCTTCGAATGTCGATTTAGAGGGGCCTCGGCTGAGCCGCTCGGGCTTCTGGACGGTACACATCTGCTATTCGCAGAAGGTCACGGTGGATGGCGTCACGATTCGCAACAACATTGGCGGCAAGGGGCCGAGCACGGACGGCATCGACGTCGATTCGTCTTCGAACGTGCTGGTGGAGCATTGCGACATCGAGTGCAACGACGACGCTATCTGCCTGAAGGCGGGACGGGACGCCGACGGGTTGCGCGTCAACCGGCCGACCGGGCACGTGG
This sequence comes from Bryobacteraceae bacterium, assembly GCA_049587755.1. Lineage (GTDB taxonomy): Bacteria > Acidobacteriota > Terriglobia > Bryobacterales > Bryobacteraceae > Bog-375. The sequence continues at coordinate 33,205 of JBAVEN010000082.1, read as the reverse complement.
TGATCCGCGACGACACGGTGCGCGCGGGCGCGGCGGGAATCACCTTCGGCAGCGAAACCTCGGGCGGAATCCGCGATGTGGAAGCGCACGGCATACACGTGCTCGGATCGGTGTCGAACGGAATTCTGTTCAAGTCGGCCAGCAGGCGCGGGGGCACGGTGAAGAACATCGTCATCGACGACATGGATATCCAGGGTGTCAGCACGGCGATCGGCGTGGCGCTGAACTGGAACCCCAGCTACAGCTATGCCAAGCTGCCGCAGGGCATGACCAGGGTGCCGGACTATTGGCGCGTGCTGCTGGAGCCGGTGCCGCCGGCGTTGGGACTGCCGCATCTGCGGAACGTGCAGATCTCCGGCATCCGGGCGAGCGGCGCCGGCCGCGCGTTCGCGGTGAGTTCTTACGCGGATTCGCCGCTCGAGAATTTCACCTTCAAAGATGTGGACATTGAAGCCAAGACGGCGGGGAGCATTCAGAACGCGGAGAACTGGAAGTTCACCAAGACGCGTATTCAGACCGCAGACGGCAGCCAGGTGAGCGTGAAAGACAGCCGGGGCGTAACGGGGTTGACGCCTTAAGCGCTGAAGTAGCGAAGGTGCTCCGCGCCACGAGTAGGGCGCAGGCGAAAGCGACTAGGCTTGACCATTGAATCAACCGCCGGTGGTTGCGGATGTATATTAAGCTGGCTTAAGCTAGACTAAGAGGATGTTATGCAGGAAGTTGGAGCCTTCGAAGCCAAGAACACGCTGGGCAGCCTATTGGACCGCGTCGAGCGGGGTGAGGAAATCGTGATCACCAGACACGGCAAACCAGTTGCCCGCCTGGTGGCGAGTGCTGGGGGCATCGACTGCGCGCAGGCGAAGGGGGCGGCGGAACGCATCCGTTCCCGCGCCAGCAGTCTGAAGACCGGACCTTTCAATTGGGATGTCCTCAAGGCCGACCGCGATGAGGGCAGGCCTTGAGCCTGGTCCTCGACAGTTCCTTAACTCTCGCCTGGGTCTACTCTGCCGAAACCACGGTAGCGGTCTCCGATGTGCTTGCCAAAGTCACCGAATCCGGGGCTTGGGTCCCGGCGCTCTGGCGCCTCGAAGTTGCGAACGTCCTCGAAATGGGCGTGCGAAAGGGACGGACGGACGGGGCTTTTCGGGATGCCGCACTGGCCGACCTTGCTCTTCTGCCCATCACCGTTGACGGGGAAACGGATCGTCACGCCTGGGGCGCGACCGCGAAATTAGCCGCGCGCTACCGCCTGACTCTCTATGACGCCGCGTACTTGGAGTTGGCCCGCCGCCGCGGTCTTCCGCTCGCAACCCTCGATCAGGAACTGCGGGTCGCCGCGGCCGCCGAGGACATAGTCCTGATTGGGGTTTAGAACCGGAACCAAGCAGCGAGGACAGGAACAAGCATGGTTTCGCTTCCACGCCCTGCCATTCTGGCTTTCTGGCACTATGGGGTTGTTGGCGATGAGGAGAATGACCTTCAGCGTACCCGAGCCGTTGGCTACGCAGTTTCTGCGCCGGGTTGCCTCACGCGACCGTTCACGTTTCGTAAGTGGGGCCCTGGCTGCGCGGCTGGAAGAGCGCGACGCTGCCTTGATCCGTGCCTGCGAGGTTGCGAATCAGAACCTGGACGTGGCCGAAATCGAGAGAGAATTCGACGAAATCGGCGACGAAATGGCAGAACCATGGAAGTGATCCCGGAGCGCCCCGCCTGCTTGACACGCCAAGCGCGCCGGAATAACATTGTTATTACTATGCGGGCTGTACACGTAAGCATAAGACAGATAGGCAACTCCCAAGGAGTTGTCATCCCCAAACCGGTATTGGCGCAGTTGGGTCTGGACGCGAGGGCGGGCGCGGAAATGACAATCGAGGATGGTGCACTTGTGTTGCGCCGACCCGCGAGTCCGGCGCGCACCGGTTGGGCCGAGGCCGCCAGGAGAATCGCCGAGGCAGGTGACGACGAACTCGTCATGGGCGAATTTGGTAATGCGGAGGATTCGGAGTTGGTCTGGTGACGCGTGGAGAGATTTGGCTCGTGAATCTTGATCCTACCGTCGGGAGTGAAATCAGGAAGACGCGCCCTTGTGTGGTGGTGTCCCCGGCCGAAATGCACGATCATCTGCGCACAGTGCTCGTCGCACCCATGACTACGGCGGGTCGCGAGGCGCCGTTCCGGATCGGCGTCACTCATGGTGGCCGGAAGGGCTTGATCCTGCTCGATCAGGTTCGCGCCGTGGACAAGACCCGGCTGGCGAAGAAACTGGGAGCGGTTCCTGCAAAGACGCTCACCACCACGTTGAGGACACTGCACGAGGTATTTGCAGAATGAGGTTCCAAAACTGGAGTTGGCTCCCCAGTCTGGGCACGTTTCGAACTTTTGCGGCTGACTACCGCTAACCCCAGGGGGTTCTTTAAACGAGTTCGGGCACTCGGATCGGTGCGAGCGGATGAGCGCCCCTTCCCAATTTCAGCCGGTCAGGCCAGGCGGTTTGTTCCTAAGGGTTATCGTCGGAAGGATCGACGGTGGGTGATGGCAAGCGGGCTACCCCGCATCTGAAATTGAGAATTTCCACAGCACCTTCGTCTCTATATCTCGCGAGCTCCGCCATCAGCGTAGCGAATTGTCCTACGCTAATCGGTGCCCACCCATCTCGCTGGTCTCCGACTGCGTGAAACGTCAAGACGTGCCAGCACCCGGGTCGCACCCATTCGGAGACTTTGTCGTCAGCCGAAATCTGGCGGCAGCCTACGTTGAATCTGTCAAAGCACCGATCGCCGCGGACGGCATAGTAGGAAGCCGGGGGACCTCCCCGCGCCTGCTCATATCCAGCATTTTTCACAACATCAGCAAGGTAGGCGTGAGAGCTATAGAACGGATAGCAAAAGGACGTGACCTTTGTTTCAAGCCAGCCCTCGATCAATTCTTTGGACTCACGGGCTTCGGCTAGGGGTTGTCCTTCATTTTCTGTTCGTGATGAGTAAGACCGTGGCTACCAATCTCATGACCGTAGTCGATCAGTTCTTTCAAGTTTGCGATGTCATCTTCGCGCCAATCGATTTTCCACCAATCGACTCTGTGATCCCAGGATTCATGTGTTCGGTCTTGATTGGCAGTCAGGAAAAATGTGGCTGGCATGCCGTAGTCGTCGAGAATGGGAATGGCTTTTTCAAACTGGCACCGGAGCCCATCGTCGAACGTGAGCGAAATAAGTGATTGCATGACTAATTCCAGCGCCGCCTCCTAGTCTTAGTGTATGCTGAGCGAAGTCTCGAACGAAAAGCGCTCTTGTGTATTGCTGCTCAGCTCGGGGGAAGTGAAATCATCCTGAAGCGGGATTTTTCGAGGTCCACGAGGGCGGGTGTTAAGCCCGTGGTATCGGCCAAGAACACCCTCCCCAGGCGGATCCCGAACCTTCGCGCCTCCCTTACTTCGCCAACTGCCTCAGCACGTACGGCAGAATCCCGCCGTTGCGGTAGTATTCTACTTCCTGCGGCGTATCCACGCGAACGGTCACACTGAATTTCGTCTCGGCGCCATCGGCGGCGACCGCGCGGACAGCGGCTTTCTTCGCGCCGCCACCGAGGGCAGCGGGAATGCCGGTTATGTGGTACGTTTCTTTGCCGGTCAGCCCCAGGCTCTGGGCGTTCTGCCCTGGTTCGAACTGCAGCGGCAGCAGCCCCATCCCGACCAGGTTGGTGCGGTGGATGCGCTCGAAGCTCTCCGCGATCACCGCCTTCACGCCGAGCAGCATCACGCCCTTGGCGGCCCAATCGCGCGAGGAGCCGGAGCCGTATTCCTTGCCTGCCAGAATCAGCAGCCCCACGCCTTCGGCCTGATATTTCACTGAAGCATCGTAAATATACATCTGCTCGCCATCGGGCAGGTGCACCGTCCAACCGCCCTCGGTGCCGGGGGCCAGTTGGTTGCGGAGGCGAATGTTCGCCAGCGTGCCGCGCACCATCACTTCGTGATTACCGCGGCGCGCGCCGTACTGGTTGAAGTCCTTCGGCTCAACGCCCTGCGCCATCAGGTAGCGGCCGGCGGGAGTATCTTTAGGAATCGATCCGGCCGGCGAAATGTGGTCGGTCGTCACCGAATCGCCGAGCATGGCCAGCACGCGCAGGCCTTCGAGGTCATGAATGGAAGTGGCCGGGTCAACCATCTTCTCGAAATAGGGCGGCTTCTTGATGTAGGTGGACCGGTGGTCCCATTGGAAGGTGTCGCCGGCCGGGACGGGCATGGCCTGCCAATTGGCGTCGCCGTCGAAGACATGCGCGTATTCGTGCTCGAACATGGCGCGGTCTACGGCGGCCCGCACCGTATCTTGAACCTCCTGGTTGGATGGCCAGATGTCGCGAAGGTAGACCGGCTTGCCCGCACCATCGGCGCCCAGCGGGTCGTTCGCCAGATCCACATCCACCGTGCCGGCCAGCGCGTAGGCCACCACCAGCGGAGGCGACGCCAGGTAATTCGCCTTGACCAGCGGGTTCACCCGGCCTTCGAAGTTGCGGTTGCCGCTCAGCACTGCCGCCACCACGAGGTCCTCTTTCTGCACCGCTTGCGCCACCGGTTCGGGCAGCGGCCCGCTGTTGCCGATGCAGGTGGTGCAGCCGAAGCCCACCAGGTGAAACTTGAGCCGCTCGAGATACTGAAGCAGCCCGGCTGCGCGGTAGTAATCCATCACCACCTTCGAGCCCGGCGCCAGGCTGGTCTTCACCCACGGTTTCACGGTCAGGCCGCGCTCGACGGCCTTTTTCGCCACTAGGCCGGCCGCCAGCATCACCGAGGGGTTGGAGGTGTTGGTGCAGCTTGTAATAGCGGCGATCACCACCGCGCCGCTGCCGATGGTGACGGATTGGCCGTCGAGCCGCGCGGGCGCGCTTTTCCCGTTGGCGGGGAAAGCGGCGTGAAAGTTCTTCTTCACGTCCGGCAGTTCGACGCGGTCCTGCGGGCGTTTCGGCCCGGCCAGCGACGGCGTCACTTTCCCCAGATCCAGCTCCAGCGTGTCCGCGTACACCGGGTCCGGTGTCGCATCGGTGCGGAACAGGCCCTGCGCTTTGGTGTAAGCATCCACCAGCGCCACCAGGCCGGCATCGCGGTTGGTGAATCTCAAATACGCGAGCGTCTCCGCGTCCACCGGGAAGAAGCCCATGGTGGCGCCGTACTCGGGCGACATGTTGGCCACCGTGGCGCGGTCCGCCAGGCTGAGCGCGCTGAGGCCGGTTCCGTAAAACTCGACGAACTTGCCCACCACGCCCTTCTTGCGCAGCATTTGCGTAATGGTGAGCACCAGGTCGGTGGCGGTGCATCCTTCCGGCAGCTTACCGTGCAGTTTGAACCCGACCACAGGCGGCAGCAGCATGGAGACCGGCTGGCCCAGCATGCAGGCCTCGGCTTCAATGCCGCCCACACCCCAGCCCAGCACGCCCAGGCCATTGACCATGGTGGTGTGCGAGTCCGTTCCGACGAGGGTATCGGGATACGCCTGCCCCTTGCCGCGAAATACCACCGATGCCAGGTATTCGAGGTTCACCTGGTGCACGATACCCGTATCCGGCGGGACCACGCGGAAATTGCGGAAGGCGGTTTGCCCCCAACGCAACAGCGCGTAGCGCTCGCGATTGCGCTCGAATTCCAGCACCGCGTTGATGCCGAAAGCGTCCGCCGAGCCGAAACGGTCGACCTGCACGGAGTGATCGATCACCAGGTCGGCCGGCATCAGCGGGTCGGCGCGGCTGGGGTCGGCCCCAGCTGCGGAAAGCGCATCGCGCATCGCCGCCAGATCCACTACCGCCGGCACCCCGGTGAAGTCCTGCAACAGCACGCGGGCCGGCATGAAGCTGATTTCCTTGCCCTGCGGAGCGGCTTGGCCGCGAGCCACATACTCCACATCGGAGGCCAGCACGCGGTGGCCGTCCTCCCAGCGGAGCAGGTTTTCGAGCAGAATGCGGATCGAAAACGGCAGCCGCCCCACATTACCGATGCCCTTTTCCTCCACTGCCTGAAGCCGGAAGTACTCGTACTCGGCCGAGCCCACGCGCAGCTTCGCCCTCGCGCCAAAGCTATTGGTTTGCATCAACTTGATTATAATGGCGCCCAGGCCAGCGCCGTAGGGAGGACATGCCCGGCCCGCGCTTCAATTACGTATCCCACGTCTAAGAAGGACCGTGTAAACACTCTAAAGTTTTAAGGGCATTGACCGATTTGTTGAATGTGCTGCCACATGCAACCAGCAGCGGGAAGGTTGCTGACGTCACCCTGACGGGTTTCGCAGCCCTGGTGGCTGGCATGTCGATGGGTGCGGCCGGGAATCAGCGGATCGTCGAAGAACTGCTGGAGAACGATCCCGAACTCTTTTATCGCGGCGTGATCGAAGCGCTTCGGGCCCGCGAACCGTCGCGCGGTCTGCGCTTCCTGGTGGGGTTGCTGATTGCCAACGATCTGTTGGAATCGCTGTTATGCGAAGTGTCTCTCGACGTCGAAGAGGCGGCGGCAGCGGTGCGCATGGCGATCCAGATAGACCCCGGTGTGGAACTGAGCCTGGCCCGGCATCTCGCCGACGGTGTAACTATCGGCACGCACCCCCTGCTCGCCGCAAATGCACCGCGTGTGCTGGCCATTCTGGCCCGCGTCTCGGACGGCGCCAGGATCCTGCCTTCGCTTGCCCGCTTGCTGCATTCGACGGATGCCGACCTTCGTTCTAAGGCTGCGCTCATCATGGGCCGCAGCAACCGCAGCGCCATGTGGGTCCAAAGCCGCATGGGCGACGCGGATCCCCGCCTGCGAGCCAACGCCGTCGAAGGGTTATGGGGGGTGGAAACCGAGGAAGCGCGCGAGTTGATGCTGGCCGCGCTGCACGATGCCAGCAACCGGGTAGTGGGCAATGCCCTGTATGGGCTTTACGCGATGGGCGAATCCGTGTCCCTCGCCGAAACCATCAAGCTGGCCGCCCATCCGTTGCCGGTTTTCCGCGCCACCGCCGCTTGGGTGATGGGAGAGACCGGGGATCGGCGGTTTCGCGACACGGTGGCGCGGTTGCTGCGGGACCCGCACCCGATGGTGCGTTCGCGGGCCTTGCGTTCAGTCGCGCGCATCAAGGCAGCCGTGGCTCAGGCGGCCGCGGGGCAGCCCTGGCGGCTCTCCAGCCTGATGTTGGAAACGATGGCTGCGGCCGCAGCCGCCGGGCCGAAACAAATGCGGCGCGTGCAAGTAGCGGTAGCTGCCCCGGGCTCCGCGGCGGCCACGCTGCGCGCCACCCACTTCATCATTTGCGAAGACGGGCAACCGGTGATGAACTACCGCCTGACGGTCCGCCCCAGTCCGCCCGCCATGTCCGTCGTCTTCCTGTTTCCCCGCGCGGGCGACGCGCAAGAGCCGCCCTGGGTGACCGGTGCGCGCGGCTGCCTGGCTGGAAAGCGGGCTTCGGATTTGTGGGCGTACCTATCGTGGGTGCCGGCCTGTGAAGGCCTCGCAACCGCATCCGCCACCCAGGCTAACGAAGAGCTGCCCTTCACCCCTAGTCACGATGTCCTGGCCGATTCCTTGCACCGCATGGCCCAACGCGCCGACTGCGGCGACGTGTGGCAAACGCTTTGGCGGGCCCTGCGAGCCGAATCCAGCATGGCGCGCGGCAAACGCCACGTGATCCTCTTTGCCGCCGAGCAAGTCCAAGGCGGGGCCGGGCCCGGCCTGGTGGCCACCGTTGGCGCCTCCCGCGGCTTGGTCCAGGTCATTTCGTCGGTCCCCAACCCAGCCCTTGATGACCTCTGCAACAAGACCCGCATCAGTTATACATATGCCGCCGCACCCGAGGAAATCATCGCGCGCATCGAGGAAGCTTACCTGAATCTCAACGCGCGTTACGAGATTTGCTATCAGACCTTGTCTCAAGAAGCCCGCGAGCTTAGGATCAGGATCGAATGCCCGTCCGGATGGGGCGAAACCAGCGTCACCATTCCGCCGGCGGCTGGGTGATCCCGCCTGCGGCCGGGTTTCAGATGCCTGGCAAGGCCGGACAAGCTGCCCGGAGCGCTGGGCATCCACGAGGACCATCCGGGCTCAAGGCAGCGCAGCGCCGACTGAGTGCCGGCAAACCAGGATTGGGCACAGAAGATGCGGTGCCTATATGAGTCAATGCGGACCTGCCCGCGAGATTCTCGATCAGTCCCGGCGGGCTATCAGAGTCGCTGCGCCACGGATTTTGCCTGCAAGAACAGCAGCAGGTAGTCCGGGCCGCCGGCCTTGGAATCCGTGCCCGACATGTTGAACCCGCCGAAGGGATGTGCGCCCACCATGGCGCCGGTGCATTTTCGATTGAAATAGAGATTGCCGACGTGGAAGCGCTCGGCGGCCTGGCGCAGGTGCTCGGGATCGTTTGAGAACACGGCCCCGGTGAGCCCATACTCGGAATCGTTGGCCAGTTGCAGGGCGTGTTCGAAATCGCTTGCCTTGGTCACCGCCAGCACGGGCCCGAAAATCTCCTCTTGAAAAATCCGCGCATGGGAATCGACGTCCGCGATGATGGTAGGCGGAACGAAGTAACCGTCGGCCGGCACCGGCTGGTCCCCAACCACGACGCGGCCCTCTTTCCTGCCCACCTCGATATACGCCTGAATGGTTTTGCGCGCGCTCTGGCTGATCACCGGCCCCAGGTAGTTGGCCGGATCGTCGGCGGGGCCGATCTTGATGTTCCGCGCTTTCTGCGACAGCTTCTCCAGGAAACTGTCGTACACCTTGGCATCGACGATGGCTCGCGAGCAGGCCGAGCACTTCTGGCCCTGGTAGCCGAACGCCGATGCCAGAACGCCGTCCACGGCCTTGTCGAGGTCGGCATCGCCATCCACGACGATCGCGTCCTTGCCTCCCATTTCCGCCACCACGCGCTTGATCCAGATCTGTCCGCGCTGCGCCCTGGCGGCTAGCTCGTTGATGCGCAGGCCCACGTCGCGCGACCCGGTGAAAGAAATGAAGCGCGTCTTGGGGTGTCCCACCAGCACATCGCCCACCGCCGCGCCGCTGCCAGTGAGCAAGGTGAAGGAACGCTCGGGGAAACCCGCCTCGAGCAGCACTTCGGCGAACTTGGCGCCGATCGTCGGGGTCTCGCTGGATGGTTTCAGCACCACGGTGTTGCCCGCCACCAGCGAGGCCACGGTCATCCCCACCAGGATGGCCGCTGGAAAATTCCACGGCGGAATCACCACGCCGACGCCGAGCGGAAGGTAGATCATCTCGTCATGTTCGCCGGGTAGCTGCACCACCGGCTGCGGCCCGGCAAGCCGCTGCATTTCGCGCGCGTAGTATTCGCAGAAGTCGATGGCCTCGCAGACATCGGCTTCTGCTTCCGGCCATGTCTTGCCGGCTTCGGAGACCAGCCAGGCGTCGAATTCGAGCTTGCGCCGCCGCAGGATGCGCGCGGCTTCGAAGGTCATGCCGATGCGCTCCTCTGCCGGCACGCGACTCCATTCCGGGAAGTACTGCCAGGCGGCTTCGACGGCGCGGGCCGCCAATACGGCGTCCGCCCGGTGGTGCACCCCCACAATTTCGCTTGGGTTCGACGGATTGACCGATTCCAGCTTGTCGCCGGTCGAGATGTACTCGCTCCCGATGCGGAGCTGGTATTCGCGTCCGAACTCGGAGCGCACTTGCCGCAGTGCTTCCTCCATGGCTCGGCGGATAGCGGGCTGGGAGAAATCGGCGTACGGTTCATTGCGGAACTCGGTCAAGGTAGCGGTAGCCATGCCTATCATGGTGACAAAAGCAACCGGCGAAATCCAATGCGCCCCATGCCCCTGGTACAATTCCGGTGTGATCCGCGTCCTGATGATTTCCTCGGAGGTTGCGCCGCTTGCCAAGACCGGCGGGTTGGCGGATGTGGTTGGCGCATTGCCCGGCGCCCTGCGCGAGTTCGGATGCGAGACCGCGGTGGTGATGCCCCTCTACGGATCGATCCATCTCAAAGACGCGCGGCGCGTATACGACCATCTTCCGGTGTACCTTGGGCCGGCGGGCTTCGATATCGCCATCTACCAGGCGCCGGCGGAGTATCCGCTGTACCTGGTGGAGTGCCCGCGCCTGTTTCGCCGGCCGGGGATTTATGGCGAGGCGGGCGTCGACTATCCGGACAACCACGTTCGATTCGCCGTATTCGCACGCGCAGCCTTGGGCGTAGCGCGGTTCCTGTTTCAGCCCGACATATTGCACTGCCACGACTGGCAGGCGGGCCTGGTGCCGGCATACCTGCGCACCACACTGGCCGGCGATCCGACGTTTATGGGCGTGAAAACGCTGTTCACGATTCACAACCTGGGCTACCAGGGGCTGTTCCCCGCCAGCGCGCTCGAAGAAGTGGCTCTGGATAAAGGCGTCTTCAACCCCGGCGGAATGGAATTCTTCGGCCAGGTCAGTTACATCAAAGGCGGGATTTCGTTCGCCGACGCGCTCTCCACCGTCAGCCCCACCTACGCCCGCGAGATTCAGACGCCGGAGTACGGCTTCGGCCTGGATGGCGTTTTGCGCTCGCGCGCCGCGGTGCTGACCGGAATCCTGAACGGCGCCGATTACCGCGAATGGAGTCCGGAGAATGACCCGCTGATTCCCGCGCCCTATTCGGCGGAGGATCTAAGCGGCAAGCGTGCCGCCAAGGAGCGGCTGGTGGCGGAACTCGGCTTTCCGGCGGAGGCGAAGGATCGGCCGCTGCTGGGCATCGTTTCGCGGCTCACGCCGCAAAAAGGCACCGATATTCTGGTCAAAGTGGCCGGCGAAATCGTGGCCGAGGACGTTTACCTGGCGGCCCTCGGCGCCGGCGAGCCGGAGTACGAGGAGCCCTTCCGCGCCATGGCTGAACGATTCCCCGGGCGCATCGCGGCGCGCATCGGTTATGACAACCGGCTGTCCCACCTGATTGAGGCCGGCGCCGACATGTTTCTCATGCCCAGCCGCTACGAGCCCTGCGGCCTGAGCCAGATCTACAGCCTGCGCTACGGCACAGTACCCGTGGTTCGCGCCACCGGCGGTCTGGATGATACCATCGATGAGGGCACCGGATTCAAGTTCCAGGAGTGTTCCGGAGCCGCTTTGCTGGGCGCCGTTCGCGCCGCCATCCAGGCTTTTTCCAACCAGGATGAGTGGCGCGCCATGATGCTCCGCGGGATGCAAAAGGATTTCTCCTGGAAAGCTTCAGCACAGGCCTATGCGGCACTGTACCAGCGGCTGTCGGGACCGGGATGAATCCTTTTCCCCGGCGCCGATTCTAATATTGTAGGAGATAAGATGGCAGGTCAGAACACCTTAACCTTTACCGATTCTTCGTTTGACCAGGATGTCCTTCGGGCGGAAGTACCGGTTTTGGTGGACTTTTGGGCCGAGTGGTGCGGGCCGTGCAAAATGATGGCCCCCACCATCGACGTGGTGGCCAGCGAGTACGCCGGCAAAGCCAAGATCGGGAAGCTGGACGTGGACGCCAACGACAAAACGGCCATGCGCTACAACATCCGCGGCATTCCCACCTTGCTGCTGTTCAAGGGCGGGCAGGTGGTGGAGCAGCGGGTCGGCGCCGTTGGCAAGTCCGAAGTCCAGAAAATGCTCGATTCACACGTCTGAGCGAGCCGGCGCTGGCACGCGCGCCATCATCACGCGATGCCTTAGAAAACAGAAGTCAGAATGGCGGCGCAAGTGCCCGGTAGACGTCTTCCCTACTTGAGCACCAGCCGGCGGTGGTCTTTCAGGATGCAGCGGTCCATCGCCACCGCTATGCCGGCCGATTCGGCGCGGCGCGCCGCTGCTTCATGCAGCACGCCTTCCTGCATCCAAATCGCCTTGGCGCCGATGCGAATGGCGGCTTCCACGATCTCCGGCACGTGCTCTGATCGGCGGAAGATATCGACGATATCGACCGGCTCGGGAATCGCGTCCAGAGACGCGTAGGATTTTTCACCCAGCACCTCGGCAACGTTCGGGTTGACCGGGATGATGCGGTATCCCGCCCGCTGCATGTACTCCGCCACGCCATAGCTGGGACGGAAGCGCCTGGCCGAAAGCCCCACCACCGCGATGGTATGGGCCGAACCGAGGATGTCCGCGGCCCGGTTCATGCGCCCTCTTGCCCGGCCGCGGCCGGCTTAGGACCGAGCGCGCGCCGCAGCTTGCCTAGCTCGTCTTCCGTGAGGTGGCGGAAGCCGCCGGGCCTGAGCGGTCCCAATTCGATGGGGCCTATGCGCACCCGCCGCAGTTTTTCCACCAGCAAATCGAAGTGCCGGAACATCAGCCGGATTTGATGATTTCTGCCCTCGAAAAGACGCACCTCGTACCAGGGATTCTGCGCCGCGTGGATGAGCTTGAGCCCGGCCGGCAGGGTGCGCCGGCCGGAAAGCGGAACACCGCGCCGGAACTGCTCCTCCTGCTCCGCGGTCAGCGTGCCATTCACTTTCACCACGTAGGTCTTGGGCAGATGCGAGGTGGCGGACATGATGGCGTTGGCCATCTCGCCATCGTTGGTGAGCAGCAGCAGCCCTTCGCTGTGATAATCCAGGCGGCCCACCGGGTAGACGCGCTCCTTTACCCCGTGCAGCAGATCCATCACCGTGGCGCGCTGCTCGGGGTCGCTCACCGTGGTGACGGTATTGTCCGGCTTGTACAGCGCCAGATAGACCGGCCGCTTGGGCGCGCGCAGCAGCTTGCCATCCACCTTGATGTGATCGCGCTCCAGGTCGGCTTTGGAGCCAAGCTCGGTGACCGCAGCGCCGTTGACCCAAACGCGGCCCTCGGCAATCATCCGCTCGGCATGGCGCCGCGAAGCCACGCCGGTGTGCGAGAGAATCTTTTGCAGCCGCTGTTCCGCCATCAGTTGTCCCCGGAAGGCTCTTCACTAGCGGCCGGCGTTTTGGGTTCCGCGGACTCGGGCTGGGCGGGTTCGGGCCGGGCATGCCCGGCCCCTACAGGCTCGGCTGACGCCAGTTCGGGCGCAGCGGATTCGGCGGCCGGTTCGCTGTCGGCGAACGCCATGCGGCGAATCTCTTCGAATTCCTTGAGCGACGGCAGCTCGCTCATATCCTTCAAGCCGAACTGAATCAGGAATTCCTTAGTGGTCTTGTAGAGGATTGGCTTGCCGATCACGTTCTTGCGACCGGCCGCGGCGATCAGCTTGCGGTCGAGCAGCGTCTTCAACACGCCCGCGCCTTGCACGCCGCGAATCTCCATAATTTCGGGAGCCGTGGCGGGCTGCTTATAAGCGATCACAGCCAGCGTTTCCAGCGCCGGCAGCGAGAGCTTGAGCGGCGGCTTAAGGCTCTTGACGAACGCGCGCACGGCGTCATGGTGCTCGGCCTTGGTGGCCATCTTGTAGCCGCCGGCCACTTCGCGAATCGCCAGGCCGTGCTCGGGCTTGTCGAATTCCTCAATCAGCCGGGCCAGCGCTTCCTGGACGCGGTCCGCCGGTTGCCCCAGGGCCGCGGCCACCTGCGCCGCCGTCAAAGGCTCCTCAGCGACATACACGATCGCCTCGACGACGGCGCGCAACTGCGCGTCGGCGAGCGAAACCGGCGCATCGTCGGGCGCCACGCCCGCCAGCAGATCGTCCATCGAAACGGGCTGCGGCGGGGTGTCTGTCTCCTCGGTTGTTGGCTGCCCCGCTTCCGGCGAGACCGGCCCGGCGGGTGTTTCCAGTTCTTCCATTCCGGTTAAAGGTAGTCTGTTTCCATCGTGGTGATGGGCTGCTCGCTGGCGAACACAGCATCGAAGTCCCGGTGCCGCCGCAGCGCGATTTCGCCGAACAAATGCTTCTGCGTCACTTCCACCGCCTGCATCCGCACCATTTCGAGCACGGCCAGAAACAGCGCGATCATGGCACGCCTCGAGCGCTGCTCCTCGAAGATGCGCAAAATGAAGATCGGCTGGTCCGGCGCCATCGCCAGAAACCGGTCGCGCAGGTTGCGAATCATCTCCGGCACCGTAACGTCGGCCGTTTCCACCTCGTACACCGGGCGGAGCTTAGCGCGGTCCAGCACTTCGCCGAACGCCTTCACCAGATCGAACAGGGTGACCGCCAGGCCAGGGTCCTCGTCGCCGGCAAAGGCTTTGATTTGCGGATTCGACCAGACGTTCTCTTCGATCATCCGTTTCTGCTGCAACATTTCGGCGGCGTTTTTGAAGCGCTCGTGCTCGAGCAGCCGTTCCACCAGTTCCTGCCTCGGATCCTCTGCCTGCTCGGCGTCCCCGCCCAGCGCCGGATCTCGCGGCAACAGCATTCTCGACTTGATGTGGATCAGCGTGGCCGCCATGTAGACGAACTCCGCCCCCAAGTCGATGTCCATCTCGCGCGCCTTGTCCATGTACTCCAGATACTGCGCAGTGATGGTGGCGATGGGGATATCCTTGATATCGATCTGCTGCTTGCGAATCAGGTCCAGCAGCAAATCGAGCGGCCCCTCGTAATGCTCCAGGTGGATATCCAACGGCGATGACACTGCTATCACGATAGCACGGGGCAACGGCTAAACCAGCGGCGGTAGCGCTTCAAAAGAGCCAGCTACGCGGGCCATCCGAAATCGCCATGGCAGCCTTTCGCGCGGCCCGCGGGCGAGGCATGCCTCGCCCCTACAGCGGATTCGTAGGGGCCGGGCATTGCCCGGCCCGCCGCAGAGCAACCAACGATTTGGCTACTCCCAGCACGCGCTCGCGCAGAATGCGCGCTTCGGGAAAGAGCGCGCGCAGTTCCCGCGGCCCGAGCAGGCTGACGTCGCGCAGGTAGTGATCGATGTAGAAGTCACGCCGGTCTACCGAAAGCGGAACCAGCACGCGCCACCAGTTGAAACGTGGCACCAGGGCGCGCTGCCACCGCTGCGGCAGCCAATGGAGGAACGGGGTGAACAGGTGCTGCTCCACCGGAAACCAGCGGTTGGGCGTTTCCACCCAGTAGGCGCGGCCGACGCGCACCACCTCGCGCGCGAAATGCCGCTGGCTGGCGGCGTCGCCGACGTGTTCGATGACCGAGTTACTGAAAACCACGTCGAACGCCGCATCGCGGAAGGGCAGCGCGCAGCCATCGCCCGCCACCCAGGCCGAGGCGCCTGCCAGGTCCGCGGCAGCGCGCGGCGTATTCAGCAGCACCAGCCGCGGCGGCGAGTTCAGGAGCCGCCAGTTATCCGGCGTGCCGCCGATATCGAGCACGCGCGTCTCGGAGCTGACGCCCAGCTCGGCGACGAACCGCGCCATCCGCCGGCGGCGGAAGTGCCGGGAGATCGCGGCGAAGAGCTGGGCGGCGGTCATGGGATGCGCTTGCGGGCCGGATTGACAACCCTGGTGCGACCCAGAGAGTGCTCCGTGAATGGGCTCGCGCCGCGATCGGCCATCGCCGCGCTCTGGGGTTTGTGCATTTGAGCGTCCTGGAATCCCCTCGCCTTGCCAACCGAATGCCGATGTTTGTATCAGGGCACGGCTTCAGCCGTGCCGCAGTATGCAGTCATCATGAGGCTTTAGCCCCTGCTGTTTTTTCCTTGCCAGGAAACGTACGCGCCCAATTCACCATTTTGTCCGGGCGGGCCTTGCGCGTAGGCTTGGCCCTTGCCAGGGGCTAAAGCCCGGCTCCTTACGGTGCCTCTGCGGCACGGCTGAAGCCGTGCCCTGATACAACACCAATCATATCCCTACGCACTCGGAAATATATCCCCGCGCATCCGGAACATGGAAACTCCAGCCCGTGGCGATCCTCTCTTAACGCGCGCCTACACAATCCAGCCATCGGCCAGGTTGATGACGCGGTGGCTGTAAGCGGCGTTGGCTTCCGAGTGCGTCACCTGCACGATGGTCGTTCCTTCCTCGTTCAGCTTCTTGAACAGCTCCATGATTTCCTTGCCCTGGCTGGAGTGAAGGTTGCCAGTGGGCTCGTCGGCGAGGATCAGCTTGGGACTGGCGATCACGGCGCGCGCCACGGCCACCAGTTGCTGCTGGCCGCCGGAAAGCTGGCTCGGGTACAGATCGCGCTTGCCCACGATGTGAAAGCGGTCGAGGGAATCGCAGACAATGGCCGCCCGCTCGGAGCTTTTCACGTTGCGGTAAGAGAGCGGAATGTCCAGGTTCTCATACACCGTCAGGTTGTCGATCAGGTGGTAGCTCTGAAAGACGAAGCCGATGTACTTCTTATTGAGCTCCACGCGGTCTTTGGGCTTCATCCGGTGAACCTGATGATCGACGAATTCGAACTCGCCGGTCCACGCCGCGTCGAGCATGCCGAGGATGCTGAGCAGCGTCGACTTGCCGGCGCCGGAGGGGCCCATGATGGTGACGAACTCACCCTCGCGGATCTCCATATTGATGCGGCGGAGGACGTAGGTGCGCCCGTATCCGCCTTCATAAAACTTTTCCACGTTGCGAAGAGTAATCATGATGTCCTATTCATGGCGCAGCGCCCTGACTGGATCGAGGCCCATGGCGCGCCGCGCCGGCAGGTAGCTGGCGGCCAGCGCCACCACGGCCAGACCTGACGCGGCCGCCGCGTACGTGCCAAAATCGCGCGGCCGGACGCCAAACAGCATGGAGGCCATCAGCCGCGTCAGAAGCAAAGCACCGGCCAGTCCCAGAGCGATCCCCAGGGCCGCCAGGCGCGCGGCGTGTCCCAGAATCAGGCTCAGCACGTCGCTTTTCTGCGCGCCCAGCGCCATCCGAATTCCCAATTCCTGCACGCGCTCGCCGGCGTCGTACGAAACCACGCCATAGATGCCGACCGCCGCTAGCACGAACGCAATGGAGCCGAACAGGCCCAGCAGCAGCGTGCTGAAGCGCGCGCCAGCCACGGCTTTGGTTACAATCGCGTCGCCCGTCTGTAAGTCCGCGACCGGCTGATCAGGATCCAACTGCCGCACCTCGTTTTGCACGCTCACCGCCAGCGGCAGCGGGTCGTCGTCGGTCCTGATCACGATGTTGGTGGCTGCAGTGGGCGCCTGATCGTATGGGCTATAGATGGTCGGCCAGTCTTCGCCCTGCACAACCTCCGGTTTCACGCCGGCTACCACGCCCACCACTTCGGCCACCCGCGGCGGACCCGAATCCAGGGTCAGACGCGCGCCCAGCGGATCCGCGCCCGGCCAAAAACGGCGCGCCAGCATCTGGTTAATCACGGCCACCGCGGGCGACTGGCTGATGTCGGCGTCGGTAAATCCACGGCCGGCTACCAATGGGATGCCCATCACGCGGAAATAGTCTGTGGAAACGGAGCGAGCCAGCGCGATCGGGCGTTGGTCGGGCGGCGGCGCCGGACGGTCGGCGACGGCGAAGACCACCCCCAGGCCAAGGCCGGTCAGCGGCAGCCCGTTGCAGGCGCCCACCCCGCGCACGCCGGGAAGCGCGGCCAGCCGTGGCACGATGGCGTGCAAGAAGGCCACGCGGCGCGCCGGAGCGGCGTTTCTGCCGCCGGAAAGCGGCAGCCGCATGGTTAGCAAGTTGGAGGGATCGAAGCCCGGGCTAACCGAGCGCAGCCGGTTGAAGCTCCGCGCCAGCAGACCGGCGCCGATCAGCACCACCAGGGCCAAGGCGATCTCGAGCACCACCAGACCGCTTCGCAGCATGCGGCTGGAGCGACCCACCGTGCCGCCTCGTCCACCCTCCACCAGCGCTTGGTTCAAATTGCCGGACGTCACCTGCAGGGCGGGCGCCATGCCGAACACGATGCCAGTGAGGCAAGAGAGGACGACGGCGAAAAGCAGCAGCCGCCAGTCCGCGTGGATTTGCGTCAGGCGCGGTATGTTGGCGGGGCCTAGCCGGACAACCAGGCTGACAGCGCCGGCGGCCAGTACCACTCCCAGCGCTCCGCCGGCCAGCGCCAGCAGCACACTTTCCGACAGCAACTGCAAGGTGATGCGGAGGCGGCTGGCGCCTAGCGCGGCGCGGACGGCGATTTCCTTGCGCCGCGTGGCGCCGCGCGCCAGCAGGAGATTGGCTACGTTGGCGCATGCAATCGCCAGCAGCAGGCCCACCGCCGCCAGCAGCACCAGGAGCGACTGGCGGGTCTTGCCCACAATCTGCTCGACCAGCGGCCGGACGTCGGCGCGGAACCCGCTATCGATCGCCGGATAGGCGCGCTCCAGACTGTCGCCCAGGCTGGCGAATTCGGCCACCACTTGCTGGTAGGTCACGCCCGGCTTGAGCCGCGCGATCACCGTGAGGAAAGAGCCGGCAGCCTGGCGCGGATCGTTCACGTCCAGGTTCAGAGGCACCCATACGTCCACGCCCGGTTCGAGAACGGAAAAACCGGGAGGCAGCACGCCGACTACGGTATAGCTCTGGCCGCGCAGGCGGATCGATTTACCGGGGATGGAGGGATCGGCGCCGAAGCGGCGTTGCCATAGTTGATAGCCGATCAGGGCTACATTGGTGGGCGCCGGTTTGTCCTCGGAGGGTAGAAAAGTCCGGCCCAGCACTGCTTGCACGCCCAACATGGGGAACAGGCTGGCCGACACGCGCTCTGCCTTCAATTCCTCGGCGTCCATGTGGCCGTTCGGGCCGCCGGTCAAAGTGGCATGCACGTCGGAAATGGCGGCCATCGCCGCCACGGTGTGGCAGCGGCGGCGCCATTCGTCGAAATTGATGCCCGCCACGTACAAATCGCTCTTCCGTTGGGGAACGTTCTTCTCAAAGATCGCCAGCAACCGGCCGTCGTCGCGAAAGGGCAGTGGCTGGAGCAGCACCGCGTTCACCACGCTAAAAATAGCCGTGGTGGCGCCAATTCCGAGCGCCAGAGCCACCAGTGCCAGCGCAGCCAAGCCGCGCGCCTTCCACCACAGGCGCACCCCATGCCGCAGATCCTGAACCAGCGGGTGCATGAGGTGAGGTTACCAAACCGCGCCGGGCGGCGCAGCGGGCGCTAGTGCTTGCCGGCCGATTCAACCTGTTCTTCCACAATGCGGCCGTCGAACAGCCGGATGGTGCGGTCGGCGAATTCGGCGTAGCGCGGGTCGTGCGTCACCATGCAGACTGTAGCGCCGGCCGAGTGCAGTTCCTTCAGCAGGCTCATGACGGCCTCGCCATTGGCCGAATCCAGATTGCCGGTAGGCTCGTCGGCGAGCAGGATCAGGGGATCGCCGCCGAGGGCGCGGGCCACTGCCACGCGCTGCTGCTGGCCGCCCGAGAGCTGCGAGGGATAATGCTTCATGCGGTGCGACATGCCGACCCTCTCCAGCGCCTCTTGCACGCGGCGCTTGCGCTCTGAGCCGGGCATGCCACGGTAGGTGAGCGGCAGCTCCACGTTCTCGTAGACCGTCAAATCGCCGATCAGGTTGAACGCCTGAAAGATGAAACCGATCTCGCGGTTGCGGATGCGCGCCCGCTCGCTCAGTTTCAGGCCGGTCACGGACTTACCGTTCAGGTAATACGTGCCGTCGCTGGGAGTGTCGAGCAGCCCCAGAATCGCCAGCAGCGTGGACTTGCCGCAGCCGGACGGGCCGGCAATCGACAGGTACTCTCCTTTCTTCACTTCGAAGTGGATGCCGGCGAGGGCGTGTGTCTCCACTTCATCGGTGATGAAAACCTTGCTCACCTGTTCCAGGCGAATCAGCGCTTGCGAGCCGTTTTCCATTTTTCCTCTACCTCAAAGACGATATTGGCGAAGAACTAGTTCAGCTTAATCCTGTCGTATTGATCGTAATTCGACATGTCGGAGAGAATCACACGATCGCCGACGTTCAGTCCGTTCTTGATTTCGATGGTGTTGACCGAGCTGCGTCCGAAGGCGACCTTCACCTTGTTGGCGTACTTGCCGTCCGGCTCGATCTTGAACAACTGCACGGTGCTGTTCTCCTGGCCGAACACGGGCCGCCCCACGAACAGCACATCGTCCAGCTTCTCAAGCTGAATGGTGCCGTCCACGCTCAAATCGGGACGAAGCACCGAGGGGATGGGCCCTTTCAACGCTACGTCGACCGTGACCGTGCCGTTGAGGACGGAGGGATCGATGCGGGAAACCTTCCCGTCGATCAGCCCATTCCAGTTTCCCCCGGCAAGGCGGGTATCGATCACCGCCGGCAGCCCGATGGTGATGTCCTTGACCTGCGTTTCGGCAATTTTCAGTTCCGCCTTTAGATGCGAGGGCTGCGCCACTTTGCCCAGCGGCGTGCCAGCCAGCACCTTCTGGCCTTCCTCGACCTCGGTGAGCGGGGCTGGCAGGGCTTCCAGCATGCCGTCAAAACCGGCGCGCACATTCAACTGGTTCACCTGGCTTTTTTTCAGATCGTACTCAGCCTGGAACTGATCCACTTTCACCTTGGCGGCCGCAAGCTGCGCTTCGTCCGCTTTGGAGTTTATCTTCAGGCGCTGCAACTCGAGCTGGTATTGCTCGGCAAGCTGTTGGGCTTTGGTGGCGGAGATCTTGGCGTCGATTTCCGAAACCAAGCCGTCCTTGGCCAGCGTCTGGTCGCGGTCGGCCTGCAACTTGGCGTTGTCCATATCGCCCTTGGTCTGCGCCGCCTGCGACTGCATGTCGAGCAGAGCCTTTTCGAGCGTGACCTTGAGGTTTTCGTAATCGGCCTGTGCCGCCTTGAGCTGGTATTGCGCGTCGAGCAGCGCCGTTTCCAATTCGGGGCTGGTCATCACCATCACCAAGGAATCGGCCTTGACGGGCGTGCCGGGCTTGATGAGAATGCGCTCGATGCGGGCATCCGTGTTAGCCGTGATCAGCATCGTGTCTTCCGGCACCAGTGTGCCCAGGCCGCGCACTTCCCGCACCATGGGGCCGCGCTTCACCGTGTCCGGCCACAACGCCGACATGTCCACGCCGGGCGCCGCGGGCTTCAGGCGAGTGACTCCGTAGCCGGCGCCACCCACTACCGCCAGGACCACAACTCCGATGATGGTCCAGCGGATGGCCTTCTTCCGACCCACGTTCTTGCGTTGTATGTCCATTACCGTTCCCAAGGGGAAAAGGCACGGCTTCTGCCACTTCGCGCATAGGCTAACATATGACGTTCAAAGGCGATACTTCGTTAGGCTGGAATGCCGACTGTCCGCTTGTGGGACAGCTTGTGTCGCGGTGGGACGAAAGATCCCGTCCCTGGCGCCTAATGCGCAAACCACCCGGGCCCGACCACCAAGTGGTGGCTAATGGAGTCCGGTACCACCAAAAACAGCAGCACACCCAGCGTGCCGTGCGCCAGGCCGAGGAAGTAAAGGTTGCGGTAGCTGCTATACAGGCGCGCGGCGACGTAGCCTGCCACGAGTGTCACCGGCATCAAAAACCAGTTCGGCGTGTGTGCGGCGGAAAAAAGCGCCGCAGCGGCCAGGGCCGCACCCCGATCCGGCAGCACGACCTGCAGGCGCGTCAGGCAATAGCCGTTCACCAGGTACTGCTGGAGGAGCCCCCACGGGAGGTAGATCGCCCAGGTGATTGCCACGCGGTCGAGCGCGATGGGGCGTAACGTGTCCAGAAGCAGCCCCACCGCCAGCAGGGTGAGTGCCACGAATGCCAGCGCGGGAGCAAAACGCCGCAGGCACTCAGCCAGGTTCTGCACGCGGAAACCAATCGCCGCCGCTCCCTCGCCGCGGCACCAGTGGGAGACCAGCGGCAGCGCCAGAATCGGCGCCCAAACGGCCGGGTAGTGGTAGCGCAGACTCCAGATATAGGCCAGGATCAGGCCGAAAACTACTATCGGCTCCAAAATGGCGAGTTTGCGCCGTGTGCCTCCGTGCATCCTGGTTTCAATTGTATGACGTTGGATCCAGACAGGCGAGCCGCCTTTTCAGTGACGATGTTAACCCTGGGTGTTATCCTGTCTCGGGTGTTTGCCGGTTATCGGTTATAGGGTACTTTGGAAGGTACTGAAAGGCCTAGTCACTAAGCACTAGTTCTGGTGAAATGAGAGTGATCGCGAGAATGTTCTGATGACGCCACTGCAAAACCTCTCGTTCTCAGTGCTCCTCTTCGGCGCCCTGCAGTGCCTGTTCTGTTGGAAGCTCCGGCGGCAGCACCGGTTGGCCACCCAGACCGCGTCGCGCTGAGGTGCGTCGACATTACACGGGCCGGCTTGTCACGAGCGCAAGCTGCCGCGAGTGTATTCGCGGGCAACGGGCTCACGCCTTGCGGCGCAAGTCGCGTTCGGCACGAAACCAATCCTCCCACTGCGAGCCGCCCTGCCTGCCACGGGCTTCCCAATAGGAATATGCGAGCGTGGCGATCTCATCGTGAGAGGGCGAAGCTGGCGCGGTCCTGCTGGGCGCCGGGTTGGTCTGCTGGCCAACATCGCTCCTGCCGGGCGCGCCTTGATCCTGGTAATGGCGATGGAGGTGTGTGTGTCCGCTAAAGTGGGGCATCGAGGTCTGAGAACACTCTTTATAACAAACGCGACGCTCGGAAGGGAATGCCGTGGCGCCAGATTCGGTACTGGAAGGGCCAGTGATCGCGGGCAGCAGGCAGCATGTTTAGCGTAGGCTCGCGCCAGCGGCACCGGTTTCGCCGAATGCTAGACTTGATGGTTCATGGCGAGAGCAACCCATTTGGAATGCAGCCTGTGCGGCTCCAGGTCGGATGCGGGCGCGCCGGCGAACCTTTGCTCCTGCGGTGGCCCCCTGCTGGTGCGGTACGATCTCGATAGCATACGGCACCGCTGGCGGCGGCGCGAAGTGGCCACTGGACCTTCCAGCATGTGGCGATACGCACCGGTGCTACCGCCTTCGGACGCTTCGATCATCAGCCTCGGCGAGGGCTGGACGCCGTTGGTGCGCACCACGCGGCTGGGCGCGCGGCTCGGCGCCGAAGCGCTCTGGGTGAAAGACGAGGGATTGAATCCCACGGCGTCTTTCAAGGCGCGCGGGCTTGCGTGCGCCATCTCGATGTGCGTGGAGCTGGGCATCCGCAAAGTAGCGATTCCTTCGGCGGGCAACGCGGCCAGCGCATTGGCGGCATACGCAGCGGCGGCCGGCCTGGAGTCATACATCTTCATGCCAAGCGACGTTCCGCAAGCGAATTACCTGGAGTGCAAAGCATACGGCGCCAACGTCACCCTGGTGGACGGCCTGATCAGCGATTGCGGCCGCCTGGTGGCCGAACGCGGCCCGCAGGAAGGCTGGTTCGACGTCAGCACGCTCAAGGAGCCGTATCGCATCGAAGGCAAGAAAACCATGGGCTACGAAGTGGCCGAGCAGATGGATTGGGAACCGCCCGACGCCATCTTCTACCCCACCGGCGGCGGCGTGGGCATGATCGGCATGTGGAAGGCGTTCGACGAAATGGAGAAGCTGGGCTGGATCGGCAGCCGACGGCCGAAGATGATTGCGGTGCAGGCGGAAGGCTGCGCGCCGGTGGTTCGCGCCTTCCTGGAAAACGAGACGCGCAGCCGCTTTTTCGAAGGTGCCCACACGCTGGCGGCCGGCTTGCGTGTTCCCAAACCGCTGGGCGATTTCCTGGTGCTCGAGGCTGTTCGCTCCTCGGGCGGCACGGCGATCGCCGTGAGCGATGAGGAGATGCTCGATGCCGGAGAAGAGCTGGCTTCGAGCGAAGGCATTTTCGCCGCGCCCGAAGGCGCTGCCTGCGTGGCTGCTCTGCGCAAGCTGCTCGCCGATGAATTCCTCAAACCCGCCGACCGCATCGTGCTGTACAATACCGGCTCAGGCCTCAAGTACCCGGAAGCCTGGTCGCCCCGCTTTCCCCGCACCACGGCCAGCGAGCAAGACAAGCTGGGCGGACTGATAACGCCGAGGTAGGGTTACTGGGATGCATTTGCTGCGAACGTCCACATCCTGTGGATGTTCGGTGGTGCAAATGCAGGGTTTTGTTTCAGCGGCATTTGCCAACGACACGCAGGGGGTCGCTGGTAATAAGTGCGATTCATCACCAAGAGATCGCGCCGGCGCGCATTCCCACGAACCAGATACCAAACGGGAAATCAGTCTGGCCGCCTATCCTTCAGTCCCCCAAAAGACAGGGCGTCGACATCACCCTTCGCCAGTATAGGAGTAGGTCCCCCGAAAGGTGTACGATTGGCAGCGTGGACGTGGGAAACATTGATTCTTTCGAGGAGCTCAAGAAGCTCGACGAACAAATCCAGGCGGTCAATGAGCTTGCCGCACTGAAGCCGATCTACTTCCGGTTGAATGAGATCATCCAGGCTTTCCCTGGCGATTTCGACATACAGTTCACCGGGAACGAGATCAAGCAGCATCTGATGGCGCGGGGGACGCTGCTCAAGCAACAGGAAGCGACCGCGCCTCCTCCTCCCGCTCCACCTCCGCCGGCAATGGCGGCAGCCGAGCCAGCCTCGCCGCCGACGCGCGTCGCGGATACCGCGGCTCCGCCACCAGCCGCAACGCCGCCACCACCCGAGATGACTGCGTCGACGGTGCCGTCGGCGTCGTTCCCTCTATTCCCCGTGTTCGCCTCCGCTCCGCCGGAACCGCCTTCGCCGCCGGCTTACTTCGCGGATACAGTGCCACCGGCACCGGTCGCCCCGCCGCAATCGCCGGTGATGTCTTCGGCGACGCCGTCCCCGCTGTCATACGCTTTGGTGGACTCCAGTTCGCCGGAACAGCCTCCGCTGCCCCTCGGTGTGACGGCTGAAAATCCGCCCCAGCCGGTGGTGCCTGCATTTCCAGCCATGCCGACGGCCCCGCCGCAGCCGGTCTTCACCCCGGATACCGTGCCGTTCGCCCGCGCCGCCCCACAAGAACCGCCCGCGCCTGCAGCGACGCCGTTGCCCGCGTCTTTATTCGACTTCGCTCCGCCGGAACCTTCTTTGCATCCATTCGCGACGCCACCTTATCCGCCGCCAATTGCTTTCCCGGATTCGTTAGCGGCAGCGCCGGCCGCTCCCGAAGCGGCCATGATGCCCGGGGCGACGCCGTCGCCCTCCCCTTTAATCGACTCCGCGCCGCCTCCGCCGCCTCCGCCCGCAATCGCAAAAAAGCCCGTGCGTCCGCCGCGGCCGCCCAAGCGGCCACCAGGTCCCCCTCGCCCACCCTTCAATTGGAAGCGCGCCGTGGTGATCGGGCCAATCGCCGGGGTGCTGGTTGTTCTGGCCGTCATTCTCTTCGTGGTGCATCAAACTCGCGCGCGCAACGCGATCATCGCGGCCCGCAACCGGGCGGCCGTGCAGGTCGACATTGCGACCACTCCGCCTGGCGCATCCGTGACCGCTGCTGCGGAACATCCCGCGGCCGGCAATGACGGCGGGGCCAGTTGCACATCTAACTGCAAGCTGTCGCTGGCGCCGGGCACCTATCGGATCTCCGCCTCGCTGGACGGTTTCGAGCCCGCGGCGGGCGTTGTCACCCTGAAGCCGCGGCAGCCGGCGACGATCAGCCTGACGCTTCAGCCGCAGGCTCAATCCGTTCGCCTGCTGACCGATCTGGACCAGGGCAAGGTGGTGGTGGACGATCAGCCGCCGGTCAATCTGCAAGACGGGCAATTGGTGCTCGACAAGGTGGCTCCGGGCACACACACCGTGAAGGTCGCCGGGCCGAAAGGGGACGCCTCGTTCTCATTTGAGATTGCGGATGCGCGGCTGCCAGCCGTGACCGGCCGCGTGAACGCGCGGAACGTGATTGCGGTGCTGGTATCGAGCTTCGGAAAGCAGGCGCGCGTTGTGACCAATGCGGGTCCCTGGAAGCTCGCGGTCAACGGCCAAGGGCAAGGCGATGCCGGTCCGGCCGGAACGGATGTGACGAGTTTTCAGCCGGGGTTGAACGAGATCGTGGTGGGCGAAGGCAAGGATCAGCGCAATATGAGCGAAAGCTTCGGCGCCGCGCCCACCTTGACCGCGTTTCTGAAAACGGACGTCAATGCCGGCACGCTGATTGTCTCGACCGGCCAGGACGGCGTGCGCGTATTTCTCAACGGCAAGGAGTACCGCGGCCGCACCCAGCGCGGCCAGTTGCGCATTCAGACCCTTGGCCAAGTGACGGTGCGGGTGGCCAAGAGCGGTTTCCAGGACGAGCCCGCGCAAACCGCGGATGTGAAGAAAGGCGCGGAAGTGCGCCTGCAGTTCGACCTGAAGCCGCAGCCGCTGGTCGGCTCGCTCGAGATCCACGGCGCGATCGCCGGCACTGAGATTTTGGTCGATCGAAAAAGCGCCGGCACGGTAGGGCCGGACGGCCTGTTCAGCGTCGGCGCCATTCAACCGGGCGACCACACGATCGAACTGCGGCGCGAACAGTACCTGCCGAAACGGCTGCAGCGATCTTTCCGGGCGGGTCAGGCAGTAGTGCTGGCGGGCGCGGATGTCATATTGGCCGTTGCCAACGGCACCATCCGGCTGTCGCGCAGTCCTGCGTCGGCAATCGTTACCTACCGCCGCAGCGACGAAACGGAGCCGCACGAGGTTCACGGAAGCCAGGTGGAGTTGCCCCCGGGGAGCTACACATTCGTGGCTAGCGCGCCGGGCTTCGCCGGAGCGGCCACACGGGTCCAACTGGGCGCCGGCGAAAGCCGGGACGTGGACTTCACCCTGGCTCACGAGCGGCCGGCCGCTCCCGTGGCCAGCGGAATGGCGGAGTTTGAGGACGCGCAGAGTTGGACGAAGGATGGCGACAATTGGGTCCACAAGGGCGGCGGATTCGTGCCCTTCAAGCTGCCGCCCAAGGGCGTCTTCACCTTCACGGTGCAACTGCTCAAAGGCGGCGGCGTGTTCCGGGCCGGCCAGATCCGCTGGTGCCTTCAGTATCTCGACGCCAAGAACTACCTGCTCTACGAGATCGACCGAAAGAATTTCTGGGCCGGGGTCGTCGCCAAGGGCAAGCGGTACGAGCGGGTCAAGACGCCGCACAATCTCGGAAATCAGAAGGCGTTCACCATACAGATTGAGGTGACGCCGGATCGCGCGGTGCAAGAGGTGCGCGTCGGCAACGAGTGGAAAGTGCTCGATTCCTTCGCTGAGACGGGCCGCGATTTTACTCAGGGTAAGTTCGGATTTCTGGTCCAGGGCAACGACGAGATCGCG
Source organism: Bryobacteraceae bacterium (assembly GCA_049587755.1). GTDB lineage: Bacteria > Acidobacteriota > Terriglobia > Bryobacterales > Bryobacteraceae > Bog-375. The sequence goes on along the minus strand of JBAVEN010000082.1, from coordinate 6,296 downwards.
ATCTCCGATTTCAAGTTCCTGCCGAGGTAGCCGGAACCAGGCTGACACAGCGCGGGCGCAGGCACGGCTTTTAGCCGTGCCGCAGGGCCACCGTAAGGAATCGGGCTTTCAGCCCCAACTACCGGCGAAACCTACGCGCAATACCTCCTCGCTCAAGATCGTAAGCTCGCCGCCTACGTTCTTCGCCACCCCCAAGAAACTTCTATTGCGCTCGGAATGGACCTGCTGGTGCGTATATCATGGCCGGCAAACCCCGATGAGTTTCCGTACTGCTTTACCTACTTGGCAAGGAAAAAAGCAGCAGGGGCTAAAGCCTCATGAGGTTTGCATTTTGTGGCACGGCTTAAAGCCGTGCCCTGATACAGAGCTCATCGTTGCGGCGTCCGCTGGGAAATATAGAAGCTCTAGCCACCTGCCGGGAGCAGGCGTGTCGGGCCTGCTACGGTTTACTCGATCAACCCTTCTACTTTTGCGGGCAGCGGACCCGCTATGTCGCGAAGTTTTTCGAACGGGCGGTCATAGAGGACCGCGTAGTTTTCGATTGCGGGATCGCGGCCACGCGCCTCTGCGAACGTGCGGCGCATGTGCCGCACCGCCACCAGCAGGAGCTTCACTTCGTCGTCACTGAATCCGAGCGCTTTCGCCATCGAATGCTCCCCAGCAGAATCCACAGTACGCCGCCGGCCAGCGCCGTCACGCTGGCCGCGCGCGCCAGCCGCATTTCAACCCCACCGTTGTAAACCAGGTCTACCGCGCACGCGCCATCGCAGCGCGGCTCTATGACAATCTGCCCCAGTTTATCGCTCCAGATGCGGCGCGGCGCGCCGTTCACGCTGGCGTGCCAACCTTCATCGAAAGTCACTTGCACTGAGAGCAGGTGCTGAGGCCGCAAGTTGGCGGTGATGCGCGCCGCGCCGGTTCCGGTCCAACGGAAATCGGCCGGCGGCAGCGTTGGATCTTCGAGCGCCGCGAGGTAGGCTCTCTCCGCCTTCAGCTCATATGCGATCGGCGTCTCGGTCACCAGGTCGGCCGCGCGCACGGCATGCGCCAGCGAGGAGGAACCACGCGGCACGGCGTAGATCACCTCGGTTTCATCGCGCCAAAGGACGGGCAGAGCGTGGAATTTATCGGGATGGGCATACGGGTGATAGAACTCGCGCGACTGTGCGTCGCCGCCTACGACGGCATCCACGCCGAAAGCATCGAGCCAACCGAGCCCAACCTCCAGCGAGTCCCCGGCGTACACCTGGTAGATGACAGCCGGGAGAATGGGATTGCGAATGCCGTTGTCGAAACCGCCGGTCATCATTGGGGTGTCGCTGAAGGCGTTCATCCAGAAGCCGATGGTTCCAGGTGCGAAGACGCGCCGCCCTGGCATGTGTTCTCCGAGCCAGTGCGAGACGCGAAATTCGGCGGTGGCTTGGATGTCGACCGGCTTTTCCATGTCGCGCGCGCGGCGGAATTGGTGAATCCAGATGGGCGTAGCGGCGAGCAACAGGGCGCAGAAGACAATCGCCGCCCCCCGTCGCGGCAAGCGCGCGTAGGCCGGAGCGGCGACCAGCGCCACCGCCATCCAGAAAGCCATGTCCATCTCCAGGTGGTAGCGCTGCGGCTGCGGCAGGAGGAGGAAATGGGACCAGTAAGCCGCCAGCGCGATGAAAGCCGTGGTATACAGAAACAGAATCCCGAAGCGCGCCGGAGCCGCAAGTGGCGTGCGCCGCAACGCCCAGGCAAGCGCTGGAAACCCGGCAGCGAAGGCGGCGGCGATTGCCAGATGAGCGGGGCTGGTTTCGAACTTGCCGCCCACCAGCGGGGCGTTGGCGCGAATAGTGGCCACGATGGAGGGCGCCACGAACGGCAGAGCGATGCAGTACGCGTAAAAGGCCAGACCGGCTGCGGTGATCCACTGCCGGACCGGGTGCGCCTCAAAACCGGCAAAGAGATAGGCGCCTGCGCCCAGGGCCAGGGCGAAGGCGCCGATCCAGTTGCTGAGCACGGTGGCGGCCAGCGCTATCCCGGCCAACACGTAATACACCGGCCGGCGCTTCGTCAGAGCCAGGTGCAACAGCGCGATGGCGAGCGGCAGGAACATAAGCGAGGTGAGGTGCGGGCCCTCGCCATACGGCAGCAGAGTCGTCAACCGGCGAGCCCCGAACCAGCCGCCGCTATCAACGCGGACTTCGCGTACCAGAAAGCAGCTCGGCGAAACCAGCGAATAGCCGAGCGCGGCCAGCCAGGCGGGCATACGCCCCGCGCCCAACCTCCACGCGGCCCAGAACACGGTCACCGGGCCCAGAGCATAAAACACCGCGGTCACGATGTGATACGCCAAGGCCGGCGAAATGCGCGTCGCGGCGGCCACACCGGCCACCGTAAAGTGCAGCAGTGGCGGATAGGTGTCCGGGTAAGGGATGCCGCAGTACCAGAGCGGGAACCAGGTGAGATCCGGAAAGTGAGCGATGATGTAGCGTGCCAGCCCAACATAGGCAGCCTCGATCGAGCCCATGTACTGGGTGTAAGGAATGCGAAACAGCCGCCACACGAGGCCGGCATTGATGCAGAAAAGCGCCAGAGCGGCGGCCGCCGTCCTGAGAGCTTCGCGAAATCGCATTGCCTTCGATTATAAATGGCTGGCGTGCAGCAGCCGTGGCCCGGCGCGCATGGCCTCATGTGCCAGGAGGCGTCGATCTCGCGGAGAGGATCCGACGTCGCCGCACGCAGGAAGGCGTGCGCAACGGTTATATTGTTCTGGCGTTGGTCCCTACGAGCCCACCGCGCCGGCCAGCGGGCTGCTCGCAGTGGCGTAGAGTTTCTTCGGCATGCGGCCGGATTCGAACGCGAGGCGGCCTGATTCGACGGCCAGCTTCATGGCGCGGGCCATTTTCTCGGCATCATCGGCCGCGGCGATGGCGGTATTCATGAGGACGCCGTCGGCTCCCAGCTCCATGGCGATGGCGGCATCGGAGGCGGTGCCGACGCCGGCATCGACAATCAACGGGACTTGGGTGATCATCTCGCGCAGTATCCGCAAGTTGGTGGAGTTCTGCACGCCCAGGCCGGATCCGATGGGCGCGGCCAGCGGCATCACGGCAGCGGCTCCGGCATCAATCAGGCGGCGCGCGTTCACGACGTCGTCATTGGTATAGGGCATCACCACGAAGCCCTCTTTGACCAGTGCACGCGTGGCCTCGAGCAGGCCGGCGTTATCCGGGAAAAGCGTCTTTTCGTCGCCGATGACTTCCAGCTTGATCCAGTGGGAGAGCCCCACTTCGCGTGCCAGCATAGCGGTACGAATGGCGTCGTCGGCCGTGTAGCAGCCGGCGGTGTTGGGCAGGATGAAGATTTTCGAGCGATCGATATAATCTAGCAGCGATTCCTTGGAGCGGTCGGTCAGGTTGACTCGGCGCACGGCGACGGTGACCATTTCGGCGCCAGTGGCCTCGTGGCATCGCTTCATTTCCTGGAAGCTGCGATACTTTCCGGTGCCCACGATAAGTCGGGAGCGAAACTCCCGGCCCGCGATGTTGAATGATTGCGGCATGTCTTCATTGTAGCGAGGGGGCAAGCACGCGGCATCGCGCACCCGGAATGGCGCTAGCATAGGGATGAATCCGATGCGCAAATCCGTGCGGGTCACTCTGACCTTGGCCGCAGGTGTGGCGCTGGCAGGCTGCGCGGCGAAGCGGGTGGATCCTTGCGACGCCGCTACCTTCGACGATCAGGCCTGCCAGAACGCTGTTGCCGGCGGCGGCTATTACTGGGGAGGCTCCTGGTATCCGATCAGCTACTCGCATCCATACCCCTATTACTACGACGGCTACCGAAGCTATGTGGCGCGCGGCGGCACGGTGACGCCGGCGCCCGCCGGATCTTACAGCCGGGGAGGGGGATCGGTGGTGCGGGGCGGGTTCGGGGAGGCCGGCGGCGCACACGGCGGAGGAGGCGCGGGGGAATAATGCGGCGGGTTGCGGCGGCACCACGCGACAACTGGCAGAGGAAAGTCGAGGAAGCGGGCCTGATCTGGCACTCGGGCGACCAGGTCTACTGGAACGAATCGGCATTTTACGAGTTCACGGCCAAGGAAGTCGACACACTCGAAGCGGCGACCAACGAGCTGGAAAAAATGACGCTGGCCGCGGCGCAGCACATCATCGACAACAAGCTCTATGCACGAATGGGCATTCCGGAAATCGCCGTGCCGCTGATCGAAGCGTCATGGGAGGCAGAGCCGCCATCGTTGTACGGCCGTTTTGACCTGGTCTACGACGGGGTGAACCCGCCCAAGCTGCTCGAATACAATGCGGACACGCCCACATCGCTGCTGGAAGCGGCGGTAGTGCAGTGGTACTGGCTGCAAGATGCGTTTCCCAAACGGGACCAGTTCAATTCCCTGCACGAGCGCCTGATTGCACTGTGGAAGGAGCTGACGCCTTACCTGCCAGGCGGCCGCATCGACTTTTGTTCGATGGATGACATCGAGGACGGCATGACGGTGACGTACCTCGAGGACACGGCGCGGCAGGCCGGCCTGGCGGCTTCCAGCTTTCCCATCAGCGAAATCGGCTGGAACGGACAGGGGTTCGTGGGACCGGACGACGCGCCGCTGCAATCGGTCTTCAAGCTGTACCCGTGGGAGTGGATGATGAAGGACGCTTTTGCCACGCACCTTGGCGCGGCGCCTACCATCTGGATAGAGCCTGCCTGGAAAATGCTGCTGTCGAACAAGGGCTTGCTTCCCGTTCTGTGGCAGCTCTATCCGCGGCACCCTTACTTGCTGGAAGCCAGCTTCGACGGTCCCGGGCTGATGATGAGTTGGGTCAAGAAGCCGCTGCTGGGCCGTGAGGGCGCCAACATCACCTGGCACCAGCCTGGGCAGGACATTCAGACAGCCGGCAGCTATGGCGCCGAGGGATACATCTACCAGGCGATGGCGCCGCCGAAGACCTTCGATGATAAGCACGCGGTGCTCGGTAGTTGGGTGATTGGACACGAAGAAGGCAGCGCCGCCGGCGGCATGGGCATACGGGAATCCGACACGCCGGTCATCGGGAATCTCAGTCAGTTCGTGCCGCATCTGTTTGACTGAGGAGAACCGCGGCCGACCGGCCGCAAACATCTATGAGCCAGATTCATGCTTTGGCTGCCAGCGAGGCGAAGGTCTTACTGCAGCCGTTGTCTTACGATCCAGGACCGCTCGGCGACGAGCAGGTGGAAATTGCAGTTGCGTATTGCGGCATCTGCCATTCGGACCTTTCGATGCTGAACAACGAGTGGGGGATGACGCAATACCCGTTCGTTCCCGGCCACGAGGCAACCGGCAAGGTGGTGGCCGTGGGGCCGCACTCGAAGGCGGTGAGCGTTGGCCAGACGGTGGGCCTTGGCTGGAACTCTGGCAGTTGCATGTACTGCAAGAGCTGCCTCACCGGCAATCACAACATGTGCGAGCGGCTGGAGCAGACCATCGTCGGCCGTCACGGCGCATTTGCCACGCGCGTGCGCTGCCACTGGAGTTGGGCGACGCCGATTCCCGATGGCGTGGATGCCGCCAAGGCCGGGCCGCTGCTGTGCGGCGGCATCACGGTGTTCAATCCGCTCGGCGAGATGAATGTCCGGCCCACCGACCGCGTGGCCGTGATCGGCATCGGCGGCCTGGGCCACATGGCGCTCCAGTTCCTGAACAAGTGGGGATGCGATGTGACCGCCTTCACCTCCACCGCGAAGAAGGCCGATGAGGCGCGGCGGCTGGGCGCCCACCATGTGATCGACACGCATTCCGCCGAAGAACTGGCGAAGGCTCATGGCCGCTTCGACTTCGTTCTCTCCACGGTGAACGCCGACCTGGATTGGAACGCGTATATCGGAACGCTGGCGCCGAAGGGACGGCTGCACGTGGTGGGCGCGGCGCCCAATCCGCTGCCGGTCTCGGCTTTCGCACTGCTGGTGGGCCAACATTCGGTGAGCGGCTCGCCTTCGGGGCCGCCTGCCGCAGTGGCGCGGATGCTCGATTTCGCGGCGCGCCACGGCGTCGCGCCGGTGGTGGAAGAGTTTCCCATGAGCCAGTCAAACCAGGCTCTCGCGCACCTGGCAGCAGGCAAAGCGCGCTACCGCATCGTGCTCAAGAACGATCTGGGGTGAACATGAGGCAGGTTCCCGACCAGCCTCCGGCTGCTGGCAGGTCGGGGACCACATCTGTCCAAGATATCCGTGGGGGCCGATTCGACCGCTGTGAGCGTTGGGGATAACTGTACCGCTGCGGTTTTCGCCTGATGAGGTTGGAGGGCGAAACCGGCCAGTGT
>JBAVEN010000081.1:0-84015 GCA_049587755.1 Bryobacteraceae bacterium | reverse complement strand
CGATTCATGGCGGAAATCCTCTCGGTTGAGATCGGTTCTGGACAAACCCAGATCTGAACCTAGCAGGATTTCCGTCAAGTCTTACGAAATTGTCTTGGACAGATGTGGTCGGGGACCTGCCCCACTCAGCTCTCGGCGACTGAGCGCTCGGCCAACTCGCCGAACAGGGGCAGGGAATAAGCTTCGTCGTGCGATGCCTTGATGATCATGAAGACGGACATGATGAGCAGGGCCACGTCGAACAATTTGTCGATTTGCAGATGGCCAGAGAGATAAGAGAGGGGGTGGATCACCCAGGCATTCATCAGCCAGGCGACGAACAAGTAGAGGCCCTGAAAGGCGTGGAAGCGCACGGTGCGATCATGGCGGAACCGGTCCGAGGCCAGCCAGATAATGCACGCGATCCAGCCGACGCCGGGCACGTAGCTCAGCACCGAAGCTGTGCGCGGCGAGACGCCGGTCAGAGGGTCGGCGGCGGGCGGCAGCGTGGTCGTGGCGAGTTGCCGCGCCCCGCAGCGCCAGCAGAACTGGTCGCGGCCCGCCACCGCATTCCCGCACTGTGTGCAAAACGGCATGCTACTTCTCAATACGTTACGCAAGTGCGGGTTGTTCCGCAACTTGGCCGGCGGAGCGCGTGTTAAGATTGCGCCTATGAGGACGTTAGCCGCCATAGCGCTGGCGCTGGTCTCGGCCGCGGCCCTGCCCGCGGCGAGGAACCTGGAGATTTTCGCCATCGACGTGGAGGGCGGTCAAGCCACGCTGCTGGTGACGCCGGCGGGCGATTCGTTCCTGATCGATACCGGCTGGCCGGGCCACAACCATCGCGATGCCGACCGCATTGCGGCGGCCGCCAAAGCAGCGGGCGTCAAGAAGATCGACTGGCTGCTGATCACGCATTTCCACGTGGATCATGTGGGCGGCGTCTACCAGCTTGCCGAGAAGATGCCGATCGTCCATTTCGTCGATCACGGCACGAGCGTCGAGAAGGGCAAGGACGCCGAGATTCTGTATAACGAATACTCGGATGTGCGCGCCAAGGGCGAGCACGTACTGGTCGAACCGGGCGACACCATCCCGGTGAAGGGGATCGAAGTCCGGGTGCTTTCGGCGGGCGGCAACGTGATCCCCGATGCGCTGGAGGACGCCGGCGCGCCCAATCCGGACTGCAAGGGGTACGAGCGCCCGTCGGAAACCACCGATGAAAACGGACAGTCCATCGGCGTGCTGATTACCTATGACAACTTCCGCATGCTGGATATGGGCGACCTCACCAAGGACCGGGAATACGACCTGGTCTGCCCTGATAACAAAATCGGCACGGTGGATTTCTTCCTGGTGTCGCATCATGGCATGAACCTATCCAATTCGGTGCCCTTTGTGCATGCCATTTCGCCGCGCGTGGCGCTGGTGGACAACGGTCCGCACAAGGGCGGCACGGCGGAAGTGTGGCAGACGCTGCACGACACGCGCGGCCTGCTCGATATCTGGCAATTGCACTACGCCATCGACGCGGACAAGCAGCACAACTCGCCCGACACTTTCATCGCCAACGTAGACGCGAACTGTCAAGGAAAGTGGATCAAGGTGACCGCCGAGAAAGACGGCACTTTCACGGTCTACAACACGCGCAACAAGTTCGAGAAGACGTACGTGAAGCACTGAGCCGCGGCAGCAGCCATTTGCTTGGCGACCAGAGACTCGCCTCAGACGTGAGTATCTACTACCCGCGGTTCGTGCGGATCAGCCTGCCGCCCGCCGCAGCCGGGAAGCGTTGAGTGGCAGGCTCACTCCACGGCGACGTGCGTACCTTTGTGTTCTTCCGCGGACAGGTGCGCGATGCGATGGTCGATCAGGCTGCGTACAGCCTTGAGAAACTCAACCCGCGAAGCGCGGAAATGATCGCCCGCGTCGGGCGGGCAGAGGTTTTCGAGAAACGGCATCGCCACGTTGCAAAAGAAGCAGCCGTGCGCAGCGGACTGTGCGCCCGCGCCGGCGCTTGGATGATTACTTTCAGGCATCTTCAGCTCTCCTTCATTTCCACGGTCAGAACACGATTCTCCAGCCTGGCCCGGGTGGGCGCCAGGCCGGCCATGGAAGTCGGCAGGCCGATGTGCCGCCGCAGCGTGCCGATCTCCACCACCAGTTCGTCGCCCTTCTTAAATAATCCCACTTCGCCCTTGGCCGCGAAAGGCAGGCGCAGTTTCACTTCATAGTGGCCGTCCTGCTTGGTGAAAGTGTACGGCGCTTCGGTGCGGTCGACGCGCGCCGGGTCCTCGCCCTTCGCGTACAGCGCGCGCGCCAGTTCTTCCAGCCGCTCGCGTCCCAAAACTTCGTGGGTGAACAGCGGGACGCGCTTCACTGCGACGGGCGCGAAATAGGCATCGATTTCCTCCAGCACGCGCGCCTGCGAGGCGCGCCATTCCTGGAACCACTCATCCGTCACGGCCTGCGGCAGCACGCGATTGACGATCACGTTATCGACCGTCAGTCCGTGCAGTGAAAAGTAGACGAATGCGCGCTGGGTTTCACGAAGCACCATGCGCTCCGGGTTGGTCACCAGGCGCACGCTGGTCGAGGCCGGATCTTCCAGCAGCTCGGCAATGCCGTCCAACTTGGCAAACAGTTGCTGAATGTTCGAGAAGTAGCCTTCGGTCGGCAGTTCCACCGGCGAAACGCGGTTGGCGATGGGCCGTACCGCGCGGATGATGCCGCGCTGGAACGGGAAAATGTGCTTCATGTACCATTCGAGCGTGGTGGGCATGCTGACGAAACGCATCGACTCGGCGGTGGGGGCGCAGTCGAGTACGATCACGTCATAAAGCTGCTCGCGGCGAAACTGGTTCACCCACATCATCGCGCTCAGCTCTTCCATGCCCGGCAGGATGGCCAGCTCCTCCGCCTCGACGTCGCTGATGCCGGTGGTGCGCAGCACCGAAACCACGTACGAGGAAATCTCCGCCCAGTGGCGCTTGATCTCCTTCTGGATGTTCACCTCGTGAATCGACAGGTGATCGTTGATGGGGTACGGGTCGCCGAATTGGCCGTGAAACAGGCCGGTCCCCAGGTCGAAGGCGTCGGCCAGGCTGTGCGCCGGGTCCACGCTCATCACCAAGGTTCGATAACCCAGGCGCGAAAGCTCCAGTCCGGTGGCCGCCGCCAGGCTGGTCTTTCCCACGCCTCCTTTGCCGCTGAACAGAAGGATGCGCATGCTTTCATTTTAGATGCAGCGCCGGTGACTTAGCTTTGCCGTTTCGTAAATGCGCAGTGTATCCCTGCCGGCGGCACAGTGCTTCGTGGAGAGCCGGGCCGGGCGCGCCCGGGTGCGCCCGGCCCCTACGGCTGCAGGTTACCGCGTTGGCGAAGAGGCGGGCGCGCGGCCGGTTTTGCGGTTAAAGTAGTGGATAGAGGATATGCGGCGGAGCGCGATCATCGTCTTGCTTTTCGCGGCGGTGGCTTGGGCGGTCAATATCCGGCTCTATCTAAAGGATGGCGGATACCAACTGGCGCGCGAGTATCAGGTGCTTTCCGACCGGGTGCGGTATTACAGCGTGGAGCGTGGCGATTGGGAGGAGATTCCCCTCGATCTGGTGGATCTGAAGCGCACCGAAAAAGAAGCTGCGGAGCGCCAGGCCGAGTTGGCTAACGACTCCAAGGTTCTCTCCGAAGAGGCGGCGGCCGAGCGCGCGATCCAGAAGGAAACATCGCGCATTCCGCAAGATCCCGGTGTGTACTGGCTGGAGGGCAACCAGACCAAAACGCTGAAGGTCGCCGAGGCGACCGTTCACATCAACAAGAAACGGCAACTGCTGAAGGTGCTGACGCCGATCGGGCAGGGGCTGAGCGGCAAGGGCACGCTCGAAATCGAAGGTGCGCATTCGGTTAACGTCTTCAACAACCCGCAACAGGAATTCTACATACAGCTCTCCGAGCCCGAACGCTTCGGCATCGCCAGACTGACCAGCAAACCCACTCTGCGGATCGTGGAGAACCTGGTTTATCTGCCGGTGGATAAGGATGTGGAGGAAACGCCCGCGCTGGTGGAGACTCTGCAGCGGGAATTGGACCCTGGCGGGCTATACAAGATCTGGCCCAGAGACCCGCTGCCCGAGGGCGAGTACGCGGTGGTCGAGTATACGCAGGACGCGATGAACATGCAGGTTTGGGACTTTGCCATCCAGCCCAAAGCGGCGGGGAAATAACGGACGCCGGCCGCGGCCCGGTGTCCGCGCGCGTGTTTCGATTGCGGGCCTATGGCGTTTTCATTGTCCCGGTGGTTTCTCCGGAGTTTCGATTCATCGCCTGCCGGATCCCAGCGAGGTTGTCATTGATCTGAGCCGGTATTATAGCGGCTTCTGATTCCGAATGGATAACAAATACCTGATAACGATGATAAGTGTTCCTCGATAACTTCCGCGCACACTTTCTCATCCCTGTAGTGCAATTGTAAGGCGCAGTATGCAGGCCTATTATTGACGTAGAATTCGGTTCGTGAGCCACGGGCCGCTTGGAAAGATACAAGGAATGCAGAGTGGCGCTCCGTTGGAATCTGAAGGTCCGATAGATGCCTTCGAGCACGCGTCGGCTACCGATCAGGCCGAGACTGGCCTCTCCGTAAGGGGCCGCGGATCGGCTGCGACGAACAATGAAACGGGCCTCCAGCGCGTCGATACGCTCCGGCCTGGCAGCGTTGTCCTGATCGAATCCCGGGACGGATCGAGTTCTGAAAAATACTTCGTCCGGCGCTGCACCAAAAATGGCGGGAATTACAGTATCAGGCTGGTGCACAGCCCGTCGGCGGAGAACGAAGCCGAACCTGAAATAGAAGAACCCGACTATTACGACATACTGCAGATCGGCCCGAAGGCCGAAGCCGAAACGATATACCGCGTCTACCGGATCATGGCCGCACGTTTCCATCCGGACAATCCGAAGACGGGCGATATAGAAAAGTTCCTGCTTCTCAAGACGGCCTACGAAGTGCTGTCCGACCCGGTCCGCCGCGGCGAGTACGACGAGCGACGCCAAAAGCAGGACGCTGAGCCGATGCCGATTTTCGAGCTGAAGGACTTTGTAACCGGCGTGGCGGCCGAGTCGAACCGGCGTCTGGGCGTGCTGTCCCTTCTGTACAACCAGCGTCGCCAGGATTCGGAACATCCCGCAGTTTCGCTCCTCCTTTTGGAGAAGCGCATGGCGTTCCCGCGTGAATACTTGAACTTCACCATGTGGTACCTGCGCGCGAAGGGCTACGTGACGGCGGCCGATAACGCGGATTACGTGATCACCGCCCCGGGCGCGGAATTCGTAGAAGAGAATATCGGCAAAAGCGAGATCCTCGGCCAACTGCTTTTTCCCGGCCGGGTGTAGCCTGTCGCGGTCCTCGAACTACTGTCATGTCCCTGCTCGGCAATCGTATTGCGAACTGGTGAGACGTGACGCTAGTTCGGATACGAGTCGCCCGGATGGACGATCCGAATCTGATGGTCGCTGAACAGTGCGGATCCGCCTGGCATTTTCACTTTTGGCATGTGGCAGCTCACGCAGTTGGCCTGCGCTACAGGACAGATCTTGGCGCGCGGCACGTCCTGGCCGGCGACCGGCGGCGCATTCCGGCTGTGGCACGCCAGGCAATTGTGGTCGTACGCCGCCGCTGTGGGCGCCGGGTCGGCGTGGGGATTATGGCAGGCCGTGCATCGGATGCGCGGATCGTCGCCCGCGAAGCACCGGCTATTCGCCAGGCGGTAGGGCTGAAAGCGCACGTTGGCCTCGCCGAACTGGCGGAGCTTGACGATCTCCTCCCAAGTCCGGTGGCACTGGCCGCAAAACTGCGACGTTTGCTCGGCATTCATGGCGCCGAGTTTTTTGGGCAAGGGCCCCGGCTTGCCCGCCGCCAAGCTTTCCATGTGAGAGTTGGCGCCGGTGTGGCAGTGCTCGCAAGTGAGACCCGGCTCGAGCGATGCGAGCGTTAGCTTGCCATCATGCACGGCGCCCGAGCTGTGACAGCCGAAGCAGGCGGTGATTTCCGTCTGCGAGGTCTTCCGCCCCATTGCTTCCACCAGGTTGTGCGGCTCGATCTTGCCATTGCCGACCGTGACGCCGAGCCCTTTCAGGAGCGCGTAATAGCTCACTATGCTTTCGTAAAAGCCGCCTTCATACTCCAGCACGAAGGTCTGGCTGTGAACTCCGAAGGCGTACCGAATTGGCAGGCTGAGGGCGACGCTTGAGTCGCTGACGGTGTACGTGCTCTGGTCGCCCTTCCGCCCGATGGTATAGGTGTAGCCGTTCCTTTCAAACGTCAGCTTCGGGTGAGCCCGCAAGACGGTCTGGTTGCCGGGCAATTCCATGCCGATACCCATAGCCGTTTTGGGCTGCGACTCGGCCTCGGCGCGATGGCAGGTGGCGCAGGTGAATTTGGCCGCCGGCGGTTCGCCCGAATAGCTGGCGCCGGCCAGAGCCATGCAGGCGGCCGCGGCCAGGCTAGCCCGGCCCACGCGACTCCCTTGCCAGTTTGATCGCCGCCTGGCGCTCGCTGCAGGCCTCTTTGTAACGGCCCGCGTCGGAATACGCCGTAGCCAGCTCGGTGTGGTATTCCAGAACGTCCGGATCGGTCCGTGCCGCCGCTTGCAAGTGCCGGATGGCGTCACTGAAAGCACCCCTTTGGGTGAGCACTACTCCGTAAGCATACTGCGCCAGGCTCATTCCCGGCGAGTCCAAGGCGGCCCTCGCGGCAAGCGGCAGGGCGGCGGCTGCGTCCCCCGCAAGGGTAAGCCGCAACGCCAAGACCGCCCTGGCCCGCGCATTGGCGGGGTTGACCTCCAACTCGCGTCGCAATTCCGCGTTCATGGCCTCCGGGTGCGACTCGAGCAGGTAGGTGGCATACAGGTAGTGAACACCTGGAGCGGCCGCGTATGCGCTCAGCAGCGAGCGGAATCCCGCTTCGGTTTGCCGGGAGTCGCCAGAAATCCAGGCGCAGGCGGTCTTGCCCGCCAGCTCCACCAGGTCCCGCTGTTGGGCAGGTATCTGCTGCGGGACGGAGGGCATTTCCAAAGCGTTCAGGCCGATTCCCGCGATCAGCGCCGGATCGCGAATGCCGCGCTCTACGAACGGCTTCAGCTCGCTGCGCGCGCGGTCAAAGGAGCCCGCCCGGGTCAGCAGCAGCGCCCGGTGGAAGCGCGCAACCTGTTCCAGTTCCGGGGCCAGCCGGGCACCGGGCGCGAAGCCGCGATCGAGGTGCTGGAGCGCGCGATCGTAGTCGCCGGTCTCGTAGTCGCACAGGCCCAGAAACACCCAACCAGCAGGCGACTTTGCCTGGAGTTTGGTGAACTCGCTGAAGGCCCGCTCGCCCTCGGCGAACTGGCCCGATTGGTAAGAGAAAAGTCCTAGGAACCACCAGCCTTCCAGCCAATCGGGCTTCTCGCGCACGGCTTGCCGGTACAACGGCAGCGCCGCCGCGACATTGTCGGCATCGCGCGCTGCCGTGGCGCGGGCGATCAGATCTTGAGCATGCGCCGCGGTGGCCGATGCGGCCACACTCCAACACACCAATAGCCACGCCAGCGGCCGCCTGCCCGCCAAAGTCCGATTCCGGGCCCGATGAGTTAAGCGAGCCCCTGCCCTCACCGGCAGCATCTCCCTTTGCAGCACCACCCTGATGCTGAGCATAGCGGAAACGCTGCTGCTTGGGCAGGCGTCAGCCAGAAACTATGTGCGTTTACGCACCACAGTAGACTCTCGCGCCGGCGAGCGCGCGACAGCCGGCGTGATCGCGGAGCGCGCTGACGAGAGCGGTGCCTGCGCTTGTCGGGCGGCGTGCTTGGCGTTAGCATAGCGAGGTACAAGAGGGGTTCCATGGCACACAAATTTGGCCGGCGGCATTTCTTTTTCGGCTCGCTTCTGGCGGGCGTCGTCCCGCGGGGAGGGTTCGGCAGCACAGCTTCGCTGCGGATGCTGGGCTACAAGTCGCCCAATGAGAAGCTGAACATCGCCTCCATCGGCGCCGGTGGCAAGGCCAGCAACGATATCGACGGTTGCAGCCAGGAAAACATCGTGGCGCTGTGCGACGTGGATGAGAGGCAGGCCGCGGCGAAGTTCAAGGAATACGACAAGGTTCCCAAGTACAAAGACTTCCGCAGGATGCTCGATCAGGAAAAGGGCATCGACGCGGTGATCGTCACCGTCCCCGATTTCATGCACGCCACGGCCGCCACCTGGGCAATGGAGCGCGGCAAGCACGTCTACGTGCAGAAGCCGCTCACCCGCACCGTCTGGGAAGCGCGCCTGATGCTCGAAACGGCCAACAAGTACAAGGTCGCCACCCAGATGGGCAATCAGGGCTATTCGAATGAGGGCACGCGGCAATGCGCGGAGATGATCTGGGCCGGGGAAATCGGCAACGTAACCGAAGTCCATGCCTGGACCAACCGGCCGATCTGGCCGCAGGGCCTCGGCGCGATTCCGCCGCCCGACCCGGTGCCCGGCACGCTCGAGTGGGACCTTTGGCTGGGCATCGCCAATTCCCGCCCCTTCACGCTCGGCGGCAAGGGATATCCCAACGATTTCGGCGGCTACTTCTATCAGCCGTTCAACTGGCGGGGCTTCTACGATTTCGGCTGCGGCGCCCTGGGGGATATGGCATGCCATATCTTGGGCGCAGCCAATATGTCGCTGAAGCTGGGTGTTCCGTCGTCCGTTGAGTGCATTCAAAAGGAAGGCGTCAGCGAGTTCATGTTCCCGAAGAAGTCGGTCATCCGCTACGATTTTCCGGCGCGCGGCGACATGCCGCCAGTGAAACTGTTCTGGCACGATGGCTGCACCGAGACGCCGGAGATCCCCGGGGTGCCCAAAGGCGAGCTGCTGGGCGACCTGCCGCGCCGGCCCTATCGCCGCCCGCCGGCCGAAGGCGCAGGCGGCGCACGACCGCCGCATTCGCGTCCCAGTCCGCGCCTCGAGCCCACCGGTTTCGTCGGCCCGGTTTTCAATTGGGAGCGCTTCGAAGCCCTGCGCAACGATCCCGAGGCGGTAGCCGAACCGCCGAACGGCAGCGTCTTTATCGGCGACAAAGGCATTATCACGACTGGCACCTACGGCGAAAACACGCGGCTGATTCCAGTCGAGAAAATGCGCGATTACGAGTTCCCGCCGGAGCTGCTGACGCGCTCGCCGGGCCACTACCGCGATTGGATTCGCGCCTGCAAAGGCGGCGATCCGGCCTGCTCGAATTTCAATGTGGCCGCGCCGTTCGTGGAATGGATGCTGCTGGGCGTGGCAGCGCTGCGGGTGGAGGGCAGGATCGAATACGACCCAGTGAAGATGCGCATCATCAACAACCAGCAGGCCAATCAATACCTTCGGCCAACCTTCCGCAAGGGCTGGGTGCTGCGCCACAAAGGCGAGACGGTCTAAAGCGCGGCTGGCAAAGGACCCCCGCGCCGCTCTTGCTAAACTGATAGGAATGACCTCACCGGAAGAGCGCCAGCGTGCGCTCCGGCAGATCCTGGACGAGCGTGTACTGGTGATCGACGGGGCCATGGGGACCATGATTCACCAAGTCCCTTTGTCGCTCGAGATCGATTACGAGGGGCACGAGAACTGTCCGGAGATCCTGGTCGTCACGCGGCCGGACGTCATCGAGAACATTCATCGCTATTACTTCGACGCCGGCGCGGATGCGGTCTCGACCAATAGTTTCGGCGGCACCGCGATTGCGCTGGCCGATAACCACCTGCAGCACCGCGTGCATGAGCTGAATTTCGGCGCGGCTAAAATTGCGCGCGAAGTCGCCGACGAATTCTCAGTCGACAAGCCTCGATTCGTGGCCGGCTCGATGGGGCCGACCAACAAAGACATCAACATCACTGGCACGGTTACCTTTGCCGTCTTGCAGGCCGCTTACTACAAGCAGGCCCGCGCGCTGGTGGAAGGGGGAGCCGATTTTCTGCTGGTGGAAACAGCTTTCGATACCGGCAGCCTCAAGGCGGCACTGCTGGCCATCCTGCAACTGCGGCACGATCTTGGCATGGAAATCCCGGTGGTTGCATCGGTCACCATCGAACGAACCGGCACCATGCTGGGCGGGCAGGCGATCGAAGCGCTCTATGCATCCATCGAGAACCACGACCTGCTTGCGGTGGGGATGAACTGCGCCACCGGTCCGGACCTGATGACCGATCACGTCCGCACGCTGGCCGCGATCAGCCGCTTTCCGGTTTCCTGCTATCCGAACGCGGGTCTGCCGGACGCGGAAGGAAAGTTCCCGGAAACGCCGCAATCGCTGGCGGCGCAACTGGAAAAGTTCGTCGACCTGGGTTGGGTGAACATCCTGGGTGGCTGCTGCGGCACCACGCCGGATCATATCCGCGCCATTGTCGAGATGATCGAAGGCAAACCACCGCGGCGTGCACCCGCGGCGCAGCACCGCGCGTATTATTCCGGCATCGAACTGGTGGAAGCCGAGGAGAGCAACCGGCCGCTGATCGTGGGAGAGCGGACCAACGTCATCGGCTCGCGCCTGTTCAAGAACTTGGTGGCGGAAGAGAAGTGGGATGAGGCCACCGACATTGCTCGCCGGCAGGTCAATAACGGCGCGCAAATCGTCGATGTCTGCCTGCAGAGCACAGACCGCGATGAGTTCCAGGATATCCCACCCTTCTTCGAAAAGCTGATCACCAAGATCAAGGCGCCCATCATGATCGACACCACCGATCCGGAAGCGGTCGAGCTGGCGCTAAGCTACTGCCAGGGCAAGAGCATCATCAACTCGATCAACCTGGAGGATGGCGAGGAGAAGTTCAAGCGTGTCTGCCCGCTGGCCCGCCGTTACGGCGCGGCGGTCGTGGTGGGCGCTATCGACGAAGACAAGGAGCAGGCGCAGGCCTTCACCCGCGAGCGCAAACTGGCCGTGGCCGAGCGCTCCTATAAGCTGCTGACCAAGAAGTACGGCGTGGCGCCAGAAAACATCGTCTTCGATCCATTGGTGTTCCCCTGCGCCACGGGCGACGTCAATTACATCGGTGGTGCCGTCGAAACCATCGAGGGCATCCGGCTGGTGAAGGAGCGGTTGCGATACTCCAAGACGATTCTCGGCATTTCCAATGTTTCCTTCGGCCTGCCCCCGGCGGCACGCGAAGTGGTGAATTCGGTCTTCCTCTATTACTGCACCAAGGCAGGCCTGGACCTGGCGATCGTCAACGCGGAGAAACTGGAACGCTTTGCCTCCATCCCTGAGGAGGAGCGGCGCCTGGCGGAGGACCTGCTGTTCAACGCGCCGGCGGTTAATGCCGAAGACGAATCGCTGCGCACGGCGCCGGAGGATTGGCGGCAGCAAACCGCCGAGCAAAAGGCGGCGCTCAACCAGCTCCACATCGCGGCCATCGCCGAGCACTTTCGCGAGACGGGAACGCGGCAGAAACAACGCGCCGCGGACCTGCCGCTTGACCAGCGCCTGGCAAACTACATCATCGAAGGCAGCAAGGATGGCCTGATTGCCGACCTGGATCGCAAGCGTGCCGAAGGCGCCGATCCGCTCGACATCATCAACGGGCCGCTGATGGCGGGCATGACCGAAGTCGGCCGCCTGTTCAACAACAATGAGCTGATTGTGGCGGAGGTCCTGCAATCGGCCGAAGCGATGAAAGCCGCGGTGGGCTACCTGGAACAGTTCATGGAAGGCGGCGAATCGCAATCGCGCGGGAAAGTGATCCTGGCCACGGTGAAGGGCGACGTGCACGACATCGGCAAGAACCTGGTGGAGATCATCCTCGCCAACAACGGCTACCAGGTGATTAATCTGGGCATCAAGGTGCCTCCCGACCAGTTGATTCAGGCCTATCACGAGCACCAGCCCGATGCCATCGGCCTGTCCGGGCTGCTGGTGAAAAGCACGCAACAGATGGTGATAACCGCGGGCGACCTGCAATCCGCCGGCATTACTGTGCCGCTGCTGGTGGGCGGCGCGGCGCTGTCGGACAAATTCACCCGCACGCGGATTCAGCCGGCCTATGGCAATGGCGTGTGCTATGCCAAGGACGCGATGACCGGGCTGAGCCTGATGAACCGTCTGATGAATCCGGCTGCGCGCGCGGAGGTGCTAGCCGCGCATCGCGGCGCAGCGGCGCCTGAAACGGCGCCCATCGAAGAGGCGGTGCCACCAGCCACGGACCGCCGCAGCGGGAAGGTTCGCACCGGCATTCCCATCCCGCCCGTGCCGTACCTGGAACGCAAGGTCCGCGAGGTCCCGCACCTGGCCGAAGTGTGGAGCTACATCAACCCGTACATGCTCTACGGGCGCCACCTGGGCTACAAGGGCAATTTTGAACAGGCACTGGCGGACCGCGAACCCAAGGCGCTCGAGCTGTTCCACCAGGTGGAAGCGTTGAAGCAGGAAGCGGCGCGCTTCATGAAAGTTCGGGCGGCGTGGCAATTTTTCGAGGCTGAGCGCGACGGCAACGCGATCCACCTGTTTGCGTCCGGCGAGGAAACGCCGCTGCACACGTTCCACTTTGGGCGGCAGCGGCGGACCGACGGATTGTGCCTCAGCGACTATATTCTCGATGCCGAGGAAGGGCGCCGCGATCACCTGGCGATGTTCGTGGCCACGGCGGGCGAGGGTATCCGCGAGCGCTCCGAAGAGTGGAAGCAGGCGGGCGAGTTTCTTAAGGCCCACGGCATCCAGGCGCTGGCGATTGAAACGGCCGAGGGCACGGCGGAGTGGCTGCATCGCCGCATCCGCGAGGATTGGGGCTTCCCTGACCGGCCCACCATGACCATGCATGACCGCTTCACTTCGAAGTATCGCGGCAAGCGTTACAGCTTCGGTTACCCGGCGTGCCCCAATCTCGACGATCAGCAGGGCCTCTGGGAACTCCTGCAGCCGGAAGAGATCGGCGTGCACCTCACCGAGGGAATGATGATGGAGCCCGAAGCGAGCGTAAGCGCGCTGGCTTTCCATCACCCCGATTGCGCCTACTTCACCGCCGACGAGGCTGGCGCGGGAGCCGCACAGTAGACGGGCGAGCACGGCGGCGAGAGCTGCCCCGGCGCTACGATGAACTGATGCACACGCTCCAGTGGGCTCTTCCGGCACTACTGCTGTGCGCCTGCAGCACCCGGCCGGATCCGTTGCCGCAGTTTCCTAAGCTGGTGCTTTGGGCGTGGGAGCGGCCGGAGCGGCTGCGGTTTGTCGATCCGCACACAACCGGCGTTGCCTTCTTGACACGCACCACCTCCTGGCGCGCCGGCCAAGTGGAATCGCGCCCGCGTTTGCAGCCGCTTGAAGTTCCGGCCGGAGTGGCGCTGATGGCTGTTGTCCGGCTCGAAGGCACGGGAGTGCTGCCGGATGCGCAAGCGGTGGCGGAGCCGATATTGCGCGATGCTGCGCGGCCCGACATTCAGGCGTTGCAGATTGATTTCGATGCCCGTGAATCGGAGCGCGCGTGGTATCGCCATTTGCTTGAGCGTCTGCGCGACGGTTTGGCAGCCGGCGTGCCATTGACCATCACGGCATTGGCATCATGGTGCGGCAGCGATTCGTGGATGCGCGGCCTTCCGGTAGTCGACGGCGTGCCCATGCTGTTTCGCATGGGAGCCGGCGAGCCACGGGGCAAGGTGACCTTCCGCGCTTTGTTGTGCCAGTCCAGCCTGGGCATCTCGACCGATGAATGGCCCGGCCAGGTGCCGCGCGGCCGTCGGCTATTTGTTTTCAATCCGCGCGCTTGGGATGAGGAGACTTACCGCGGGGTGTTGGTGCGGGCCAGGAGGTGGCAATGAAACTCGCGCGAATGTGTTTGATCGTGGCAGCAGCTATTCTGCTTCTGGCGCCTCCCGAAAGCCAGAGTTGCGGGCCGTTTCTGCCCGAGGCGCAATTCGTGTTTCGACTCGGGCCGGTGGATGAGATGCCGTACTACCAGGGCGAGCTGGGCATCGTGCAGCCGACTTATCGCCGCCGCAACCTGATCGTGGCGTATCGATATCTCTCCGGTGTGCCGCTGACACAGGAAGAAATCCGATCGCAGCCCGCTCCGGCACCCCAGACCGAACCGCAATGGTACGGTGTCGACACGTCACCGACGGCCGGCGCCTGGCTGGTGGCGCGCAACTCCGTACCGGGGATTCAGCCGGTCAAGATACCGGCTGCGTACCGCAAGGTGCCCGGCGGCAACGGCTGGCAGACCTACCAGGATTGCCTCGACGATGCTTTCACCACCGCCGCTGCCACATTGCAGCAGCGCATGGTCAAATGGGGTTCGAGCAGCGCCGAAGTGGCCGAGTGGGTGCGGGGCCAGGACCTGGTATTTCAGAACTGCAGCGAGGGCGTTCACCTTCCGGTGGATTTGAAGCCAGCCTCAAACCCGCTCCTGGCTGCCGACCGCCGGTACCAGATTGCCGCAGCCGAGTTCTACGCCGAGGAATTCGACGATGCGGAGCGCGATTTCAAAGCGATCGGTGAAGACGCTCGGTCCCCTTGGCAGGGTTGGGCGTCCTATCTGGTCGCCCGCACGCTGATCCGCAAAGCCACGTTGGCTGGCGACGCGCAGGCGATGCAGTCAGCCGGGCAGCAGTTGCGTGCGATCCTCAATGACCCAACCCGCAAAGCCCTGCATGAGCCGGCGCGCAGCCTGCTCGAGTTTGTTGAATGGCGTCTCGATCCCGAAGGGCGCATGGCCGAGCTGGGCGCAGAGCTTGTCAAACCGGGCGGCGACCCGCGTTTCGATCACGACGTGACCGACTTCACCATGTTGTGGGACAAGTTGGGCCATGGCCCCGCTGGCCGGTGCGATCTGGCAGACTGGATCAAGGCTTACCAGTCACCCGACAACTCCGGCCATGCCCTCGAACGGTGGCGGCAAACCAAGAGCCCTGCATGGCTGGTGGCGGCGCTGGAGGCTACTGCCGTCAATAATGCCGCGGCGGAGGAGTTGATTGCCGCTGCGCGCGCGCTGAAGCCCGATGAGTCGGCTTACGCTACAGCCGTCGACCTGGGATTGCAAATGGAAACTCGCCGCTCGGCCGACGCAGCGCGCGAGTGGGCCGACCTTGCGCTGGCTTCGCACCAGCCGGCCGACGCTCGCAACAGCTTCCTCGCCCGCCGTCAGTTGCTGGCACGCCACTGGAGTGAGTTCTTGCGCTACGCCCCGCGTGAACCGGTCGCGGCGAATGTCGTTGTGTTCGATGCACCGTTGGGTGACTGGGGACTCGAAATTGGCAAAGGCGCGCAGTTTGCGGCGGACTCAGCCGAACTGTTCAACCATACCGTGCCGCTCACGCGCTGGGTGGATGCAGCGCGCAGCCCGCTGTTGCCGTCCAACCTGCAAATGGAAGTGGCGCAGGCCGGGTGGGCGAGGGCCATCGTGCTCGGGCGCCAGGCCGAGGCACGCGCGCTCGCGGGCAGGCTGGCGGCGCTGAAACCGGAACTCGCGGTGAGACTCCGCGAGTACCTGACCCAGACCAATCCTGCGGCTGCGAAGTTCGCGGCGGTTTTCCTGATGCTGCGCGACCCTGGCTTCGACCTCGAAGTTCGCGACGGGTGGCCGCGAGAGACCAAAATCGACAAGATCGACGATTTCCGCGACAACTGGTGGAATTGGCAGCCCACCAACCCGTATGTGCCAAAGGCGATTGTCCCGGAGCCGGCGAAGAACTTCCTCTCGCCGGCCGAGCAGGCACAGGGCGAGAAGGAGGCCAAAGACCTGCGGTCCACAGCCGGTGTTGCTCCGGACTATCTTTGCCAGCAGACGCTGGCTTGGGCGCGGCAGCATCCCCAAGACCCGCGCGTGCCGGAAGCGTTGCACCTGGCCGTACGCACAACGCGTTTCGGCAACACGGGTCCGCATACCCAATCTTTCTCGAAAGCTGCGTTTCAATTGCTGCACGCGAGGTATGCGAAAAGCATCTGGGCGCTGGAGACGCCGTTCTGGTATTAGGCCTTGGCGGCGGGCGACAGCTGCGTTACGGTACCCTGGTGGATCGCCATGTTCTCTTCGCGGTTCCATTGGGACTTGCAGCGCAACCGACTAACGGAACTGCTAGCCGCCAGGCGCGGGCAGGGCGCGCGCATTCTGGACCTCACCCAATCGAATCCGACACGCGCCGGAATCGAATACCCGGAGGAGTTGCGCCGGGTCTTCGACGATCCCGGTCTGCTGCGTTACGATCCGGCGCCGGCGGGGTCACTCGCGGCGCGTGAGGCCGTGGCGGATTATTACCGGCAGCGCGGGCAGGCCGTCGAGCCGAGCCGCATCCTGCTCACCGCCAGCACCAGCGAGGGCTACTCGTATCTGTTCAAGCTGTTGGCGGACGCAGGCGACCAGGTGCTGGTGCCGCAGCCTTCCTATCCGTTGTTCGAATACCTGGCGAGGATGGAATCGATCGAGGTGCGCCAGTATCCTCTCGAATACCACGCCGGCTGGGCGATTGACATGGACGCGCTGGCCGGCGCCATCACCCCACGCACCCGCGCCGTGGTGCTGGTGAATCCCAACAATCCCACCGGCAGCTACATCAAGCACGGCGAGATGGAAGCGTTAACGCGGATTGCTTCCGGACACGGCATCGCGCTCATCTCTGATGAAGTGTTTTCCGATTACGCATTTGCGCCGGACGCGGGCAGGGTGACATCGGTGGTGAGCGTGGAAGACTGCGCGGCGTTTTCGCTGAGCGGGCTGTCGAAAATTGCCGGCCTGCCGCAGATGAAGCTGGGCTGGATCGTGGTGGCGGGCCCGCCGCTGCTGCGCGCCGAAGCTATGGAGAAGCTGGAGTGGATCGCCGACACGTATCTCTCCGTCGGCACGCCGGTGCAGTGCGCGGCGGCGCGGCTGCTCGAATGCGGTGCGGCCGTGCAGCGCCAGATACAGCAGCGCACCGCCGCTAACCTGGCCTTCGCGCGCCAGGCGCTGGCCGGAACCGCGATCGAGATCCTGGCGGTGGAAGGCGGTTGGTCGATCACCATGCGCGTGCCGCGCGTCCGCACGGAAGAAGAGTGGTGCCTGGAGCTGCTGGACGGCGACAACGTCCTGGTGCAGCCCGGCTACTTCTACGATTTCGAAACTGAAGCGTTCCTTGTGGCGAGCCTGCTCACGGCGCCCGCAGAGTTTCAAGAGGGCCTCGCGCGGATTGTGAGTCGAGGCGGCGGCCTACCGTAGGCCCACGATCTGCCTGACGAGGGCACAAGAAGGCGCGCGCCGGCGGAGCTCAGATTCTGGCGTAAGCGCGAATCGGAAAGCTGCCCATCCGGCTCACTTTGGGCGGTACCGCGGAGAACCGAAACCCTTCGGTTGGAAGCGCCGCCAGATTCGTCAGATGCTCAGCGATCGGAATATCAGCCCCGAGAAGCACGGTGTGCACCGGCCGGCCTTTCCCCGAAATATCGTCGATGTTGAGTGAGTCGATCCCGACCAGCACGGCTCCTTGATCGCGCAAGTATTCCGCTGCTCTCCTGGTCAGAAATGGGTGGCCCTCAAAGTACTGATCCGTGCGCCAATGAATATCCCAGCCGGAGTGAATCAGGACTGCACGCCCCCGAACATCGATTGCCGCGAAGTTTGTCCAATCAATCGAGCGCTGTGCGAGGCCCGTCACGCGGACCACCACGCCGGGGAGGTCGGAAACACGATCGAGCGGAAGTTGAGCGAGGTCACGGCCCTCGGCGTACCTGTGATACGGCGCATCCAGATAGGTGCCGGTGTTGGCCACCATGTCGATCCGGCCAATCTTAAACTCCGTACCCGGCTCGTACACGGCGTGAGATTGCTCGCGCGATAAGAAGTCGCAGATCAAGGGTGCGGGGAGCCCCTTGTAAGTCACCATGCCACTCTCGATAACATGGCTGATATCGATGAAATTTGCGCCGGAGCCTGCCGATTCAGGTAAGGACACGGCGGCACGTTTGTGGCGCTCTTGGATAATTCGCTTGTTGAGAATCCGGACGCTGCCCACCATCAGGAGACGAAGGTCGGAAATGATGAACCTGGCCAGCGCATCGTCAGCGATATCATCGCCTTCTATGTCGAGGCGAAAACCCTGTCCCTGGAGCCCGCCGCCGTTTGAGAACTCAATTTCAAAATCAAAAACCGCGCGTTTGTCATCCATTTGCTTGCTCTGTCCTGGCTCTGTCGAGCCGGCCGCGGAGGCTGCGCAATCCGGCGCGGTGGCGGCAGCCTGCCCAAGCCTCGCCTTCCAAGGTTCGGTTACTGGCTTCCGCGGCCGCCGCCGGCGGGGCGCGGCGCGGGCAACTCCTTACGCGGCAGTTTGTCGGCGCGCGTGGCGGCGTTGTAGACGAAGTCGGCTTCAATCACGGCCATCTGTTCCATATCCTGCTGCTGAATGCGGTCATAGACGTCCATGTTAGTGTGGTGCGTCCGGGCGAAGTAATCCATCGGGTCCTGGATGAACTGGAAGCCGGGCAGTCCGACAGCATCGAAGGATTGATGATCGGTGCCGCCGGTGTTGCGAATGGTAACGACGCCGGGGGTGAGATCCTTGAACGCGGCGAACCAGCTTTCGAAAATCGGCCTCGCCATTTCGTTACCTTGCAGGTAAATGCCGCGTATGCGGCCGGTACCGTTATCGATGTTGAAGTAGCCGGAGAACCTCTCATGCTCGGCGGTGGGCTTCATCACCGTAGGATCGGCGAAGTGTTCCTTCACATACGCCGCCGACCCCAGCAGGCCCTCCTCTTCGCCGCCCCACAACGCCATCCGGACCGTGCGGTCCATTTTGAGGTTGAGCGATTTCAGGATGCGCATCACCTCCATCGCCAGCGTGGCGCCCGCTCCGTTGTCGGTGGCGCCCGTGCCGTAGTGCCAGGAATCGAAGTGGCCACCGACCATCACCAATTCATCGGCCTTGGTGCCGCCGGGAATCTCGGCAATCACGTTAAACGAATCGGGGTCGTCAGTGATGAAGCGGTTCTTGATGTCGAAGGAGAGCTTCACCGGCACTTCGTGCTGCAGCAGGCGGGCGATGCGGTTGTAGTGCTCCGCGGCCAGAATGACCTGCGGCGGATTGTCGTTGTGCTCGCGGTCGGCGCCGCCGCCGACCAGCGTTCCGCTTTCGCCGATGCTGGAAATCTGCACCACCACCGCCGGCTTTTCCTCTCTCCAAAACGCCTGCTGGCGCTGGCGAAAGGCGCGCAGCTCGCGGAAGGTCATGTTGGGCTGGCCAGGAGGGCCCGGAGGGCTGCCGCGACCGCCGCGTCCGGCGCCGGTGGGAATCACATCGAGCGTCAGGTCATTGAGCTCTTCGGCGGTGTAACGGTGGCCCAGCGGGGTAGTGGGGAAGGGCAGTTCGCGGGGCGCGGAAACAAGCACGATCTTGCCCTCCAGCTTGCCATGAAACTTGTCCAGGTCGGCCGTCGTCAGGATCGGCGCCAGTATAGCCTCACCGGTCACCGGGCCGTTAGTGCCCATGGTCCACGCCACCGGCATGCCGATTAACGGTTGATAAGTGGGCTCGACCATGCCGGCATCGAAGTAGTCGCATTCCCAGCCGTTGCCGAACGGGCCCCACTTCTCCAAATGGACTTTGCTCAGCCCCCAATCCTCAAGCTGCTTGACGGCCCAATCGCCGGCTGCGCGGAATTGCGGAGAATTGGTCAGGCGCGGGCCGTACCGGTCCGCCAAGTTGTACATGATGTCCATCACCTTGGAGTGATCGAACTCTTCGGTCTTGATCTTGTGGATCACGTTCAGGTCGACCCGTTCCTGCGGCTGCGCGAGAATCGGCAGCGGGACCGGAATCATCGTCGCCAAAATGGCAAGCAGAAGTTTTCGCGGCATACGGGTGAGCATACCAGACGGCGCGTACCAACGTGCGGCCCCGGTGGGCTGCGCCGGCGGGAGAGAAAATAAAGCGGCGGCGATTAGCGTTCGATTAAAATGCCACCACCGAGTAGCAACTTGAGGTGTGGTGCGCGTAGAATGAAAGTATGGCCCGAGGTTGGGAAAGCAAGTCGGTCGCGGCGCAGATCGACGCTGCTGAGAACCATAGCCACCGCGCCGCAAAGCACAATATACCTTCTCCAGATCGGCTCGAACTCATCCGCAAAAAGGAAACGATTCTTTTGTCACGCACGCGAGTCGTGCGAGAACTGGAATCGGCGCAGAACCCGCGTTACCGGGCGGTGTTAGCGAAGGCTCTGGCGGATCTGGAAGCGCAGTTGTCGGACGTCGCCGCCGTTTGAGTGGCAACCGAGTGGGGCAGGGCACTCAGTGCGGCCCTGCCGGGCGTGGGGGTGTACCTGTTCACGCCAAAAGCCGCACCGCAGGGTTAAGCGGCAGACATCTGTCTCCGCTTTGTTACGCTGGTGTCCCCCTCAGAACGACCTGCTTGGCCTGTACCCGGGACGGGAGCGGATGCGGTACTTCTTGCCGATGTCGCTGACGATTTCGACAGTGATTCTGCGGAAGCCCTCATTGGGATTTGGCGCGGGGTAATAAGCGATGGTGTATGAATTGCTCATGTCCTCGCGAATATCGTCGAATGCTTCCACCTGGCGCTGCCAGGTGCGCGCCCAGTAGGCTTTTCCGCCGGTGTGCTGAGCGATGCGGCGAAAAACACCGCTCGAGATGGGGTCCTTGTTGACCTCGCTGGTGGAGATGACGTAAATCGGAATGCCCTCGTCTTCCGCCACGGCGCGGACGTCGTCCGGGGCTATCATGCTGGCGTTATCGGGGCCGTTGGAGAAGACAATCACCACTTTGCGGCCGGGCACTTTGGCCGCGTCGCGCAAGGTCAGCAGCAGCGCGTTGTAGAGCGCCGTGTCATCGCCGGCGACGGCGTTGCGCAGCCCGGCGATGGCGTCCCCATGCTCGCGGGTGAGCAATGCCGCGCGCGACAGGTCGCGGCTGAACGTGTAGACGGCCACCGAATCGGCGCGATCCAGGCCGCGCACGAAATCGGCGATCGCATCTTCGGCGTACACGAAACCGCGGTACATGAAGTTGCTGGTATCGAACAGAACGAACACATTGGTGCCCACGAAGGCGTCGGGACGTTCCATCCCCGGCATGCCACGCCGATTGGCTTCCAGCAAGGGCGTCGCGGTGCCGTCGGCGTTGATCGCCACCGGCGTGTTGGCGCCTTCGGCGAAGGTGGCGATCTTCTGCGGGATGCCGTCTTCGAAGATGCGGAAGTCGGACGGTTTGAGGCCGTTGATGTAATGGTTCTTGCTGTCGGTGACCTGGAAGCTGTGCACCACCATGTCCACCTTGACGCGGAAGACAGGCCGCTGCCCGTCCTGCGCCCGCAACAATGTGCCGCCGGCGGCGGCCGCCAAGAATCCTCGCCTGGAAACTATCATTGTGGCCTACCCGTAGGGAATTCCTGGATGGCCGCTTTTTGGTCGGCTGCCACGGCGCGCGCCTGCTCGCGGACGCCGTCGCCAACTACACGCAACGACCGTAGCACAGCGGGCCAGTCCTCCAGGTGGGAAGCGAAAATGTGCTCGATCAACTGCCGGGTCCATTCCGGAATGCGCACGTTAAGTTGCGCCGGCCGCAGGCTCAGCTCGTCTGCCAGGGCGGCCCAGTACAGGTTGTTGGATTCCCAGCTTTCCGCCAGGATGCGGCTGGAGTAGCCCATCAGCGTGGGGAACGTGCGTACATTGAGTAATTCAGGCCGGTAGGAGGTGGCCAGGGTCGGCTTGGGCGCTCCAAAGGCGCGCGAAATAGCCGCTATGCTCACCTGTCCGGGAACGTCCGCCGCAAGGCGCTCGATCTGGGAGCGCAGCGCGGAGCGGTCGCCGGTGCGCCCCGGCTCGAGCGCGCGGCTGAGCCAGAACAGCTCGGACGGAGTCACCTGCTCGGCGGCTTCCTTCGCTTGTCCCTGCTCGAGCAGTTGCCCTACTCTGGCGGTGCGCGCGGGTGCAGCCAGCCGGCTCAACTCCGCCATCACTGCCTGGCGCGCTGGCTGATCCATGGCCGCTCCGGCCAGCAGCTCGCGCCCATAGCGTAGATTCAATCCCACCCAATGCATTTGGGCCGGGGTGACGGTCCACCAGCGCGGCACCTTGGCGCTCAAAATCATCTGCGGCACCAGATCGCCCCAGATCAGCGCCTGGGTCTGCGCGGGTACCAGAAAATTCTGCTCGGCATCGGCCAGCGCATACGGCAAAGCCGCAAGGGATCCCACCAGGCGGCCACCGCCGTTCGAAGGCCAGCCCGAGCCGTAGGGTTCCGTGGGCTTCCACATATAGCCTTGGCTCTGGCCGCCGACGAAGTCGTGGCTGCGCACGAACACCGGGTTGGTGAAGAGCATTTGTGCGCCCGGCGGAGCGTAGTAGGCATAGCTGAAGCCGAGCAGGGAATCGCGCAGCAGCGGCGCCAGCAGCTCCGTCAGTTCCTTAAGGCGGGCAGGATCGCCACCGGTCTTTTCGATAGCCAGCCGCATGTTCAGCTTGCGCTCGAAATCTAAATGCCGGTCGGTCCAGAAGCCGAAGCCCATGGCGCTGCGTTCGCTGGCGGTAAGGGGCGCACGTGGCAGGGCGACCTCGGCGATGCGCCCAGCCAGCTTGACCAGCTCCGCGGTCGCGGCCTTGTCCGGGCGCCGGCCGCTCTCGAGCAAATCACCCAACTGGAAGAGCGTGTCAAGCGAAACCAGGCGCTGCGCGTCCAAAATGCGGAGCAGCTCCTCTTCCATCTCCTGGCGGGTTTCGACATCGTCCGATTGGGCGGCGCCTGCCAGCAGGTCAACCATCCGTTCCTGGGGTCCGGTGATGGAATCGGCCGGCTTCGCCGCCGCATCGAGCAGCGACTCGAAGCCGCGATGACCGGCGTCGAACAGCTCGCGGGCGCGATGCACGTCGGCGAAACCGGTGACGATTGCGGCAAAGGCGGTGTCGGCGTTGCGGTCCGCGATGGTCTGCTGGCGCACCAGGATCTGCCACAACGAAATCAGCGATTGAAACGTCCCGCCGGCATCGGCGCGCAGGCTCGGCTCGCGCAGCCGCGTCAGCGCCTCGGCCGTATCCAGAAACTGGTTGATGGATTTGTCGCTTAATGCGGGCGATTCGCTGAAAATCGCGAACTGGCTCCCATAGGTGCGCCACGAACGCGCCAGGCGCTCCACCGTGGCGGCTTCGAGCGGCGTGGCGCGGTCGTGGTCGATATCGGACAGCGCCATGAAGATCTTGAGCGGCTCGTTTTCCACAGACCTGCGGCACAGGGCGAACAGCGCTTCGATCAGGTCGTCCGGTTCCTTCCAGGTAGCCGCCAGCCGTGTCAGCTTGACATCGTAACGGCCCTGCGGGTGGTTGGCGAACAGACGTTTCCACACTCCCAGGTCGCCGGGCACGTGCGGTTTGCCATCGGCGTCGAGCTGCAGCCGCGTGGTCAGCAGCATCATGTCGCTGTTGGAGCGAAACACCGGACGCGCCGGCCCTGGGCTGGTGATTTTTCCCCGGACCGCTGCGTAGAAGCGCTTTAGGCGGGCCGGATCCGTCAGATAGTCGCGCACCGGCGTGTCGATGCGCGCCAGCGCGTCGTATAGGCTGGCCATCCAGCCGTCGTCCTTGGTCAGCAGCTTAACGAAAAACTCCGCTCCGCGATCCGGCGAAACGCCCACCAGGTCGCCCCAGGCCGCTGCCGCGCGCGCGCCGCCGGGAACCACCGCTTTGCCGCCGCGCAGCTCGAACTGGCCGCCGAAGAAATCCAGCACGTGCCCGTACGCTCGCAGATGAGTCAGCGTCGCCGCACCGCGCATGGCGGCCGCAGTGGGCGGATCCAGCTTGGACAGCCCCAGGTAGAGGCGGCACAACGAGGGATCGGAAACCAACCCTTCAAGGAAATCCGCCTCCTTGCTCCCCGCAGTCCAATAATCCGGGCCGAACATTACCGGCACCTGCGTGGGATGAAAATCATAGCGGAAGGGGTTGTTGGTGCGCAGCGCCTCTTCCAGGCGGTTCACCGGAAATCCGGAATCCGTGGTCAAGAACGCCCGCCCGGCATTCACAGTTTCCAGCACCACCTCCGAGCCGCAGCCGCCGCGCATGCGAAAACCGAGGATGCGCAACAGATCGGCCACGTTGGGTGAATCGCACTTGGGCACCTGAATCGCGTGCTGATCGCCCGCCAGTTTCTCCAATTCTCGCGCCTGCCCGAGGTAACGGTGCAGCAACTTCAGAAACTCGGTCTGTTCCAGCACGTCGTTGCTGTGCGAGGCCTGGTAGCCGTTGGTGACGATATTCCGCGCCAATGCCGGCAGCACGTCCTGCGGCGCCGCCGCGGGTGAAATGGCCGCCATGCGCGCGAACGATCGCATCGGTCCAGGTATGGAAATGGTGGGCCACGCCTCGTTTCGCTCGCTCGAAGACGCGGCTGGAGTAAGTGTCTTGCCGGCGGCAGCGCGATAGAATTCGCTATCGCGCGCCGACGCTTCGCGGTCTCCGGCCAAGAGATCGAGCGTCACCAGCCGGCGCGCGATTTCGGCTTCCTCCGCCGCATCACCCGCCCGGCGCAACTGCGCCAGGAGCCTGGCATACACCGCTCGCGCTTCCGGTTGGCCGTACTGTTCGAGATACTCCGCGTAGGATTTGAGGGCGGGAGCGCTGTCGGGATTTTGCTGAACGGCGCCCGCCAGGATGTCGCGGGCCTTGCTGGCGTCGCCGGCGGCCTCCAGTTGGCGGATCTGCGCGGGCGCCTGCCAGGCAGGCAGGACAGAAACCGGAAACAAAACTGCAGCCGCTACGACAATCGACCAGAACCTCATCGATCCCTCCCCGACTGTCCAATCACTCTACCACGTCCTCAAGCGGCGTGGACGGGGGTGAAGTCCCAACGTGAAAACTGTAACAAAGGGGGTGGCACGGGGACGGTGGAGCGCGCGCTTCATTTGACCTTGCGCTGTCTACTGGGGCCGCGCCTGCCCGGCGCGGATTTCGACGACGCAGTGGGCCCACCACTGCGAGTCACGCGACATTCACCTAATTCACAGCGAAAACCGCGCTCGCGAGGCATGGTCGCGCCTGGGCGAGGGCCAAGCTCAGCCGAATTTCAAGCGGCGAACATGCCTACGATTTGCACCACGCGCTTTGCGCGCTTACTCAATCGTGGGACCGAAGTAGCCCTGCGCCAGGGCCGGTTCAGCGTCGAGCGCCTTGCTCCAGCAGGAGCGGGCTTCTTCGCTCTTGCCCGTCGATTCCAGAATGCGGCCCAGATTGAGCAGCGCTTCCGGCATATCCGGCTGCAGCGACAACGCATCCCGATACAGGCGGACGGCCTTTTCCGGCTGATCGGCTTTCTCGTACATCAGCCCGGCGTTATACAGGATTTCGGGCGAACGCTCGCCGAGATCGATCAGCCGCACGTGATGTTCGAGGGCCGTGTTGAAGTCGCCCGACTGGATCGACAGGGCCGCCATGCCGCGCAGCGCATCGACGCTCTTGGGGTCGGCTTCGAGCATCTTGTCGTACAGCCGCTCGGCGTGCTCTTTGTCTCCCATGCCGGTATAAGCCAACGCCAGGTTGGCTTGCGCTTCGGGCCAATAGGGGCGGTATTTCAGGCAGCCTTCGAAAGCTTCGACGGCGCCGCGGAAGTCCTCCCTCTTGAGCCGCAGGTAGCCCATCCGGAAGCGGGCCTCCTCCTCCTTCGGAGCGCGCTCCAGGACCTGCCGATACCAGCGCTCGGCCTCATCGTACTGCCCGCCATGTTCCAGCAGCAGGGCCACGTTCCACATCGGCGCCAGAGCTTCGGGCTGAGCGGCCATGGCGCGGTCATAGTCCGCGCGGGCCGCCACCATGTCGCCCAGTTGTTCGTGCACGACGCCCAGGTTGGTGTGTGCCTCGGAAGATTGCGAGCGCAGCTTGATGGCTTCCTGGTAAGCTTCCGCCGCCTGCTGCCACCGTCCGGACTTCTGGTGCGCCAGCGCCAGGTTGAACCAGGCCTCGAAGTGGCCGGGCACTGCGTTGACCAGCAGGTTGCAGAATTTGGCGGTGAGCGCGTGCTCGTCCGATGCCGACGCCCAGGCCGCCAGTCCTTCCAATGCCACTGTGGACTCGGGCTTGAGCTCCAGCAGCCGTTCGGAGTACTCGCGCACCATGTCGAAATCTTCCTTCGACATGCCGATCAGCACCAGGTTCGCCAGCGACTCTTCCGAGTCCGGGTTGCGTTCGATGATCTTCTGGTAGATCCCCGCGGCCTCGTCGGCGTGGTCGAGCGATTGCAACGCTGCGGCCTTGCCGAACAACGCGTCTTCATGCTGCGGCGACACCGCCAGGCAGTGCTCGAAAGAGAACAGAGCGCTCTTGGGATCCTCGAGGCGCAAGTGGCACACGCCCAGCCCGAGGTGCGCGTCCAGGTGGCCAGGCTCGAGAGTCGAGGCCTTTCCAAAGGCCTCCGCCGCCTCTTCCCACGAGCCCAGGCGCTCCAGGCAAACGGCCAGGTTGAACCAGCCCATCGCATACTGCGGCTTGATCTGCGTTAAAGCGCGGTAGCTCTTGGCGGCTTCCTTATGGTCGCCCAGTTCGAACTGGATGTGCCCCATCGCGCGGTAGATTTCGGGCGAGGCTTCATTGGCGGCGATGGCGCGTTGCAATTGCTTGAGGGCTTCATCCCGCTTGCCGGCCAGGTGCAAGGCGACGGCGCGCGCCAGAAAACCGGGGCCGCTCATCGCCGCCCCTTCTTTGTCACTCATGTCTGGCGCCGGGCCTCGCAGGGGCTGAACCTTAGCGCTGGTTCGAATCGGGTTGCTGCTCATTTCTCTCAGTCCTCCTTACCGCTCGGATTCGTCTGTCACCAGGCGTATCCAGTAGAGGCGCGCACGATTGTCCGGCGCGCCCAAAAATCCCACTCCGCCAATCGCGAGGCGGTTGTCGCTCCATCGCTCGATGGGTTCGCCATCTATGGAAACCGTAAAATCGTTGCCCCTGACGCGTGTCAGGATGGTAACGGCCGCTTTGAGACTGCCCGCCTGGCGGACCGGCGTGGTGACGCTCAGTCCGGGCGCGCCCTCGATCACCGAAGACCGCGTGAAGGTCCGGCCCTGCGGCGAATTCGCAATCGTCGCCAAATGGTAGTTCTGTTCATCGGCCGCGCGGAATACCCAGCTCAGGCTCTTCTGGTCGATGCGTGCCAAAAACTCGACATCGTAATCGACCATGGCGAGCGAGGGCGCGAACAGCGCCAGAGCACCGGGACGCACGCCGGCCACGTCGATTTTCCAATCGCTCACGCCGCCAACCCAGTTTCCTAATCCGGCGTCGAAATGATCTTCCAGGCGAATGGTTTCACTTTTCACCTGCTTCGCCTGGGTGCGCTTCTGCGGCGCCTTGGGGGTTGCCGCCGGCGAAACCGGAAGCGCTGGCATGCCGCTCTGTATTCTGAAACTGGAGTAGCCGAATGGCGCCTCTTGCGGTTCAAACAATACCGTCGAGAACCGCGGGATCAGGTCGGACGCTTTGGCAATCACCGAAACCGCGCGCGTGCCACCGCGGTTCCATGCGGCACTCCGCAAGTGCGCGTCCACCACGTGTCCGCCAGCCATAACAATTGCCGGCAGATTCGATCCGGTCCAATCGATGGCGGCGCTGCGCTGCACCATGCGGCAGTCGCGGCTGCTGCGGCTCAGTCGCCGCGCGCTGCCGTGCGCCATGCCGGGTAATACGCCGTGGCCAGGGCCGTGGGGCAGTGCCGCGGCACGAACCAGCGGTGTGATCAGCGGCGTCCGGGAGTGAGGCGCTGGGCCCTCTTTGACGAATACCGGCGCTGGCATAGTGCCAGGCCAAGTCAACCCGGGTGTTCGATGCGCAACGGCGAAGCGGCGCAGTTGCCTCTCCGGCGGGCGGATCGGCTGGGCTCCCGCCACCCGCACGGGGCTTCCCTCATGCATCGGCAATTGCAGCCACAGAGGCGGGGCCGCGTCACGCTGGTAGGTGGCTCCCCCCATCAGCTCTCGCCGCGATTCGGACGGCAGCACCGCGCGCGACGCCCGGCGCCGCGGCAACGGAAAGCCGCGGCGGCGCGCCTTCAACGAGCGCGCGCCATCCCAAGCCCGCGCGGGCCGCGGGCCCGGCAGTGTGACCCGCATCGTGTATTCGCTGAGCGCGGGCAGCATCGCACTCGTCGCCTCACCGGCGTGCCGCAAATAGCTGAAGCTGCGCGGTGGCTGCTTTTCTTTCGAGGCACGCGGCCGCGGCGAAAAGAAATCGCCACCGCCTTCCAGCCGCGATTCCAGCGCCGGATGAATGCTTCGCATGTGGTCGGCCGGTGCCAACGGCTCGGACCAAGGCATACTTTGATCAAAGCCACGCCGCTGCAATGAGGCCAAGCTCTGCGCTTGCGCCGGCACCACCATCTTTAGATTTTCGCGCCGCCGCATCAGCGTAGCGACTTTATTGGCTTCCTGCAGCCGGTCCATCCCCAGGCGCAGTCCATATTGACTGCGATGTTCCCGAGAACAGAAGTCACCGCCCGCGCCCACCCAGATTCTACTGAGGGGCCGTCCGCATAGCTGACAGGTCCTGGCGCTCATTTCCTCGGTCATTATAGGCACTAAAACTCAGAATTGCTAGAGTAAAAGGGGACAGTATACGTCTGATAACCAAAGATAATTAACGGATATATATCTGGATAGCTATCGGCTAAAACATTGTGGATCAGTACCGTTGATTTTGGTTAATAGAGTGAATTTTAGGGTATATATTGCTTGGATTTCCGTTAAAATTGACCCGTGAAGTAAAGAGCCCAGAATTTCAGCGGGCGGAGGCAAATGCAGATGGTTGAATCGACAGCACGGCGGGAACGCGGCGAGCCGAAATCCGCACCCCTGGCTACATATCTGTGGGAGGTTCCCCAAAAGCCGGTCGCAGTGCGGCTGGCTTTCGATCTCATCGACCGGATGGAGAGTGAAGTTATCGAAAACTTCCGCTCCCTGACCTCAAGAGGATCGGAGATTGGCGGCATATTGCTGGGCTCAGTCGTCCCCGGCAGTCCCTTGAATGTGATCGTCCAGGACTATGAAACGATCTCGTGCGATTACAGCCGCGGGCCGTTGTACCGTTTGTCGGATGCTGATCTGGGACGTTTCGAACGGGCGATTGAACAGCACAGCGCGCCCGGCAGCATTAAGGTGATGGGCTTCTTCCGCGCGCATAGCCGGAAGGGTCTCAGCCTGGATGCGGAGGATCTGGCGTTCCTCGACGCACGCTTCCGCGATGCCCATCACATCGCCCTGCTGGTGCGGCCATTTGCCACCAAGACCAGCGTGGGCGGCCTCTTCATCAGGGAAGACGGCGCGTTCCACGGCGAGGCAAGCTATTTGGAGTTTTCGTTCCGATCCGGGCAATTGACGCCATCGCTGTGGACACCGCCGGAGGCCGCGCCGGCGCCGGCTCCGCCGCCAAGTCCGATGAATATTCCGGCCACCCCACCGCCGGCCGCCAAGCCCAGTATCCGCCCGCAAGTCGTGCCGATCGGCCTGCGTCGCGATTCGGTTGCTTCCTCGCCGTCCAGCGAGGCGAAGATCTCGATGCCGCCTGTGGTCGACAGGGCCGAACGGAAGCCGCCGGAGACAAAGCCCCCTGTGGCGCCCGTCAAGGCGCCGGCCGCGGAAGGGAGAGCTGCCGCACCCGCTCGTCCAACCGCGCCCGAGCCGAAGGCGCCTGCCACGGAAGTCAAGCCGGCCGCCGCAGTGGCGAAAGAGGCCCCGGCCGCCAAAGCAGCCGAACCTGCCAAGCCCGCAGCTGATAAGTCGCCGTTCGCAACGCTGAGCGGCACTGCCCCGGTGGAGTCGCAGGGCAGCGGAAAGATCATGATGGTGCTCGGCGGCATCGCCGCCACTGTGGCTGCGCTGGTGCTGCTTTTCGTTTACCCCGGTTACATGGTGCGCCCGCATCAGACCACCGCGCTGGAGTCGCCGGCGGCGGATCTCACCCTGCGGGTGGAACCCAGCGGTACCGATCTGCTGCTCACCTGGAACAAGAATTGTGCGGCGATCGCCGACGCCACCCACGGTGTGCTCTCCATCAATGATGGCGACCGGCACGAGAACTATGACATGGATCCGACCCAGCTCACCACCGGCAGCATCGTCTACACGCCTGTGACTGGGGACGTCAGTTTCCGCATGGAAGTGACCGGAAAGAACCAAAGCAAGACGGTGACCGAGTCAGTGCGGTCTTTGCGCACGCGGCCCTCGCCGATGCCGGACGGCAAATCTACCGCCACCACTTCGACCCAGGCGAAGGCGAACTCGCCGCAGGCTCAGCCGGCAGCCGCTGCTCCTGCACCCGCCCAGGAAGCCTCATCCACCACACCCGCGGAAGTGACCCCGCCAGCGCCGGCGAAGGTCGCTCCCAAGGCATTCAACACGGCGTCGCTGGCCGAGCGGCTCCGCCCGGCTAGTGCCAATGACATCGCCATCGCCAACCTGACCGGCGCCCCTCCCGCTTCGCCCGCTGGCGTCAACATGAATTCGAATCTCAGCATGCCTTTCGCTAACGCGCCCGCCCCGGTTGCGCCCGCACCGCCGGCCGCGAAGAAGACCACTGCGGCTTCTTCCGGCGGTAAGGTCGCCGCGGCTCAGCTTGTGTACCGCAAGGAGCCGGCGTATCCGACGGCCGCGCGCCAGATGGGTGCCCACGGCGAAGTTGTTCTCGAAGCCACCATCGGCACCGACGGCAGGGTCCGCTCCGTGAAGGTCATCTCCGGACACCCGTTGCTGGTCCAGTCCGCCAAGGAAGCCGTCATGCAGTGGCGATACAGACCGACGCTGCTCGACGGGCAGCCGGTCGAAAACAAAACCCAGATCTCTTTGAACTTCCTGAGCTCCCGGTAGGAGCGTTAGCGAAGTCCCTCGGGAGCTTCTGGCAAAGATATACGTGGGGCAGATGGCTTGCGGTTCGCCATGCTGCCCCACAATTGTTTTTGCGGAGCGTTACTGGGACACGTGACCTCCACGCAGAAGGCAACGTCATCTTCGGGCTGCCGGCCGCCCAAGGACAGGTGGTCGGTCAGTAGCCTTGCTCCTGGAGTTTCTCCACGGTTAAGCCGGTCTTGACATCCAGCTTGCGCAACAGCTTCTCGACGTGCTTGGCGAGAATGTCGCATTCGATGTTGACGCGAGCGCCGGGCTGATAAGTTGCCAGCGTGGTGTTGCGGTAGGTGTGAGGGATGATGGTGACGCTGAGCGCGTCGCCCTCCAGCTTGGCGATAGTGAGGCTGATGCCGTCGATGGCGACGGAGCCCTTGTAGACCAGATAAGGATCGAGCTCGGCGGGCACGCGGACGCGTAGCCACCAGTTCTCCTCGCCCAGAGCCTCGAGCGAGAGGAATTCGCCGGTGCCATCGACGTGGCCCTGCACGATGTGGCCGCTGAGGCGGCCGGTTGGCGACAGGGGCCGCTCGAGATTGACCCGCGAGCCGGCGCGCAGGGCGCCCAGGTTGCTGCGGCGCAGGGTCTCCGGCGCGAGGTCGGCGGAAAAAGAATCGGGCCGCGCGTCCACCGCGGTAAGACACACGCCGTTGACGGCGATGCTGGCGCCGATGGTCATGTCCGGCAGCACCAGCGCGCAACGGACCTTCAGGCGCGCCCCGGCCGGCCGCGTTTCCAGGGCTTCCACCGTGCCCAGCTCTTCAATGATCCCGGTGAACATATGCTTCGATGGCGAACTCGTCGGGCGGGATGGGGTGAATAGTGAGGTCGTGGACGCGGATGGCGTCCACGCGGCGCCGCCGGCCGATGCCGCCGGCCAGCGGCAGCGCCTCCAAGCCGCCCAAGATCTTCGGGCCGTAATAGAACAGGATGCGGTCCACCACCTCGGTTTCGAGGGCGGTCCAATTCACCTTGCTGCCGGCTTCGATCATCAGCGACAAATAGCGCCGCCGGCCCAGCCATTCGATGGCGCCCGCAAGATCGGCGCGCCCCCCGGGTCCATTCAGCACGAGCACCTCTACGCCGGCGGCTTCGAGCGTCTTACGGCGGTCGGGAGACGCCGCGGAGGTGGTGACGGCGACCAAATCGCCGGCCGCGCTGCGCACCATCTTCGAATCGGGCGGCAGGCGAAGCTGCGAATCCATCACCAGGCGCAGCAGCGGCCGGCTGCGCGCCAAGCCGGTGCGGTCGGTGAGCAGGCAATCGTCAGCCAGTACGGTGCCGATTCCGGTAAGAATCGCGTCGTGATCGTGGCGCAGTTCCTGCACGCGAGCGCGGGCGCGATCGCTGGTGATCCAACCGCGGTTGTCGTCCGGCGCTGAGATCTTTCCGTCGAGCGTGATGGCGGTCTTCAGCGTCACCAGCGGCCGCCCCGTTCGCATGAGGTGGAGGAACGGCTCGTTCAACTTGCCGGCTTCTGGCGCGAATTCCGGGGCCATGACGACTTCCACTCCGGCGGCCCGCAAACGGCGGAACCCTTCTCCGCCCACCAGCGGGTTGGGATCCACCAGCGGCGCCACCACTGCGGCGACACCGGCCGCGATGATTGCATCAGCGCAGGGCGGCGTGCGGCCCTGGTGCGCGCAAGGTTCCAGGTTGAGATACAGGGTGGCGCCACGCGCCTTTTCTCCCGCGTGCGCCAGGGCGATTACTTCGGCATGGTGCACACCGGCGTACGTGTGAAAGCCGCGTCCCACCACTTCGCCATCGCGCTCGAGCACAGCGCCGACCATGGGATTGGGGCTCGCCAATCCCCGGCCTTGCCGTGCCAGGTCCAGCGCTTCGCGCATGAATGCGGGATTCATATTTCGAACAGCGATGCGATAAACTTCTCGGCGTCGAACGGCAGCAGGTCGTCCACCTTCTCGCCCACGCCGACGTAGCGGATGGGTAGATCGAGCTCCCGCGCAATGGCCACCACGATTCCTCCCTTGGCGGTGCCATCGAGCTTGGTGAGTACGATGCCGGTCACGCCCGAGGTTTCGGTGAACTTGCGCGCCTGCTCCAGACCGTTTTGCCCGGTGGTCGCGTCGAGCACCAGCAGCACCTCGTGTGGCGCCTCGGGAATCACCTTCTTGGCGGTGCGGGCCATCTTCTGCAACTCGGCCATCAGGTTTTCCTTGGTTTGCAGGCGGCCGGCGGTGTCGACGATCACGTAATCGGCTTTGCGGGCGCGCGCCGCGCTCACGGCGTCGAAAAGCACCGCGCTGGGGTCGCTGCCCGCGTTCTGCCGCACCACCGGCGATCCTGTGCGCTCGCCCCAGATCTCGAGTTGCTCGATAGCCGCGGCGCGAAAAGTGTCGGCGGCGCAGAGCATCACGCTGCGCTGCTCGCTCTTGAAGCGGGCCGCCAGCTTGCCGATGGTGGTGGTCTTGCCCGAACCGTTGACACCGACCACCAGAATCACCGCCGGCGGCTCGGCGACGCGCGCCGGGGCGCGTTCGGAAGCTTGGAGAATCTCCAGCAGATGCTCGCGGATGAGGCCCTTCAACTCGGTGGCATCGTTCAGTTGATGCCGCTCGACGCGCTGGCGGATCCGTTCCAGGATTTCCTCGGTGGTGCGCACGCCCATGTCGGATGAGATCAGCGTGAATTCGAGCTCGTCCAGCAGATCGGCATCGATTTCCTTTTTCCCCTGGACTGCGTCCTCGATTGCCGAAACCAGCCCGTCGCGCGTTTTCTGCACGCCACTCTTGAGTTTTTCGAGCAGCGACGGTTCCCGCTCGACGGTGCCGAATAGGGTCTGGATCATTTTTCATTCATTCTAGCAGCCGCGATAAGTGAGGCACGAACAATCGAAATCGACAAGGGCCAGGCCGAGCGTGGAAGGGGCGGGTACAAGGCTGCGTCGTGGGACGATTTGGGCTGAACCGCCAGCGCCATGACTGCGTACTATGGTTATGGCCTGATACTATTCATCTTGCTTCGCCTCTCAATTGAAGGATTGGCATAGTTCCGTGCGGAGATTTATTGCAATTCCGGAGAGTATCCTCGGGCCATCGGAGGCTGAAATATGAGAACAGGCTTGCTGGTTGTCATCACTATTCTGGCTGCGCCTCTAGCCAATCAAGCCCTGCCAGGAGCCGGCGGACACGCCCTCGCCGCTCGCGCGCAGGGCGTCGAGCTCCGTGGCGAGGACAGCCGCCGGTTCGAGAACCCGCGCGTCAACGGACAGGTGGTAGACCGCTGCCTGAATCGGGATTCCAACTGCGAACAACCGGCTGCTGACAGCTTCTGCCGGCTGAACGGCTACGCCGGCGCCGTCTATTTCCGGCTTGAATATACGCGTCCCACGCTGGTGGTGGGTGATAACACGGTGTGCAACGACAAGAAGTGCCAGGGGTTCACGGCCATCACCTGCGCCAACGAGCGCCGGTTCGACGAGCCCAGCATCAACGGACGGGCTGTAGACCGCTGCTTGAATTGGGGCGAGAATTGCGAGCAACCCGCCGCCGACAACTTCTGCCGGCTCAACGGCTACGCCCGCGCCGCCAGGTTCCGGTTTGCGGGTATGCGTCCCACCTTGGTGGCGGGCGACAAC
Organism: Bryobacteraceae bacterium; assembly: GCA_049587755.1. Lineage (GTDB taxonomy): Bacteria > Acidobacteriota > Terriglobia > Bryobacterales > Bryobacteraceae > Bog-375. The sequence goes on along the minus strand of JBAVEN010000081.1, from coordinate 49,622 downwards.
AAGGTGTGCGACGAAGGCTATTGCCAGGGGTTCACGACCATTACCTGCGAAGGCCGCGGCGAACGCGCCGAGAGGGACGCGCGCAGATTCGTCGACCCGCGTATTAACGGGAAACTGGTGGACCGCTGCCTGAACTGGGGTGAGAATTGCGAGCAACCCGCCGCGGATAACTTCTGCCGGCAGAAGGGCTACTCCGCCGCCACCGCTTTCGAGTTTGACCACATGCGTCCCACTTTGGTGGCGGGTGACGACAAGGTGTGCGACGAAGGCTATTGCCAGGGGTTTACAACCATCACCTGCCGGTAGGGTGATGGAACAGGCTGCCGGCTAAGCCGGTCTTGCCAGCACAGAGCCGAGCGCCGCGGCATTGCGCGAGCCCGCACGCGCTTAGCGCGCCGCTGTCGCCGGGTCGCCGTAAAACGTTCCCCGCCCGTGGCTGCCCACGTAGACTCTGCCGAACTGCTTGGGATCGCCCGTAATCTGCAGCAACAATCCCCATTGATGCTGGTCGTCGTTGATCCGCAGCCAACTCCCGGCGGCATTGGTGGAACGGAAAATACCGCGTAGACCATCGACCACGCCGATCAGATAAAGCGCGGAGTACGCGGTGCCGGGCGCAGCCTGCCCGAAGCCGAAGGCGTGAATCTGGCCAACATGGCCTAAACGGGAGAATGTTGCGCCGCCGTCGGCAGAGTGGTACAGGCCGTTGAAGGCGGCCAGCCACAGGTCGCCTTCCTTGCCTGGCGCGGCGTAGATCCGGTCCTGGCCGCCCCGGTCATCGCCGCGGTTGCCGCCGCGCGCGGGAAGACCGTCGGGCAGAGTGAAAGGCTGCGTGCTGAAAGTTGCGCCACCGTCGGTGCTAACGAAGAGCTTGCCGTCGAACAGGTCGAGACCGTAAAACTTGCGCGGATTGACGGGGTCGGCAATCACGCGGGTGTTTTCGGGGATGCCTTCCGACTTGGTCCAGCGCCCGCCCAGATCGCGGGTGAAGTACACGGCGCTGTGCTCGGGCGTCCACACCCAGGTTTCGCCATCGGCGGAGACCGCGATGCTGCCCATGCTGGCATCGGGCGGTGCCGACGGAGTGGGCTGCCACGTCCTGCCTCCGTCCATCGAGTAGCCGATGTTACCGCCGCCGCGATTGCCGGCGGCCCTGCCCACGCGAACGATCATGTCCGGACTGTCTTCGGCGCAGGCCAGGCCGGTGGTGTTGCCAAAGCGGGGGTGATCGTAGTTGCCGGCGGGCGCCGGTTTATCGAGGTCCCAGTGTACAAATCCGCCGTAATCGCCAATTGCGGTGAGCAGGTGCGCGCCCTTGGGCGGGCTCAGCAGATCGAGCGCCACGGTCTCTTCGATCCCGGTGCTCATGACGCTCCACTTCGTCGGCTTGGCGGAATCCAGTGCCGTGAGATTGAACGTCTCGTAGCCGCCGTAGCCGGTGGTGAAAATGGCGTGGTCGGAATTGGCCGGGTCGATTTCCACGTCGAACAGCCAGTGAATCGGCGTGTGCGCCACGTAGGGAGCCAGCGAATAATCGTAAGTGCCGCCGGAGGCGAAAACTCCTTTCCAGGTCTTGCCACCGTCGAGGCTGCGGACAATATCTTCGCCGCCCGGGCGGTAATACGTGCTGGCGATCACGGTCCGCGGATGATGCGCGTCCACCGAAACACCGCCATAGCCGAACGCTCTGCTGTTGGCGGCATCGGGCCTGTCGGGCGTGATATCCGTCCATGCGCCGCTGGCGGTGTCGAGCTTCCAGATGCCGCCGTCGGTCGGCCGGTATGGATTTGGCCCGGTGACATAGGAGATGTAGAGTGTGCCGTCCGAAGCCAGCGCTGCCCGCGCGGGCTGGTATTGGGTCGGCGCGCCATGCACCGGCTGCCAGCTCTTGCCGGCATCTTTTGAGCGGAATAGGTTGTCGCGCCCCGTCAGGGCAGCGCCCACGTAAATCGTGGAACTGGGTTTGCCCTTGGCTCCGCTGCGCGGGTCGAACACCACAAAAACGGCGCCGGTTTCGTGGCTCCAACGGCTGCCTTCAGCCGGCGGCGCTTCGGTGACGTCGGGAAAACTCTCGACCTTGCTCCACGTCACCGCGCGGTCCGTGCTCTTCCACAGCCCGTCGTAGCGCGTGCCCAGGTAAAGGATATTGCCGGCATTGGGATCGACGGCCAGGCGCTCGCCGTGGCCGCGGCCGGCTTCATTGCCGCCGAACTTGAATGGCACGTTGGTGTGCTGGAAGGTCTTGCCGCGGTCGCCGGAACGCAGAATGGCGCCATCCGGCGTGGAGAAGTTGGTATACGTGCCACAGGCGAGATACACACGATTGGAATCGGAAGGATCGACGGCGACACTTTCTACTCCCATCCAGTTGAGGTTCTCGTACGGTACCCAGTCGAGCAGCGGCTCCCAGCGGTGGGTGAGGTCGTTCCAGCGGTAAACGCCGCCGATGTCGGTGCGCGCGTAGCGCACGCCCCTGGCGGTGGGGTGAAAGATGATGCCGTCCACAAACCCGCCGCCGACCATCTGCACGCTCTTCCAGGTGTAGGGTACCGATCCGGGACGCTGGCTCGGCACGCCCTGTGCCGCAGCTGCGCCGCAGAAAGCGGCTAGGGTTGCCGAAACCCACAATATCTTAAGATTCATGGAGGAATCCGTTCCTTTTTCGCTCCAGGCGGCGGCCATTCGCGGGAGCGAATGCTCAAGGTAGCACGTATCGGCGGCGGCGCTGCTGCGGTTTCAGGCCCGCGGATGCGCCGCGCCGCGACCGGTGCTACGAATGCTTAAATCGTACTACACTGAAGCTTGCCCGCAAGCCGCCACCGGCTTGAACTAGCGATGCACATACCGGATGGATATCTCAGCCCGGCCACTTGCGCAGTCCTCTATACCGGCGCCGCGCCGTTCTGGTACGTGGCGCTACGGCGGGTGCGGAAAGCGCTGCACACGCGGCTGGTACCGCTGATATCGCTGTTCGCGGCATTCTCTTTTGTCATCATGATGTTCAACCTGCCGCTTCCCGGCGGGACCACGGGCCATGCAGTGGGAATCGGGCTGGCGGCAGTGGTTTTGGGACCGTGGGCGGCCATGCTGGCGGTATCCATCGCCATCGTGATTCAAGCCCTGTTTTTTGGCGATGGCGGCATCACGGCGATCGGCGCCAATTGTTTCAATATGGCGATTGCAGGCGCGCTGGTGGCGTATGTGGTGTACCGCATTCTGGCCGGGCGAGCGCCTATCGCTTCGCCGCGCCGGGTGATGGCGGCCGGCCTGGCGGGCTATGCGGCGATCAACGTTTCAGCGCTGCTGGCGGCGATCGAGTTTGGCATTCAGCCACTGCTGTATCGCGACGCCGCAGGGGCGCCGCTCTATTGTCCCTACCCGCTTAGTATCGCCATCCCGGCGATGATGCTGGGCCACCTGACGATTGCAGGCTTCGCCGAGTTGACGGTATCAGGCGGAGTGGTGGCATTCCTGCAGCGATCCGATCCATCGTTGCTGAAGGCCACGGCGGGCGGGTCCGTGGAGTTCGGAGAACCGGCTGCCAGCAGGAATTTGCGTCCGCTGTGGGTGGGCCTGGGCGCCCTGCTGGTCCTGACGCCATTGGGGATTCTGGCGACCGGATCGGCGTGGGGCGAATGGATGGCGCGTGACTTCTCGAACCCCGCCGTGCGTCACGAAATCGCGGCATCGTCGTTCCAGCACGCGGCCCCGCGGCGCGCGCCCGAGGGGCTGGCGCGGCTGTCGCAAGTCTGGACCGCGCCGTTCGCGCGCTACGCACCGCCCTATATTCGCAGCGCGGCATTCGGATACCTGCTGTCAGCCATGTTTGGCGCCGGCCTGGTGTTGCTGATTTGCCTGATGCTGGGCCGGCTGTTTGACCGCAAAGAGCCGGCCACATGAAACTCATCCCGTGGCGCGAACGGCGCGGATTCCTCGGGCGCACCATCGAATCCTTGTACCAGGCCATGGAACGGGCTCTCGACGCCGAGCATTCCGCCGCGAGCGGAGGCTTGCTGCAGCGGTTGGACGCCCGGGTGAAAGTGTCGGGACTGTTCGCGCTGATCCTGGCCGCGGCGCTGGCGAGGCGGCTGTGGGTGATCGCGGCCGTTTTCGCGCTGGCGGTTCTGCTGGCGGCGCTATCGCGCATTTCCATCCGCCTGCTGGCAAGTCGCGTTTGGATCCCGGCGCTGGTGTTCACCGGCGCCATCGCTGCGCCGGCTTTGTTCCTCACGCCCGGCGATGCGCTCTACCGCGTGCCCGGCCTCAACTGGATGGTGACTGCGCAGGGCCTGACCACCGCGGACTATCTGTTGCTTCGCGTGGAGACGGCGGCGACACTGGCACTGCTGCTCGTCGTCACCACGCCTTGGATGCACGTGCTGAAGGCGTTGCGGGTCTTCCGCGTCCCGGTGGTGCTGGTGGCGATCCTGGGCATGACGTCACGCTACATCCTGCTGCTGCTGGAGACAGCGCATGAAATGTTCCAGTCGCGGAAAAGCCGCAGCGTGGGAGCGCTCCACGGGGCCGAGCGCCGGCAAATGGCGGTGGCGAGCGCGGGCGTGCTGCTCAGCCGCACGTTCCAGTTGAGCGGCGATGTCTACCTGGCCATGCAGGCGCGCGGCTTTCGCGGTGAAATATACCTGCCGGACGATTTCACCCTGAAGCGCCTCGACTGGCTGGCTCTGGCGGGCTTTGCGGCGCTGGCCGCCGCGGCCGTGTGGGCGGGACGATGATGCTGTTCGAAACCGAGCGGCTTACCTACCGCTATGACCGGCTGACAGCGCTCGAGAACTTGAGTATCTCGATTGCGGAGGGCAGCCGCGTGGCGATTGTTGGAGCCAATGGTTCGGGAAAATCCACGTTGCTGCGGATTCTCGATGGCCTGTATTTCGGGCAGGAGGGCGCGGTCCGGTTCCGCGGCGAAGAGCTGAAGGAAGAGCGCTTCGCCGCCGACGAATTTGCATTTTCCTTCCGGCGGCAAGTGGGCTTGGTGTTCCAGAATCTGGAAATGCAACTGTTCAACCCCACGGTATTCGACGAAGTGGCGTTCGGCCCGCTGCAGCTTCGCTGGCCAAAATCCAGGGTGCGCGAGCGCGTAGGCGAGACGCTCGAGCGTTTCGGCATCGCGCACTTGAAAGATCGCGTGCCGCACCGGCTCTCGGGCGGTGAGCAGAAGCGCGTGGCGCTGGCCAGCGTGCTGGTGCTGGACCCGGCCGTGCTGCTGCTCGACGAGCCGACGGCGGCGCTCGATCCGCGCAGCCAGAGCCAGATGATCGACCTGCTCGTGGAATGGGGCGGCGGCGCCAAGTCGGTAATCACCGCCACGCATCATCTCGCGGACCTGGAGGATATCGCGGATCGGTGCCTCCTGTTGGATCGCGGCCGGTTAGTGGCGGAGGGCGCGCCGGCGGAGATTCTGCACGATCGCGAGCTGCTGGAACGCACCAACCTGGTTCACGCGCACCGGCACCGGCACCGCACGGGTGAGGTGCATTCACATCCGCATCTTCACTCCGCCGGGGAGCGCAGTGAATAGCGAGGGCGGCGGCCGAAGCTCAACCGGCGCCTCGGGTCATCGCGATACCTTGCGGCCAAACCTGTAGGTGAGGCTTAGGCTCGCGTACGAAGGTATGCGCACTCCAACCACCTCTGCAACCGGGTTGGCAGGGACTGCACCGTTGACAAGCCCAACTTGCCCGGGTGCATAGTTTGTGGCGAAGTTTTCCGTGGTCTGCCCCGTGAAGCCGCTCGCAATCATCAGATTCGCGCCGACGTTGATCTTTCCCTCAAGAAATGGCCTCACCACCGCCAGCCGGAACTCCTTGTCCGGCATGCCGAGGCAGTAGGAGGTCAGGTCGCTGGGGCTGCTTTCGTCGCATCCATTCCCAACCACTTTTCTTCCCACGTACTCGAATTCGCCTTTTGCCTGCAAATGGAAGGGCAGCTTTTGGTACGTCGCGGAAACATCGCCGATCGACCGCGGAGCCTCCGGCGTTACCTGTCCCGTGTCCAGATCGCGCGCATCGGCCTGCTCAAAGGTCGCCTGCAGCGATCCCCCGCGGAAGCCTTGGCGCAGCATAACCGCCATATAGCGTATGCGGCCCGGCCCCAAGTCGAACTGCAGTCCGGTGTCCGGATCGATCTTGCCGTACTCGGCGCTTTGCGTCTCATGTCCCAGCGTGAGCTTCAGATCCGTGTTGTGAAAGCGCTTGCTCGCGACCAACTGATACGAGCGCGCCGTTTCCACCGGGTCGACGGCCGCCGGGCTGCCGCTCGCGGTCCGCTGTCCCTCGGCCGATCCCATTCTGGGATCTTCCGTGAAGAACGACTTCCCAAAGCTGAGAGCGACCTGCGGAACGTACCAGGATTCCTCGGGAAAAAGCGTTACCGTCGCTTTCGGCGAATTCACCCCTACCCACCTGTTCCAGGAATTCGCCGGAGTCACCAGGTCCTGGTTGTCGATGCTGATCTCATCTCGCCGCCAACCCATGTAGTAGTGCACGTACTTGCTCAGCTCGCCCTCCCCGGCGATATACGGCGTTACCGGAGCGATGGTCACATTGTTTCCGTCCACCTTGACTAAAGGCCCGTAGTAGTAGGGATCGGCCGGATTATAGAAGTTGTAATGATCCAGATCGTCGCGCCGCGGCGCCTCGCGCTGGTAGTCCGTCCCGGCCAGCAGCGTGAAGTTCTTGGAGAACTTTTTCCGATAAGCCGCGCTGCCGCCAGCCACCGTGCGGAACTCGCTCTGCCGGATCAGCCCCTCCCCGAAGTCGGAGTAGAGCGAGAGGTTGTAGGTGCGGAAAAAGCCGGAGAGCTGCATCTCCTGGTCATCGCCCAGTTTCCACACGTCGTTCAGCGCCATCAGCGCCGTGTGCGTCTGATCTTTCTGTCTCGGGTCAATCGTATCCGGGTACCCCTTCCAGCCATCGGCCGCATCGACAGAATTAAAGCCGTAAATCGGGCTCAGTCCCGCCACGTAGGAGAAGCCGTAGTATCCAATTCCGAACAACGTCAGCGTGTGATTCCCAAGCTGCAAGACTTGGCCGCCGTTGATCTTGACCTGCTTGCGGTGCTCCAGCCGGTCGAGGAATCCATTCCCGTACGAGCCCTCCATCGCAATCCACGAGGTGTTTGACGGACTCATCCCCGCGGTGCCCGTAATGTCCCGGTCGTCTCCCGTCAGCGTGAAGAACGGATCGAGGTGCGAGCGCAGCCCATAGATCGACGCCAGGTTCAGTGCGTGATTGCCCTCGCGCACGTTGTACGCACCGCCATCCACTTGAACGCTCTCGATTACGTTCGCAATATAAATGTTCGGATCGGCGTAGCCATTGCCGTGCGCATTCGCCGATAGGTTGTTGGGCAACAGGTAGGTACCCACCTGGATGTACTGCGCAATCGGCTCGCCGTGGTCGCCGGCGACACCCGGCGCAAAATACTGTGGGGCCTTGATGCCGCTCGAAGCCGTCTCGATCGGATAGCCGGGAATCGAAACCGGCGCGCCGGGACGTCCCGGATTGGCATCCAGCAAGTCCTCGCTCGAGAAAACCTTCTCGGCGGGATCAGGTGTCAGGATATCGACCTGGCTCACATCTGCGGTGACCGTGATCGCGTCATGGCGGCCCGCCATGCGGACGAACTTCAGGTTCACGGTGAGGGATTCACCGGCCGCCAGGGGAAACGTCCGCGTAACGGGCTCGAAATCCCTGGCGCTGGCGCCTAGTGTGTAGCTGCCGGGCGCCAGTGCGTTAAACACGAAGCGGCCGTCGGCGCCAGCGGAGACGTGACGTTCCGCAGCGTCAGCGCCGCTGCGTAGCCGCAAGCTGGCGCTCGCAACCGCTTTGCCCTGCGGATCGGTCACCTGACCCATCACGCGGCCGTCGGCGGCGAACAGGGATGAATGCAACAGCGCTGTCACGGCCGGAAGGCAGCGGATGCCGGCTCGGAGAGCGCGTACGGCAGTGACCGGCGATTTCTGTAGCACAAAACTCAGTTTCGTATGTACACATAACGTAACACGGTTCTGCGGTTTGTGCTACGGAACCGGGCGGCAACGCCGTGTCAGACGGTGGGTGGCTCCACTGACGGGAAATGATACTCTTCGATGCGGCAAGCTAAGCCGCGAAAGCCTTGGCTGTCGGGCTCGTCGACGCGAACGATGCGAACTCTGCACCTCACCCGGAGCGTCTCTCCCGAGGCCTGGCGCCGATGCGTCGGAACCTCGAGAGTACAGCTGACAACGTCCCCCTCGGTGAACACAACTTTCGAGCGGCAGTAGAATCCATCACTGCTTAGGTCCTGGGTCTCAGTGCCCCGGAAATCCAAACCGTCCGTCCGCTCAAATTCAACCGGCCAATGCACGCGCGCGCGGTACCGCCGGCGGCGATCCGGCGGAACTAGAGACCGCGACAGCTCATTTGCGGGGTCGGACGGCATGTCAGCACTGCGGCTGAGCACTTTCGCTGCCACTGAAAAACCACGTTGCAAAGGCCACAAATCAAGCCTTCTCAATGATTTGCACTAAGTGCAAAGCTGTCGAATTCTACCGCAATTGGAGATCCCAGAGTTACGAATCCAAGTTTTGAGGTGCCAGCATCGAACGTACGATGACGCACCGAATGGGTGATCGAGTCTCGTTTTCGCGCATGTGCCGAGTTTCACGCGGCCAGACGATCACGGGGCGCTGCTTGGTTTTTTCCTTGGGAATTCTCCGAGAAATCCATAATTCGAACAAGGCACCAGTACTGCTTTTATCGCGACGGTCTAATAGTACCAATACCCCTAAAGTCAACTCTGTCACTTGACTTCAGTTAATCTCAGGTTATGATTATAAAGTTCCCGGACACGATGATCGCAAGAAAAGGGAAGATGTCCCGAAAACTTGCGACGACAGCATGGCGAAGTTGCGGTTTTTGTCCTAGAAGACGGGCCTTCGTTGAATCGCTAGTGGAGTCCTAACTTGACTTGAGGGGGGACTTCATGTGAATCTCTATGGACATAGTATTGATTTCGGAGGATCGAGAGTTATACCACAGTTGCCTGGAAATTCTGGGCGAGATTCTGCATCAGCCCTTTACGCTCTCTTCAGCCAGGCTTGGCGACGCAATTCTGCGCGTCGACTTGTGTATTTGGGATTGTCAGGCGAACATCGGGTTGCCCAATTGCGCGCAACGGCTTTCCTCCAAGCATCTGTATCTGGTTAGCCGGAAGGATTTGCCGGAATTCCGCAAACAGGCCGCGGTATCGGACGCCAATATTCTGCTCAAGCCTGTGACCCCGGTGACCCTGGCCGCGTTTCTCGGCTCTGCTGTTTCGTCATGCGGGGACAATCCCCTGCGGGAAGATCGCGACGAAATTCTGCAATGTCTGGTGCAAACGAATTTGGCGTTGCAGGAATATGACCAGGACCGCACCAATTTTCTGGCTCGGGCAGTGCACGACTTTCGGGCTCCGCTGACAGCATTGGGCGGCTACTGCGGTCTTATGCTGGACGAGTCGTTCGGACCCATCAACGAGGCTCAGCGGGAAGTTCTGCGGCGCATGCGGCGCAGCGCGCAACGGCTCTCGCGGATGGCTTCCGCGATGTTCCAGTTGAGTATCGCGCACCATGTGAAAAGGCGGCCCGATTTGCAGCGGGGCGACCTGCAGGAGTGTCTGGACCAGGCGCTGCACGAGATCGCACCGTTCGCTGACGAGAGGCGGATTACGATTACCGAGGAGCTCGAACCCGGCGATGAGAATCTTCTGTTCGAGCCGTTGCAGATGGAACAGGTGCTGATCAATATTCTCGATAACGCCTGCAAATTTACGCCGAAGGCAGGCGTGATTGAAGTTCGCGGCTACCTGTTTTTTTGGGAACGCCGTTCGAACCAATCGGGGATGGTGCCCAGCGGGGAGCGGCGCCGTGGCGTTAACAAAGAGCCGAACAGTTACCGGATCGACATCACGGACTCGGGAGAAGCGATAGCGAAGGAGCATTTGAACACAATTTTCGAGGAGTACGCCTCGTACTCAGGTGGGCGGGACCGCTCTGGCGGCGGCCTAGGCCTCGCGATCTGCCGGTTGATCGTCACGCAACACGACGGACGCGTTTGGGCCGAAAACACCGATTTAGGACCCCGATTTTCAATTCTCCTACCGCTGCACCGGACTCAGTTACCGGTAAGCGGGGAAGAAAATGTGGCGAGCGAAAAACTTCGGAGGATAAACGTTCATGTTAGTGGCTGACCAAAAATATAAGATCCTGGTGGGCGAAGATGAGCCGGAGGTATTGAGCTACCTCGAAACGGCTCTCAAATGCATGGGTTATTCGGTGGAGTCGGCTCGAGACGGGGACGAGGTACTGGCCTGTTTGCGCGCGGCCGATTCGGAAGTGTCGGCCGTGTTACTCGACATCGTGATGCTGAACCGGGACGGCCTGGATACGTTGCGCGAAATCCGCGATCTGGATCGCCAGTTGCCGGTCATCATGCTCTCCGGTGCCTCGTCCACTTTGAACGTGGTCACGGCGATGAAAAGAGGAGCCACCGATTTTCTGGCGAAGCCGGTGGCACATGAGGACTTGCGTGAGGCGATCAGCCGGGCGATCGAGGCCAGGGGCGCGATTCGCGTCCTGCCGCCGCGCACTCCCGCGCCCTTCCCCAACGTCTTACTGGGAATGAATCCCCAGATGAGAGAGATTCAACTCATGGTGGGGCAGATAGGCTGGTCGGAGGTTCCCGTCCTGATTCAAGGCGAAACCGGCACCGGCAAAGAGGTGCTCGCACGCGAGCTGCATGCACAATCTCCGCGCGCCAACAAGCCGTTTCTGAAGCTCAACTGCGCGGCGCTGCCGTCGGAGTTGGTGGAGAGCGAGCTGTTTGGCTATGAACGTGGAGCCTTCACCGGCGCTTTCCAAAGGAAGGCCGGCAAGTTCGAGATCGCCGAAGGGGGCACCATCCTGCTCGATGAGATCGGCGACATGGACGTGCGGCTCCAGGCAAAGCTCTTGCAGGTCCTGCAAGACCACGAGTTTCAGCGAATCGGCGGCAAGGAAACGATCAAGGTGGACGTGCGCGTCATGGCAGCCACGCACCGCGATCTGGAAAAAGCCATTCTCGAGGGAACCTTTCGAGAGGACCTCTACTACCGCCTGAATGTGATCAACCTGCGGGTTCCGCCGCTGCGCGACCGCAAGGAAGACATCGTTCCGCTGGCTGAATTCCTGATCAAGAAACACGCGGTTACAGGGCTGCCCGTACCCGCCATCACGCTCAATCTGAAGCACGCCATGATGACCTATCATTGGCCCGGCAACGTCCGCGAGTTGGAGAACTATGTCCGGAAGTTCATGATCCTCCGCAATGCCGACGCGCTCGCCAGGGAACTCCATGCCAAGGCGACTCTCAAGCCGATGCGGCCCATCCAGGTTGCCGAGAGCCGCTCCCAGCCGTCCGAACAGGCCGCCGACTCGCCGATTCTGGAACAGGTGACCCAAGCCAAGAGGCAAGCCGAGCGGGACGCCATCCTGGCGGCGCTCAGTTCCACTCGATGGAATCGGAAGCAAGCGGCAGGTCTGTTGAAGATCGACTACAAGGCGCTGTTGTATAAGATGAAGAAGCTTGGTGTCGAGGACCGCCCCGATCCGATACCCGCCAACTCGGCGGAGCCGGTGAAGGCAATGGCGGCGCGCGGGGGATTCGGAGGGTATTAGGTCGCTCCAGGAGTTGGCGGACGCGCTCCGGTCCGCCACTAGCCCGCTCAGGTTCTGCAAGCCAGACTCGGCCAAAAAATGTGCCTGTGCGGCAAGTTCGCTGCACGCCTTGCCGGGTACCGCGAACCGGTCTCGAACGGTCGGATTGCGCCTGTACGAAATGACCCCCTTGGTAAACTCGACTATGTAAAACCCAGCCCACTCTGATTCTGACCAGAGGAAACTGTTTGTTTTCAACGACAGATTCGTGGCCCTTGGTTTGCTTCCTTTAGTACCACACGTTGTGTAAAACCCACGGGCCGATCACTCTCTTTCTGCGGTCCGAAGATGGAGAGAGGAGAGCAGCATGCAGGAATACCGGCATATTCCGGCTCTAAGGAATTGCCCTCGTTGCGGAGTCGATTTCCGGAGCACCGGCACAGAACGGATCTGTCAGGCTTGTCGGAGGCCAGAAGGGGAGAGTCGGCCCATCAGGCGCGATCTCAGCCTTCGCGAGAAACAGGTCGTGGACCTGATACAGCAGGCAAAGCCGAACAAGGAAATCGCCTATCATCTGCATCTTTCTGAGGGAACCGTCAAGGAATACTTGAACCGGATCTTTCGGAAACTCGACGTCAGCAACCGGACCGAACTGGCAGTCTGGGCGCTGACGCACCGGGTGGAAAGCGTGGTCATCCCGCTGAAGGATGGCGTCACCACCAACAAGCTGCTGGTTAATCAATAGCAAGCGGCTGCTCCTTTCGAAGCCGGCGACTTTGGGCCGGCAGCGAAGACTTCGAGAATTCCCTGCCTGGCGCCAGCCGAATGCTTCTGGCGCAAAGTCTTCGGTACACGCTTGCGGTCAGCGCTCGCGGCGCGCCAGAATGAGGTTTGCCTGCCAGCGCCGGGTAGTTGAGCCTTGCCTTCGGCGAGCCGGCAAAATCCTCTCGAGAAAGCGACTCAAGGAACGAATAGCATGCCGATTCCCTTCGCGGCGGACTCGCGCATTGTAATGACCCTGGATGCGGGCGGTACAAGCCTCAAATTCTCCGCCGTGCGTGGCAACCGGCCGCTGATCGACTCCTTCAGTCTGCCCACCGAAGCAGGGGAGCTCGACCGCTGCCTGGGAAACATCGTGCGCGGCTTCGAAGACGTGAAGGCGTCCTTGCCGGAGCCTCCGGTGGCTATCAGCTTTGCGTTTCCCGGTCCGGCCGATTACCCCCGTGGCATCATCGGCGATCTCGGCAACCTTCCTGCATTTCGCGGCGGCGTGGCGCTCGGGCCCATGCTGGAAGACAAATTCGGCATTCCGGTCTATATCAACAACGATGGCGACTTGTTCGTTTACGGTGAGGCTATCGCCGGCTTTCTACCCTATGTCAACGGCCTGCTCGAACAGGCCGGAAGTCCCAAGCGCTATCGCAATTTGTTCGGCGTCACTCTGGGCACTGGTTTTGGCGGCGGCATAGTTCGCAACGGAGAGCTGTTCATCGGCGATAACTCGATCGCCGGCGAGGCATGGCTGCTGCGCAACAAGGTGGACCCCGGCCTCAATGCCGAAGAAGGAGCTTGCATTCGCGCCGTGCGCGGAGCGTACGCGCAGTGCGCGGGGATCCCCGCTGAGCAGGTGCCCGACTCCAAAGCGATCTTCGAAATCGGGATGGGGCTGGCCCCAGGAAACCGTGCGGCGGCTACCGAAGCCTTCCACCGGCTTGGAGAAGTCGCCGGCGACGCCATGGCGCAGGCGCTAACGCTGATCGACGGGCTCGGGGTGGTGGGCGGCGGCATCTCCGGCGCTCATCCGTTGTTTATGCCGGCGCTGATCGACGCGCTCAACGGTGTTTACGATTCAGGGGAACGCCGCCTCTGCGCGCATGTATATAACATCGAGGATGCGCTGCAGCGCGAGCAATTCCTGAGCGGCGGAACGCGGCAGATACGCGTCCCCGGGTCGGCCCGCACCGTCGTGTACGATCCCGTGGCGCGCACGGCCGTTGGCATCTCCCGCCTGGGGACCAGCGAAGCGGTGGCGATCGGCGCCTATGCATTTGCCCTGCGAAGTCTCCCGTAGCCGCGTTCTTGGCGACGGCGCAGTGCTCTCAGGATGTCATGGCATTTCAGCAAGAAGAAGAACGCCTCGTCGGGACTCACGCATGAATTGTACGATCATCAGCCGCCGAACGCGAGGCCGCGCTTCCAACGACACTACGCCTTTAGCCACCGTCCTATTGGGCGGCCAGGAGCCGTGCGCGATTACCCCGTTGAGACGCGCTTTAAGCGACCGCGCTGCTTCTCGGCGTCGTTCCTGTGCTGGGAATCTTGTTCTTGCTTCCAGGCGGACGGCCTCGCCGTTTGGCTTCAGTCATCCAGTTTGGAGGCCTTCCTCGGCGGCGGCCCCGGCCGAGTGCAAGTCTTTCCAGGCTCTCGATAGCGGACTCAATCCGTAGACGCTCCGCCTTTAATTCTTCCAGGATTTTACTAACGTCCATTTTTTCTGCCTCCCCCCGAGAGCGGGTCTTACTTCCCGCCTGATTAAATCTTCGGAGGCTGCCATTGATTGACTAAAGTATACACCCCGATTTTCACCGGCGTATCACTTAATTTCAAGACCGGAGAGGTACTGATTCTAGTGATTTATGCCTGCGGTCCCATATCACCGCCTGCAGTACCGCCTGCCGCTCCGGAATGCAATCGCCGGCTCCAGTAAGCATAGAACGGCAGTCCCAGCAGTATCAGGGCAATTCCCATCAGCGACTCGCGAGGTGAATCCCACAGCGTGGAAACAATAAATACGCCGGCAACCAGAACAAACAAAATCGGCACGGCCGGATAGCCAAGAGTGCGATAAGGGCGGTGTAAATCAGGTCTCTTTATTCGCAAAATAATCACGGCCGCGCCTGTCATGCCATAAAGAATCCAGCTTGCGAAGATTACGTAGGTAAATAATTGGCGATAGGTTCCGGAAAGCACCAACACGGCCGACCATGCGCTGAGCGCCAGAATCGAGACGCCCGGCGTGCGATGCGTTTCGTTCACGCGGGCGATGGCGCTGAAGAAGTAGCCCTGGCGGGCCGCGGCATAAGGCACGCGGGAACCACTGAGGATGGAGCCATTGAGGGAGGCGAAGATGCTGATCATGGCGGCGATGGAGACGCCGCCGGCGCCGGCGGCGCCCAGGATGCGGCGCATCATTTCTCCCGCTACGCGCGGGTTTGCGCCCACCTCGGCGGGGGAAAGCACGCGAAAGTAGGCGGCGTTGGCGAGCAGGTAAATGGCGATCACGGCGAGCGTGCCGCCCACCAGCGCCCGCGGCAGATTGCGCTGTGGATCGCGCACCTCCGAGGCCACCATGGCCACGTTGTTCCAGCCGTCGTAAGCCCACAGCGCCGCCACCAGCGCGGCGAAGAAGCCGGCTGCGGTCAGCGGCGCGGCGGAACCGGGCGTGGGCGCATGCGGACTGCCGAATCCCAGCCCGGCCACAATGATGCCTGCGATCAACGCCACCTTGACTGCGGTCACCGCGGTCTGCACTTCGCCGCCCAGCTTGACTCCGAAATAGTTGAGCCAGGCCAGCGCCGCAATCAAAGCGATGGCCAGCAACTGGCCCCAGCGGAAATCGAGCGGCGCGCCATGCGGACCCAGAGGCAGCGGCAGCCGGTAAAACACGCCATCGAGCGAAGGAAAGAAATTGGCGAGGTAATAGAAAAAGCCGGTGGCCATAGTGGCGATGGAACCGCTCTTGGCCACCCACATTTGGGTCCAGCTATAGAGGAATCCCCAGACGGGGCCATAGGCTTCGCGCAGGTAAGCATATTCGCCCCCAGCCTCGGGGATGGCCGCGGCCAACTCGGCGTAGCTCAGCGCGCCAGCCAGCGTGAGCAGTCCGCCGAAGATCCAGACCACGAAGATCCAGCCGGGAGTGCCGACACGCAGGATCATGTCGTGGGGAACCAGAAAAATGCCGCTGCCGATTACCGTGCCAACGACGATGGAGGCCGCGGCCCAGGGGCCCAATTCCCGTTTCAGTTCGATCCCAGGAGCTGGTTTCATCGCATCCTCGCCACGGCGCGTCCCAGCCAGGACGCGAGCAGTGCGCAAGTGAAGGTCGTCGTGGCTCCAATCATGACATACCAGGTAAAGGCAACCGGAGTCTGGAAGCGGACCGCGAGTGCCGCCACTAGGCCGGCGGCCACGCCGGCGATGGCGGCCCATTCGCCCGGCCGCCGCGTAAGCACGCCCAGCAGGAAAACCCCGAGCAAGGCGCCCGAAGGAATCGAAGCGATGGTCAACCCCGCCTCGAGGACCGAGCGCGAGTGGCGCGCGGCGTAGCCGATCGCCACCAGCACCGCCGCGCAAACGATAGTGGCCAGACGGGCGTATCGCATCGCTCCGGCTTCACCTCCCGAGCCGGCGCCGCCTCCCAGAAAATCTATCACCACGGTGGACGAGAGCGCGTTCAACGCCGCACTCAGATTGGCCATGGCTGCCGCCAGGATGGCCGCGATCACCAGGCCGGCCAGCCCAGGCGGCAGGCTGGTCCATACGAATTGGGGATAGATGCGGTCGCCGGCCGGCGCGGTCCGGCCCAAGCCGCCGTAGTAGACCCAGAGCAGAACGCCGACCAGAAGAAACAGGGTGAATTGAAAGGCCACCAGTGCCCAGCTTGCCAGCAGCGCTTTGCGGCTGTCGCGCTCGTTGCGCGCGCTGAGCAGCCGTTGCACCATGAGCTGATCGGTGCCGTGACTGGCGGTGGTCAGGAAGCAGCCGCCCACAATCCCCGCCCAGAACGTGTAGGGGCGCGCAAAGAACTCCATGGTGGGCGCGAAGTGAAAGTCGAAGATGGCGAACTTGTGGGCCGCCTCCGCCACTGCCGCCGCGTGCGGCCAGCCGCCGGGGATCTTTCCTAGAATCATGATCAGGCTGAGCAGGCCGCCGAATACGTAAAGGCCCATCTGTACCACGTCGGTCCAGATCACCGCCGTCATGCCGCCTTCGAAAGTGTAGAACAGCGTCAGCGAAACGATGAGAACGATGGAAGCCATCTCGCCGGTGCCCAGCATGATGGAGATCACCAGCGAGACCGCGAAGACGCGCACCCCTTCGGCCAGTGCGCGCGTCACCAGAAACACGGCCGCCGTCAGCTTGCGAATGCGCTCTCCGAACCGGCGGCGCATCAATTCATACGCGGTGAACATCTCGCCACGAAAATAGGGGGGAAGGAAAATGGCGGAGATCAGGATGCGGGCCAGCAGGTAGCCGAGCACGAGTTGCAGGAACCCCATGTCGCCGGCGAACGCCAGGGCCGGGGTTCCGACAATGGTCAACGTGCTGGTTTCGGCGGAGACGATGGAAAGCGCGATCGCCCACCACGGGGCTTCGCGGCCTCCCAGAAAATACTGGCGCAGGCCTTTCTCCCCGGTGCGGAAGCGTGCGCCAAACCAGGTGATGCCGCCGAGGTAGGCGAGAATGACGGCCAGGTCGAGAGAGTGCATGCGCGAGCGAATTCCAGGATAGCGTTGATTTGCTATGATTTGTGTTCGGAACCTGGCGGTTCGAAACGGAGTCGAATGTCTAGTGGCGTTCGGGCGGCGAGGCAAGGCTCCAGTGGGGCGTGAGGCTCCGTTACGGGGCCGCGGACCGGGTGCAAGGTTGCAAAACGGCTTTCAGCGGTTCATTATTCGAGACCAAATGGGAAACCATTCAGGAGGAGCACGTGGATCATCTCTCATCTAAGATTCGGGGCGGGCTGGCGATAGTGGCGCTGCTGGCCGCTCTGGCGGGCGCCTGGACCAAGCCTGCCCGCGCCCAGGAGGCCGCGCCGGCGCAAAAGGCCCCGGCCCAAAAGACCTTGAAGGATCAGGGCGAATACGACATCTACAACGATGTCACCAAGGATATGGTGGCCAAGAATTTCGCCAAAATGATCACCGATCTCGACACCTGGAAAGAGAAGTACCCGGCTTCGGATTTCAAGGATGACCGCTCGGTGCTCTACATCCAGGCGCACGCCGGAAACAGGCAACCTGCCAAGGCGCTGGACGAAGCCGGCGTGCTGATGGCGAAGGGCCTCAAGACCGTCTTCAACGATCCCAAGAACGGGCCCAAGCAACAGTTGACGATCCTGTTCACGGCTGCCACGGCCATCGCCCAGGTGCCCAACCCGAGTCCCGATGAGCTCGCAACCGCAACCAAAGCCGCGCAAGAGTTAATGGACTACAACACCAGACCCGAGGGCGCCAGCGACGCAGACTGGGCCGCAGCGCGGGCCCAGTTGCAGACCGCGGCCAAAGCAGCCCTGCTCTATATCGCGATGAAACCCGGCGTCGATGCCAAGCAGAAGAAGGACTGGGCCGCGGCCGAGGCGGCGTTCCAGGCTGCTCAGAAGCAATTCCCCGACAGCTCCCAGGTGGCGTACGAGTTAGGCGCCAGCGAGCTGGCCCAGCAGGCCTCCAATCCGGCGAAGATTTCCCAGGGCCTGTACGAGATTGCCCGCTCCGTCACCATCGAACCCTCCAAGAGCGACTTCGCCGACCCCAAGGCGCGCACGGCGGTGGACACTTACCTCAAGAAGGTTTATGCGCAGTATCACGGCGGGCCGGACGGCCTCGACGAATTGAAACAACAGGCGCTCGCCTCGCCCACCCCGCCACCCGATTTCCACATCCTCAGCGCCGACGAGGTCAAGGCCAAGCAGCAGGCGGCATTTGCCCAGCAATATCCGGAATTGGCCCTGTGGAAGAGCATCAAAGCCCAGCTCACCGATACCAATGGCGGGCAGTACTTCGATTCGCAACTCAAGGACACCCAGGTGCCGAAGCTGAAAGGGACCTTGGTGCAGGCCAAGCCGGCGTGCCATTCCAAGGAATTGCTGGTGGCCGTGCCGATGCCGGACGCAAAGCCGCCTTATACTGCCGAAATCGCCCTCAAGCTCGATGCACCCCTCACTGGGAAACCGGAGGATAATGCGGAACTGACGTGGACCGATGGCGTGCCATCGGCGTTCACCAAAGAACCGTTCCTGCTGACCGTTGATGTGGCAAAGGCCAAGATCGACGGGCTCAAACTGTCCCCCTGCACCGTGGCCCCGGTGCATCATCCGGTCCGGAAGAAGCAGTAAAAGGCCGACAGGGCAGGCCCCGCCCTGTTCCATTACTTCTGGGACCTGCAAAAAATGCTAAGTATAGTTGCGCCCGCGCTAGCGTTCCGCTATACTCCGCAGGTACCATACCGCAAGCGCATAACATGTGGCGCGGTCAGTAACGGGCAGGAGGCGTACGTGGAGAAATACCAGGGAGCTTGGAGTGGGATGGCGACCGCAGTCCTGGCAGGTCTGCTGGTCGTGGCGGGCCTCGTCCAGGTGGCCAGCGCCCAGAATGCTCCAGCCGAGAAGAAATACAAGGAAGGCGAGTTTGACGTGTATAACGCGGCCGCCAAAGACGTCAACGGCCGCAATTTCGCGCAGGCCATCAAGGATCTCGACACCTGGAAGGGGAAGTTTCCGGAGACGGACTTCAAAACGGAGCGCCAGACCCTTTATATCCTGGCGTATTCCGGAGCCAGCCAGTTCGACAAAGCGGTAGACGCGGCGGCTCCGCTGATCGCGGCCGGCGTGGACACCGTGTTCATCGATCCTAAGACCGGTGCCGGCGAGGCCATCCGGGTGCTGTTTGCGGCGGTCAGTTCCATTGTGCACATCCCCAACCCGAGCGCCGACCAACTGGCGATCGGAGACAAGGCGGCCCACGAGTTGCTGAATTACAATCGCCGCCCGACGGGCCCGGACGGAAAGCCGATGGCCGACGCGGATTGGGACAAAGCGCGCGTCCAACTGCAGGCGCCGGCCAGGGAGGCTCTGCTGTATATGGCCATGCTGCCCGGCAACCAGGCAATGGCCAAGAAGGATTGCGCAGCGGCCGAGGCAGCTTACAGCAAAGCGCTGGGCGAATACCCGGACCAGACCGCCATTTCTTACAACCTGGGGCTGGCGCTGAGTTGTCAGAAGAAGAATTCCGAAGCCGTCTATGAGTTTGAGCGCGCCGCGGTTCTCGACGCCACGCTGGGCCACACCCAACCCGATCCGGAGAAGATCAAAACCTTCGCCGACAGTGCGTACGCCACGGTCCACGGCAGCAACGAAGGTCTCGCCCAGCTCCAGGACCAGGTCAAGCAGGTGCCGTTATGGCCGGCCGGCTTCCATATCAAGACCGGCACTGAGATCGCCGCGGAAAAAGAGAAGGAATTCGAAGACTCCAACCCGCAGCTCGCGCTGTGGATGAAGATCAAAGCCGCGCTCAGCGACAACGACGGCCCGCAGTACTTCGAATCCTCCCTCAAAGGCGCCGGTGTGCCGAAGCTCAAGGGCACGCTGGTTGACGCCAAGCCCGCCTGCAAGCCCACTACTCTGCTGATCGGCGTGCCGCTGCCGGACGCGCAAGGGCCGCCCAGCGGCGAAATCGCCCTCAAGCTGGATGCCGCGCTCACCGGCAAGCCGGCGCTCAACACCGAAGTGCAGTGGGAAGGCGTGCCCAGCGCGTTCACTCAGTCTCCCTTCCTGCTGACCATGGACACCGAGAAAGCCAAGATCGATGGGCTGAAGGTGACCCCGTGCGGGATGCCGGCGCGTCCCCCAGCGCGGAAAAAGTAAGCCTTGTGGAGCGGGTCCCCGGACCCGCCAGTAGCACGTGCTAACTTGAGTTGCGGCTGTGCCAGGCCGCCGGGCCAACGCGCGTCGCGGCTTACTGCAAATCGTGATTGAGCACTGCGGCCAGGCGGGCGCCGGCGCGTTCGATCTGTACTTCGATCACCGCGTCGGCACGGCGTTCGTAGTCCGCGCGAATCACTAGCGGCGAGCCTGTGGGCGCCTTCGGCAGCTTGCCGTAGACCACCTGCTGCGCCAGTTTGTGGGCTTGTTCCGCCCAGTCGCTAACGGTGCCCTTCGCGAATTTCTTGCGGCGCCGGGCGGACGCGGCGGAAAGCTTCGCGAACAGGCTATCCTCAGTCCCCATCCGCGACAGCAAGCCGCTGTCCCAGAGTCCGTGTAGGTTGCCGGGCCGGCCCTCGAACACGATACGTACGTCGTTGCCGCCGCGATCGCCGTTATCGGAACTATGCAGGGGCTGGTGCATGTCGCCGATGAAGTGGATGACGAACATCAGCGCCTCGCGGCGTTGCTCCGGCGCCAGGACAGGGTCGCGCAATTTCGCCCGCATGGTCGCAATGGCAGCAATCACGCAATTGCCGTTGGGGCAATCCCGCGCCATGTCCAGGCCAGGCTTGTCGATGGGGATGTCCACATAATGCCATGGCCCTGTCTCCGGCCGGCTGCGGCGGATCTGATCCGCCCAACTGGATACCGAGACCATGGTGCTGCCCGGCCCCAGAATCTCAGCCACCCGTGCCCGCGCGGCAGCCGTCAACTGGGTCTCGGCGATCCGCGCCACAAGATCGTGGCCTTCCGGGCCCCAGGCAAGGGCCGGCAAACCGGTGCAGAGCAGCGCCACCAGGGAGTATTTGCGCATTCGCACCAAGCGTAACACACGACGCAGAGCACTCCGGCACTGCGCGTTCGACACACTGCGCGTTCGACTCTCGACCTACGGCGTGGTCACCGAGTGCTAGAAGGCCGTCGCGGTGGTGAAGGGTATGCAACGGGAAGGATACCCCACCGTTACACCACGCGACGCGGAGATGCGCGAACGGCGCGCTCGAAGGCCCAGCGTGAAATGTGATCGATCTGCTCTCGCATGGTGCGCGACAGCGGGACCAGGCGCGCCGCGATCCCGATGAGATCGTCCTCGGTCAACTCCCGATCTTCGAGCCGCGCCTTGGTCAAAGCCGACACCACGCACTGTTCGATCTCGGCTCCCGACCAGCCGTTGGTGAACTGCGTCAGTTCTTCGAGTTTGAACCGCTTCACATCCACCCCCCGACGGATGAGATGAATCTTGAAAATCTCGATTCGCTCGTCGTCGAGCGGCAGGTCCACGAAGAACACCTCGTCGAAACGTCCCTTGCGAATCATCTCGGCTGGCAGCAGGTCGATTCGGTTTGCCGTGGCGGCGACAAAAAGCCCACGGGCCTTCTCCTGCATCCAGGTCAGGAAGAAGGCGAAAATCCTGCCTTGTTCCCCGCCGGTCTCTGTCGACGTGACCCCCATCTCGATCTCGTCGAACCAAAGCACCGCCGGCGCCATGTCTTCCATCATTCGGCAAGCTTGGACGAACACCCCTTCCGGCTTGCCGTGTCTCCCGGAGAAGATCTCGATCATATCGATCCGGTAAAGCGGAAGGTCGAAACAGGAAGCAATGGCCTTGACCGAGAGGCTTTTGCCGCAACCCGGGATACCCATGACAAGGATTCCCTTGGGCACGATATCGGCGCTCAGGCTGTCGCGTAACTGAAAAAGTTTCCGGCGTTCCAGCAGCCATCTCTTGAGGTGCTCCAGGCCGCCGACGTCTCCGAGGCTCGCTCCGTGCGGAATGTATTCGATGTAGCCGCTGCGGTTGACCAGCAGCCGCTTTTCTTCGAGCAAGTCCGGCATGGACTCAGGTCCAAGGCGCCGGCCCGCGGCCAGCGCGCGGCGCAGCGCGTAGCGCGCTTCGTCGAGCGTAAGCCCGCCCAAAGCCACCGCCATCTGCTGGAAGGTCTCCTCGCTTGCACCGTCGCTGTCGCCGGGCGCCGCGAGTCGCCGCGCCTCATCGCGCAGCAGCGCCGCGAGCTCGATCCGGTCCGGCGGGCGGAGTTCGATAAACATGACGCTCCGCTCCAGCTCTTCTGGAATGGCTCGTATCGGGGAGCTAATGACGACGTACTTCCGCCGGTCCAGACAACTTTCATAGAGATCCCGCAAACGGCGGCGGATCTCGGGAGATCCGCGCAGGGGCTCGTGAAAGTCCTTGAGGAGGAAGATGCCCGGTCCTTCCTGCGCGGCGATGAAGTCCAGCGCCACGCGCGGATCTTGCGTGCCGGCTTTGGGTCCTTCGTCGTCACACTGCATTCCCTCGGTGAGGCTCCATGTCCAGACGCGCACCGGTGCGGATGCGGATAGCCGCAGGCCCACCTCGCGCAGCACGCTGCCTACCCGCTGCTCCTCCGCGGAACGGACATAGGTGAGGGGCCGTCCCGACTCGAAAACCTCCCGCAGCATCTTTGCCGCGCGGCTTTCGAGATCCGGGAGTTCTGTAGGATATTGCATAAAAGAATCGCTACCGCGCTTGGGCGGGAAACAACCTGTCGTTAGGAAGACGCGTCACTGGCCTCTTTTGTCTGGATTGTGGCCTTCCGGGCCCGGATAAGGGCCGCCGAGGCGGCGCCGAGGGGCCAAAACAGCGCGCATTCGCCCCAAGCGTACCACACGATGTAGCGTGAGCGCCGGCGTACAGGGCGGACGCTGGTTTGTTTCAGATTGTGATATCCTCTACTCCGAATGGAGGCACTTCGTGGCGACCATTTTCATCTGTGGACATGGGGCGTGGCAAGTGAAGGACGGCTATGTCACACTCCCGGCAAACACCACAATGAAGTTCTATACGCAGAACTCGAAGTGGATGAATAGCAATGACGTTTTCAAGCTGATCCAGGGCACCTTCACCGGACCGGTGCGGCAGGAGTGCAGGCCCTTCAAGACCTGCCCGAATATGCGCGTGTTTCCAGACGACCCTGAATACAAGGCTTATAGTTAGGAGTCATCGCAACTATGGGACAAACTTACAATTGTGTAGCACCCAGTGAGGTGGCGGGCAATCCATTGCAGTATGCCGCCTACAAGCACGTGGTTTCGAAGGATGACATAATATTTTTCCCCCACGTCGACAGTTGCACGGCCATCGCGATCCTTTGCGCGGATGGGGTCATGGTGGGAGGCCACGTCCCGATGGGTTGGGGCGATGGGGATGACGATTACACCGACGCGTCTTACAAGCTCAACGCCAGGAGAATGGTCAGAGAAATGCTGGCAGCGCTCCAAAGCATGCGGAAAGAGACGGGTACCAATGCCGACGTCAACATCCTCATAACCTTCGGAGATTCACGCACCTTCCAGGACATCCGCAGTGAACTGACAGGCGGTGGCGTGACAATAGTTGGCGACCTCCAGTGGGAGAACCTCCTCCCAACGGGGGGAGACCTCAAGCTCAGCGGTCCGAAACAGGAGGTGTTTGCGTACGACTATACAACCAAGCTATGCGTGGGCAACTTCAACTTTTCCTCGATCAAGGGGGTGAAACGCAAGACTTCCATAAATCAGTCTCCCCTGTTCTTTGTTGCTAGAAAGATGGCGGATTGGTTTAGGAAAGACGTCACCGGAGCCTCGCTCGAACAGACCTTCGATAAAGAGTATCTGAAGACATGCCCTGCAGACGCGAACAAAACCCCTTCAGAGGGGCTGGCTGAGTGGTTTAAGGGGGTGAGGAAAACACTGGGACCCTGCAAGAGCTTTGATGCGACCACAGGCAACATGATGGAGGGCACGGTGACGTTCAGCTTCGCCGGTGCCATGAAGGTCGTCGCAACACTCAAGTTGAAGCGGGCAGATCCAAGCAACCTGATCTCGAAATTCGTTCACCAAATCTCAGGCCCTCCCAAGTTTTGAAGAAGATGTCCCGAACGTAGTTGAAGGCTGGTACGGCGATCGGCGCTCGGGGAGTACCGGCCCGCGGGGAGGAAGAAAATGCGTATGACGCGTTTACCTCATGAGCGGTGCCCAAAAGGGATCATCCCGCATCTTTGCTTTCCACGTGGTGGACGAGCCGAACGCGAGCATCTCGGGGGCAATTCGGATATCCGCAGAGATGTCGTTCCTTAAAACCGCGGGTAGCGGCAGCGTCCCTGCCTGCAGAGCCGCAAGGTCTGGGCCGGTCTGGATCCACTTGAGGGTCGGAGCGAAAAACCGCGCGAATGGGGACTCGACCGGTTCTCTCGTCCCGGTCAGGTATTCAGACAACATGCAAAGTGACTGAAGGTACGCCAACGGAGCGGCACTCATTTCGCGAAAAACGAACGTCCGCCGAAATAGCTCCATGCGTTGAGGGGTCGAAAGCACGCTCTCAGTATCCAGACGCAATTCCTCGCGATGCTCCGCGACTGGATCAAATTCTTTTACATGACTAACCAAGCACGCGTACCGAACGATGTTCGATGCGAATCCACTTACGGAAACGAGCCGAGGAATAGCGTCGTCGACGAAAAAGCGGGCGCCATGGAGTGAGCGGTTGGCAACGGTCGCATTTGCAAACGAGAAGTTCGCAGCTAGCGTATCCTCGCGTCCATCCGATCGTTGAAAGCGCCGCCGAAAACCGGTCACGCAGATCGTCTTGGCCCCTGGGAATGCACGCTTGTGCTCTTGCGCGCTAATGAACTCATGGACGCGCGCCACCAAACCGATGAACTTGGTCAGGTCCTCGACGTTTGCCTGGAGTCGAGCCTTAAACTCAGCGGCGAATCGTTCTGCGCCGTCCTCTCCGGCCAGGTAGAGGCTCAGGTCGAAGTGGCTTGAGATGTCATTCGGAGAGAAGCCGGTCTTCCACGTCTTGCCCACTGCCGGCCTGATGAAGTCTGGAAGGTCAACATTGAGGATAATAGCGTCATTGATTCGGTGATAGGAGACCTCTTTCGGATATGCACTTGGCACGGCATTCAGTTCGAGGTCAAGAAGCCGAAGCCCCTCCTCCAGGGTCTGAAGTCGTGTGATCGCCTCTCGGCCGATCGTCGTACGCACGTCATTGCTCCCGGCCTCCAAGTGTGCAGAGAACCCGAGCAGGTCAATCGTAGCGGTGGCGCAGTACCGCAAGTCGGAGTCGTTTTCTGGCATTTAGGCCATCTTCATCACCTCAGAATCGCACAAATCCGTCATGAAGTGATGCGTTGCATTATCGGCATTGTCGCGGAGCTGGAGAGGGAGAAAAGGAGTCGGAGAAAAGGAGTCGGCGGCAAAACGAGGTCATGGCAAAAGGGGTCCCAACGCATTTTCCAATCTCCATTTGTGTCCCCTACTCCGCTTCCGGGAACACCCGGTCGAAGATCTTATCTACATTGCGTAACTGGCGGTCGAGCGAGAATGCTTCGGCGATCTGCTCCGGTGTCAGCACGGCGCGGATCTCCGGGTCGGCCTCAACGGCGGCGCGGAAGTCCGATTCCTCTTCCCAGGCGCGCATGGCGTGGGCTTGCACGGTGCGGTAGGCCTGCTCGCGCAGCATTCCGGCGGCGGCGAGATCGAGCAGAAGCTGCCCGGAAAACACCAGCCCGCGGGTCAGCTCCAGGTTGCGCCGCATGCGTTCCGGATAGACCAGCAGCTTGTCCACCAGGCTCACCGTCTTATCGAGCAGATAATCCGTGAGGACGCAGGAATCCACCAGGATCACGCGTTCTACCGAGGAATGCGATATGTCGCGTTCGTGCCACAGGGCGACATCCTCAAGCGCTGCCTGCACGTTGGCGCGCACCACCCGCGCCAGGCCGCAAATCTGCTCGCAGGTCACCGGGTTGCGCTTGTGCGGCATGGCCGAGCTGCCCTTTTGGCCGCGCGCGAAGTATTCCTCGGCTTCGCGCACCTCGGTGCGCTGCAAATGGCGCACTTCGAGCGCGATTTTCTCGCAGAGCGCGGTGGTAAGCGCCAGCGCGGCGATGAAAGCCGCGTGCCGGTCGCGCTGGATCACCTGCGAGGTTACCGGCGCAGCCTCCAGCCCGAGCCGCGCACAGATCTGTTCCTCCACTTCCGGGCCGATGTGGGCGAAGGTGCCGACCGCACCCGAGGTCTTGCCGACCCGCAAATCCTCGGAGGCAGCGGCGAGGCGTTTCAAGTTGCGCCCGGTCTCTTCGTACCAGATGGCCAGTTTCAGTCCGAACGTAATCGGCTCGGCGTGCACGCCGTGCGTGCGGCCCACCTGTATGGTGCGGCGAAATTCCAGCGCCCGCCGCTTCAAGACCAGCCGCAGCGATTCCAAATCGCCTTGGAGGATCGCCGCCGATTGCCCCAGGAGCAGCGCCTGCGCGGTATCCACCACGTCGTTCGACGTCAGCCCGTAATGCAGCCAGCGCGAGGCCTCGGCATGGCCGGCCTGCTTCATGCCCTCCGCCACCGCGGTGGTGAAGGCGATCACGTCGTGCCTCACCTCGCGCTCAATTTCCAGAATGCGGGCCACGTCGAAGCCGGCGTGAACGCGCAGCAGGCGCGCCGCCTCGGCTGGGACCACGCCCAGCTCCGCCAGTGCCTCCGAGGCCGCCAGCTCCACTTCCAGCCATTGTTGAAACTTGTTCTGGTCGCTCCAGATCCGGCCCATCGCGGGCCGCGTGTAGCGCGCAATCATGTCGTCCCAGTGCTCCGATCCAAAACGCGAAATTCATGGGAGCCACAGATGAACACAGATGAACACGGATTAGAAACCCAAAACCATCAAGTCATTGTTTTCTATCTGTGTTTATCTGTGTTCATCTGCGGCCAATACTCCTGCAAGGCTGCGCAGGGCAGGCAGCCAAACCTTTCCGCACTCCTAAAACTGATAAATCTCCGACGGCCGGTGCTGCGAGGCAATCTCCAGGCGCGCGCCCAGGCCGCGGCTGTCCAGCGCCTGCCGGCCCACCATGCGCACGATCTCAGGATGATTGTTTTGCTGGCTCAAATGGCCGAGCACCAGGTGCGCGGTCGCGGCGTCCAGGTCGTGTTCCAGGAAGTCCGACATGCTCAGGTTCGAAAGGTGCCCGACGCGGCTCATCACCCGCTGTTTCACGCTCCACGGGTACGGCCCGACTTTCAACATGTCGAGATCGTGGTTGGCCTCGAGCAGCAGCAGGTCGGTGCGCCGCAAATGAAACTTGACCGATTCGGGAACATAGCCGAGGTCGGTAGCCACGCCGATGCGCACGCCCTCGGCGGTAAACGCGAAGCCCACCGGGTCCGCTGCATCGTGTGGAATGCCGAAGCTTTCCACTTCCACGTCGCCGATCGAAAACGCGGCGCCGGCTTGAAATGTTTCCAGGCGCGCCGGCGGCTTCTCGCCCCAGTCGATGGTGGGCGCTGTCAGCCGCGTCATGTAAATCACCGCCCGGACGCCGCGATTGCGCGCCAGCACCGGCAGCCCGGCCACGTGGTCGGAGTGCTCATGGGTGATGAGGATGGCGTCGATTTCCGCAAGCTGCTCGCCAATGGCCGCCAGCCGCCGCCCCAGCTCGCGCATGCTCAGGCCGGCGTCCAGCAGGATGCGCGTTCTCCCGGTCGCCACCAGCGCGGCGTTCCCCGAGCTGCCGCTCGCCAGCACGCAGAATTTGACCGTGTCGCGCCTCCCGAACTTCAGAATACACCGAAACCACCCAAAACAGGATGCCAAGAAAATGTTTGCGGGTGGAGCATGCTTTAACTTGCCCTCCGAATCATCCAAAAAGTATTACGGGAGCCTCGTGCATGAGCGAGGCTGGCGGCTGTGGCAGAGGATGGCGGGCAGGCTAGACAGGCCGCTGAAAAGAGATCTTGAAGCCACTGATGAACACGGATGAGCCTACTCTTTTGAATCTGTGTTCATCGCTGTTTATCTGTGGCTGTCATCCTTATTGGCGTTTTTCAGCAAGCTAAGGCATGCCCCGCCGTGCGAGACTGTATCTTCACGGATGCGTATCGGGTGTGTCATTTCCTGGCTGGCGCTGGCCGCTGCGTCGTTCGCCCGCGCGCCCTTCGCGCCGGCCGACCTGTGGGCCTGGCGCACCTTGGAGGATCCGCGCATCTCCCCGGATGGGCAGGTGGTGGTTTACCTGGAACGCTGGAATGACCGCCCTGCCGCTGCCGTCCGCGCCAACCTGCGCATCGCATCTATCGACAGCGGGCAACCGCGTGCGCTCACCGATGGGCCGTGGAGGGACCGGGCGCCGCGATGGTCGCCGGATGGCGGCCGCATCGCTTTTCTGTCGGATCGCGATGGCGGGCGCAACATCCACATCGTGCCGCTGGCCGGCGGCCAGTCTTCCGTAGTGGCCACCGGCGGCTATACACCCCTTGCACTGGCTTGGTCGCCGGACGGGCAATCCATTGCGTTCACGGCCACAGGCGCACCGCCCGCCGCCGCATCGTCGTCGTGGGCGCCACCTGAGTTGCTTCCCATGCTGCGCCCACCGCTGCCCGATGTAGAGTTATTCCTGGTTGGCGTGGAGGGCGGCGCGCCGCGGCAGCTTTCCCGCGGAGGCTTCACCCTGCGCGGCGAACCGGCGTGGATGCCCGCAGGCGACCGGATACTGGTTGCTGCCGCCCGACCCGCCGAAGTCCCGCAAATCTATGCCATGCGCGTGGCCGATGGCGAAACCCACCGTCTCAGCGAGGGCCCCGGCGTCAACGAAGATCCGCTGCCCTCGCCCGATGGCGCCCGCATCGCATGGATTTGCACCGAATCCCCGCCGGCCTTCTACTCCGTACGCAAGTTGTGCGTGATGGGACGAAATGGCGAGCACCGCAAGGTGCTCGGCGGCCTGCTCGACCGGGACGCCCGCCATCCGCAATGGAGCTCAGATTCGCGCGTCGTGTATTTTCTGGCTGACAACCAGGGCGCCACCGGCGTTTACGCCGCCCACCGCGATGGCGCCGTGCGGCAGGTGACGAACCGCCAGGAGCGCCTCGAGTGGTTCTCGCTCGCCGACAACGGCCGCGCCGTTGCCGTTCGTTCCACGGCCACCGAGGGCGGCGGGCTGGTGGCGTTCGCGGTGGACCTGCCGGGCGGCGTCGCCACGCTGGATGCACCCAACCAACCGCTGCTCGCGCAGCGCGATACCGGCGAGGTGGAAGAAATCCATTTCGAGTCGGCCGGCAACACCGTGCAGGGTTGGATGATTTGGCCGCCCAACGCGGACCGCGAGCGCAAGCTGCCGTTGATCGTCGAAGTTTCCGGCGAGCCGCGAACCATGTTCGGCTACGAGTTTCCCCTTGAGGCGCACATCCTGGCCGCCCCCGGCTATGCGGTGTTGCGAGTGAATGTCCGCGGCTCGCCAGGCTATGGCGAGGTGTTCGGTAATCTGCTGCCCACACGTCTTCCGGGTGACGATTTCGACGACGCGATGCGCGGCGTCGATGCCGCCATTGCCCGCGGCGGCATCGACTCCCGGCGCGTCGCGCTGGTGGGCGGTGCGGTGGCCGCCTGGGCGCTCGGGCATACCAGCCGTTTCGCGGCTGTGGTGGCGCGGCGCCCCATCGTGGATTGGACCACCGAGATTGCGCTCGCCCCCAATGGTCGGCTCCGCGCTGCGTGGATGGGAGGCCCGCCATGGGAGCAGGCCGAGCGGTATGTGGCCCGCTCTCCGCTCTATGCGGCTGCCAATTTCGCCACTCCCACCCTGGTAATCGGCAGCGATGCGCAGAGCGACGAGCTGTACTTCGCTCTCCAGGCGCGGAAGGTGGAATCGGCCCTGCTGGCGCCGGGCCCCGAAGACAACCCTGGCAGCCAATCCGCGCAACTTTCGGCCGTCCTCGCCTGGTTGGACCGCTGGCTCAAACCAGTCCCGATCCCGCGCCCATGAGCATGGCGGAACACCTTCGGCGGAATCGCCATCAACGAATTGCGAGCGTCATCGTGCCAACGATTTGCTACAATCGAAGATCCCGCAATGGTGAAGACAGAACGCGAACACCGCGAGGATATTGTCCAGATCGGCAAGCTCGTCTTTCAGAAAGGCTGGGTAGCCGCCAACGACGGGAATATTAGCCTGCGTCTCGATGCCGAGCGTGTCCTGGCCACGCCCACCGGTGTCAGCAAGGGAATGCTCAGCATCGACGACCTGATCATCGTGGATATGCAGGGCAACAAGGTGTCGGGCCGGCTGGAGCGGACCACCGAGATCGCCATGCACCTGAAGATCTACGAGCTGCGGCCGGATATACGCGGCGTCCTCCACGCGCATCCTCCTGTGGCCACCGGGTTCGCCACCGCCGGGAGGCCGCTCAACCTGGGGCTGCTGCCGGAAGTGGTGATCAGCCTCGGCTGCGTGCCCATTGCCGACTACGGCTTGCCTGGAACGCCGGCGCTGACCGAACCCATGCTGCCCCTCATCCCCAAGCACGACGCGCTGCTGATGGCCAACCATGGAGCCGTCTGCTACGGTGAGGACGTCTACAAGGCGTATTTCCGCATGGAGACCATGGAGCACTTCGCGCGCATCCTGCTGGTGGCCGAATTGCTAGGTGGCCCGAAAGTCTTGCCGCGCGAGGAAGTGGATAAGCTGCTCGATTCCCGCACCCGCTATGGCGTCAAGGCGCGCAGCGCCGGCGAACCGGGTTGCCCGTTGGCCGCCGAGGACCTGCCCGGCGGCGAAGAGAGATTTTATGTAACGCGTTCCGAACTGATCGGCCTGGTAGATGAGGCCCTCCGGGCGCGCGGTGTGGCTTAAAGTGGATCGTGGAGAAAATAGATGGGTGAAGCCTTAGGAATGATTGAAACGCGCGGGCTGGTGGCCATGATCGAGGCCGCCGACGCCATGGTCAAGGCCGCCAAGGTGGAATTGGTCGGCTGGGAGAAAATCGGTTCGGGCTACGTTACGGCCATGGTTCGCGGCGACGTCGCCGCGGTCCGTGCCGCCACCGATGCCGGCGCCGCCGCGGCCCGGCGCGTGGGCGAGTTGATCTCGGTCCACGTGATCCCGCGTCCGCACCAGAGCCTGGAATCTGTGCTGCCGATCGGCAAATCCCAGGCCGCCAACGCCGGCAAGTAGCCGGAAGCCGGAGCGACAAATGATTCTCGCCCGCGTGGTGGGTACCGTCGTGGCCACCCGGAAGGATCCGCGTCTGGAAGGCAAGAAGTTGCTGGTCCTCAAGCCGGTTTCGCCGGAGGGCAAGGACGATGCCGGTTATGTGGTCGCCGTCGACACCGTCGGCGCCGGCTTCCGGGAACGCGTCATCGCCGTCTCCGGCAGTTCCGCGCGCATGGCTGAGGGCTGCAAAGACACCCCCGTCGATACCGCCATCGTCGGCATCGTCGACGACGTGCGTCTGGATTAGCTTATGCAATTGGGCCGCGTGGTCGGGTGTGTCTGGGCGACGGCTAAAAACGCCAGTCTGGAAGGCTACCGCCTGCTGGTGGTGCAACCGCTTGCCTCCGATCTCAGCGATACGGGTAAGCGCCTCGTCTGTACCGACTGGACTGGCGCCGGGGCCGGTGAGACGATCTATTGGGTGCGGGGCAGGGAAGCCAGCATCGCCTTCCTTCCCGAGCAGCCGCCGGCCGATGCCACCATTGTCGGCATCGTTGATTCCGTCCACCGCGCGGCTCCCAAACCCTCCAAGCCGGCGCGGCACCGGGCGGAACGGCATTAGGCTATGCTGATTGGGCGCGTCGTTGGCGAGCTGGTTGCAACCCACAAACATCCCAGCCACGAGGGTTCGAAGATCCTTTTGGTGCAGCCCCTGAACCTCGACGGCTCCAATCGCGGCGATGCCGTGGTGGCGCTCGACGCCGTCGATGCCGGTGTGGGCGACCGGGTGCTCGTCACCACCGAGGGCTTCAGCGCCATGACCGCCGTCGGCCGGACCCAGTCACCAATTGACATGGCCGTCATCGGCTTTATCGACCACGTGGATCTGCTCCCCGGGGTCGCCTGACCGCCGGTTGCGGCGCAGGATCAGAAGGGCCGCCAGCGCCGCCTGAAGCAGCCACTTGGCGATCTCAAGTCCCTGGTGCGTAGAGCTCAGGATCGTGCTCCTGATCGCTTCCCCGGACGATCCGCCGCCGGGCACAAAACCCGCAATCCGCTCCAGCGACAACGCCTCGGGCGTCAGCAGAAACCGCTCCAGCGCCACCATCCCCACCAGCAGCAGGGCCATCGCCAGCGACAGCTTGCCTTCGCGCGTGCCGAAGAGCAGAAAGAAGAAAAACCCCAATCCCATCACTAACTGGATGCTTTCCCAGCGCTCCACAGTCCGCTGCCGCTGCTCCACCGCTACATGCCCCATCAGCAAGTACGTTTCGTGCGCGCCCACGGCCTTGAGCCGCTCCGCCACCGCCGGGTCGGGTTGCGAAAGCACGTCCTGAATCGTCTGGAAGTCCTCCCTCTCCAGCCAGGCCACCACAATGCCGGCAGCCAGCCACATGCCCAGGATGAAACAAGCCAATCGACGCGCGTGCATGGCAACGATCCCTGATTCTAACGCACCGCGGGCGCGAGGCCGCTCTTTCCCAAGAAGCCGCTTCAGCGCCGCCTGGACCCGACGGTCTCTCCCCGTCGCGGCCTAGCCTAAAGTTCCGTCCCAACCCGCCGATATCCTATCTGGGATGAACTGTATGCCGTCATTCGATACCAAGAATTTTGGCCGCATTGCGTTTGAACCGCAGGATGCGATCGAGTTTCCGCGCGGTCTGCCGGGGTTTGAAGAGCGCCGGCGCTTTCTGGCGATTCGCCAGGAACACAACGCTCCCCTGGTGTTTTTGCAAAGCCTGGAGGACCCGAACCTGTGTTTCACCACCGCGCCGGTGCTGGCGGTGGAGCCGCGATTCCGCCTGAAATTGTCCGAGGAAGACCGGGATGCCGCCGGCCTCTCTTCGGTCCGCAGGCCGCGCATCGGCCGGGATGTCTGGGCGCTGGCTGTGATCACCCTGCGCGAGACCGGCCCCACCGTAAATCTGCTGGCGCCGCTGGTGGTCAATCTTCGCTCTCTGCGGGCGGTCCAGGCGGTGATGCGTGATTCGGCGTACTCGCATCGACACGCCCTGGCGGAGCCGGCGGAGGCCGTATGCTCATGATGTCGCGCCGCGCGGGAGAGACCATCCTCATCGGCGACCGGATCGAGATTGTGATCGCCCACATCGGCCGCTCGCGGGTGAAGGTGGGAATCCGCGCGCCGCGCGACACGCCGGTAATCGCCCGCGAGCTGAAGCTGGTGCGCGAGGAAAATCGCGCCGCCGCCGGGGCCGGGCCGGTGGCCGATTGGGGCGGCCTGCTGGCCCGCCTGGAAACTCCTCCTCAAGTTTCCGTGCCTCTCTCCGATAAGGGTAGTGCGCGGCAAGAAGCCGCCCCAAAAAACTGAAAGGATTTCGCGATGTCACTCTCGATTCAAACCAACACGGATTCACTCATTGCGCAGGAAAACCTGCTCACCAACAGCAATTTCCAGAGCAATACCATCCAGCAGTTGACGTCCGGCTATCGCATCAATACGGCCGGCGACGATCCTGCCGGTCTGGCGGTTGCCAATAAGTATGCCAGTGCGATCGCCGAGCTCACGCAAGGCGTCGCCAACGGAAACGATGCCACGGCCCAGTTGCAGATCATGGACGGCGGCATGAGCAACATCAGCCAGATCGTCAACACGCTGCAAACCCTGGCCACGGAATCGGCCTCCACCAGCTTCACCGGCAGCCGCACCACCTTGAACGAGCAATTCCAGAGCGACTTGGCCGAAATCGACCGGCAGGCGCAGTCGATCGGTCTGAACACCGGCGGCACATTCGCCCAGCAGATGGCCGTTTACTTAGGTGTCGGCAGCGGCAGCCAGAGCACCGCCAACGGCGTGGTGAACGTCAACCTGAGCAATGCCACCGTCGATACGCAGAGCCTCGGGTTGTCCGGCCAGCAAGCGGTCAACTTGGGGGCCACAGTAAGTGATGACTACGATCTGGGTCCCAGTTCGACGTCCAGCGTTGCCGATATCGTGAACGACACGGTCAACGATACCCGCCAGGCGAATGGAGACACCCAATTCGTGTTCACCGGCCCCGGCTTCGGCGACGCCAGCGGCATCGCAGTGAATGTGAGCCTGACCGGCGTGGACAGCACGGCCAGCCTGGTGTCCGCCATTAATTCGGCGATCACGGCCGCCGGCAACGGAGCTACTTCCGGCGCAGCCGCTGCTTTCAAGGCCGCCAACATTACGGCCTCCATTCACACCGATTCTCAGGGCAATCAGCAGCTCGCGTTCACATCCAGCCATAGTGCCTTCCAGGTTACGGCGGGCGACGTTGCGGCGAACGCCTTCATGGGCTTCCTCGCCGATCCCGGCGTAACCGACGTCGGAGACGCCGTGGCGGCGAACACCAACCTCATTTCCGGCGGTTCCTATATGTTAGGTACCCCGGCCAGCGGCAGCACTCCGGCCGCGGAAGCCGATGTGGAATTCACCACGAACGCGGCTGCCGCGAATCAGGCAGTCACCTTCACCGCAACCGATGCCAGCGGCGTTGCACATAGCACAACCATCAACGTCGCGACCAAACCTGCGAGTTTGACAGCCCTGCTGACTCAGATCAATACCGCCCTGCAGGCAACCAACGACTCGACGCTGCAGCAGATCACGGCCGTGCAGGGCACTCAGGGCGCGAGCGACATCAACTTCATCAGCAGCGGCAACTTCTCGGTCTCGTTGGGTACCACCCCGGCCGCCAGCAAGGGACTGTACACCGCCAGCGACACGGGCGGCGGCGTGACCCTGTCCTCCTATCAAGTTGGCGCCGGCGGCACAGCTGACATCAGCACCGTCGCCGGGGCGCAGGCCGCGGTCACCGCTATCACCAACGCAGTCGCCGCACTCGGCGTCGCGCAAGCCGCCGTTGGCACTGGCGAAAATCAGCTCAGTTTCGCCTCCAGCCTGGCGCAGTCGCAGATCACCAACTTCAGCTCCGCCGAATCGCAGATTCGCGATGCCAACATCGCGGAGGAAGCCGCCAATCTGAGTAAAGCCCAGGTCCTGCAGCAGTCTTCGATTGCCGCCATGGCCCAGGCCAACGCCGAACCGCAAGCGCTGCTTACCCTGTTGAAGCAGTAACCAAACTCCTGACGGCCGGCGGGTGACGCCGCCGGCCACGAACCGCGGTCCGGGCCGGGCGCCCCTCCGGCCCGGACCGTTCGAAGCATTTATGAGTGCCGTTAGCAATCCGTTGTCCACCATACTCGATCCGGTCACCGTCGCCGGGTCCAACAGCTCCTCGGGTTCGACGTCCAGTTCCAGCGGCAGCACCGGCAACAGCCCGGGAACATTCACCGGCGCCAGCGAGTACTCCGCGGACTTGCAGAACGTCATCAGCCGGGCGGTGGCCATCGCCGAGTTGCCGATCACCCAGCTCACCAACCAGGAATCCGCCCTGCAGAGCCAATCCAGCGCGCTGTCCAGCATCGACAGCGATCTGAGCGCGCTGCAGACCGCGATTCAGGGAGTCGGCTCCGCCATGAGCGGCTCCTACCAGGCCGATATTTCCAACCCGGACGTGGTGAGTGCCTCGACCAGCGCCGGCGCGGTCGCAGGCAGCTATTCGATTGAGGTGGATTCGGTCGGCGCCTACGCCTCCAGCTTGAGCACCGCCAACTGGACCGGAACCTCCAGCGATCCCGGCGGAACTTACAGTCTCGTCATCGGCGATAACACTTACAGTATTCAATCGACAGATGGCAGCGCCGCCAGTGTGACCGCCGCCATCAACTCGCAGTATGGCGGCCAGGTGCAAGCTACGGTGGTAAACGTAGGTTCCGCCGCCACTCCCGACGAGCGCATTTCCCTGCAAGCCACCACCCTCGGCGCGGAGACACTCGATATCCAGGACTCCAACGGAGACAGTTTGCAGACCCAAGGTCCGGCCGGGAGCCAGGCGAGCTACATCGTCGACGGTTCCGGCAACACGGTCGCCAGCGACTCACGGTCGGTAACGCTCTCCCCCGGCCTCACGGTCAATCTGCTGTCGAGCGATCCCGGCAATCCGGTAACCATCACGGTGAACGGCAGCGACTACGCCCTCAGCAGCGCTCTCTCTTCCTTCGCCTCGGCGTACAACAAGGTAGCGACGGATTTGGATAACCAGCGCGGCCAGAGCGCCGGCCCGCTCCAGGGGCAATCCATCCTCTCCGAGATCAACCAGGCGATCGATAATCTGGCCACCTACTTCGCATCGTCGACGAGTGGAGTAGATGGACTCAAGGAGTTGGGGCTCGATCTGGGCGAAAATGGGCAGCTAACGTTCAACTCCCAGACGCTCGACAGCGCCTACGCCAGCAACCCCGCCGCAGTGGCCTCCTTCCTCGGTTCAGCCACCGGAGGAGGGTGGCTCGAGAGCGCCACCAACGCGCTCACCGACCTGGTAGACCCAACCGTGGGACTGGTGACCACCGAGGAGACCAATCTGGGAAACCAGATCACGTCGATCGGCAACGAGATCACCGCCAAACAGGACCAGGTCACTACCATGCAGACCAACCTGACGCAACAGATGGCAGCGGCCGATGCGATGATCGCGACCATGGAGCAGCAGGACAGCTTTCTGACCCAAATGATGCAGGCCGAGCAAATCGATTCCCAGGCGATCATGAACGAATGAGCGGAAAGAAATGAAGGGCCCGCTAAAGCCGCTCGAGGACCGCATCCGGGACGCCGTTGCCTCCGGCGAATTCGCCAAGGCCAACGCGCTATGGGTGGAACTGGGCGATCGGCTGCACCACGAATCGGCCGGCCGCACACTCTCCGCGGCCCGGGTGCGGCAGACGCGCGAGCTGCTCAAGTGGTGCCGCATCATGGCAATCGCTGATCGCGCCCGCTGCCAGCAACGGCTCAACCAAATCGCCGTTTCCGTCCGCTACCTGACCCCGCGCCTGATCCCCGCAAAACGCTTGCTCGCGCGGCTCTGAATAGCAAGGGAATTGCTGGCCAGCGCGGGCGTCTCGTTTCGCATTCCGGCGCGCGAGACGGCACTTGCTTTGAGTTATGCCGCTCCCGGACACGGCATGAATCCGCGCGCCTAGAGGAAGCAGCAGCCAGCCATCGCTCAGGAATCGCACGGCGCCCTCACGCCACTCACCTGTGCCAAGCACCGCATCGGTTGCTTCTTCCCCGACCGGTGGAGAGGCCGCGGCGGGCGCACCAACCGACTGGCTGGCCCTCCGCGCGCCGCAAAGCGCGGCCTCATCCTCCGCCTTTCGACCATTCCAATGGAGCCGCAACCCTCCCGTCGCGGCCGGAACGTATCGAAAACTGGTTTGTCGCACCAGACAAATCGAACCGCCGTGCTGCCCAAAGCAGGCCTGAGCGGCGGCGGGAACCGCCGCCGCCGCTGACGCGTCCCCGAATGTCTGGTGTAACTCGAAGCCTTCTGCTGGCTTTCCTCGGGTAGTGAGCCTCGGTGCTCAAACGTTTCACAGATTCTCAGGCACCCAGTGAAGGCGGGCGGTTGGACGTCGACCGCCCTTGCGCGCCCTCGGTCGCGCGCTATTCGGAGCCGGCCGCGCTCGGCTGGGCGAAGATCCTGGGCTCGATGCGCCGGCCGGGCGGATTATGCCCTACGCCGCGCCCGTCCCGCTGGTTTCACGCCGTCGCGAAACCGACGAGAAAGGCCAGTGTCCGGAGGAACTCGCCGCGCGTCCGCGTGAACTCTTCTTCGAACCGGTTCTTGGCGCGGTGCACCAAAACCCGCAGATACTCGGCGCTCACGCCCAGGCGTCTGGAAACCTCCCGGCGGTCGGCTTCCTCGAGAAACACCAGGCGTAGCACCTCGCGGTCCTTGGACGGGAGCGAATCCAGAATCCGCGCCACCACGCGCTTGCGTTGCTCGGTGATCAGCGAAGCGTCCAGGTCGATCCTGTCATCGGCCGGCTCGGGCGCATTCTCCGGCATCGCCGGATGTTTCGCCTCTTTGTTGAGCGTCTCCAGCAGCACGTTGTTGCACACCGCGCTCACGAACGCTCCGAAAGCGGCCGGCTGCGCTACGCCTCCCCCCTGCCGCAGGGTTCGCAGGACGCGTAGGAACGTCTCCTGCCGAACATCCTCGGCCATCTGCGGTGCGATTCTGCGCACCCTTAGTTTGGAGGCAAGCAATCGCCCGAAGTAGCTGCTGAAATGCAGTTCCGTCTCCGGATCACCCCGTGTCAACCGCTCCACGTAAGCCGCATCAAAGATTTGGAACTCCAATATAGGCCGCCTGTATCCTGTTCATTATAGTAGACAATTCCGTCGAACCCAAACCCAGGCGAGGGATAATCGCAGCCGCCCTTCCGCCCATCGCATTTCGTTTGGCCGCATGCGATTTGTCCTTTTGAAACGATCTGCACGCCTATCGCACTATCCACCATGAAGTTAAGCGGTAATAGTCATCGACGCATCACCGCTGATCAAAGGGTTCGGTCCGCGCTTCCCCCGAAAACTTCCGTTGGCAGGTGGTATCCAATCGTGCTCCGGTTCCAATACCGCGCCTATTCCAGCGAGCGGCTAGTGCATACGGGCGCTGGAGAAACCATCGAAATCAGCAGTCGCGCCTTGCGGCTGCGTATCCCCGAAGATCTTCCTCCCCAGGTCGCCGAGTTGGACCTCGCGATTGCCTGGCCGGTTCCTCTCAATGGCGTCACGCCCTTGCAGTGGAACGTCAAAGCCAAACCCGTCTGGCGCTCACCCGGTTGGATCTTTGTTTGCATCGCCAGCCACGAGTTTCGCACCGCCGGTGCCCGCGCTCGGCAGGCGATGGTTGCCTGCGGCTAGAGCCTTCCACAAGCTGCCGCACAGCTCTTGTCTGCCTTTTGCCCCCATGATTTGCCTTGCCCGTCCACCGTTACTCCCAGCCCGATCGCCACACCGGCCCGGCCGCTCATGCAAGAATTGTTCGGTACGCGCCTTCCGGGTCCTAAAATGATCGGAGCGCCAACGCCGCACCATGCCTTTGAAAACGCTTATCGTCGATGACGAGCCCATCGCTCGCGAACTGCTGCGCGAAGAACTGGGATTGATCGATGGCGTGGAAGTGATTGGCGAAGCCGACAACGGCGCCAAGGCGCTCGATCAGATCGCCAGGCACAGCCCCGACCTCGTTTTGCTCGACCTTCAGATGCCGGCCATGAGCGGGTTTGAAGTCGTCAGTGGTATCCGGCGCGGCTCCCACATGCCCGTGATCGTCATCGTCACCGCGTATGACAGTTACGCGGTCGAGGCGTTCGAAGCGGGCGCCATCGACTACCTGCTCAAGCCCGTGGCGCAGGAGCGATTGCGGCAGGCCGTCGACCGGGCCCGATCCGTCACCGGCCGCCAGGCGGTGGAGCGGC
The DNA here is from genome assembly GCA_049587755.1 of Bryobacteraceae bacterium. Classification (GTDB taxonomy): domain Bacteria; phylum Acidobacteriota; class Terriglobia; order Bryobacterales; family Bryobacteraceae; genus Bog-375. The sequence continues at coordinate 9,988 of JBAVEN010000081.1, read as the reverse complement.
TGGCGCAGCTTCAGGAAATCGCGGCGCCCGCTCCCGGCCCCCGCCCGCGCAAGATCGTCGGCAAGATCGGTGAGGAGTACTTTCTCCTCGATGCTTCTGAGATCCTCGCGTTTCAGGCCGAAGGCGACCTGGTGTGGATCGTCACCGCCCGGAAAAAGTACCTGGCGACGCAGACGCTGAAAGGTATCGAGCAGCGGCTGGGCCATTCCAGCTTTCAGCGGATCCATCGTAATGCGCTCATCAATGTCGATCACGTGCGCAAAATTAGTGCCCTCAGCAGCCAGCGCTGGCTGATCACGCTGAGTAACGATCAGGAGTTCATCGCCAGCAAGCGCCGCGCCTACGGCGTGCGCCAGCTCTTGAGCGGATGAACGTTTTTGACGCGTCCTTGCGCTGATTCAGGGGCATTGCCTAGTGGGTCGGTCTCCGATTTTTGCGGACCTTCCCCCATGTGGAAGGCAGTTCCCAACGCAATGCGGGTCTCTCGGTCCCTATCGGACTCGATGTCGCGGCAACGAGCTAGGACTCCTCATCCGCGCGATTTGGCACGGGCTATGCTCCGGGAATACGTCGGCTACATAATGTTGATATAGGGGACCAACCCGTGCCCCGATCATCACGGACGTTGGAGGTTCACATGTCTCGCGATACTGTCGAGAGCTTCTGCCCAAGGTGCAACTGCGTTGTCGCCGCCGAGATACGCGCGACGGCGTCCGGCAGCCCGACTGCGGATCTATTTGACTCCCTTCCAGACGGCGAAGACGGACTCCGCACGGTCCGTTATTCCGTAGCTTTCTGCGGCAAGTGCGAAGGCGTTTTCCTTTATCGAGACTGCAATACCGAGCCGTCCGAGTTGCCGCTGCGAGAAGTCCTGTACCCGCGTTCCACAGAGCCTCTTGCTGACGACATCCCGGTACCCATCCGTCGTCCACACGAGAGTGCGACCTCCTGCTTCGAGACGGCGAACTATGAACCATGCGTCATCATGTGCCGCAAGACGCTGGAAGCGATGTGTCAGGCTCTTGGGGAAAGCCGCGGTACGCTGCAGGCTCGCTTGCAGCGGCTCCGTGATGCCGGGATAGTCGAGGCACGTTTGTGCGATTGGGCAGACGAGCTTCGCTTTGTGGGTAACGACGCGGCGCACGATCTTTCGTTCAACGTCACCAAGGAAGATGCGCGCGACTGCCTGGAATTCGTCGATGCGATTCTCGTTTACGTGTTCACTCTGGACAAGAAATTCCGGGAATTCAAGAATAGGCGCCGCGCTGTCGGGGGCCCGTAGGCGGTCACGTCGAAGCTCCGGCCGCTCGACTACGCAGCACGCCGGCAAGGAGGTGCTAACAGGTGAGCACGAATGGTACACGCGAGTCCTGGGAGGAATTCCTGGATCCGCAGGCTCTGCGGGGCAGACTCATTTCTGCCTCCCTCTATCTTGCGGCCTTCGAAATGCTGAAGACCAGCATCGTGGGCCGCCTCCGTGGCTTCTACACCTTCCATTTTGACGAAGCCGGTGGTCACCCCGACCCGAAATACGACCAGGAGGTCCTTAGCCGAAATCGCAGCCCTGTTTACGCATCTTTGTCATGGCTGCTGGAGCGCGCGGCAATCGCGCAGGCCGACATCGACCTCTTCGAGAAACTGAAGGACTGTCGAAATAGAATCGCTCACGAGATGGCTCCAGTGGCTTTGCCGGGCGGCACACTCGACCACGTGACGCTCTTCCCTGACTTGGTTGGCTTGTTGCGAAAGATCGAAACATGGTGGATTGTCAACGTCGAGATCCCAACTAACGAAGAGTTCGACGACGTGGAAATAGAAGAGGCGGGGATCATCCCGGGGCCGATCATGACGGTCAAGATGTTACTAGATATCGCCCTGGGTTCAGAATCGGAGGCAACCTCCTATCTCAAGGCGTTCCGAGATTGGCAGCAGGGGCGGGCACCATCTGACAGATGACCACGCTGAACCGCACTCGCTGGGAGACGTCCTGACAAGCCGGCTCCGGTCCGCCGACACGGCGGCTGGCAAGGTTGACGTATCACGCCCGCCCCGGAGACTGACCCACCACCAAGGCCTCCATCCGGCAGTCCGCTCATCGCCAACTCCAGGCCGCTCGCCGCTCGGCACCGCCCGCCGGTCGAATTATCCTAGGGGCCGCCAATTCGCCTGATGACAATAGAGAAGATGATAAAATGCACGCGCGGCGTTCTCACCTTGCTTGCCCTGGGAGTCTGTTTCGGCCTCTCGAGTTACGCGCAGTCGAGTAGCGGCAGTTCCGGCACCATCCGCGGATCGGTTCTCGATCCTTCCGGCGCGGCCATCAAGGACGCTGTGGTGGAGATTCAGAACCCGGTTTCCCATTACAGCCGGAGCACGCCCACCGATGCCGAGGGGAAGTTCCAATTCGGCAACGTCCCGTTCAATAACTATCACCTGACCGCCAGCGCGGCCGGCTTCCAGGTCGGCGTCGAAGACGTTAATATTCGTGGGGTCGTGCCGGTCGAAGTGAAGTTGAACCTGCAGCTCGGCACCTCAAAAGTCACCGTGAACGTCGAAAGTTCACAGGATCTGCTGGAAACTGTCCCGACCACGCACACCGATGTCGATCGCGCCCTGTTCGCCACGCTGCCGCTCGAAAGCCAGTCCTCATCGGTCAGCTCGCTGGTGACGCTTAGCGTCCCCGGTATCGCCGCCGATTCCAACGGCTTGTTTCATGGGCTCGGCGATCACGCCGAGAACTCCTTCTCGGTGGACGACCAGCCGATCACTGACCAACAGAGTAAGGTCTTCTCCAATCAGATTCCGCTCGATTCCGTGCAATCCATGGAGGTGATTGAAGGGGCGCCACCGGCCGAATATGGCGACAAGACCAGCGTGGTGATCGTGGCAACCACGCGCTCCGGTATGGGCGTGACGCAGCCGCATGGCGAAATCGATGCCTCCTACGGCAGCTTCGGAACCGGCGGAGGCGGTTTCAATCTCGCTTATGGCGGCAACTCGTGGGGCAACTTTATCGCCGCCAACGGCCTCCAGAGCGGCCGATTCCTGGACGGGCCGGAACTCACGGTCATGCATGATCGCGGCAATGAAGAGAACTTCTTCGATCGGGTCGACCTCAAGCCCTCCCAATCGGACACCCTCAATATGAATTTCGGCTTCACCCGTTCCTGGTTTCAGACGCCGAATTCGTTCGACGCACAAAACGCAACCGCATGGTCCGGGCTGGTAGTCGATAACGGAGGCCTTGGCCCCAACGGCGTTCCCGTCGGTCCGTCCGACCAGCGTTCCCAAATCCGCACGTTCAACATTGCACCCGCCTGGACCCGCCTGCTCAATCCGCACACCGTGCTCACGTTCGGCACCTTCGCGCGGCAGGATCAATACAACTATTACCCGAGCGCCAATCCTTTCGCGGACTTTGTCCCCGATCTTCAGTCGCAGACCATCGGCCAGAATCGCCGCCTCACCAATCTCGGCGTGCGCAGTAGTGTGTCATACGACAAGGGTGTCCATAACATCAAGGCGGGCGTCACTTATCAGGACACCATCCTCACCGAGCAAGACGCCTTCGGGCTGGTCAATCCCACCAGCAACGCGGTCTGCTTGAATGCCGACGGAAGCCCCGACACGCTCCCTTCGCTGACCGATCCGTCGCAGTGCACCGGCGCGCTGCAGCCGAATCCCGCATTTAATCCTTTATTGGGGTGCTATGACCTCACCCGGACAGGACCCTTGCCGGCTTCCGACGGTTGCCCGAGTTCCACCAGCGGCCTGTATCACTATTACGGGCACGCGGACATCCGTGAGGTGGCTCTGTTTGTGGAAGACAGCATCACCCTCAAGCACTGGACATTCAACCTGGGAATACGCGGCGATATCTACCACGGCATCACCACCGCCACCCAGCCGGAGCCTCGTCTGGGAATTGCTTACAATATCAAGCCGACCGGAACAGTGCTTCGGGTTTCCTATGCGCGTTCGCTGGAAACGCCTTTCAATGAAAACCTGATTCTTTCCAGCCTGGGCTGCAACGATCCGGTAGTCAACGCCCTCATGTCGGCCGTGGGGCCTTGCGAGACCGCCCCGCTAAACCCGGGATGGCGCAATGAGTTCCACGCCGGCTTCGAGCAGGCCTTTGGAAAATACCTGGTGATCGACGGCGAATATATCTGGAAATATACCCACGGAGCTTATGACTTCAGCGTGCTCGGTAACTCACCGATCACTTTTCCCATTGAGTGGGAGCGCTCCAAGATCCCTGGCTATGCGGTCCGCGCCAGCATGCCGAACTTCCACGGGCTGACTGCGTATCTTGTTTTCTCCCACGTGGCGGCGCGGTTCTTCACGCCGCAGATCAGCGGCATCGGCGCCACGCCGGGTGGCGCCACGGTCTTCCGCATCGACCACGACGAAAACTTCAACCAGACCACGCACGTCCAATATCAGCCCTGGAAGAAAGGCCCGTGGCTCAGCTTCAACTGGAGGTATGACAGCGGCCTCGTTGCCGGCCCCGTGCCGTGCGCCGGCGGCAGTTGCGCCAATGGGCCGGACGGGACAGACTCTATTGTCGACGTTTCGAACCTGACGCCGGACCAGCAGTTCGAGGCGGGCCTCTATTGCGGCAGTGTCCATGCCACCACCACCACGCCGATCAGCCCCACCGGCCTTTGCCCCGCCTCGCAGTATGGGTCCACGCTGCTTAAGATCCCAGAGGCCGGCTTGGAAAATGACGACACCAACCCGCCGCGCATCGCGCCGCGCAGCCTCTTCGACGTCGCCATTGGCCACGACAACATCTTCGGCGGCGACCGGTATAAGTGGAGCGCCCGTTTGACCGTGGTCAATCTGACAAACAAAGACGCGCTGTACAATTTCCTATCGACCTTCAGCGGCACCCACTACGTCACCCCGCGCGCCATCACCGCATCCCTGGGCTTCCATTTTTAAGGCGGTGGACAGGCTGAGGAGGTTCTCTCGAGAAGTGTCGGCGCTGACGATTTCCTCGAATTGGCCACGTTCGAAGCTCTTAGGCTGCAGGACGGCGCTGCGGCCCCTTCTCCCTTTATCTGATTGATGCATTCATCGAAAAACCTGCACCGATCCGTCTGGTCATGGATACACTCAAAACATGTCTCTGCTGCAAGTCATCGTCCTGGCCATCGTGCAGGGGTTGACCGAATTGTTGCCGGTGTCAAGCTCGGCGCACGTCGTCGTAGCCGAAAAACTGATGGGGCTCGATGCGTCGTCGCCGCCTATGACTCTCTTACTCGTCATGCTGCACACTGGCACCATGTTTGCCGTCGTCGTCTACTTTTGGCGCCAGTGGCGCAGTATCTATTTCCAGAGCAGAGCCGCTTTCAAGAGCGTAGCAGTGAACATTATCTCAGCCACCGCGCTCACCGGAGCGATCGGCGAAGCCATCGTCAAGATCATTGAAAGAACTGCACTCCGTGACGGGGAAGGAGGGCAGATCGAGGATCTGTTTAGCCACCTGGAGATTATCGCTCCCGCCCTGGCGTTAGTCGGTGTGCTGATCCTGATTGCCGGTATATTCGCCAGGCGGAATGGGGCCGGATCGGTTACGGAACCTCCGGAAGTGAGCTCCCGCCAGGCTTGCCTTATCGGCGCCGTGCAAGCCATTTGTCTCCCGTTCAGAGGTTTTTCCCGTTCAGGCGCGACCATCTCGGTGGCCATGTTGGCTGGTGTTTCAAAGTCCCGTGCCGAAGCGTTCAGCTTTGCGCTTGCGGTCGTGCTCACGCCGCCGGCGGTCGCTCGTGAAGCCATCAGACTTGTCCACGTTCAGTCAACCACCGGCGCGAGCAATTTGCTTTCTGCCGTTGCGCCCAGCCTGCTTGGAGCGGTCTTTGCATTTCTAGCCGGTCTGGTCGCATTGAAATGGCTCAGCCGGTGGCTGGAAGGCGGACGGTGGCATCTCTTTGGCGTCTACTGCGTGATCGCCGCACTTGCCGTTGCTGGGCTGCACACGTCTGGCTACTGACGGCCGGAGCGCCTTTCGTTCCCGACGCCATTCGGAGCCGCGACCGTGAGGGAGCGGACGTTACCCGGTGATTCGGCAGCCCCTGATCTCCACGCCCTCCGCCAGCGTGCGACCCTAGTAACAGTTTCCCGACGCCAATTCACAGGCCGCGGAATGACTATGCCAGACAGCCAGTCCACCACGAAGGCGCAGGCGCCCACTTCGTATGTGAGGCTGTCGGTGTTTCTGCTGCTCCTGGTGAATCTCGCCATTGTGGCGAAGCTCTTCGGGGTGGAGTACTCGGCCTACACGGGCTCTATCGAAGGCACGTTCATTGCGATTCCACGCATCATGGCCAAGTATCCGGGTCAATGGCAATGGTGGCCGTTCTGGAACGGCGGTCTGCCTTTTGAGTGCGCCTACCTGCCGTTCACTCACTGGCTGGTGGCCGGATTCAGCTTGCTGACGCGGCTTTCCGCGGCGCGCTCCTTTCACATCGTGACGGCGGGCATCTACCTGGGCAGCGCGCCGGCGGTGTTCTGGATGGCCCTGGAACTCAGCCGGCGGTGGGGCGCGAGCCTGATTGCCGCGCTGACATACTCGTCGGTCTCGGCCTCCGCGTTGCTGGTGCCGGCAATTGCCGTGGATGCCGGTGGCGCGCTGAATCTGCGGCGCCTGCAATGCCTGGTCTTCTATGGTGAGTCTCCTCACACGGCCGCTCTGGCGCTCGTCCCGGTGGCGGTAGTCTGCTTCTCGCGCGCGCTCACCACGCGCCGGGTGAAATGGCAATTGCTGGCCGGCGGTGCGGCCGCATGTGTGGTGCTGAGCAATGCGTTTGGGATTGTGATGCTGGCGCTGGCATTGGTGTGCTGGTTAATGGCCTTTCCGCAACGTCCCTGGTGGAGGGCGCCGCTCACCGTCGCGGCAATCGCCGCGCTGACGTACTGCTGGATTTCGCCCTGGCTGAGCCCGGCCATGATCCGCGCGATTCACGCCAATGCGGCCACCACCGGCGGCGACTACCGGTACACGGGGCGCACCTGGGTCGCGCTCGCCCTGGTAGCCGGCGGTTTTCTGCTGCTCTGGCTTGCCCTGCGGATCTTCAGGGCGTCTTCGTACCTTCGCTTTTTTCTTCTCCTGGGATATGCGCCCACCGCCATCGTCATGAGCGGCTACTTGGGCAATGCGGCCATCATTCCGCAGCCTACGCGTTATCAATTGGACGTGGATCTGGTGCTGCCGCTCGCCATCGTGTTTGCCGCCGCCTCGATTCTCGACCGCATTCCCGCGCGCGCGCGTTTCGCGCTGTCGGCGGTCGTCGTCGCCGCCCTCGCCTTCCAGATTGTGCACGCGGCGCTCTTCGCTCGCGACCTGATCCGCCCGGCAGATCCTGGCGGCTTGAGCTGTTACCGGATCGCGAGGTGGTTGGACGCGCACCGCCCAGGCGAGCGAGCCTTCATCTCCGGAGCGGACAGCTTTTGGTTCAACGATTTCACCGACAATCCTCAGCTCATGGGAGGGCACGATCAACATACCGTAAACACCTTCCTTCCCATCGTGCGTTTCACCATTTACAGCGGCATGAATGCCGGTGACCGCGATACCGAGTATTCCATCTTCTGGCTGAAAGCTTTCGGCACGCACCTGATCTCGGTGCCTGGCAACAACGATCCTTCCAAGGGCGGCCTGGTACACCCGCGCAAGTTCGACGGCATCCTTCCGCTGCTGTGGCGGTCCCAGGCCGGCTCGATCTATGAAGTGCCGGCCCGCTCCAGCTCGCTGGCGCACGTCATCCCCGCTTCTGCAATAGTCACCCGGACCCCTGTGCACGGCCTGGATATTGCGCCGGTCGAGGCCTATGTTGCGGCTCTGGAAGATCCGGCTTTGCCGCCGGCGCCGTTCCGATGGAAAAACCTGAGCGAAGCGGAGATCGACGCAACTGTTAGCCCAGGACAGGTGATCGCTGTTCAGGTCACTTACGAGCGGGGATGGGAGGCATGGGCCAATGGCAAGCCGCAGCGGGTCTTCGGCGATGCCTTCGGACAAATGGTGATTGAGCCCGATTGCCTCGGACCTTGCCGAATCTCGCTTCGTTACACAGGAGGTTGGGAACACCGCGCCACGCGCGCCATGAGTCTGGCGGCGATGCTGGTGGCGGCGGTGCTCGGCTGGAGGAGAACGAAAAAGCGGAATGGACGGCAGCAGAAAAACCGTGTCGGCTGAACCCGGATTCCGAAGTCAGCTTCGGCGAAGTTGCACTTCCACAACGGAGGACCAAGAAAAAACAGGCCTTGTATCAGGGCACGGCTTCAGCCGTGCCGGAACGGGTTGAACCTTATGGGCTTTAGCCCCTGGCCAGCAGACAGGGGCCGAAGCCCTCAGAATGCGTGTTGTGTCCGGCCGGGGACATGGTTGACACTTTAGACCGGCGACATCATGGACACTTTTGTGCGTCCTTGCTCGGTTTCATTTTCCCACCCTTGGGTAGATGTCGCACACTGCGGTGGCCGCGTTTTCGATAGCCTGAAAGTACCTGAGCGGAGGATAGGGCTCTGCGGGGACGCAACCTGAGCGCCGACTCAGCAGCCGGGATTGCGGGGGCGAGCGCAGCTCGCCCCCATCCAAAAAACAATCCTGGCGCGAAAGCGTAAAATCCCAGGGGCTTGGGGACGGAGTCCCCATCTGAAAAAGCTCTTCTTCCGAATTATTTTTCGCCGTCATCTGGGAATTCCGATCCGCCGGTATGCCACGCGGGCGCGCGATCCGCGACAAAACAGAGCTCGCGGCTATCCACCCAGCCCAACAGGAGAGATCCGAAATATACCTCATAGAGACCCTCTTCGATCTGCCAGAGCCCGATCGTCTCGTGTGCCAGCGCCTTGCTCACAAAAATGTCCTGGTGCCGTTGGAAGGCCATTTGCCCCCGTTCCGAGATGCGCCGCAACCGCATTCCCGCCGGGTATTCGATTTCCGGCAGCGTTTCTGGGTAGCGCCGCGCCGAAGCCGCATAGTGCTCGGCGGGAGTGCTGTAGTCCAGTGCTTCGTGCGGTCGAACCTGGTTGTATTGATGTTGGAACCGGTGGAACGACTCTTGTTGCTTGCGCAAGTTGGCTGCCGGTGGAGAGGCGGTCTCCTGTTTCAAAGTTTCGTGCATCCTCTCGTGCCGGCCGTTTTGTTCCGGACAACCAGGTTGGATCCGCTCATGCCGGAGGCCGAGGCGAATCCACCAGATCGACAGCCGGCTCAAACCGCCCGGAGCGGGAGTGGCAAACGGCGGCCCGTTGTCCGTCCGCATGGCTTCCGGCAAACCGTACTCCCGAAAGGCAGCCTCGAAAACGGCTCGGGCGCGAGGCTCATCCGTCCGCTCCACTTGCTGGCAGCGCAACAGATAACGGCTGAATGCATCGGTGATGGTTACAGGATCACACCGCGCACCATCGCCACAGCGGAACCAACCTTTGTAATCCGCGCACCACACCTGGTTGGGAGCCTCGGCGTGTTGCAGAGGCGCCGTGCTCGGTGGGGTCCGCCGGCGCTTCCGCCGCGGGTGCGCCAATCCCTCGCGTCGCAGTAACTCTCCGATACTGCTCAGGGCTGGCCATGTCCGGTCCGGCTGCTGGCGTTGTAACAGGACCCGCAGTTTCCGCGGCCCCCACCGCCCGTGCTTCTGGCGCAGCGCCAGAATCGCCTCGCGCACCTCTTCGCTCATTTGCTGTGGATTGTGATGCGGCGCGCGGCTCCGCTCTTGCAACCCGCTCTCTCCCTCTGCCTCGTAGCGCCCCAGCCACTTGTACCCCGTCTGCCGGGAGACCTGGAACTCCCGGCACAATTCAGCAAACGACGTCTCTTGCTTGCGCCATTCCTCAAGGAACACCTTTCGTTCGTCCAAAGTACTTCTCGCTTTCCAGGGCATCGGCTTTAGCCTCAAGCCCAGTTTGCGAGCCAAAGAACAAACAAAAGTGTCCATGATGTCGCCGGTTCAAAGTGTCCATGATGTCGCCGGTCCGGACC
>JBAVEN010000080.1:0-11168 GCA_049587755.1 Bryobacteraceae bacterium | reverse complement strand
TCAGGATCAAGCGCGGTGGACAGTACGTCGCGGGATTCGGCAGGGCCTCAGTCGTCAAAGACCCAAACGAATTGATCAATTACCGCGCTGGAGGGAATCCGGGTGCCAATCCTCGCATTGCGCCCCCTAGAAAATATCAGGTGGTTTCCCTGGAATCCGGAGTTGCCTGCGATCCCGGTTTCGCTTTATGGATCAAGCAAGTGAATGGTCCCCGCCTGCTTCTGGTCATCAACGAGAACAATATCTAGCGTGGTTGTCCTCCCCAGGAGCGCTGGAGCGGCGGCCCGCACGATGGCTGCCGACTGGTGGTCTGCTCGAAATCGCTATGCGGGCTTCTGGAGTAACGGAATATCCCTCGTCCCCACGGCCAATCCTGCCCGCTCCTAAATTGGTGCCCTTTTTGGTCTACGCGCGATCACGCAGCCTTGGGGACACCGGGTGCACCCTTCTTGACTGTTGGCCGGCTGGCGAATACCTTGTCCAGCGACTTCCACGTGACCACGTTTAGCATTGCCTCCGTAGCCGAGCCGAGAATGGCCGGCGCGAGGTACACATCAGCCAGCCAACGGCAACTTTCACGAACACAGCATCAAGACTGCCCAGGAAGCGGTATCGCAGACCGTAGTGCAAAACTGCAGCCACGATTACGGCCCGTAGCAAATATAGGTCAACGGGCTCCGAAATGCAATGCTTCGCGGCGCGTCCCCCTTCGCGCTCATTCCGCAATGGATTGCAGGCCCCGCATCCAGCCGCCTGAGTTCTGCGACGGTGGATTTCCCCCCGGCCGCACACCTTTGTCATGACGCCGACATCAGCGCTAGGATCAAAGCTACGTGCGGTGCCGCCAGGTTCCAGCGCGCATCACCGAGCCGCACAATAACCGGCTCCCCTCGATCGGCGATTCACCTTGCACCGACGCCAAAGGAAAGAGACTCTGATCAAAGTTCTTCGGTTCCTTGTTGGAGCCCCGCTCGGTGAGCCCGAGCCCCAATCAGATGGCCGTAAAGTCGGCAAACCGTAGAATGATACCGATCGGAGCGGTAGTGACGGCGGCCTTTCTCCTGAGCGATATCGCGCCATATCGGTAGTCCGACACAGCCGCGCCAGCCGAACCCGATGCCACTTCGAAGCCTGATCGGTCGAGCGGTGGAGCGCTGTATCGAGGGAATCTCTCCGGGCGGCGAACCCGAGCATGCCAAGGCTCATGCCACGAGCAAATCCCACGGGCACGCTATGGAACGCTGACGCCACACCACTTTCGGGGTTTTCGGTGGGGGGGCAGACAAGAGTAGCAGTTTAACGCGAATGAAAACTTAGACGTACCCTCGCTCCGCCATCTAAAATGGAAGAGGCCGTCGGCAGCTTCGAGGACACCAGCAGCTGGCCTGCAGAAGAGGTGTCAGATGATTCGTCGTAATAGGGGTACAAGAGCGGTGATGGGAGGACAGTGAACAACCGCTTTCTGCTCGTCTCATACGCTCTGGTTAGCGCGGTACTCTACAGCGTCTTGTTGCCGCTCTGGGAAGGTTTCGACGAGCCATTCCATTTCGCGTACGTACAGCAGCTGGCTAATTGGCAAGGCTTGGCTGACCCACGCACATCGCGGCTATCCCGCGAAGTGGCAGCATCCATTCTCCTCGCACCCGCAAGTCACGTGGTGAAGCAAAACCTGCCGCAAGTCACGTCGTATGCCCAGTATTTCTCATGGCCCGCCTCGAAAAGGTCGGAAGCTCGGCGCCTGCTGCATCGTATTCCAGCGGACCTGCGGTGGCAGCCCTCGGAATTCTTGAACTATGAAGCGCACCATCCGCCCTTGGCGTACATGCTGCTGGCCCTTCCGGAGCGCCTCCTGTCTCGCGTCTCGCTTCCACTGCGGATCGCGATCTTGCGGATCATCGCCGCGATGGCAGGGGCGCTGCTCCTATTGAGCGGCGCGGAGCGGCTCTTCCTGCAGATCGGGATCCGTGATCCATACAAGGCCGCTGCTCTATTCTGCCTGCTTTCCTCCCAAATGATATGGGCAACCTTAGCCCACGTCGGAAATGATTGGCTGGCGGTGCCTATCGCGATCTGGACCCTCGTCGCTTTGAACCGCCTCGACGCAGATCCAAGCCCACGCCGCGCTGCAATTGCCTCTGTTGTTCTCGCGGCGGGCCTGCTGACTAAAGCATACTTCCTCGCCTTTGTCCCCCTGTTACTGGGCCTGTGCGTGCTACGAAGACGCTGGCGTGAACTCGCGATCTCATCGCTGGTCCTCTCCGGATTGGCCGGCCCCTGGTATGTGCGGAATCTCGTCCGGTATGGGGTCCTCACCGGAACGCAGGAGTCACGAGCCGGCGTGAACCTGCCCGCGGTCTTGCGCGCCGCTCCCACGCTGGATTGGCCGACAGTCACCTCGTCGAGTGTCCGGGCCTCGCTCTGGACCGGCAACAACAGCTTCTTGACCTTCTCGGCGAACACGCTAAACCTGATGATTGGCGCATGCTTGGTTGCCCTGCTCCTGTGGGCCGCCAGTCGCCATGTGCGCTCCGAGTGGATCACCTTTTCGTACTGCGCTTTGTTCGTAATCGCCCTCGGATATGCCACGGTTGCCAGCAACGTCTATACTCACGGTGCTGCCGGTGGTCCAAGTCCGTGGTACTCGCAGGTCTTGTTGGCTCCTCTAATGGGCTTGGCCTTGCTTGGCGCATCCCGATGGCCACGCCTCGGCAGGTTCGTGACGGTTGCCCTGGTCCTCATGTTCGGATACGTATTAGCCGCAACGTATTTCGTCAAGTTAATCCCCCTGTATGGCGGCTATGCCGAGCGCACATCGCTAGCCGGGCTGGCAGGGCTCTATGGCCATCAGCGGGGCGCATTAGCGGCAAACCTGGATGCCGTTGCGCTTTCGCCCTGGGGAATCATCTTTGCTCTGGCCACCGTTGCCGTCGTGCTCGTGGGGGCACAGCAAATCATGCTAATCCGAGAGACCCTTGGCCGAAGGCAGCATAACCGTCCGGGGGCATAACTATCTTGCCAAGTGAACCAATCGCGCTTGCGGACCTCTAGGCCGGTTGTGCCTGGCCGCGTGCGACGGTCCAAGAGGATCGGCAACGGCTGTTTTCCCGGCCCAGCCGTTGCGGCTCGATGTTCGGCAGGAACGCCGTCAGAAGGCCGATGGCGGGCAGAAACGCGCACGCGCGAATAGACCAACTCGATGCCGAAGGCGTCGGCCATCCGGCCGCGAAGCGCAGCCCCGATTCCGGCAACCCCAAACGCCAGTCCGAAAAACAGTCCCGAGATCATGCCCGCGGCCTAGCACCAGTTTCCTGTGCGTAGAAGCGCTCACTCGGTACTTTGAAGCTCAGGGCGTGCGTCACATCGATCAGATGCTAGACATGTGGCTATACGGTTGCAGTCTGGGTTGAAATCGCCGACCCCGCCGGAATGTCAGTGCCGGGATAAAATACCCACTATTGCCGGCTTTGCCGACTTCGACCTGGGCGGGGAGGCGGTAGGTACTCTACACCAGATTCTAAATTCTCCTTGGCTGAACCCAGGTGCCGGCGCTACTATCGAGCTTGCGCCAACTGGTCGAGCTCTCGCGGACGGAATGTCGGACGTGCGCGGTGTTCTTGATGCATGACGCAGAGCAGCCACACAACGCGTTACCTGCATGGGGCGGGAGACCGGGAGAAACGGGACTATTTCTTTCCCTGAATCGTAACCGTGAGGGCGGCCGAGCTTGCCACTGAGCTTGCCGCCTCCGCCGTTGGGCCGCCGGGCGCGGTCGCCGCAACGGCGACGTTGGGCGTGGCGAACGAATCGCCATTATTGTCTGTGAGTGAGAGTCTCGACGAATAGATCATGAGATTCACCGGTGCGCCCTGTGGAACCAGCACCGCCATCGTTCTGCCGGAGCTGTCCTTCGATGCTAACACCGCAAGAATATTGAGCCCGCTGGCGGTCTTGGCGCTAACGAGGATGTCGTCTACGCTCGGATCGCTGGCAAGCAGGCCGTTGGGATCATTGACGCGAATGATCATCGAGACGCCGGTTTGTGCCGTCAGCTCTACTGAGGCGTTTCCTCCGCCTGCAACCGTGACTGTGCTGGGCGTAGCTGACCAGAAACACGGATTGAGTAGCGCCGCTGACGCCTTTTCCGCGCACAGAAGATACTTGCCGGCGGGAACTCCATTCATCACAAAGGAGCCATCGGCCCCAGTCAGCGCGTTGAAGACCGGAGCAAACTTCCCGCCCGTTTCCGACGCTTGAAGATACGCAGCGACGGAGGCACCACTGACTGGGTGGCCGCCGCTATTGAGCGTCCCGGAGATTATTCCCGTATTCTGCGCGGGCAAGGATAAAGCGAATGCGACAAATGCAATCCAGATCCGAGTCATAGGTTTGTCCTTTGAAAGTTAGTCTTAAACGATCAACTCATTTAATAGATCCATGTGAGACCGTTGGTTAGCCAAGGTGAATTGCCTGTAGCGTTCGTCGCACTCGCAAACTCCCACCATGTCAAATTCTGAAGAAACGTCCAGTTCACGGTGAGTGTCAGGTAATTGCCGCTAACGGAGGTCGACCAAGAGTTCACCTGACAGACGCCATTGCTATTTGACCCGCTCCAAGATCCGCCAAAAGGTTGCGAACCAACCCAGCTGAAGTTCCCCGCAGAGCTGTCCAGATACAGTGTATTATTGCTCGATGCGTACAACACGTGGCAGCTGTTTGTCAAATTGCTCAGGTTTGAGCTGTTGCTGAGAAACGGCTGGAGGTATGTGATTGCAGACCCACTAGCATAATCCTCACCCTGAACATAGAATGTCTGCTGGACCCCCTGGTTATTTGGATAGCTACTTGGAATAAACTCGTTAATCCACGGTGCGGGATCTTTGTTCAAATCAGGAAACAGGTTCAACCCGGTTGTGGAACCTCGGTATATGAAAGAGTTTCCTAAAGTGGCGCCATTATCCCAGTCCAGATTCAGCTGTTCGCCGCTATTAAGCTTGGGAACCGTAACAGGGGTGCTATTCGTGTCCAGGAGAAGGCCCGTTACATCGCTCTCGAGATGGGGAGCATAGCCAGCCGAAGGAGTAACAGAGAATGGCTGGTTGCCGTTTTCCCACGTCCAGTACTGATCGCTGTAGCCACTGCTGACTAGCGTATAGCTGCCTCCCCCGTTATTGACGGTCATGACCATCGGATAGTCACCGTAAAGGCCTACTCGCTTCACTTGTTGCCAGTATCCTTGCGTCAGGATGACGCGCTCTGTACTGCCTGGATTGCCCCAGCTAACGAACGTTTCTCCGTTGGTCGAGTCGACGGATTCGATTCCATTTCCATTGGATATGAGGCCATATCCTGGTGCTTGGTACCAATAGTACAATCGGATGAAGGGATTTGAGGTGCCTAACCCCATAACGACAGGAGTGGGACCAGCGAGGCCGTGGCCAGTGTAGCACGTCCAACACAACTGAGCATCGGGCGGCAACTGGAGGACTGGATTGCCGTTGTTCAGAGCACTGAAGTGGACGCCGTCAGAGCTAGAGAACCCATATATGGCAGCATGCTCGTTGTTTGTGAGGCAACCATCTCCCGAAGGGCCGTGCTGATCCCCTTCGGCGTACAAGTAGTATGTGTTGTTGAACTTCACAACGCCAGGGTCTTGTAGGTCGCAGACCTGGGAATTGACTGTGGCCGCCTGGCCCAGGTAGGAGGAGACTCCGGAAAGTGTAACTTGACCAACACAGATACCGTCTGTATTGCCGCAGCTCCAGTAATACCTGTAAACATTGCTCGTTGAATCAAAGATCGCGAAAGGGTGCTGGTTCCATGTATTTCCTGGAAGCACAAGCCCTCCCAACTTGGTGCCGGGAATTGTCTGGCCCAACATTGAAATACTGAAGACAATAGCGCTCGTGAGCGCGGTGATAAGTGCTCGCTTCATTGGCAATTGACCTCTTTAGATTTCGAACCAGGGCAGCAAGGGGTGAGGTTGGGAGCGCCCAAATGCCTACTAGCCGTTACAACACTCATCCGGGGTGCCGTCCTACGGGTGAAGTTGCTAATTACCATTTAAGAGCTTGATCCATTAGAGCGACGTTGTCAACGTCTAATATTTCGGCAATTGTATTCTATTATACGTGGGGAATTCTTTGTCGCAGGGTGGTTGGAAGCCAAAGGCCTTTCCCGAGGGATGGTCTGCCCGGAGCGGTCAAGCGCGCGCCGGTCTTGTGCGGCGTGCACGGCGATAATTCTTGACAGGGCCTAATAACTGTACTTTGTATCAAACAATACAGGACGAGGCCTACAATTACGGTTCGGCGCCGTCTTGCTCTCATTGTTTTCTTTAAGAGCAGGAGCAATCACGTTGCAACAACTCCTAATTAAATAACGGGATCCTTTTTTCACGGCGAAGGTCCCACCTCACTTGCAGTTACACACGCAAAAGCACCTGCTGCCGAGTTCTACCGAAATCACTTGGAATGAGTAAGATACCGATCGACTTGTCCAGGGCGCGCCCACTCAGCGAGGAAGTCCCGATCGGCAGTATCGTAGGCACTCGGCGGACGTTCATTCAGTCATAGCGGGAGTACTGTTTCGATTATCATCACTTATTTGAAATCCTCGCCGAGGGGACATGTGGATAGAATCAACGTTGTCGCCGTGTATATTGTGAAATGCACCGTGAAAGATTGACGCTACAAGAAATAGACCTTGACATAGGGGGCGACCTTTATATAATCAGTTAGAGACAGGATTTCAGGTGTGGAAATCTGTAATTAAGGAGTAAAAAATGAAACATCGATTCGCGCTGCTCGCTTTTCTTTTGTGCATGATGGCCCTGACGGCGTCGGCACAGAACTGGGGCCCGTACGCTCCAGCTACCACCGGCAAAGACTATCCGGCTAATCTTTGCGCAAGTTACACCTCGAACACCTGCATCATTTATGAGGCGTGTAGTCCATATCACGGGGCAGGCTATTGCAGCCCGGAAGGTCCGGGCGGCAACCATGAGGATTCCGGAGGCGTGGGCAAACTGTACGTACAGGTCACAAACAATCAGGGCTTCAACCAAGGGTACGATACGAACAGCACCAGCTATTCGGAAGGGTACATCGTGATTATCGGGACCCCCGGTGTAGGCCTCAATTACCAGGACTGGGGATTCGAGGCAAATGTAGCATGGGACCCGGGCGTTTGCACGTGGACGCAAGGCGCGGGAGGCCCAGCGATCACGGCGTTCGGCAGCAGCAAGACCTACTATAGAACGATGCAACTCTGCGAGTAGGCGCGGACGGAAGGGGCGCGTCTGGAGCTGACCTGTCAAAAAGGGGCAATGTGTCATGGCGGGTCGGCTTCTTCGGTGAAACCCAACCTGGAGGCGAACGCAGGAACCTGGGGATCCGCATCTCCTTGTAGGTGGCAATATGAGATACGTTTTTGGTGAAATGGGTCTGCTCGCATGCGCCATCGTGTTTTTGGCCGCTGTTGCCGCGAGCCAAGATGCCAAAATACCAGGGTCAGGAGGCGGCACGAGAGGCGATCATGCGTGTGTGCTCGCGGGACGTATCACGAGTATGCGCACCGGCACGCCAGTGAGTCGGGCCACAATCGAGCTGAGCACGGTGGACAGCGCGATGGACGCTTACGCCGACTTCCAATGGGGCCAACTAAGTATTTCGGCCGGCGGACTCCGCGCTCAATACTCGGCAATGTCGGACAAGGTGGGAGACTTTTGCTTTGGGACCGTCAAAGCCGGACGGTACCGGCTTTCTGGGAGGAAACACGGTTACCTGGAAACTAGCTACGGAGCATCGACTCCCACCGAAACCGGTGCGATTGTGGACGTCCACCCACAAGACCATAAGGAGTTGAGCTTTTCCTTGAGCCCGCAGGGGACAATTTCAGGAAAGGTGACGGACGCCGACGGCGAGCCGGTGGATTCGGGCTCGGTTCGGGCGATGCTACGGGTCTGGATCCGAGGGGCTTTTCGCAACGTTCCAGTAGCGGGCGGCCGCCCTAACGATCTCGGCGAGTTTCGGCTCGCGAATCTTGCCCCTGGAACCTACTACGTCGTTTTTCAGCCAGCTAGCGCCAATAGTCCAACTGCGAACCAGAAGGGCGAGGAGAGTAACGCTCCGCAAGTCGTGAGGACGTTCTACCCAGCCGCGACCTTGTTCACGCTGGCCGTTCCGATTCGGGTCGGAGTTGGCTCGGATGTGCAGGATGTAGACATTCACGCTCAGAAGATCCCTACCCACCGGCTCAGGGGAAAGGTTCTAGGGGATCGGCGCGAAGCGGATTTTGGTGCTATCAGCATTTCCCCAGAAGACGAAGACGCCACTTCGCTCGTAGCTGGCGGTGGAGGCGTTCGCCGAGACCACACGTTCGAGTTTGCCGGCTTGCCTCCTGGTTCTTACAAGGTCACATATCTGGTAGTGTCTGGCGGGACACACAATGTTAGTCGCGAGGTTTTCCAGGTTGGAGACAAAGACGTCGATGATGCTGTATTAAGCGTTACGCCACCAGTGTCAGTACGCGGGAGGGTAAGGTTCGAAGGTGCGGACCAGCCGAACCTGTCCGATGTCCAATTACAGCTCATTTCGATCGACGCACTTGTCGCACCGAACTTCTCCGCGAACGTTCAACCGGACGGAGCCTTCGTGATCGAGGACGTTAGCGCGGGCAAATATCTTGTGCATTTTCGGGTACCGTCAGGATCGTACCTTAAGTCCGCGCGTTTCGGGCTCGCGGATATCGCCGATAAACTGTTTGACGTCCCAGGCGGTGGTGGCGAGATGGAAATCGTCTTGCGCAGCGGTGCAGCTGAGGTCAATGGCACCATTGAAGCGCCACAGGGTTCCGCGGCGCCGAGCGTGGTGTCAGGATACTTTCTACTCGTTCCAGATGACTTAGCGCCCGATGGCTCTGGCGTTCGCTTCGGCGGCGCGGATGCAAACGGCGAGTTTTCGGTGAAGGATCTGCGGCCTGGTCATTACCGCGCGTACGCCTTTGCTTCGCTTGATCCTTCAGCAGTGCAGGACCCGAATGTGCTCCGTGCCATAGAACCCTTCGCCACCGGTATTGATCTGGAAGAGAACGGCAAGGCGACGGTTGCGCTGCGTGTTATTCCCCCGGACCAGGCCGCATCGGCGTTCAGTGTCTCAAGGATTCCATAAGGGCGAAACCGCGCGAATATGTGTCATCTGGCAGTACAGTGCCAATCCCAACGGCGCCACCAGCTCCAGCAGGTAACTGAGCAAGGTTCGAGCCACATAACCGTACTCAAGAGCGACGGTACCCACGTCATCAGGCCTGACTCACCCGCACCAGCTAGGATACCGCTGATTCCGCTGGTACTTGCGGTGTACTTTTTCGTCGTCGTGCCCTGCGCCTCCGCGCAGCGTTTCTCGTTTGGCGTAGTCGGGGGGGGCAGTCTCACCAACGATTTCGGGAACGAAGTCGTTGCTGTTTTTGGGCAGACCAGTATCCCTATACGCTACTATTCGACCTCCAAGGACTATATTGTCGGGCCGATGGTCGAGGTGCGTCTACCGCTGCATCTCTCCTTGGAAGTTAATGGACTGTACCGGCCGTTAAACTACACGTCCGCTGAAGTCTTGCCCGATGGATCGCTCAACAGCGTGTCGCCCGCTACCGTCGTCACCTGGGAGTTCCCTGTGCTGGCCAAGTATACTTTCTCGACACGTCGCGTGAGGCCATTCGCCGAACTGGGGCCATCTTTTCGAGCTGCCGGGAACCTGAATTCGGCGGCGCCATCCAACTACGGAGGCACCGTCGGCGCAGGCGTGGAGACGCATCTGAGCAAGATTAGAATTGCTCCAGCTGTGCGCTACACTCGCTGGGCCCCCGACCATTTTCAATTGGGCCAACCGCCGCGTAGCTTTCTAAATCAGGCAGAGTTCCTGGTTGGGTTTTCCTTCTGACGACGGCAACGCACCGGGACTGGGCTCGGGTTCAAATTCACTTCTGTCGGAGAGAGAGAATTCGCAGAACTGCGGAATGGAGTGTGGTCCGGAAACTGGATCTGCTTGGACCGCTGGAATTGTCGATTGCGCAGAATCCATCCGGATAAAGCAAAACCTTACCTGCTGTGCCCCCATCTACTGGGTCCTCGCGGCGGCCCGCAAACGGCTGGGTTGGCGCCCTTGCGGCGGGTTGGCGGGTCGAAGCTCATCAAGGTCGATGCGCCCCTGGGCCGCACTCGCCAGCGCGCCGGCGAACACCGCCGCGGTGGCCAACAAGAGTCCGCGCATGAGATCCGTCTACAAGTCTCCCCAGTCTACGATTTTGGCGCCGGCATCGGAGAGTGCAAAACTGCCAGTTAACCAAACGCGCAGCCTATCGGAGAGTCTGAGATACGGGCGCCAAACGGCCCCACGCAGCGACCTCCGGGCTAGTCGGCAACTCTCTGGGCATCCCCGGAGAGAGCCCGTTTTCGCGCAGTATTGGCCATTTCCCGCAAATTCCAGGGTGCCAGGGCGTCAACCGGAAGGAATGGGAGTTCGTGGCAGAGGGTTTGGCTCCCCAAACACGATTCGAACCTACAGCCTGTTGGTTAACAGCCGAATGTTCTGCCTCCTCCTCGTCACCTAGATCACGATTTCCAGCAAACTTCGATCGCGGCGACATTGGCCCATCGCCGGACTTTCGCCATCGTCGATTGCCGGCAGAATTCACTTGCTTTCCGAGGGCACTGGAGTGATGGATGTCGTGACCGCGGTAATTACCGCAGAAGGAGAGTAAACGAATATGACCACCGAGAACGCAGCAACCACCGGCACCGAAACAGGCGCCGCTGTTGCGGAACAGGGCGCCACCGTCGCGCCGGAGAAGGCCTCCTCGAAGAAGACTGCCAGCCCGAACAAGGGCGCCACCAAGAGCCAGAAAAGGGCCAAAGGCCGCCAACCCAAGGCCCCCACGACAGCCAAGCGCAAGCAGACGACCCCGGCCCGTAAGGCCACCAAAGCGCTCAAGCAAGCCGCCAAGCCGAAGCCTGAGGGCGTTCGCCCGGGCAGCAAGACCGCCGCCGTCCTGGCATTGCTGCAGCGGGCCAAGGGTGCCACCCTCACCGAGATCATGCAAGCCACCTCCTGGCAGGCCCACAGCGTCCGCGGGTTCATCAGCGGCACCCTAGGCAAGAAGATGCAGCTTACGGT
>JBAVEN010000079.1:0-232549 GCA_049587755.1 Bryobacteraceae bacterium | reverse complement strand
TGAGGACAAGCCCCGGAACGGGGCGGAAGAGGCTTTCGCCAACAGTCTTCCGCCCCGTTCCGGGGCTGGTAGGGAGCAACCAGATTCCACACGGCTCACGCCGTGGGCTACTGTCTGTCGCCCGCGGGCTCGACGCCGCTGCCTTGCGTACGTACTCGCTCGGATACCAGCGGATTTCCTCGGAATAATAAGACGCCACCATTTTTATGTCGCACACCCGGGTAGGGTACATTATGCCCCACCGGTATACTGGTTGCTATGCCAACTCCGATTCATGGCGCGGATCCCGCGCAAAACGAATTTCTGGCCAGTCTCGAGGCCAAGTCGAAAAAGCCAAACGCGTTCTTCCGCGCCATGGCGCATCGGCCGGAGGTGCTGAAGACTTTTGTGCCGCTGTACGGCGCGATTGTGGGCCCCGGCTCGGTAGGGCAGCGCGTGAAAGAACTGGTGTACCTGACCTGCTCCTACACCAACCGGTGCGCCTTCTGCACCGCCGCACACAAGGCGAGTGCGCCCAAGGCCGGCGTAACCGACGATGATATGCGGGCGCTCCAGGCCGGCGATGAAAAACCGTTCGGCGCGGCCGAGCGCGCGGCGATCGCGTATGCACGCGACCTGACGCGCACGGCGACAGCCACGGAATCGCGCGAAGCGCTGTTCGCGCACTTCACCCAGGAGCAGATTGTCGAGATCACGCTGGTGGCGGCGATGGCCAACTTCACCAACCGGTTCAATAACGGCCTGCAGGTCCTTCCGGGCGCGTGATGCCGATCCTCAGCGGAATTCATCCGGTGGGCGAAGCGCTTCGCGCCAAACATCCGCTGGAAAAGCTTCTGGTGGCGCAGGGCGCGGGCGGGCCGCGTTTGCAGGAGCTGATTGACCTGGCGCGACGCGCTGGGGTGCCGGTGCGCTTCGAGCCGCGGCCGGCGCTCGACCGGCTGGCGGGGACCACGGCGCACCAGGGCGTGATCGCGATGGGTGCGGCGCGCCAGTATGCCGAGCTCGAACAAGTGGCGCGGGCGGAGCTGCTGGTGGTGCTGGATGGCGTGGAGGACCCGCACAACCTGGGCGCGGTGATCCGCACGGCGCACGCGGCGGGCGCGGGCGGCGTCATCATTCCGGAGCGCCGCGCGGCCAGCCTGACGGACGTGGCGGCGAAAGCCGCGGCAGGCGCGATTGAGCATCTGCCGGTGACGCGCGTCACCAACATCAACCGCACGCTCGAAGATCTGAAAGAGCGCGGCTACTGGATCTACGGGCTGGACGAGCGCGGCGCGGAAGCGTACGACCGCGTGGCGTATTCGCTGCCGACCGCGATCGTTTTGGGCGGCGAAGGCAAAGGCTTGCACGAGCAGGTGAAGAAGCACTGCGACCTGTTGGTGCGGATTCCGCTGGCGGGGAAGATTTCGTCGCTCAACGTCTCGGTGGCAGCGGGCATCGTGCTGTTCGAATGGAAGCGGCGGCGCGGCTGAGCCTCCGGTGGCGAACCTGCGCAACGGGGAATGCGGATCGCGATACACGTTAGAATCAACTTGATGCGGCGCACGCTGATTCCGATGCTGCTTGCGGTCGCGCTCTCTGCGCAGGGCGCGCAACCGGTGCGCGCACGGCACGGGATGGTGGTGGCGCGCGAGTTCCACGCCGCGGACGCGGGCCTGGAAGTACTGAAAGCGGGCGGCAACGCGGTGGATGCGGCGGTGGCGGTGGGTTTCGCGCTGGCGGTGACGCATCCTTCCGCGGGCAATATTGGCGGCGGCGGGTTCATGCTGGTGCGGATGGCGGACGGACGCACATCATTCATCGACTTCCGCGAGCGCGCGCCGGCGGCCGCAACGCGCAACATGTACCTGGACAGCGCCGGCAAGCCGACCGAGGACAGCATCATCGGCTATCGCGCTTCCGGCGTGCCGGGCACGGTGCGCGGCCTGGAATACGCCTGGAAAAGGTTCGGCGGCAGGCCATGGGCCGAGCTGGTGCGGCCGGCAGTGGAGCTGGCGGCGAAAGGGTTCCCGCTGTCTTATGCGCAGGCGGAATCGCTGCAGGCCAGCGCGAAAGGACTGGGGCGCTTTGCGGAATCGAAGCGCATTTTCCTGCGCGATGGAAAGTACTACCAGGCTGGGGACGTGTTGGCGCAGCCGGAACTGGCGCGCACGCTGGAGCGCATCGAGCGGCTGGGCGCCACCGATTTCTACGAAGGCGAAACCGCGCACCTGTTGGCGAAAGACATCGAGGAGCACGGCGGGCTGATCACCGAAGCCGACCTGTTCGGATACACGGTGATCGAGCGCCAACCGCTCACGGGCCAATACCGCGGCTACGAGATCGTCACATCGCCGCCGCCGAGCTCGGGCGGCATCGGCATTCTGCAAATGCTGGGAGTGCTGGAAGGCACCGGCTACGAGAAGGGCGGAGCGGGTTCGGCCGAAGCGGTGCATTACATGGCGGAGGCCATGCGGCGCTTTTTCGCCGATCGCGCCGAGCTCCTGGGCGATCCCGATTTCGTGAAGGTTCCGACGGAGAGCGTGCTGGATCCGGCGTACCTCTTGAAGCTTCGGACGTCGATCGACCCGAAGCGCGCCACGCCCAGCAGCGAGGTGCAGAGAGCGCGATTGGAAGCGAAGGAATCGAACGAAACCACCCACTATTCCATCGCCGACCGGGCGGGCAACGTGGCGCTGGTGACTTATACGCTGAATGGCAGCTATGGCAGCAAGGTGACGGCGGCCGGGCTGGGATTCCTGCTCAACAATGAAATGGACGATTTCGCCGCCAAGCCGGGCGCGCCCAACATGTTCGGGCTGGTGCAGGGCGAAGCCAACGCGATTGCGCCGCGCAAAACGCCGCTCTCTTCGATGACGCCCACCATGGTGCTGAAGGACGGCAAGCCGTTTTTGGCGCTGGGCTCGCCCGGCGGGCCGACGATTATCAACACCGTGCTTGAAGTGATAGTGAACGTGCTCGATTTCCGGATGAACGTGCAGGATGCGGTGAACTGGCCGCGCTTCCACCATCAGTGGCTGCCGGATGTGCTGGCCGTGGAGCCGGGCTATTCGCCGGATACGATTGCGCTGCTCGAGAGCCGCGGCTACAAGATCCGGCGGGTGAACGCGATGGGCGACTGTGCGGCGATTCAGTGGGAAGATGGCTGGCTCGCGGGTGCGGCCGATCCGCGAACCGAAGCCGCGGCGCGAGGATATTAGGCTCGAAAGGACTAAACGAAGAACATGGACCACGTACTTTCGACGCACGTGTTCGTCAATCACCGGCTGACCGGGGCGACGCTGCAACGCATCGAACAGGCCGGAATTCCGGCAGTGGAGATATACTGCGCCCGGCAGCACCTGGACTACCGCGACAAGGCCCAGATCGCCGAGCTGGGCCATTGGTTTCGCGACTCGGAGTTGAAGCTGCACTCGGTACACTCGCCCATGTACACCGATGAGATCTGGGGCCGGTCCGGGCCGCACGCGGTGATCACGATTACCGAACCGGTGAAGGGCAAGCGGCTGGAGACGGTGGATGAAATCAAGCGCGCGCTGGAGATTGCCGAGGTGATTCCTTTCCGCTACCTGATTCAGCACCTCGGGGTGAGCGGCGAGGAGTTCGACCTGCGCAAGTTCGACGCAGCCTTTGCGGCGCTGGAGGAACTGAGCCTGTTCGCGCGCCAGCGCGGCGTGGACATACTGCTCGAGAACATTCCCAACGAGCTTTCGAGCGCGGAGCGTCTTCTGCTGTTCGAGGAAATGACGCATATTGGGCTGAATTACGTTTTCGACGCCGGCCATGCCAACATGAACGAGGGCGTGGAGGCGGCTTTCCGGATGATGAAGCCGCGAATACGCTCCACGCACATTCACGACAACGACGGCAAGACCGACCAGCACCTGTTCCCGTTCGAGAGCGAAGGGGGAACCGTGGATTGGAAGCAGACGATGGCGTTGTTCCACGGCCAGTCCGGGCAGTTTCCACTGGTGCTGGAACTGAAGGAGAAGCCGGAGATCGTCCACCCGATGGATCTGATCATGCGGGTTTTCGACCGGCTGGAGGAAGCGTAGGGGCGCGGGCGGCGCGCAAGCGGCCGGGCGCCCGCACATTTCTCATATGCGACATTCGCACATCGCGGTGATCGGTGCGCCGCTCGATTTAGGACAGGGGCGGCGGGGCGTGGACATGGGCCCCTCGGCGTTGCGGGTGGCCAATCTGAACGCGCGCGTGGCGGCGCTTGGATACCAGGTCGAAGACCTGGGCAACATCGCAGTGGAACAGGCGGAGAGCTGCGCCGAGGGCGACGCGCATGCCAAGTACCTGGCGCAGATCGCGGCCGCATGCGAGCGGCTGGGCCAACAGGTGATGGAGGTGCTGGAGCACGGCCGGCTGCCGCTGGTGCTGGGCGGAGACCATTCGGTGGCGGTGGGCACGATGAGCGGCGTGGCGCAGCACTTTCGCCGCCAGGGACGCGGCATCGGCCTGATCTGGCTGGACGCGCACGCCGATATGAACACGCCCGGGTCCAGCCCCAGCGGCAACGTGCACGGGATGCCGCTGGCGGCGATTCTGGGCCGCGGCGCGCCGGAGCTGGTGGACCTGTTCGGCTTTCGGCCCAAGGTCAGCGCCGCCAACGCGGCGATCGTGGGGTTGCGCGACGTGGATCGACTGGAGCGCTCGATTGTGCGCGATTCGGGCGTGCGGGCGTTCACCATGCGCGACATAGACGAACGCGGCATGCGCACGGTGATGGAAGAAGCGATTCGCACGGCCTCGGACTCGACCGACGGTTTCCACCTTTCGCTCGATATGGATTTCGTCGACCCCAAGGATGCCCCCGGGGTAGGCACGCCGGTGCGCGGGGGCGCTACATACCGGGAAGCGCATTTGGCCATGGAAATGATCTGTGATTCGGGGAGGATGATTTCGATGGAAGTGGTGGAAGTGAATCCGGTGATCGACGAATCGAACCGCACGGCCGATCTGGCGGTGGAGATGGTGATGTCGGGACTGGGAAAACGCATCCTATGAAGCTGCGAGTGGCGGTCGTATACGGCGGCCGCAGCGGGGAACACGAGGTGTCGGTGCGCTCGGCGCGCGCCATCATCGCCGGCCTCGATCCCGGCAAGTACGAGGTTCTGGAATACTTTATCGGCAAGGATGGCAAGTGGTCGCCGCGGCCCATCCTGCCCGAGCCGGAGGCGCAGCCGGAAATCGACGTGGTGTTCCCGGTGCTGCACGGAACCTTCGGAGAAGATGGCACAGTGCAGGGGCTGCTGGAACTGGCCGGCCTGCCATACGTGGGCGCGGGGGTGCTGGGCTCCGCGGTTGCCATGGACAAGGAGATGACCAAACGTGTCTGCATGGAACGGATGTTGCCGGTTGTCGACTTCGTGGCGCTGCCGCGCGGGACGGCGAACGTGGCCGAGGCCTGCGCCGCCCTGCCCTTCCCGGTGTTCGTGAAGCCGGCCAACCTGGGTTCGTCAGTGGGGATTTCGAAGGCGCACAACGCGCGCGAGCTGGAAGCGGCATTCGCACTGGCGGCAGAGTACGACCGCAAAGTAATTGTGGAACGCGGCATCGCGGGCCGCGAACTGGAGTGCGCGGTGCTGGGCAACGAGGCGCCGGCCGCTTCCCTGCCCTGCGAGATTTTGCCTTCGCGCGAATTCTACGATTACGACGATAAATACACTCTGGACCGGGCCCGGACCCAGGTGCCGGCCGATCTGCCGCCCCAGACCACGGCGGAGCTGCGGCGGCTGGCGCAGGAGTGTTACCGGGCGGTGGAGTGCGAAGGGATGGCGCGCGTGGATTTCCTGCTGGAGAATGCGACCGGCAAGCTGTACATCAACGAAATCAACACCATTCCCGGTTTCACCTCGATCAGCATGTACCCCAAAATGTGGGAGCATAGCGGCTTGCCGTTTCCGGCGCTGCTCGACCGGCTGATCGAACTGGCGCTTGACCGGCAGCGGCAGCGGAAAGCTACGCGTTTCACGCGATAGAATACGAATAAGGGCGAGTTCGATGGCAAGCATTCCCAAATACCGGATACCGATGCGCGCGGAACGGCTGCGCCTGGAGACCCCCGAGACATTAGCCGAGGGCCTGTTGCAACCGGTTCGTTCCCCGGGCGTTCCCGTCAGCATCACCCCCAACTGGCCCGATTGATGGTTCGTCTCATCGCAGCTTTGTTCGCGGCCGCGCTGACGCTGGGCGCCGCAGACACCCTGGATTCGCAAGTCAAATCCCTCATATCCGCCTACGTGTCGGTGGAGAGCAACGCCGCCGACCCGGTGAGTGCGGACCGGGCTTTTTACCAGGGCGCCATTCCCGGGCTGCTGCGCGTGCTCGATCCGCATTCGGTGTTCTTCGATCCCGGCCAGTTCGATCAGCTCAAAAAGATGGAGGCATCCACGCAGAAGGGTTTCGGCAGCGTGGTGTCGATCCTTCCCGGGCGCGTGATCGTGCTGCAGACGCTGCCGGGCACGCCGTCGGCCAAGGCGGGGCTTTCGCCGGGAGACGAGATTCTGGCGGTGAACGGCTACGTGATTGCGCGGCTGGACCTGGACCAGTTGGCGGAACTGCTGTCGGAATCGCGGCAGCGGCCGGCGCGGCTGGCGGTGCGCAGGGCGGGAACGGCGCGCATCCTCGATTTCACCCTGATTCCGGCCGAGATGGAATCCCCAAGCGTGGAGCGAGCATTCTTCGTGGGCGCGGGCGTGGGGTACATACGGGTTTCGAGCTTCGATGAGCACACGGTCGAGGAGCTCAAGGACGCGATTGAGAAGCTGGGCGGAGACCGCCTGACCGGCCTGGTACTGGATTTTCGCAACAACCCCGGCGGGATGGTGGCTGCGGCGCTCGACACGGCGTCGCTGTTCCTGCGGCCCGGCCAGACCATCCTCACGATGCGCGGGCGGCACGTTCCGGAGAAGGCGGAGACCGTGCCCGCCAGCGCCGAGCCCTACGGTTTCAAGCTGGCGGTTCTGATCAACGGCAAGACGGCCAGCGCCTCCGAGATCGTCACCGGAGCGCTGCAGGATCACGACCGCGCCACGGTGCTGGGCGAGCCCAGCTACGGCAAGGGCCTGGTGCAGACGGTGTATCCATTGAGCGAGGGCACAGGACTGGCGCTGACGACGGCGCTCTACTACACGCCCAGCGGGCGGTCAATCCAGAAGCCGCTCGATGCGGCGCAGTTTGAGCTGGCGGCCAGCACTTCGCATCCCAACAAGGCGATACCATTCCGCACCGATAGCGGCCGCGCGGTGACCGGAGGCGGCGGCATCGAGCCGGACATCCTGGTAGCGCCGCCGTCGATGGACCGGTTGCGGGAAGTGCTGGAAGCCACGGGATCGTTCACCACTTTCGCCACCGAGTATCTGCGCGACCACAAGGTGAGCGATGAGTTTGAAGTGACGCCGGAGCTGCTGGACCAGTTCCAGGTTTTCCTGGCCGCGCACAACATCGAGCCGGGGGTGACGGAATGGTCGAAGGAATCCGATTTCGTGGCCAACCGCTTGAAGACGGAGATCTTCAACCAGGCCTTCGGCGTGGAGAAGGGCGATGAAGTGGAAGCCGAGCGCGACCCGGCGATCCAGCGGGCGCGAGCGGTGGTGGGATCGTAGCGGGCTGCCTTCCGGCGCAGGCAGGCCGCGCCGATGGCACGCAGAGCAGCGGTGGAGCGCTTTGACTTGCCCTTAACTCTCCTTGGTCTTCTGGAGTTTCTACATTTCCGAGCGTTTGACGACGACTCGTCCTGCTCGCCCGCGCGTTCGGAAATGTAGAAACTCTACAGTCTTCCCAAAGGCTCCAAAGGAACGCTCCGCGGACGCGCGAAAACCGGGTACACTGCAAGGGAGCGCGGCCTTGATCAACGGAAGACGCATTGCCGTCGTTTTGCCGGCCTACAACGCGGAGATGACGCTGGAGGCCACGGTGCGGGAACTGCCGGAGATTGTGGACGACCGGATTCTGGTGGACGATCACTCGCGCGATTCCACCGCCGCGGTGGCGCGGCGGCTGGGGCTCACCGTCGAAGTCCATCCCAAGAACCGCGGCTATGGCGGCAATCAGAAGACGTGCTACCGCATCGCGCTGGAGCGCGGCGCCGATGTAATCGTGATGCTGCATCCCGATTACCAGTACAACCCGCTGCTGGTAACGCCGATCGCAACCATGATCGCCTACGGCGTTTACGACCTGGCGCTCGGGTCCCGTATCCTGGGCGGCGGCGCGCTGCGCGGGGGAATGCCGCGCTACAAGTACGCGGCCAACCGCCTTCTCACTGCGGCCCAGAACCTGATGACGGGGGCGAAGCTCTCCGAGTACCACACCGGATTCCGCGCGTTCAGCCGCCCCTTGCTGGAGGCGCTGCCCTTCGAGCGCAATTCGGACGACTTCGTGTTCGACAACCAAATGCTGGCGCAGGCGGTGTTGATGGGAGCGCGCATCGGCGAGATCTCCTGCCCGACGCGCTACTTCGCCGAAGCGTCTTCCATCAACTTCCGGCGCAGCGTAGTGTATGGGCTGGGCGTTCTGGGAACGTCGCTTCAGTTGGCCGCCGCGCGGTGGGGCATTTACCGCGCGCGGATTTTTCGCTTTTCCCCGAATTCGTTTTCGCCCGCCGCGGACGTGGTGGCGATCGAGCATTCGCAGAGGCCTCCTGATGGCTTTTGAGCCAGCCCGTCTAATCAGCTACGACCGAGAGACGCTGCTCACCGAGATCAAGCGGGTGCTTGCGCAGATCGGCGCCGGGCGCGCCTCGAATCATAGGGAATTCAATCGCCTCTCGCGTGTCCATTCAGCCACGATTGTCAAGCAGTTTGGATCATGGGAGGCGGCGATGCGGGCAGCGGGCGTGGACTACGCTCGCTCCGGCATATCGGCATCCGACCTGAAGGAGGACCTCGGGAGAGTGTTTGAAAAATCTGGTGGCAAGTACTTCACTCAGAAGTTCTACCGCCAGGCTGGCGGTCGCTACAGTTGGACAACCTTGAAAAAGCGCTTGCACTGCACCAATTGGGTGGAGCTCCTTGAGAAAGTGCTGCACGTTCGCCGGGCCCCACGGGTTATCGCGAGGAGGGTGCGAGCGAGGCGGCGACCAACACCGGGGAAGCGAACTCAGCTCACCCCCGAATCGCTCCTGTCTGAGCTGCGCGCGACGGCAGCGAAAAGCAGCAGTGAGGCCCTCTCGTACACAGAATATCGCGCCCTCGGCGGCAGCTACTCTATAGGGTCGTTTCAGAAGCACGTTGGCCGCTGGCGAGACGCGGTACACCTTATCGGTCTTGCCGACGGGTACTCCCACCGCCGCGCTCACCTGACATTCACTAATGAGGACCTCTTTTCCGAGATGCAGCGGATGTGGGAGATTCTTGGAAGGCAGCCTAAATCCCGCGAAATGAAGCAATCCGGAAGCAGGATGTCGGCGCAGGCGTTTGCGGATCGCTTCGGTAGCTGGATGCGAGCCGTCCACGCATTTTGTGCGGACAGAGCGAGATCTGAGGATCGTCCCTGGGAACCGCCTCCCGTTGCGAAGGGCGAATTGGCAGGCGATACGCAGACATCGATGCCCGTCCCTGAACAGAGCAGGGAGCACATCGCTGGGGGACCTCTGGTTATTCATAAGGCCACGCCGCGAGCGCCCTCCCTACGCCTCCGTTTCAAGGTTTTTCAGCGTGACCGATTCGCATGTCGCGCGTGCGGGCGCAGCCCGGCAACCGAAAGTGGTGTCGTCCTGCAGGTGGACCACATCGTCCCATATAGCGGACCGGGCGAAACGACCCTCGACAACCTGCAGACTCTCTGCGGACAATGCAACCTCGGCAAGTCAGATTCGCCACCGAATTCCGAGTAGTGTTGCGCCGCGCGCCCGCGCTAGGTTAAGCTGCCCGCAAGCGTCCGCTAAAGAAAACAACATGAGCCAACCTATCGTCGCCAAGCAACCGGAACAGCAGTTTGTGCAAGGCCTGGGATTGTTCGATTCCACGCTGGTGGTGATTTCGGTGATGATCGGCTCGGGGATCTTCATCGTTTCCGCCGATATGTCGCGGCTGATCGGCAGCCCCGGCTGGATGCTGATGGCGTGGGTGCTCACCGGCGTGCTGACGATTGCGGCGGCGCTTTCCTACGGCGAACTGGCGGCGATGATGCCGCAGGCCGGCGGCATGTACATTTACTTGCGCGAGGCCTTCTCGCCGCTGTGGGGCTTTCTTTACGGGTGGACTTTCTTCACCGTGATTCAGACCGGGACCATCGCCGCGGTAGCGGTGGCATTCGCGCGCTTTTCCTCGATCCTTGTTCCGGCGGTGGCGGAGGACCGCTACCTGGTCCGGCCAATCCACATCTCGTCGGGCTACGCGGTTTCGCTTTCCACGGCGCAGGTGGTCGCGATCGGCGTGATCCTGTTGCTGACCTGGACCAACACGCGGGGCCTGGAGTACGGCAGAATCGTGCAGACCATCTTCACCTCGGCCAAGACGCTGGCACTGGGCGCGTTGATCGTGGTGGGCCTGGCGCTGGGATGGAACGCGGCGGCGGTGCACACGAATTTCCGCCACATGTTTCGCCTGGGCGCGTTCGATCCGGCGCTGGGCGTGCCGGCGGCGGGCATCTTCGGGCTGGTGGTGGCGATTTCGGTGGCGCAATCGGGGTCGCTGTTCGCAGCCGATGCCTGGCACGACATCACCATGGTGGCGGGCGAGGTGCGCAATCCCAAGCGCAACCTTCCACTGGCGCTGGCGCTGGGGTGTTCGACGGTGATCGGGCTATATCTACTGGTCAATGTGGCGTACCTGGCGGTGCTCTCCTTCCCCGAAATTCAACACGCTCCCGCCGACCGCGTCGCCACCGCGACGCTGGAGAAGATCTTCCCCGGCTACGGCCCAGTGTTGATGGCTGTGGCGATCATGATTTCCACCTTCGGCTGCGCCAACAGCCTGGTATTGGCGGGCGCGCGCGCCTATTACGCGATGGCCAAGGACGGCTTGTTCTTCGCGCCGGCCGGCGTGCTGAACCGGGCGCACGTGCCGGCCTGGGGCCTGGTGGCGCAGGGCATCTGGGCCTCCGTGCTGGTGCTGCCGCGCACTTACAATCCGGCCACGCAGAGCTATGGAAACCTGTACAGCAACTTACTCGATTGGGTAATTTCGGCGGCGCTGCTGTTCTATATCCTGACCATCGCAGGCGTGTTCCGGCTGCGGCGCACGCGGCCCGCTGCGGAGCGGCCTTACCGTGTGTGGGGCTATCCGGTGCTGCCGGGAGCGTACATTGGGGGCGGATCGGTAGTGCTGCTGATCTTGTTCGCGTACCGGCCGGCAACGACGTGGCCGGGGATGGCGATCGTGATTTTGGGCGGGGTGGTGTATGGGGTGCTGAAGTCTGTTCGCAGGACGCACCATCAGCTATAAAATTCAATTATGAGCGGCCGGGGCTTTCCGAAACACCTGCGATGCTCGTTCTGCAGGAAGACAGGATCCGATCGAAAGCTGATATCCTCGCCCGAAGGCAACTTCTACACCCCAGAAGGTGTATCTGCGATCGGTGCGTCGCGCGATGCATAGCTGCCTTGGCTGGGCTGCCGCAGGCCTAACTCCCGTCTCGGGTCTGACTTCTCTGGCGTTTCGCAGCGCGGTCTAGAGCCGCCTGGGGGATGTCGCTCATCGCCAACTCCCTGTGCGAATCCCGATGTCGCTGGAGTCGCTCGGAGAAAACCTTGAATTCCGCCTTGACGGTCTCGGCGTCTGTAAGCGCGCCGCCGAAGGCGTCGATAAACGCTCTTAACATCAACTCGTGAGCACTGACGATATGGATGTATGTCCGGATGAGCGCTGGTTCGGTCGGCCCGGCGATGTCGAAGTACCGAAAGAACCCAGCGTCTCGCACCTGGGAGGCCAACGAGTATAGCGAGCAGTGGATGAGCTTCGAGCTAGAATCGAATATCCCGAATAAACGGCTCAAGGTCGGATCATCCTTCGGAAAGATGGCCTTCAATTTGAACGCATCCTTGTGCCTCTTGTAGGCCTCGTCGCCCTTGCTGACGGATAGCCAGATGGTCGCCAGGCCCGGATTACGCCTGATGTGACAAGCCGATGCGCAGAGCTCCGACGCCCGCCGGAGAGGTGCCAGGGCCTCTGCCATGCGCCCCCGCCAGTTCTGCAGCACGCTCATTGTTAGCTGGAAGCGGCACCCGGCAGTTAGCATGAGCATCACGAACAACGCTTGCTGCTCTTCCTCGGTGGGCGCCGATGTCCACTCGACGCTCCGCGTGATCAGATTGTAAAGGCATAGCACGTCGCTAGCCAGCTTGCTGCGCTCGCCAAGGAAGCGCAGTGACGACCTGAGGTTACCTGCCTCGGCTTCGGCGACCTGTTCGATTTCCTTCTTTGGGTCTGAGACGACCCCTTGGTCTGAGCTGATCTTCACCGTAGGACCCCGGCAAAATCCTGGCACAGTTGCCCCGCCATTGCAACCTGCGCCTCACGTGCTCGCTCAGGGTCGCCGCCCCGATTGTTGGCGCCGCCCGTCGGGGCAGTTGACGAACGCGCGCTATTTCTCTTCCAGGGCGCCGCTGGAGAGCACCTGGAAGCCGCGCTCTTGCAGGCGGGCGATGGCGGCATCGGGTTGATCGAAGCGGAAGATGAGCACCGCTTTCTCGCCGCGCACGAAGGGGAACGCGTACATATACTCGATGTTGATGGAGGTGCCGACAAAGGCTTCGAGAACGTCAGCGAGGCCGCCGGGGCGGTCCGGGACCTCGACGGCCAGCACCTCGGTGACCTTCACCACCGAGCCCGCTTGCTCGAGCAGACCCTTCGCCCGGCGCCAGTCGGAGACGATCATGCGCAGGATGCCAAAGCGCTCGGTATCGGCCAGCGCCAGCGCCTGGATATCGATGCCTTCGCGGGCCAGCAGGCGGCAGGGCGCGATGACGTGGCCGGGCTTGTTCTCGGAAAAAACGGAAAGCTGGTGGAGTTTCATGGCTGCACCGCGCGGCGGTCGATCACCCGGCGGGCCTTTCCTTCGCTGCGCTGAATGGTGAGCGGTTCGACCAGCGTCACCTGCGCGCGGATTCCCAGCACGTGCTCGAGCGAGTCGGAGATCCGCTGGTTCAACCGTTCGAGCACGCCGATCTGATCGCTGAACGTCTCCGGGGTCACCTCAACCTGGACCTCGATCCGATCCAGGCCGTGCTCCGAAGTGAGGATGATCTGGTAATGCGGCAGGGTACCTTCCACTTCGAGCAGCGCCGCTTCCACCTGGGATGGGTATACGTTGACGCCGCGCACGATCAGCATGTCGTCGCTGCGGCGCCCGATGCGCCGCATCCGCCGCAGCGATCGCCCGCAGGGGCACGCGCCCGGCATGAGCGCGGTAATATCGCGCGTGCGGTAGCGGATCATCGGCATCGCCTGCTTGCTGAGCGTGGTGAGCACCAGCTCGCCTTCTTCGCCCTCCGGCAACACGCGGCCGGTTTCCGGGTCGACAATTTCCGGGTAGAAGTGATCCTCGAAAATGTGCAGGCCGTCCTGGTGCGCGCATTCGACGGCCACGCCGGGCCCGATCACTTCCGAGAGGCCGTAGATGTCGAACGCCTGGATGCCGGCGAGGCTCTCGATGCGCTTGCGCATGGAGGCGGTCCACGGCTCGGCGCCGAAGACGCCGGCGCGCAAGGGCAGGGCGCGGATATCCACACCAAGCTGGCCGGCGCGTTCGATCAGGTGCAGAAAGTAACTGGGCGTGCAGCAGACGGCAGTGACGCCGAAATCGCGCATCACCATGATCTGGCGGTCGGTGTTTCCGCCGGAGATGGGGATCACCGTGGCGCCCAGACCCTCCGCGCCATAGTGCGCTCCCAGGCCGCCGGTGAAAAGCCCGTAGCCATACGCGTTTTGTACGATGTCGCCGGCGTGCAGCCCGCACATGGCGAAACTGCGCACCATCACCGAGGTCCAGACATCCACGTCCTGGCGTGTGTAAGCCACCACGATCGGCTTGCCGGTGGTGCCGCTGGAAGCGTGCAACCGCACGATATCCTCCATCGGGCTGGCGAAGAGACCGAAGGGATACGTGTCGCGCAGGTCGGCCTTGGTGGTGAACGGCAGGGCGGCGATGTCGTCCAGGCTTTCGAGATCGCCGGGATCGAAGCCGCTCTGCTCGATGCGCGAACGGTACAACGACACGTTCGACCAAGCCCGCTCGATAATGCTGCGCAGCCGGCTGAGCTGCAGCTCGCGCAGGATAGCGGCGGGCAGATAGTCCGGCGCGCTTTCAGCCTGAAACGGAGTTGCACTGGTGCGCCCGGTGGTCACGACGGTCATACGCGTACGACCTCGATATTAACAACTCGCCGGCGAGCGCGCGCGGTGTTAGTGGAGCATTTTCTGACAAGCTGCTGAAAGGGTCCGAAGACGACTTTGGGGCCACAGATGAACGCAGAGTAGCAGCCAAACAGGCGGGTGCGACCTCCCGACCGGGCGGCGCCCGGCTGCACCGATTGACAATCGGTGCGCAGGTTATCAACCTGCCCCACATGCTCGACGGAGCCTGCTGCTGCCACGCCCTGTATGGCGTTTCCCCATTGGCGCGCATATGCGGATAACATGGACCGAGGTGACCGATATGTTCTCATTCAGAAGTCTCGCTCTCGCGATGGCCGCATGGCCGATGGTGGCGGCATCGCTGCCGGCAGCGAAACCGGAAGATGCCGGCATGTCGACGGAACGTCTGCAGCGGATCCACGAATCGATCCAGCGGCACATCGAGGCAGGAGAGATTTCGGGGGCTGTTACGGCGGTGGCGCGGCGCGGCCGCGTGGTCCATTTTAAAGCGCACGGCCTGATGGACATCGAATCGAAGAAGCCGATGGAAAAGGACGCCATCTTCCGGCTGGCTTCGATGTCGAAGCCGATCACCGGCGTGGCTGTGATGATGCTGGTGGAAGAGGGCAAGATCCGCCTGAGCGATCCGGTTTCCAAATTCCTGCCGGAGTTCCGCGACATGAAAGTGGCGATGCCGCGCGAACACGCGGCGGGCCCCGTGCGCGGCGCGGCCGAGGAGCCCGACTTCTACACGATTCCCGTCAACCGCGAGATCACCATTCAAGACCTGCTCACCCACACCTCGGGCCTGGTGAGCACGGTGAGCGGCGGCTTTGGGGTAAGGCTGGCGGCGAAACTGGCGCCGCGCGGGCCTGCCGACACGCTGGCGAGCTACGTGCCGAAACTGGCCACTATCCCGCTCGATTTTCAGCCCGGAACGCAATGGGCGTACAGCGGCGGCGCCGGCCCCGACACGCTTTCGCGCATCGTCGAAATTGTCTCCGGCCAGACGTACGATGAGTTTCTGCGAACCCGCATCTTCGAGCCGCTCGGCATGAAGGACACTTTCTTCTATCCGCCCGACGACAAGCGGCCGCGCCTTGTCACTCTATACCGGAAGACGCCGAATGGGCTGGAGAAAAGCGCGAACCAGGACGGCTTTTCGAGCAACACATACTTTTCCGGCGCCGGCGGCCTGATGTCGACCGCCGCGGATTACTTGCAATTTGGGCAGATGCTGCTGAACGGCGGCGAGCTGAACGGCAAGCGCTTTTTGAGCCCGCGCACGGTGGAACTGATGGCCTCCAACCACGTCGGCGATATGTTCGACGGAAAGCTGGGGCGGCCAGCGCACGGAATGGGTTTCGGCCTGATCGTGCAGGTGGTGGAAGACAACGTGGCGGCGGGTCTGCGCGTCGCCAACGGCAGCTTCGGCTGGGACGGCGCATTCGGCACGCAGGTGTGGGTCGAGCCAAAGGAGAAGATGGTCACCGTGATCATGATTCAGACGCAGATCCCGCTGGTGCAGCGCGATTTCGAAAACGCGGTGATGCAGGCCATCATCGAGTAAGGTGCAAGCTGGGGACTTGGCACGAATTCGCTGCCTTTGCGAAACTTCGTGCCTGTACCCGATTTGCCCGCTGAGTCTACGGATACCCCAGCACCGACTCGATCGCATCGCAAGCCGCGGTCAGTCCATCTTCCTTCCGTAGCAGCGCCGCTGCTTCCGCCGCACGCGTAGCGAAACGCGGATCTCGCAACAGCCTCTCCAGTGATACTGCTGCGGTCGAAGCCGAATATTTGCTCCGTGGCACATGGAGCCCAACCCCCAGCCGCTCCACGCGTGCCGCGTTGTCAGGCTGGTCCCATCCGTACGGAACGATGAGCATCGGCCGCCCTGCCCGCAGGGCCTGGCCGACCGTTCCCGACCCGCCTTGATGCACGATCGCCGCTGCATGAGGGAAGATCTGCGAGTACGGTGCATAGGGCAA
Source organism: Bryobacteraceae bacterium (assembly GCA_049587755.1). Taxonomy (GTDB): domain Bacteria; phylum Acidobacteriota; class Terriglobia; order Bryobacterales; family Bryobacteraceae; genus Bog-375. Next base: position 216,249 of record JBAVEN010000079.1, on the reverse strand, counting down.
CGCCAGAACCTCCGGCGAACTTACCCGAGGCGCCGCATTTGAGCCCATCAGCAGCAGCGCCCGCGCACCCAGCCGTTTGGTTGCCTCCACGCTCGCGTCGTAAAAATCGCCCGGATTGTGCACCGCCGTGGACCCCAGCGTGAAAACTATCGGCGCCGGTCCCGCAGCTAGAAAGGCAGCCAGCTCGGGAGAGGAGAAATCGGCGCCCGGTCCCTGGCGGTCGAAGTGAACGAAACCGGGTTGCACGGTATGGGGAGGCCAGTCCGGCTGCGGCTGCGCCAGGCAGGGCGAGAAAAGCGCCAGCACCAAATCCGGCGAGAATTTGTCGCGAAACAACGGGTCGCAATCCACCCGCAGTCCCTCCTCGCGGCGCAAACGCCGCACCGGATCGAACCAATGCCGGATACCCATTCGGCCAATATTCAGCGCGGCCCGATAGACCCGCCAACCCAACCTGCGCAAGTGGATGAGGCCCGGCGCGTTGACCAGCACCGAGGGGTCGTGGGCCGAGAGGAAAGAGGCGGGCGAAAGAATCGCCGACGCCCATCGCAGCCCGAGCTTCTCCGCAACCAGGGGAGCGGCATAGACCAACTCCCCCACGATCATCAGGTCAGCGCCGGCGGCAGCGGTGAGAAGATCCTCATAGGTGTCTCGCAGGTGCGGCAGGACCAGTCTCCGGAAGAGCACCTCCGGCCCGCTCTTCAGGTCCTCGCATTGGCGGATCAACTCGCGAGCGTTGGGGTCCCAATCGGGACGCAGCGCGAAGAATCCGATCCCCAGCTCTTCCACTTTCGACCGGTAGAACCCGGTAGAAGCGACCGTCACCCGATGACCGCGCCGCTGTAGCTCGAGCGCCAAGGCAAGGCACGGATGCAGATCGCCGAGAGACCCGATAGTCGCAAACAGAACCCGTTTCAGCTCAAACCCCTTTTTCCGTTAAAGCGTCGCCGCGAGGAACAGGCAACAACTTCCGATAAGGATAATGACGCTGTTCATGTACAAAAGGATCCCCCGATTCAGCGTAGCTTCGAGAACGCGGTAACGCAGGCGATTGTGGAGTAGGGGTGGGAAGCCGCAAAGCGCGGACTGACGCGAATTTGATGGCCTCTGCAATATTCCGCGCCTATGTCCGTCACACGTTGTGAAGGAGCGAGCAGGGCGTGGTATCCGGGAAGGTTGCCCGAGCGGCGCTGTCCTTGATCCTCGCGGCTACGTTGTTCGTAGTGGCCTCTGGGTTCCTCATCGCCGCGCTTAGTTTTGGCTTCGAGCGCGGCGACATAGTGTATGAAGGTCCGGAGGCACAGCAACTATCGGATGATCTAAACCGCGCCGCCAACGTTGCTTCGGGGCTTTTCTTGGCCGCTGAACTAGGCGCCGCATTGCTTGTCCTGAAATCCGGTGTTCTCTCGCCAGTTCCGCTCCACTGGACTATCAAGTTCGTTGCCCTGTTTGTCGGGTTTGGAGGTTATTCCTGCGGGTTGATCTTCCTGATTCCCTTTGGTGGCACGCCGAGGGTCCTGACCGATCTTGCGGAGGCCCTCGGCAACTTGATCATACGATGAAGGCCAAAACGGAGGCTCCGCGCCGGTGTTCGCGTTGCCTTTCCTTCAAATAGCGGCAAGAAAAGCCGAGATGACTCTCGGCTCAGCAGGCTTGACAGCCTGCGCCACGAGCCTTACTTGATGGTGTGCGTCGCCACATCCCAGAAGACGGGCTTCTGGCGGAAGTAGCTTTCGTTGGCCATATGGCAGGCAATGGCGGCGTGGTTGCCGAAGACGGCGTCCTCTACCACCGGCTGGCGCGACTTCACGGCCTGGAAGAAATTCCAGAGGTGCGGCTTGACGTCATCCCAATCGCGGCCTTGATAGGTGGTCTCGGAGGGTAGCGGCTCTTTTCCCAATGGCGGATCGTGTTCGGCGTGCCACTGTTTCACATACTCGGCGCGCATCTTGGCCGGGAATCCGCCGGAGTAGTAACTGGGCGACGTATCGACGCCACTTTGCGGCGCAAAGTGAAGGGCGTCTTCGCCGGCCAGGAGGATGCCTTTCGGCCCCATAAACCGGGCCTGCTCCGGGGTCTCGGTGCCCAGAGTCAGGCGGAGATAGACCGGGACGCCGTGGTAGTCGAACAGGACGGCGTGCAGGTCCGGCATGTTGCGGCCGTCCTTCCAGCGGACGATGCCGCCGAGCGCCGATGCCGAACGCGGCGGCTCGTTCCAACCCAGCGTGAACAGCATTCCGCTGAGCAGGTGGACCATCAAGTCGCCGCCCACGCCGGTGCCGTATTCTTTCCAGCAGCGCCAGCGCGCGAAACGGATGGCGTCGATGGGAATCTTCGGCGCGTCGTTCAGCCAGGTATCCCAGTCCATCGTCTGCACAGTAAAATCCGACGGCGGAGGATACACCCAGGCGCCGTTGGGACTGTTGCGGCCATAGGTCAGCTCCACCATCTCCACGTCGCCGATGGCGCCGTTCCGGTAGAGCTCGCGCGCCTTGGCGCAAAGCGCGGAGCTGACCCGCTGCGAGCCAATCTGCACGATGCGATTGTTCTTGCGCGCGGCTTCCACCATGTCGTAACCCTCGGGGGCGGTGTGCGACATGGGTTTTTCGCAGTAGATATCCTTGCCCGCGTTGCAGGCATCGACGACCACGCGCTTGTGCCAATGATCGGGCACGGCGGCAACGATGCAATCGATGTCGGTGCGCGCCAGCAGCTCCTGATAGCGGCGGCTCACGGGCAGGTTGGGGTTGTCGGTGATCTCACGGGCGAGCGTATGGCGGCCGTCCCAAAGGTCCGCGGCGCCGCCACATTCGATGCCGGGGAGCGAGATGGAACCGCGCAGCAGACCGGAACCTTGCATGCCGATACCGATCATGCCGAAGCGCACGCGGTCGCTGGCCGCGGCAGGCCCCGCCGCGGCGAACGCAGCCCCGGCATCGAGTAAAACAGTCTTGGCCGCCAGCAGGCCGCCGGCCGTGGTTGCGCCTTTGAGGAAGCGGCGGCGGGAACAATCAGCGCTCATGAACCTCTCCTTTCGCTTGCCCAGAATACAGCATACCGCGCGGCCCCCGCGCTCTCACGCCGTGGCTTCGCGGGCTACATCTTCCAGGCCGCGCTCGCGAATCTCCTGCTCGCGCATGAGGAACTTTTGCACCTTCTTGGTCACCGTCATGGGGAAGCTCTCGACGAAGCGTATGTACTGCGGGATCTTGAAATACGCGATTTTGCCGCGGCAGAAATCGCGGATCTCCTCTTCGGTGGCGGTGGCGCCGGGCGAAAGTTGAATCCAGGCCACCACGGTCTCGCCCAGCTTGGCATCGGGGAGGCCGACCACGTAAACGTCGGCGATGGCGGGGTGGGTGTGCAGAAACTCCTCCACTTCGCGCGGGTAAATGTTTTCGCCGCCGCGGATGATGGTGTCCTTGGCGCGACCGCGGAAGCTGAAGTAATGGTCGGGCCGCATCGCGGCCAGATCGCCGGTGTGCAGCCAACCCTCGGAATCGATCACGGCGTCGGTCGCCGCCTGGTCCTGGTCGTAGCCTCTCATGACCATGTAGCCGCGCGCGCAAAGCTCGCCCTGCTCGCCGATGGGGAGATGGGCGCCGGTGCGCGGATCGACAATCTGAATCTCGGTGTTGGGCAGCGGCTTGCCCACGGTGGTGACGCGGAGCTCCAGCGGATCGTCCGCGGCCGACATGGTGAGGCCCGGCGAGGTTTCGGTCTGCCCGTAGACGATGGTCAGCTCCGGCACGTGCATTCGCTCCACCACGCGGCGCATGGTTTCGATGGGGCACGGCGCGCCGGCCATCACGCCGGTGCGCAGGCTGGTGAGATCGAATCGATCGAACTCAGGGTGCGTCAATTGAGCGATGAACATGGTGGGGACGCCATAGAGCGCGGTGGCGCGCTCGGCGTGGACGGCTTCGAGCGTGGCGCGTGCGTCAAACTGCGGCGACGGAAGAATCAGCGCCGCGCCGCTCGATAGCGAAACCATCGAGCCGATCACCGAGCCGAAACAATGGTAGAGCGGCACCGGCGCGCAGATGCGGTCTCGTTCGGTGGCCTTGAGGCCCAGCGCCATGCCCACGCCGTTGTTGAGGAGGTTGTGGTGCGTCAGCATGACGCCTTTGGGCGAGCCGGTGGTGCCGGAGGTGTACTGAATGTTGGCGACGTCGTGCGGCTGGGCGGCGCGCTCGAAGAAATCGGCGCCGCCGGCGAGCATGGCATCCCACGAATCCGTGCCCAGCCAGACGATGTGTTCCAGCTCCAGCGCTTCGCCGGCGCGCGATTCTTCCAGAATGTCGCGGTAATTGGCGCGCGCATCCTTCTCGTGCAGGAAAAGGGCGCGGATCCGGGACTTGCGCAGCACGTAGCGCAATTCGTAAGAGCGGTACGCCGGGTTGACGTTGACCAGCACCACGCCGGAGCGCGCGGCGGCGTGCTGCAACAGCACCCACTCGACGCAGTTGCTGGCCCAGATGCCGGCGCGATTGCCCGGCCGCAGGCCGAGCCCGGCCAGACCGCGGGCGACGCGGGTGGCCTCCGCATCCAACTCACGCCACGTCAGCCGAACGTTCTGATGAAGCACGACCAGCGCGTCGCGGTCGGAGAATTTCGCGGCGGCATCGTGCAGCGCCTGGGAAATGGTCTTCTCAAGCAGGGGCACAACGGCCCCGCAGGCATAACTGAGGCGCACCACTGGTAACTCGCGACCTCAAGTGTAACCAAGCGCGCCGGGCTCAGCTTATTTGAAATGCTTATGCGGGGATAAGGAGGCGCTTGGTGTTATTGGTACCAACCGCTCCCCGACGGTCGCGGCTCCGATCGTCCGGAGGCGCGACCAAAGGGAGGGGGAATAACGTTTCCATTTGCTAACATCGGAGGTACGAATCTGTTTCGATGGTCGAGGAGTTTCCGATGTCCGATCTGGTTGCGGTATTCGATACCACGTTGCGCGACGGCGAACAAGCGGCCGGCACGCGGCTGGGGAGCAGAGACAAGCTGACGGTGGCGCGGCAACTGGCGCGCTTGAATGTCGATATCATCGAAGCGGGCTACCCGGCGTCATCGCCGGACGATTTTGAAGCCGTGCGCCAGATCTCGCGGGAAATTTCGGGCCCTGTGATCTGCGCACTGTCGCGCGCGGTGGCGAGCGATATCGAGGCCTGCGGAGCCGCGCTTGACAAGGCCGCGCGTCCCCGCATCCACACCGGAATCGGCGCTTCGGACATCCACATCATGGGGAAGTTCCGCGACGAACGGTACGGGCGCACCCTGGCGGAAAAGCGGGCGCGCATTCTGGAGCTGGCGGTGGAGGCGGTGAAGCTGGCGAAGCGCTATGTGAGCGACGTTCAGTTTTACGCCGAAGACGCGGGCCGCGCGGATACGGCTTATCTATTCACGATGCTCGAAGCCGTGATCGATGCCGGCGCCACCGTGGTGAACATTCCGGACACTACCGGCTACGCGGTGCCCGAGCAGTTCGGCAACCTGATTCGAGGAATCCGCGAAAGCGTGCCCAACATCGCCAAAGCCGTCATCAGCGTGCATTGCCATGACGACCTCGGCCTCGCGGTCGCGAACACGCTGGCGGGCATTCGCAACGGCGCGCGCCAAGTGGAAGGCACCATCAATGGCGTGGGCGAACGCGCCGGCAACGCGGCCATCGAAGAGGTGGTGATGGGGCTGCGCACGCGGGCCGATTACTTCGGCGTGCGCACCAACATCGATGCCCGCGAGTTTCACCGCACCAGCCGGCTGGTGGCCGATTCGCTGGGAATGGCGGTCCCCGCCAACAAGGCCGTGATCGGCGCCAACGCGTTCTCGCACAGCTCCGGGATTCATGTGGACGGATTCCTCAAAGACCGCGAAACCTACGAGATCATGCGGCCTGAGGACGTGGGCTTCGACGAAAGCCGCGTGGTGCTGACCGCGCGCACGGGCCGTCATGGCCTGAGCGACCGGCTCGCCAAGCTGGGATACGAGCTTACGAAGGAAGAGCTCGACCAGACTTACCAGCGCTTTCTCGCGGTGGCGGACAAGAAGCAGGAAGTCTTCGATGAGGACCTGATCGCCATCCTGCACGACGAACTGCACCCGGCCGCCGAGACCTACCAGCTCGAGTACCTGCACTTTTATAGCGGCACGTCGGCCATTCCCACGGCCACTGTGCGGCTGCGCATCGGCGAGGAGACGCGGGAGGGTGCTTCGATCGGCGACGGTCCGGTGGATGCGGTCTACAAATCGATCGCCGAGGTCACCAACACGAAAGTGAAGCTGCTGCGCTACGACATTCGAGCGGTGACGAGCGGAACGGAAGCCCTCGGCGAAGTCACCGTGCAACTGGAGATGGCCGGCAAGCGGACGGTGGGCCGCGGCGCTTCGACGGACGTGATCGAGGCCAGCGCCAAGGCTTATGTCGACGGGCTCAACAAGCTGGCCGGGCCGGGATAGTGCTGTGCGGCGCGCAAGAATGCCGTGGCGCGGGCTGACCAGCCTGGGTCACGAACACCTTCACTTCTGGACAGGCTTCGCGAACCTTCCGTCATCCACGCCTACGTTGCTTTTCACTTCCGCAATCCGGATGGTGAAGCTCCCGTTCGGGCGAGACAGCGTCCAGCGGAATGGAATCTTGACGCCACCCGACTCGCGATAGTCGGCGTAGTCGATTTGGGTTGGCATCCGGCCGAGCGGGGTTTCGGCGAAACGCACCATGCGGACCAGCAGTCCCGAGCTGACGTCAAAATAAAGGCGGACCCGTGGACGTCCCGGCCCCGAGCCAATCAGCGTCCGGCAATCCGCTCCGCCGACCTGTTCCGGGCGTCCGACACGCAACTGAGTGAAAATCTCCTTCAATCGCAGCGCCAGATAGAATTCGGCGTCGAGGCTGGACGCCTCGGATTCGGCTGCGGTCATGTCACGCGCGGGCCGCCCCGTGCTGCCGAGCCATCCCGCGGTTCCGTCGAAAGCGGTGAAGCTCTCGTTAACGCCCATGTGCGTGATGGAAATCCTCTTGTTCGGGGCCTTGGTAATCACCTCAATCGGCATCTCGCGGCCCTCCGCCATAAGGGAGCCGGTCATGGAACGGCTGGTGACGGCGCGAATGGCATCTGCGCCACCCAAGGCGGCGACGTAGCGCTCCACGATCGCATCCACGCTGGGCGCCGCGCCGGAGGGCAGCGCGGACTTCGGTTCCTTGGGCGCGGGCGCATTGGTTTCAAGCACGAGCGGCACGTTGACGGGATGCTCAGCCCCGCGATGGCAAGAGTAGCAGGTCACCTCCTGCCGCCCGCCGAAGCTGTTCTTGTTGATCGCCATAGTCATGGCCATCATGGCGCGGGCGGTTTTCTTAGCCGGCTTGTCGTCCAACTCCATCTTGCCTTGCACGTGGCAGAAGGTGCATTCGACCCCCAGGGAGGCGGCGATGAATTGCATCGCGGGCATCAACTGGCCGGCGGGAGTTCCCTTCAACTCGACGATGTTCTTGAATACTTGTTCCGCCGTCTTGGGCTCCGTCGCCTGGCTGCGCGCGACCCACGGCGGCCATGCCAACAACCCTGCCGCCACTACCGCTGTGAACGCGATGCGAGTCGCGCGTCTTGTCTGGAAATACATCGGCGTCCCCCCCGTCCTCCGGATTGTAACCGATCGGGGCGCGGCAGGTGAACCGCCGCCGGCGTCGCGCCGCGCACCGATAGGATAATTACGGTATTGTTTGTCTTGGCGGCGTCACTAATGAGTGGCGATGCGCCGGCAAGTTACATGATGGGGTTTTCAGGGATCAAGCTGCTTCTCGCAGCCGCGTTGCTCGCTTTCGCAGCCGGCATCGCCTGCAGGCAAAACGGACCGCCGCCGGTGGTGGATGCAGGCATGGCGTCCTGCATCGGCGGCGACGCGGTGGCGCTGGCCGGTGCCGACCTCGATCGCTTGCGAGCGTCGCCCTTCATCGCCGCGATGGATACTTCCGCCCGCGATCTGCTGGCCGAGTACAGTAACGCTTCGAAGCTTTTGGTCGCCTGGAACGCGAGCGATCTGCTTATCGTGATGCGGGGGACCTTTAAGACGCCGCCGGCGGGCGCGACCGCCATCGTGCCGGGGCTCGCCGTGGCCGGCTTGCCTGGCCGCATTGCGAGCGCACTGGCGCAACACCGGACGGGACACACAGGCGCGCAAGGGTTGATCGACTACGGTTCCGAAATCGGCAACCATGGCACGATCTGGATCGCGGTCCGCGGCGGAACGGCGCTGCCGCTCAGCGGCAATCTGGCGAATTTGAACCGCCTTTTGCAAGACGCCGATTATGCGGGCGTGGCGTTGGACCTGGGCGAAGCAGCCACACTGCGGTTCGGCGCGCGCGGGCGAACCGCGGAATCGGCCACGCGGTTGGAAGAGCGCCTGCGCGGGTTTCTGTCGCTGGTGGAAGAAGCCGAGGTTCGTCGGCCGGACATCGCGCGGTTGCTAGGCGCCGCCCGCATCCAACGCGCCGGACGCGATGTCACGGCCACGCTCACCGCGTCACCGGATGTGCTGGCGAAGCTGATTGCCGGTTTTGCGCGATAAGGGCTACGTAGAAGAAAAGCCGAGATGACTCTCGGCTCTGCAGCCTTAACAGGCCGCGCCACGGAGCTTGGTTACCGCGCTAGTCTTTGCGCGTCAGCAGATCCTGGTACAAGGCGAAGACGCGGTTGAAATCGAGCGTCAGCATTTGGGTCACCGGCGTGGCATTGGGCGCCACGCGCCGGTCGAGCGCAACCGTGGAGCCGTAGAACTTGCCCCATGCCGTAAGCACATCGAGGTAGCCGACTTCCGATTTGGTGACGAAGCCCGGATCGAGCAGCCACGCGGTGGCCAGCGCATCCCACATGTAAGCGGTGGCCGAAGGGTGCTGCAGAAAACCCGGATAGCGGTTGCCGAGATCTTCGCGGTAGAGATCGGCGATGGGCGTGTGCGCGTTGGCGATGCGGTCGAATTGGGCTTTGCGGACCGGCGCCGTGTTGCAGATATCCAGCGCGAACATCACCTTTTCCGGAATGCGCGAGCGCAATACGATCTGCGCAGCTTCGGGATCGAACCAGAAATTGAACTCCGCCATGGAGGAGGCGTTGCCGGGCACGTGCACATTGCCGCCCATGAACACCAGCCGCTTGATTTTGGTTTCGATGCCGGGACGCATGCGCAGCGCGAGGGCCAGGTTGGTCATGGGACCGAGCTCGAGGAAAGTCACCTCGCCCGGCTGGCGCTCGATGGTGGAGATGATGAACTCGACCGCGTGTTCGCGCAGCGGTGTGCGGCCGGTGAGTTTGGCACCGGGCGCCGGCTTGACAGCCGCCGGGTCGTAGTCGAAAGCGCCGGCGAACTCGAGCGGGCCCCAGCGGCGAGCGTATTCGCGCGCCATGGCGGCGGTGTGGATCAGCGGCGACTGGGCGCCGGCGTAGAGAGGCGGCTGCGGCAGTTTCAGCAGGTCGAGGATGTGGAACATGTACTCGCATCCCTGTCCCGGCCAGACGTTGCCCGCGACCACGGTGATCCCGGCGATGTGGACGCGCTGCGGGCTGCGCATCAGCATCACCAGTGATGCGCCATCGTCGCCAAACAAGCCGGAATCGGTGTCGAAGATCACGGTCTCGCGGCCGGCCGCCATCGCGGCCCAGACCAGCAGCAGACCGGTGAGCAAGCGCGCCATCGATTTCAATGTAGCGCAGTGCCCAAGGCCCAAGTACCGGCCGGGCTTGCCCGGCTGGGCCGATTGGCAATCGGCCCGCAGGTTATCAACCTGCCCCACAACGGGGATAGAATCGAAGGGCATGCAAAGAGTGCGTTGGGGTGTGCTGGGAGCGGCGAGCATCGCCATCAGGAAAGTGATTCCCGCGATGCAGCGCGGCGAGAACTGCGAAGTGACCGGAATCGCTTCGCGCGAGCTGGCCGGCGCGGCGAAAGCGGCGCGCGAGCTGGGCGTGCGCAAAGCATACGGCTCGTACGAGGAACTGCTGGCCGATCCGGAGATTGAAGCGGTCTATAATCCGCTGCCGAACCACCTGCACGTGCCGTGGTCGGTTCGCGCCGCCGACGCCGGCAAGCACGTGCTGTGCGAGAAACCGCTGGCAATGAGCGCGGCCGAAGCGCTGGAGCTGATCGCCGCGCGGGACCGCAACGGCATCGTCGCCGGTGAGGCATTCATGGTCCGCACGCACCCGCAATGGACGCGCCTGGTGGAGCTGGTGCGCAGCGGCCGCATCGGCGAACTGCAGTCGGGCGCGAGCTCTTTCTGCTACTACAACCGGGACCCCAAGAACGTTCGCCATGTTCGCGCCTGGGGCGGGGGGGCGCTGATGGATATCGGCTGCTACCCGATCAAGACCTCACGCATGGTGTTCGGCGAGGAGCCGAGGCGCGTGGCGGCAACCATCGAGCGCGACCCGGAGCTGGATGGCATCGACCGGCTCACCTCGGCGGTGCTCGAATATCCCTCCGGCCATATGGTCTTTACCTGTTGCACGCAGGCGGCAGCCAGCCAGAGCGCGCAATTTTTCGGCACCAAGGGCCGCATCTGGCTGGACATCCCGTTCAACGCCCTGGCGGACCAGGTGTCGCACCTGCGCATCGACGACGGCCGCGATCTGACGGGTGGCGGCCTCACGGTGGAAGAGATCGCCCCCTGCGATCAGTACACGATTCAAGGCGACCTGTTCTCGCGCGCCATTCGCGACGGGGGCCAGCCACCGGTTCCGCTGGAAGATTCACTGCGCAACATGGCCGTCATCGACGCCCTCTTCCGCTCCGGCGAAACCGGCAAGTGGGAAGAGCCGCGCGTGCCGGCGAAGCCGTGAAAGAATCGGGCGCGACGGTTTTCTTCCGCCCCGTTCCGGGGCTCGCCTGGCGATGAACGATCTCCCAAGGCTCAGGCCTTGGGCTACTATCTTGCGCCCTGACGGGCTCCGGCGCTCTACGCGGCCAGAATCTTCTCGATGGCGGCCAACTCCGCGGCGCTGAAATCGAGCTTGTGGATGGTGGCGATATCCTGCTCCAGTTGCTCGACGCGGCTGGTACCGACGAGCGCGCTGGTCACGGCGCTATCGCGCAGCACCCAGGCCAGCGCCATCTGCGCCAGGACCTGGCCGCGGGCCTGCGCAATGGCATTCAGCGCGCGCGCCTGGCCGACGCGGTGCTCGTCCACATCCTTGGGCTTGAGGAAGCCTTTGGGCCGCGCGGCGCGGGAATCGGCGGGAATGGTGCCGCCGAGGTAGCGTTCGCTGAGCAGCCCCTGCGCCAACGGGGAAAACGCGATGCCACCCACTCCCTCCCGCCGCAGCGTGTCGAGCAGCCCTTGTTCCGGCGCGCGGCGGAACATCGAGTAGGCGAACTGGTGGATCAGGAACGGCGTCCCCTGCCGGCGCAGAATGGCGGCGGCCTTTGCGGTATCTTCGGGACCGTAGTTGGAAATGCCCGCGTAGAGAGCCTTGCCGGAGCGCACTGCCTGGTCCAGTGCGCCCATGGTTTCCTCGAGCGGCGTTTCCGGGTCCGGCCGATGGTGATAGAAGATGTCGACGTACGCGAGGCCCATCCGGCCCAGGCTCTGGTCGAGGCTGGCCAGCAAATACTTGCGCGAGCCGAAATCGCCGTAAGGGCCGGGCCACATGTCATAACCGGCCTTGGTGGAAATGATGAGCTGGTCGCGGTATGCCGCCAGATCCATCTTCAGTGCACGGCCGAATGTCTCTTCCGCCGAGCCGTAGGGCGGCCCGTAGTTGTTCGCCAGATCGAAGTGGGTAACGCCGAGGTCAAAGGCGCACCGCAGCATGGCGCGGCTGTTTTCGAGCGAATCGACGCCGCCGAAATTGTGCCACAAGCCGAGTGAAATCGCCGGCAGCGCGATGCCGGACTTGCCGCAGCGCCGATAGATCATGCCGTCATAACGGGTGGGACTTGCAGTGTACAAGGCGAATCGGCTCCTCAGGACTACTGTACAAGATCGTGGGGTTTGTCCATAACTGCGCCGCGGCCTAGAGCACGCCGCCGGCCAGCCCACGGTAGCGGCCACTGAAGTAGAGCAGCGGCTCGCCTCCGCGGACAACGGCTCGCACCATTTCGCCGACGAAGAGGTCATGGTCGCCGGCGGTGAAGCGCTGCCGGATGGCGCACTCGATTTCCGCCAGCGTGCCGGGCAGCAAAGGGGAGCCGGTCTCGCCGGCGTGCCAGGCGAGGCCATCGAAGCGATCGTGTCCCTTGAGGGCGAAGCGCTCGGCGAGATCGCGCTGCCCAGCGGCGAGCACGTTGATGGCAAAAAAACTCGCGTTGCTAAAGGCATCCATCACGCTGGCGGAATGCGCCAACGCGATCAGCACCAGTGGCGGATCGAGCGACACGGAGGTGAATGAACTCACCGTGAGACCGTGGGGCATGCCCTGCCGGTCCACCACGCTGGCGATGGTGACGCCGGTCGAAAAGCGGCCGCAGGCGCGCCGGAAATCTTTGCCCGAGACGGGTTGCAGGCGGTCTCCCACCCCCTCGCTTGACATGTGGATAAATTCAATCCTATCATATGGTTGACCGATACGGGGCAGTAAGCTGGCGCGCGCCAAGAGGAGGCTCTTTTGATCAAGCTGGATATTATCAACGAAGTTGTGAACCGCACCGGCATCACCAAGACGAAAGCCGAAATGGCCGTCGAGACCGTGTTTGAAACCATGAAGAAGGCGCTCGAACAGGGCGACCGCATCGAGCTGCGCGGCTTCGGCGTGTTCAACGTGAAGCCTCGGAAGACGGGCATTGGGCGGAACCCTCGCACCGGCGCGGAGGTTTCCATACCGCCGGGCAAGGCGGTGCGCTTCAAGCCCGGCAAGGAGTTGCAGACGCTGCAGTAAGCCGCTGCCGCGCGTTTCATTGTGTCGTCCCAGGATTTCCCGCCCGCATCGTACCCGCTCTACGCCGAGAGCGGCGCGGCGGAGGCGCCCGGTCTTCCGCAGGCCCGCTTCCGCGACCGTTACTGGGTGAACGCCCTGCTGTTTGCGGCCACGCTGGCTTCGACCACTACCGTCGGGGCCTCGATGCAGGTTTTCTTCGACCGCAATCTCCCCTTCGATCTCGACCAGAGCTTTTCGATGTACGCGGAGCTATGGCATCACCCCGCGGCGCTGCTGGCGGGGCTGCCGTTTTCGCTCACCCTGCTGGCCATCCTGATGGCGCACGAACTGGGCCATTACCTGGCCGCGATGCGGCACGGAGTGAATGCCAGCCTGCCTTACTTTCTGCCGTCGCCGTTGCTGGGAACGTTCGGCGCCTTCATACACGTACGGTCGCCGATCTGCTCGAAGCGGGCGTTATTCGATATCGGCATCGCCGGACCGCTGGCGGGCTTTGTCTTTCTGCTGCCGGCGCTTTCCATCGGCCTGGCGTTTTCGAAAGTGATTCCGGGGATCGCGAATCAGGGCAGCCTGCAATTCGGCATTCCGGGCCTGGAGTGGCTGCTCGGCAAACTGATTTTTCCAGGCGTCGCGGCGAGCGACATTTATCTGCATCCGGCAGCGCGCGCGGCCTGGGTAGGGATGCTGGCCACGGCCTTGAACCTGCTGCCGATCGGGCAACTGGATGGCGGCCACATCGTGTATTCGTGGTTTCCGCGGCGCCACGGCGCCATCTCGGTAGTGCTGAGCCTGCTGCTGCTGCCGCTGGGCAAGTTCTGGTTGGGCTGGCTGCTCTGGGGCCTGGCGCTGCTGATTTTCGGACGCCGGCACCCCATGGTCTACGACAGCAGGGAGCTGGATCGCGGGCGGCGCAAACTGGCGCTGCTGGCGCTGGTGGTTTTTCTGCTCTGTTTCACGTTTGTGCCCGCCGTTAGCGGTGGCCTCTAGAGCGGCGATGAAAATCACCGCGACCATCATCACCTTCAACGAGGAGCGCAACATTACGCGCGCCATCGAAGGCCTGCGCTGCTGCGACGAAATCCTGATTGTGGATAGCGGCTCGACGGACCGCACCACGGAGCTGGCGGAAAAACTGGGCGCACGCGTCATCGAGGCCAACTGGCGCGGCTACGCCGGGCAGAAAAACTGGGCGGCCGAGCAAGCCAGCCACGACTGGATCCTTTCGCTGGACGCCGACGAAACCCTGAGCGAAGCGCTGGAAGCCGAAATCTGGAACGTGAAGAAATCCGGACCCCGCTACGACGGCTATACCATGCCGCGGCTGGCGCGCTACATGGGCCGCTGGATTCTGCATTCCGGCTGGTATCCGGACCGCAAGCTGCGGCTTTACGACCGGCGGCAGGCCAAGTGGGTGGGCGACTTCGTCCACGAAAGCGTGGCGGTCTCAGGCCGCGTGGGGCACTTGCAGAGCAACCTGCTGCACTTCACCTGCGAATCGCTCTCCGAGCATATTAAGACGATGGAGCGCTATACGACGCTGGCGGCGCAGGAACTGGCATCGCGGCGGATCAAGGTGCCGCTCTACCGCGTGTTGTTTTCGCCGGTGTGGGCATTCGTGAAAAGTTATTTTCTGAACGGCGGTTTTTTAGATGGCCCGGAGGGGCTGACGATTTCCTACATGGCGGCGTTCTACACGTTTCTCAAATTCACGAAAGCGAGAAACATGAGCTGATGCGCATCCTGCATATGGACGGCGGGCGCGAGATGCGCGGCGGCCAATGGCAAGTGTTGCGGCTGATCGAAGGCTTGGCCGCGGCGGGAGTGGAATCGACGCTGCTGGCGCAGGCGGATTCGCCGCTTGCGGGCGCGGCACGCGAACGCGGCTGGCGCGTGGAGCCGCTCGGCCTGGCGCGGGCCGCAATACAGGCTCGGCGCCACGACCTGGTGCACGCCCACGACGCACGGGCCCACACGTTCGCCGCCATCGTGCAAGGCGCGCCGCTGGTGGTGGCGCGGCGGGTCGCCTTCGAGGTGAGCGTGGGGTGGAAATACGAGCGTCCGCGGCACTACCTGGCGGTCTCCGAGTTCGTCAAGCGGCAGCTCATGGTGTGCGGCATCGCGGAGGAAAAGATTAGCGTGGTCTACGACGGCGTTCCCGTGCTGGAGGTGACAGCAGGCGACCGCGTGCTGGCGCTGGACAATTTCGACGATCCTCAGAAGGGTGCGCCGCTGGCAATGGAAGCGGCGCGGCTGGCAGGCGTGGAGCTGCACCTCAGCAAGGACCTGGAGCGCGACCTGCATCAAGCCGCCGCTTTGGTTTATCTCACCCACGCGGAAGGGTTGGGCTCCGCGGCGCTGCTGGCGATGTCGGCGGCCGTGCCGGTGATTGCCAGCCGCGTAGGCGGGTTGCCCGAAGTGATCCGCGATCGCGAAACCGGGCTGCTGGTGAAAAACGAACCTCCGCTGGTGGCTGCGGCGCTTGCCGAACTGGCGGCGGACCCTGCGTTCGGCCGCCGGCTGGGCCGTGCCGCGCGGCAGGCGGTGATCGAAAACTTCACCGTGGACCACATGGTGCGCCGCACCATGGAGGTCTACCACAAGGTGCTCTCATGATCGAAGCCTGGTTTGCACTGCTATTCGGCCTGCTCATCGGCAGTTTCCTGAACGTGTGCATTTACCGCTGGCCTCGCGATCTTTCGGTGGTGCGTCCGCGCTCGCATTGTCCCGCCTGCAAGGCGCCTATCGCCTGGTACGATAACGTGCCGCTGGCGAGCTTCGCCATCCTCGGCGGGCGGTGCCGCCACTGCCGGGAGCGCATCTCGGTGCGCTACCCGCTGGTCGAGTTGCTCACCGGCGGCCTGTTCTTTTGGCTGGTGCACCTCTACGGGCTGACGCCGTTCGCAGTCAAAATGTGCGTCTTCGGCGCCATGCTGGTGGCGCTTTTCTTCACTGACCTGGAGCAGCACATTCTGCCGGACGAATTCACCGTGTGGGGCACGGGGGTGGGGGTGGTATTCGCGCTCTTCGCGCCGACCACGGACATCACGGCGCACGCCGTGCTGTGGATCGTTGGCCTGGACTCGCAAGGGTGGATCGCAAATCTGCTGGCGGCGTTGGTGGCGGCCGGCCTGCCGGCGGGTGTGCTCTGGTCCGCAGGCTGGCTGTATTCGAAGGCCAGGCATCGCGAAGGGCTGGGCCTGGGCGATGTCAAAATGGTCGCCCTGATGGGCTGCTATCTCGGCCTCGAAGCTGGCCTCGCGGCGCTGATTGTCGGCTCCATCGCCGGCTCGGTGCTGGGCTACGGATACATCAAAGCGACGGGCAAGGACCCATCCACCTACGAATTGCCATTCGGCACCTTTCTGAGCGGCGCCGCGCTAATCGTCGTCGTGTTCGGCAAACAGCTTTTCGGGTGGGGAGTGGTTCAGTAGCTAGATTCGCGCTCCAAGTCGTGGCGCGGGCTGTTCAGCCTGCCGAGCCGAGATTCATCCCGGCTTTCCCTACCGCGCGGACTCGATAGAGTTATCGCTCCAGCGGAGGGCCTGAAGGCCATATTCTGCAGTTCCCCCGCCGGCTCGGCTCAAGCCGTGCCCCGATACAAGACTCCTGAATCGTGTTGCGAACTTGTGGGACGTGACACCAAGGGAGGCGCGGAGAATTGTCTCGGGGCTAGTGCCTCGGCGCTGCATTCCAGGTTGCGAGAAGCCAATGCCGCGGAGAAGAAGCGATGATCCAGCGAGCGCGCGCGACTCACGAGCGATGGAGCAGCTCGCGAATCTCGTCGTGCTGTCCCTCGGCCGCCCACCCTTCCGGGGTCGAATCGAACTTGGCATCCCGGATGGTCAGGTCGGCACCGTGGGCCACGAGAAACGCGACTGTATCTGTATGACCGTTGATCGCCGCCCAGTGCAGGCCCGTCCCACCGAAGACCCCTTTTGCATTGACGATGGCCGCGCGCTCGAGCAGCAACGCCGCAACCGCCGTGTGGCCATTTCGGCAGGCGGCATAGAACGCGTGTGAAATCACGTCGCCCTTCATAAGGGCAGAGTCGGCAACCCAGTGATCGTCGGGCTCCGTCGGAACACCCCGCCTGGCGAGGGACGCGAGGGGAGCGCCTGAATCGAGAAACTCGCGAACCAAATCCAGCTTTCCGAGACTCGCTGCCGCCACGAAGTCCATCCCTTTCGCACCACGCGCCAGGAGCAGATCCGCAACCTTGGTGCTGCCCATGGTCGCCGCCCAGTCGAGCGGCGTGGCGCCCCAGGATGTCGTCGCTTCCAGGTCGGCGCCCGCCTGTAACAGCGTTTCGGCGACGTCCTGGCGATCGTGTTCGGCGGCCCAATGGAGCGGTGTTTTCAGGTGGTCGTCGGAGGCACGTACAAGACGAGGATCGTCGCTCAGGAGACGTCTGACGACGGCCACATCTCCATCTCCGGCGGCTTGGAGGATCGCGGCTGCGCCATTCATGGGTGCCCTCAACGGAAGAGTCTTCTTATAGATCGCCGGGCCGCACTCCTGCTCTCCTCAAGATGTCGGCACAGGCCCCGCCCTTAGAACGTGTAGAGCAGCGTGCCTGGCGCGGGCTCGGCGGGAGCAGCACCGGCGGTGACGGCGGCTTCGCCTTCGGCGTTCACCACGCGGTAGAAGATGCCGGTATCGGCAAGGTAGACTTCGAGCTCGGAAGGCCGCGGCAGGGTGCCCTGAATCAGCGATTCCGAAAGCGGATCTTCGATGTATTTCTGCAGTGCGCGGCGCAGCGGGCGGGCGCCATAGCTGCGGTCACCGCAGGTCTTCTCGAGGATATAGCGGGCCGCTTCCGGCACCAGGCGGATCTTCACCTGCTTGGACACCAGGTTCTGGTTCACCTGGTCGACCATCAGGCCGATGATCTGGATCAGGTCGTCGTCAGTGAGCGAGCTGAACAGAATCACTTCGTCCAGGCGGTTCAGAAACTCGGGGTTGAACGCTTTCTTCACCTCGCCGCGCACCATGTCCTCGACTTTCGACGGCATGCCTTCGCCGGTAGGCGCAGAAAAGCCCAAGTTGCCGCGCTTTTCGAGGAAGCGGGCGCCCAGGTTGGAAGTCATGATGATGATCGTGTTCTTGAAATCCACCTGGTTGCCGAGACCGTCGGTCAACTGGCCGTCTTCGAACACTTGCAGCAGGATGTTGTAAAGGTCCGGATGCGCCTTCTCGATTTCATCGAGCAGGATGATGGAGTACGGATTGCGCTTCACGCGCTCGGTGAGCTGGCCGCCTTCTTCGTAGCCGACGTATCCGGGGGGCGAGCCGATCAGCTTGGAAACCGAATGCTTCTCCATGTACTCGGACATGTCGAAGCGCACCAGGCTTTTTTCGCTGCCGAAAAGGAACGCGGCGAGAGCGCGGGCCACTTCGGTCTTGCCGACGCCGGTGGGGCCGAGAAACAGGAACGAGCCGGCGGGGCGGTTGCTGGCTTTCAAGCCCGCGCGCGAGCGGCGGATGGCGCGGGCGAGCGCGGAGATGGCTTTTTCCTGGCTGATGATGCGCTTGTGCAGCTCCTCCTCGATGCGCAGCAGCTTGGTGATCTCTTCCTCCTTAATGGAGGTCATGGGGACGCCGGTCCAGCGCGCCACCACGTCTTCGATATCATCCTTGGTGACGCAGCCGGTGGAGGAATCGTCGAGGTTATACTTCTCGCGGAGCTGCCGCATGTTCTCGCGCTCCTTGCGTTCCTCGTCGGAATAGAAGCGCGCCTTCTCAAATTCGTGATTGGCGATGGCGTTCTCCATCCGATGAACGATGAACTTGATGCGCTTCTGGATGTCGGCCAACTCGGCGGGGAGAGTGGTCTGGCGCAGCTTGACGCGGGCGCCGGCCTCGTCGATCAGGTCGATGGCCTTGTCGGGCAGGTAACGGTCGGGGATGTAGCGGCTGGAAGTGTAGACAGCGGTTTCGACAGCGTCGTCGGTATAAGCGACGGCGTGGAATTTTTCGTAGCGGTCCTTGATGCCGAACAGAATCTTGACCGCGTCGGCTTCGGTGGGCGGCGGAACCTTAACCGCCTGGAAGCGCCGCTCGAGCGACCGGTCCTTTTCAATGGACTTGCGGAATTCGGCCGGGGTGGTGGCGCCGATGCACTGAATCTCGCCGCGCGACAGCGCCGGCTTGAGGATATTGGCCGCGTCCAGGGAGCCTTCGGCCGAGCCCGCGCCCACCAGCGTGTGCAGCTCATCGATGAAGATGATGGCGTTCTGGTTCTCCATCAGCTCCTTCATGATGGTCTTGAGGCGCTCCTCGAACTGGCCGCGGTACTTGGTGCCGGCAACGATGAGGGAAAGATCGAGCGCCAGGATCCGCTTATCGGCCAAGAAGGAGGGGACGTCGCCTTCGGCGATGCGCTGCGCCAGCCCTTCCACGATGGCGGTCTTGCCGACGCCGGGCTCGCCGATCAGCACCGGGTTGTTCTTGGTGCGGCGGCATAGGATCTGCACCACCCGCTCCAGCTCGTAATCGCGGCCGATCAGCGGGTCGAGCGCGTTGTCCATCGCGGCCTGGGTGAGGTCGCGGCTGAATTCCGACAGCAGCGAGCTTTCCTTGGGCCGGGTGGGAGTCTTTTCACTCTGCGCGCGCTGCAGTTCTTCACGGATGGTGGTGAGGCGCAGGCCGCGCTCGTGTAGAATTTCCGCGGCGAAGCACTTTTCCTCGCGCAGCAGGCCCAGCAGCAGGTGCTCAGTGCCGATATGTTTGTGGTTGAGGCGCTCAGCCTCCTCGGCCCCGTAGGCGAGCACGCGCTTGCATTCGTGGCTGAGCGGCAGATCGACGGAGGTGGAAACCTTCTCGCGGGGCGCAGTATGCCCCTCGATCTGCTTACGGATCGACTCCACTGCGGCGTGCGAGCGCAGAAAGCGGTTCGCCAACGCCTTGTCCTCGCGCAGCAGGCCCAGCAGGAGGTGTTCCGTCTCGATGTATGGACTGCCGAACTGGCTGGCCTCATACCGAGCGAAGAAGATCACCCGTCTTGCCTTCTCCGTGTATCGCTCAAACATAGGATTTGCGAAGCCCCCTAAATCTAAAGATAACCCGACGCGGCTTCCGGATGCGGCGGGTTTACGCCGTTCGGTACTAGACCGCCTTTGTCGAGGGTGACGATCCGGTCACAACGCCGCGCGAAAGCCAGATTGTGGGTAACCAGAACCGACGTCAACCGATGCGAACGGTGCAGGCCGGCCAGCAGGTCGAAGATCATTTCGCCGGTCCGGAAGTCAAGATTGCCCGTAGGCTCATCGGCCAGCAGCACGGAGGGTCTGGCGACCAAGGCCCGAGCCAGCACCACCCGTTGCTGCTCTCCGCCCGACAGTTCTCCCGCACGATGCGACGCCCGCGCGTGAAGCCCGACCTCATCCAACCTCGCCACAGATTCCGCGGCGGCGGCGGCATGCGCCACGCCCCGGATCAGCAACGGCATCATCACGTTTTCCAGCGCCGTGAATTCCGGCAGCAGGTAGTGAATCTGCCAGACGAAACCAATCTCCCGGTTGCGAAAATCAGCACGATCCGCCTCCGTGAGCCCGGAAATCTCCCTCTCCCCGTAGTGTATCGTACCCTCCGAAGGGCTGTCCAGACCGCCGAGCAAATGTAGCAGAGTTGACTTCCCCGCCCCGGATTCGCCGACCAAGGCGAGCATTTCGCCGCGTTCGACATCGAGGTCGAGGCTTTCGAAAACCACCAGGGCGCCTTCGCCGGAGCGATATCGCTTGGCCAAATTGCGCGCGCGAATATACGGCTCGCTCATTCACCCGTAGATTAGCTCACTTCAGCGGACGCCCGCGGCGCACAGAGGCGCGGGCATTCGTGCGTGGCGGGTCGAGATCGGTGGAGCAGGTTCCGGGTTCGAGCACACGATTGTTTGTTCGGAGAACACCGGCGGCAAGACCGCCGGCGCTACCGGGGCCATGGACTACTCCATCCTGTAGATGGTCATACCCGACAACAGCTTGGGATAAAAGTCGGTGGATTTCTGAGGCATCACGCCGCCCGAGAAACTGGTATCGGCGACCTGCTGGATGGAAGTGGGCCGCAGCAGGAATGCGATCTGCGCGGCGCCGCTGCGGGCTTCGGCGACGGCCGCATCGAGGCCGCGAATGTAGCGCAGGTGCTTCTCATCACGGACGGCCTCTTCGCCGATGCCGAGTGCTTTGGCAAGCAGGCGCTCGTGCAACACGCGCACGTCGAGCTCGCCGGCCTGGTGGAGCGATTGCAGGAGGAACAACCGCGAGCCGATGGCGGCGCCGATGACGGTTGGGCCGGCAGGCCGCTCCCAGGCACGCTGCAGCTCGCCGGGCGCGCCGATTTCGACGACGCGGAAATCAACGGCAGCGCGGCCAAGAAACCCATCGGGCAATTGCGCCGCATCGATGCCGCTCACCAGCCGGTGCGTGGCCAAGATCTTCAGCCCCGGCGAATACATGTTGACGAAGGTCATCATCACACGGCCGGCGCCGGCGAGTTGCGGGTTCTCGTTGCGAAAGGCGAGGGCGGTTTCGTAGCGGTGATGGCCGTCGGCGATGAGCAGCTTCTTATCGGCCATCAACTCCTGGATGCGGGCCGCGCTGTCGATCCGCCACATGCGATGGCCGACGCCGTACTCGTCGGTGACTTCGGCCAGAGGCGCAGCCTGGGCGGCTGCCTCGAGGAGGGCGTCAATCTCGCCGGCGCGGTCGGGATAGAGCATGAAAATCTGGCCGAAGTGGGCGTGGGTGTGGCGCAGCAACTCGAGGCGATCCTTCTTGGGGCCGGCCAGCGTCTGTTCATGCCGGTGCACGATGCCGGCCGAGTAATCTTCCACCGCGCCAAGCGCGATGAACCCCTTGCGGGTCAGGCGCTCGCCGGTATCGGGAACGGTGAAGTCCTGAAAGTAGGGAAAGATGGCGGGCACGGCATCGCGGGCCAGCACGCCGCGCGCGATCCAATCGTTTAAGTAAGCCGCGGCGCGGGTATAGACGTTGCCGGCTTGGTTATCTTCGGGCTTGCGCTCGCCCAGGATGAGATGCACCAGGTTATAGGGGCTGAGCGCAAGATAGCGCGCCTGCATGGCCGGCGAAATCTTGTCGTACGGCTGTGTCACCAGGCTGGCGAGGGGGCCGGCCTGTGGGGTGTACCGCAGGGCCTGGAAAGGATAGATTTTGGCCAAGCCCCAGGATAGCAGCTACGGTTTCGGCGCGACCACCGGCAAGTCGGGTTCGCGACCGACCTGGCCGGTCATCACCTCGTCGATGGTCACATCGTAGTCGTCCAGGATCTTCCCCAGCGCTTGATCCATAGCGGTGCGGGCGTTCTGGAGCTGGTTGAGCGCATCGACTTCGGAGAGCCGCCGGGTGGTATCGTCGCGCTGCGCGATGACTACGTCCGTAACCGTGGCGGTACCCAGTTCGTACTTCCGCCGCGTGCCGTCCAGCGTCTCATCCTGCAGCTTGCGGGCGACTACGCTGGTCTCGTAGGCGGCGCGCGCGTTGCGCAACGTGGTCCAGTCGTTGATCACCGCCAGCTTGATGCTGTTGTGAAGCTGGCGGTCCTGGATTTCCGACTGCCGGTAACTGAGCTCGGCGGTAATCTGGTCGGCTTGGGCGGAGCGATTGCGGATGGGAATGGTAAAGGTAAAAGCCACATCGTAGTTGGGGAAGTTGCGTGCGAAGACCTGGCTGAGCGCGGTGCCGTAGCCGCCGAGCAGGAACGAATTGACGTCGCTGGCGGCCAGCGGCCGATACCCGATGATCTGCTGGCTTGAGTTCAATATCGGCACCTGGACGGCGCTGTTGACGCTGCCGGCTTGACCGTTATTGGCAAAGCTAGCCGAAACCGAGAGCGTCGGCAGCAGATTGCTCTTGGTGCCGAGCAGGTCCAGGCGCGCGTTTTCGAGTGCAATCTGGTTTTGCTCGATTTCCGGCCGGTGGGCGATGGCCTCGGTGAGGAGGTCCTGCCACGGAATCACCGCCTCCTGCGCCGGAACCTCGATATGATCGGCGGGAATGATGCGCGCCATGGCGATAGCCGGAGTATCGAGGCCGCTGCGCGTAATGTAGTTCTTGAGAATCATCTCCTGCTGCAGAACCTGGGATTGGCGCTGCACGACATCCTGCTGGGCGGCTTTCATATCGGCTTCGGCCGCGATGATGTCGATGGGCGCGATGGCGCCCAGATCGGCGCGCTTCTTGTTGTCTTCGTAAAGCTGGGTGTCGAGCTGAAGGGTCTGCTGGCTCACTTTGAGCTCATCGTTGAAAGTGACCAGGGCCCAGTAGAGGTTCACCACGCCGGCCACGGTGGCGATGGCCTGGTTCTTGACGGTCAGGTCCGCCGACCTGAGACTGTTTTGCGCCTTGTGGAAGGACCGCTTGTTCACCGCCAGGCCGAATCCATTGAGCAGGTTCTGGGTAATCGTCAAGCTGGCCTGGGCGGTGTCGATGGGATTATAGAGAGCGGTGAGGGCGTTCTGGGTGGAACCGAAGATGCTGCTCATGCCGAGCGTCACCGTGGTGCCGGTCCAGTAGCTTTGCTGGAAGCCGTAAACCAGGTTCTTGAACTGCTGCACAAAGAAGTCGGTGCCGGTGAACTCAGTGGAAGTCTCGATGGCGGTGGAATGGTAGAATCCGCCGGCCACATACAAGTAGGGGTCCGTATTGGGAATGGGGGAACCGGCCAACTGCACGCTCAAGCCGCTGAGCACGCCGCTGTTCGCGCTGCTGGTGGCGGTGGTGGCAGCGGAATTGACCTGTGAGGCTCCGGACAGGACACCGAGCGAGGCCGAACTGGGAGCCTGGGTAGCAGTGGTGGAGAAGTTACGCAGCAACTGTCCGGCGCTGGCGCGTTGCAGATCCGACAAGGCCAG
Source organism: Bryobacteraceae bacterium (assembly GCA_049587755.1). GTDB lineage: Bacteria > Acidobacteriota > Terriglobia > Bryobacterales > Bryobacteraceae > Bog-375. Next base: position 192,525 of record JBAVEN010000079.1, on the reverse strand, counting down.
CTTGGGCGTATAGCGGCTCGATTCGAGATCGAGGTTGTTTTCGAGCGCCAGCGCGATGGCGTCGCGCAGCGACAGGTAGATGGATCCGGCGCGCATCAGCTTGTCGATGCGGGGGGAATCGGCAAAAGAAATCCCGGTCACCGTGTGGGCGCGGAAAGGCCTGCTCACGCCGGCGATTACGCCATGTCTGGGATCCTGGGCGAACGACTGTGTTTGCCCAAATCCGGGCAGCGCTACGAAGGCGCAAAGAAGGAGAGCAACGATCGGCTGAACGCGAAGCATAATTAGAGTCGAGACCTCGATAGGCTTAAGTTGCGGCAATTTCGCCGCCATCATATTTTCCGCTGCAAATGCTTCCCTGGATGATACGAAGCACCAGCCGCGGCGGTTCGGAAAACTTTGGTGCTGTCCGGTCCTGGGACATCACGAGGGGCAAGCGGACAGCCAACCATATCCCATATTAGACGCTGGCCGAGGGGATTTTTAACCGGGAAAGGCGGCGAGTTGCCGCGGGCCGGCATGCCCGGCCCGCGGCGGCCTTGGCCTGACCCGCGGCCTTGTGGGGCGGGTTGGTAACCCGCGCACCGATTGGCAATCGGTGCAACCGGGCGTGAGCCGGCCAGCGTTGGCATTCCTGCCGACGTGGCTCGCAAAGAACCGGCGGCAAGACCGCCGGCGCGACAGTGGCGCTCACGAAAATGTAGAAACCCCAGGGGCCGGCATGCCCGGCCCCTGCCGCCCGGCGCACAGCGCCGGTCCCAGGGATTCTGGCGCGAGGTGAATTCGATTACAATGGCTTCAGCCCTCTGGAACTGCCGCGGATCGCGTGGGGCGCGAGTTTGCGCGCGGCGGGCGGGGCGCCTGACGAAACCATGCGCAAAGTGCCACTTACGGAATCGCTGCGGATCATCGGCCGCGGCACGCGCAACTGGGTGACGAACCGTCCGCTGGTGGTGTCTTTCGAGGTGACCGACGCCTGCACCTGCTATTGCAAGCATTGCGATCATGGCGGCCCGCGCGACGAATCGCGCAACCTGCGGGCCTCCGACTATCGCCGCTACATGGAGGCGCTGCGGCCGTGCGTGGTGCAGGTTTCGGGCGGCGAACCGCTGATGAGGCCGGACCTAACCGAGATCGTGCGCAACATCCAATGCGGCCACGGCCTGCCGTACACAATTCTGGTCTCGAACTGGTCGCTGATGACCGAGCAGCTCTATCTGGAGCTACGCGACGCGGGGGTGAACCAGTTTTCGGTGAGCCTGGATTTCCCCGACGAGCGCCACGATCAGTTCCGCGTCCACCCCGGCCTCTATGCGCACCTGGAGGGCCTGATCCCGAAGCTGGCCGCACTGGGCCACGACGACATCGTCCTCAATTCCTGCATCACCAGCGAAAACGTGGGCGAGATCAATGCGATCGCGGACAAGGCCCGCGCCTGGGGCGTCAACCTGTGCTATAGCGCCTACTCGGCACGGCGCACAGGCTGCCGCGATTACCTGCTGAGCTCGCCCGAGCAACTGGAGATGCTGAACCGCGAGCTGGATCGCGTGGAGCAGCGCCGCGACGAGACCAACTGGATCGTCAACGCTCCGTCGACGCTGGCCGCGACGCGGCGATATTTCGAACACGCCAGCGCGCCGGGCTGCAAGGCCGGCCTGCGATTCCTGGTGGTGACGGCGGATGGCGCACTGCAGCCGTGCTCGATGCAGTTCGGCAGGTATAAGCTGGAGGACCGCGAGCGGATGGTGGAAGAATTCACCCGTCACAACACCTGCGACGAGTGCTACGTCTCGATCCGTTCCTACCTTGACAAGACTTTCCCGCAATTACTCCGCGAAAACGTTCGCGAGTTCCTGGCGGTGAAAGGGCGGTAGCCAGGTTTCGCATCTCCGCTCCGCAACGCCGGTGATATACTCGCGTGGTGGAGACCAAAGCGATGAAGGCCGTTCGTGCACTAACGTGTTCTGTGTTGTTCGCAATGTCCCTCCCGCTGGTCGCGCAACAGACCGGCACTCTCAAAGTGAACGTCGATCCCGGCCGCGCCGGCGTGTTTGTGGACGGCAAGTACTTGGGACCGGCGGCGAATTTCGGCATGACCCGAACCTACACCGTGGCTGCAGGCCAACACGAAGTGAAACTGGTTGACCCGCGCTACCAAGAGGTCGTCACCAACGTAACCATCGAAGCCGGCAAGAAAAGCGTCGTGAAGGAGAAGATGACGGCGCTCCCGGTTCCCAAGCCGCCATTCGGCACGATCCGCACGCACAGCTCCGACAAATACGCGGCGGTTTATATCAACGGCAAGTACTACGGCCACAACGACGAGTTTGACAACTTCGCGCAAGGACTGCTGCTGCCGCCGGGCGAATACGAAGTCCGCATTGAACCGGCCAGCGGCGCGCCCGTGGTGAAGAAGGTCACGGTGGTAGCCGACAAAACGGTGCTCGTCGAGTAACCGGCGATACGGGTTTCTTCCAGACGGGTTACGCGAGCGATTCCGCGACGCGCTGGATGGGGGAAAGGCGTGCTATCGATCACATCGCCCGACCTCTACCGCGCATCGCATTTGATATATTGACTGACGAATCCAGCACGTCAGAACCGTAAGACAGAATGACGAAAGGAAGGTGTTCCGGTGAGTTCCAAGAAAGACCCTGATGGCTCCCGGCAGCCGAAATCGGCCGTTTCCCGGCGCGGCTTCATCCGGGGCGTGGGAATCGGCAGCGGCGCACTGGGAGCGGGCCTGCTCGAAAACGAGGCGGAAGCCGCGCCGTCAACCGCTGCCATCGCCGGGCCTGGCCCGGTCCCCATCACGCTCAATATCAACGGCAAGCCGGTGCACCTCACGGTGGAACCGCGGGTGACGCTGCTCGACGCCATGCGCAACCGGCTCGATCTTACCGGCGCCAAGCGCGTCTGCGACCGCGCCGCTTGCGGCGCCTGCACTGTCCTGATGAATGGAAAGAGCGTGTACGCGTGCACCGTGCTGGCCATCGACGCGCAAGGCAAAGCGATCGAAACCATCGAGGGTATCGCCGAGCCCGGCAAGCTGCACCCGGTTTCGGCCGCGTTTTGGAATCACGACGCCCAGCAGTGCGGTTATTGCACGCCCGGGTTCGTGATGGCGGCGAGAGGATTCCTGGCCGAGCATCCCAACCCGACTCTGGAAGATGTCAAACACGGACTAGGAGGCAACCTGTGCCGCTGCGGCACGTATATGGGCGTCCGCCCGGCGGTGCTCGAAGCGGCGCGCACTTTGAAGCCGCAAGGAGGCAAGAATGGCTAACACGCCCGACTATAGCTGGCCTCCGATGGAGGCGCGTAAGGCAATCGGCCAGTCGCCGAAGCGTTTGGACGGTCCGGCCAAGGCCAGCGGCCGGGCGCGCTATTCATCAGACCAGAATCCGAAGGACCTGCTTTTCGCCGTGTACCTCACCTGCCCGCATGCGCACGCCCGCGTCACCAGCGTGGACAGCAGCGCGGCGGAGAAGATGAAAGGGGTGACGGCGGTGTTGGTGGCGGCTCCGCCGGGAACCGAAATTCACTGGCAAGGCGCGGAGGTGGCCGTGGCGGCCGCCGTGACCGAAGAGATTGCGCGCGATGCGGTGGGCGCTATCCGGGTGGAATACGAGGTACTGCCGCACCTGGTGAACGAAGAAGACCTGGCGAAGGCCGGAGCGCACGCCAAAGCCGCCGGCGAGATTCTCAAAGGCGACCCGGAAGCGGCTTTCAAACAAGCCGAGGTGGTTTCCGAGGGCCACTACGGGATCCCCGTGGTGACGCACTGTTGCCTGGAGACGCACGGCGAGACGGTACACTGGCAGGGTGACCATGTGATGGTGTGGCCGTCCACCCAGGACGTCACTCACTACGCCGGACAACTTTCGCAGAATCTGAAAGTTCCAGCCACTAACTTCAAGGTAAAGATGGATTATATCGGGGGCGGTTTCGGGTCGAAATTCTCACCCGACGCCTGGGGCGAAGCGGCCGCGCGGCTTTCGCAGAAATCCGACGGGCGGCCGGTGAAGCTGTTCCTCGACCGGGCGACTGAGCAGCGCATCGCGGGCAATCGGCCGTCGGCTTTCGCCGATATCAAAATCGGCGGCGACAAGGATGGCACCATCACGGCGTGGGAGTCGCATTCCTGGGCCACCGGCGGTTTCACCGGGGGCGGTTCGCCTCCGCTGCCGTATATCGTCGAAGACATTCCCAGTAAGCGGCTGGCCCACACGGCGGTTTCGACCAATGCGGGTCCATTCCGCGCGTGGCGGGCGCCGAACAACCAGCAAGCTTCGTACCTGACGTGCAGCGCCATCGAGGATTTCGCGGCCAAAGCGGGCCTCGATCCCCTGGAAGTATTCAAACGCAATCTGCAATACGCGCCCAAGGCGCGCCAGGAACTTTACAGCTATCAGTTCGACAAAGCAGCGGAAATGGCCGAATGGAAGACCCGCTGGAAGCCGCGCGGCCAAAGCAAGGGGCCGGTGAAGGAGGGCATGGGCCTCGGTTTCGGCGCGTGGGGCGGAGGCGGCCATACCAGCCACTGCGAGGTGACGCTGCACGCCGATGGCTCCGTGCAGGTGGATATCGGCACCCAGGACCTGGGCACGGGAACGCGCACGGTGATCGCCCAGGTAGCGGCGGAATCGCTGGGGCTGCCGATCGCGGCGGTGAAGGTGAACATCGGCTCCAGCGATCTGCCGCCCGACAATGCATCGGGCGGTTCGACCACCGTCGGCGGCGTTTCCGCTTCCACCCGCAAGGCGGCCATCAATGCGCTGGCCAAGCTGTTCGACGTGGTTGCACCGGCACTGGGTGCCACCGCCGATCAACTCGAAGCCGTCGACGGCCGCATTCGCGTCAAGGGCAACCCTTCGAAGAGCCTGGCCTGGGCCGCGGCCTGCAAGAAGATCGGCGCTGCCGGAGCGATTACCGAAACCGGGATCAACGATCAGCGTAATCCCAGCCGGGAGCTGATTTCCTCCGGCGTGGGAGGCGTGCAAATAGCCCGGGTTTCAGTGGATACCGAAACCGGGATCGTGAAGATCATCCGTTACGTGGCCGTGCAGGACTGCGGCCTCATCATCAACCCGCGCCTGGCCGAAAGCCAGATTTACGGCGGGATCATTATGGGCATCTCGACGGCCCTGTTCGAGCGTCGTTTTATGGACGACCAGACCGGCGCCATGCTGAACCCCGACATGGAGTTTTACAAGCTGGCCGGCATCGGCGACATCGGCGAGATCGTGATACACCTGGACATTCGTCCGGAAAACGACAAGCGCGGCGTGATCGGACTGGGCGAGCCGCCGGCAATTGCCATCTGCGCAGCGGTTGGCAACGCGGTAGCCAATGCGATCGGGGTGCGCGTGCCGCATATCCCGATGACTCCGGATCACGTGCTCGACACGCTGGAAGGGAGGAACGCGTAATGCAAGCCTTCGAATACTCGAATCCGGCGAGTCTGAAGGAAGCCACCGGGCAGCTGGCGGCTTCCTGGGCCGAGGCCGAGGTACTGGCCGGCGGCACGGACCTGCTGAGCCTGATGAAGGATTCGCTCGAAACCCCCAAGCGGTTGGTGAACATCAAGGCGATCCATGAACTAGGCGGCATCGGGCGAACGGCGGCGGGCCTGCGTATCGGCGCCACCGTCACCATGGACGAACTGGCCCGGAGCGCGGAAGTGCGCGCCGGGTACCAGGCGCTGGCCGAAGCCGCGGCCGGAATATCCAGCCCGCAGATACGCCACATGGGGACGGTGGGCGGCGACCTGTGCCAGCGGCCGCGCTGCTGGTATTACCGGCAGGGTTTCGGGCTGCTGGCGATGAAGGACGGCAAGTCGCTGGTGGTGGACGGGCAAAACCAGTATCACGCGATCTTCGGCGGCGGCCCGGCCTACTTCGTCAGCGCGTCCAGCCTGGGCCCGGCGCTGGTGGCGCTGGGCGCCAAAGTGAAGCTGGTTTCGGCCAAAGGGACTCGCGAAATTCCGGTGAAGGATTTCTTTGTGGCGCCGAAGGAGGAAGGCGCGCGCGAAATCGCGTTGCGGCCGGATGAGATCCTCACCGAAATCCTGGTGCCCGCCGCGCCGACGTATTCGGCGACCTATGAGGTGCGGCAGAAGGAAGCGCTCGATTGGCCGCTGGTGGCCGCTTCGGTGGCAATCAAAATGAAGGGCTCGGTGGTGGGTTCGGCGCGGATCGTGCTCGGCCACGTGGCGCCCACGCCTTGGGAAGCCACGGCGGCCGGCGAATGGCTGGCGGGCAAGAGGATCACTGTCAATGCTGAGGCCGCCGGCAAAGCCGCGGTGGAGGGCGCGCAGCCGCTCAGCCACAATGCCTACAAAGTGACGCTGGCGAAAACGGCGGTCAAGCGCGCGCTGCTGGTGGCCGCAAAAGTGAACCCGAACGCGACGATGTTAGCCACCGATTCGCTGCTCGAACCGGAGCTACTCGCTGCCGCGAAAGCGAGGGTGTAAGAATGGAATCCCTGCCCGTGATCGGTGGCACGCGCTGCGAGAAGCTGCGCTGGAAGGAAATGTTCGTCGAAGCCGAGTTTGACCCCACGGTCCAACACTCGGGTGACTACGCCTTCTGGTGCCAGCACACCTTCAAATGCCTGGGCCCTGACGGCCGGGCGGTCGGCAAGGAGGAATGCGTTCCCGGCCGGGAGTGCTACGAAGAGCTGTAGACAGAGCAGGCACGGGCCGGGCATGCCCGGCCCCTACGAGTTTCTAGATCTCCGAGCGTTTGACGATGACTCGTCGTGCGCGCCCGCGCGGCTCTCGATCCGTTCGGAGAACCTTAGCTCGCGGGCTTGGCCATTCGCCAGTGGCTAAAGCCCGACCCCTCACGATTTTGCGGCACGGCTGAAACCGTGCCCTCTCGAAAATGGCCCGCCAGTTGGCCGCGAGGGGCGGATTGGCAATCCGCCGCAGGTTGCCTGGCGGCCAACCTGCCCCACACGTGCCATTTTCATGCGTTCGGGTGAGGCTTGCCTCATGATGCGACTGATACAAAGCTGATTGGAGGTTCCGCCGGGGAGTTTCGGGCTAATCACATCCCCGCGCACCGGGAAACCCCAGGGGCCGAAAATGCCCGGCCCCTACGAGGCTTTGACGGGGAAATATACGCGGCGACCGCCGCGGCGGGGTTCCCTTCGGGGGGTAGCGAGGCTTCGCAGGGCGGGGGCCTGCGCCACTTGCCTGCGGTACGGCTACTTGGTATTGCCCATGCTGTAGACGTAAATGATGTGTTCCATAGAGCCGTCACGGACGTGGGCGACGGCGAAGGGGCGCCAGCCCTTGACCGGAAACTCGTTGGTCACGACCCGGCTTCCCGGCCGGAGCGATTTTTCGAGGATAGGGCGCAGCCGCTCATTGGAGCCCGTGAGCAAGCACATGGTCACCACGTCGGCCTGCCGCAGATCGGCGCGCAGAGCGCTGCCCTCGATGATGGTGATTTGGGCGTCCAGGCCGAGCTCCTTGATGCGCTGACGCGATTTGCTGCACAGCTCGGGCAGAATTTCGATGCCCACACCGCGCGCGCCGAACTCTTTCGCCGCAGCGATCAAAATTCGTCCGTCGCCGCTTCCCAGGTCGTAGACGGTTTCGCCCGGCTTGACGTGGCCGGCTTCGAGCATCTTATGTACGATCAACTCCGGAGTCGGAAGATTCGGAGCGAGATTCTCGGTAGCCCCGAACTGCTGCCCCAGGCAGGGCAGACCGACGACCAGCGCGATCAAAGCGATTCGCATGAGCTAATGGCTTGGACGTCCTATTTTGAGGGCGCGTTACCCGCAACCGTAGCGCCCGGTTTGCCTCTCACAATGCGTCCCATGATGTCGTTCCACGCGAAAAACAGGTCACGCGGACGGCTGATGGTGAATTCCATACCTTTCAGGTACTTAACGGCGTTTCCAATGGCGTCGCGCCAGGGGTTGGCGGCGGGGTTCAGATTGTAGTTCATGTAGAAGAGCGGAAACTTCACATCGCTCAGTTGTTTCAGGGCCTCCGGCGGAATTGAGTCCTCCGCCACCAGCCTGGGACCGGCAAAAATGACCGCGTCCGGGCTGTCCTTGACCTGGCACACTTCCCTGGCGATCAGACCGGCGAGAAAGTCCGAGTCGCCGTGCTTCTGCGCCAGCAGCTTGAGATTGACGGTGCCCAGGTTGAGAGCGCGGAGGGCGCGGCCCAGAGCCGGAAAATCGATCTCCGGGGCATCCTGCTGGCGGTAGATGATCTTCTGCTCCTGGAGGTTGAACGCCACCAGGGAAAACTTGACGATGCGCGGTTCGCGGGCGATGCTGCGCAGGATAGAAACCAGCGCGCTGGTGTCGATGGGCTGGAGGGCAGCGGCGCCGGCATCCTGGGGCGCGAAGTTGATCAACACCTTCACATTGAGGGGCGCATCGACGCGGTCCCGCTCGACTGGCGGTTCCGGCCGGAAGGTCTCGGTGTCGACCTGCCGCACGGCGCCGGCTGCGATGTTAAGTGTCATCTGCTTGTCGCGCGCAGGGAGCGCGGCCTCAGCGTCCCAGTGGAAGGAGCAAACGCGATCGGACCGGTCGCGCATCAGCCAGTCGATGTGATACTTGCCTTCGCCGACGTCGAAGGCACCCATGAGAAAGGCGGGCCCGCGTTCCTCGTCGTCGAGCGCCGGCACATTGACGTGCTGCGCGAAATAGACAGGATCGGCGGCATGGTCCTCTGGAGTCACGCGAAAGACCATGGTGAGCTGGTTGCCATCGCCGGCCAGCTCCTGGAGCGGAACACCGACTTCATAGCCGGCATGGAACTTCAGGTCGAAGCCCAACACGGGCCTGCTGGGAGTCACCGTGCACGGCAGATCTTTGCGCGCGTCCTGCGCCTCCAGCACCGCCCCATCGCTGGAAAACAGCCGTACGGTGCCGCCAGGCGTATCTCCCTGCATCACTTCCTGGGCCGCGAGCGGCCCAGCCGCAGCCAAAAGCACGCCGCAACAAACCCACCAGGCCGGGCGGCCGGACGTGCAAGATTGGGGTACCGTTGGCATCACGCTTCGCCGCGCCTCCTCCGCCTCCCACCTTCGCACCACAACTTCATTCGATTATGGCGCAAATTTCCTCCGCGGAGAATCTCTATTATGGTAGCGGGGAGGCGGCTCGGTTCGGAATGGACCGCAGCAAGACACAAGGGAAGGAAGTACCGTCGGCGGACTCGCAACCGGCGGACGTGATCATCAGCGCGGACACGCGTCGCGCCCAGCGCGTTCCCCCGGGCCAAGCGCGGACCGAGAAGTGGCCGGTGCTCGACGCCAGCGGTCCGCCGGCGATCGATTTGAAGGGCTGGCGCCTGCACCTGGGCGGCCTGGTGGCCCGACCGGTCGAGTGGAGCTGGGAGGAATTCCAGAAGCTGCCGCGGGTTAAAGTGTTCGCCGACTTTCATTGCGTCACCCGCTGGTCGCGGCTGGGCAACTTGTGGGAAGGCGTCTCGACCGGCGAGTTGATCGCCCGCGCGGGCGGCGCCCGGCCCGAGGCCCACTTTGTGATCGCCTACGGATATGACCGCGGCTGGACCACCAACCTGCCGCTGGATCACTTCCTGGGGGAGGACGCGCTGGTGGCTTTTCTGCACGATGGAGAGCCGCTCGCGCTCGAACACGGCGGTCCGGCGCGACTGGTAGTGCCCGGACTCTACGCGTGGAAGAGCGCCAAGTGGCTTAACAGCATCGAGCTGATTGAAGACGACCACCCCGGTTTCTGGGAAGCCAACGGCTACCACATGCGCGGCGACCCGTGGACGGAGGAACGGTTCGGGTTGTAGAGGCGGGCTCTTCTTCCGCCCCGGAACGGGGCTGCGCGATTCGCCGCCAAATCCCATCGCTCGCGCGATGGGCTACGTTCTATCGCCCTTGCGGGCTCAGAGCGAGCGAAGGCCGTCGGTGGCGACTCGTGCTTTCCTCGCGTTCGCTGCAATCCATTCCTTGTGCTGGGAGCAGCTTTGCCGGTCCTCGATCCGCTGTTCGGAGACCTCAGCTCGCGGGCTTGGCCATTGGCCAGGGGCTGAAGCCCGACTCCTCACGATTCTGCGGCACGGCTGAAGCCGTGGCAGGGCAGGCGAAAGCGCCTGGCGAGAGCGCCTGCCCCACTGTTTTGAGCATTGACAGGCACGGCGGCGCTGACATAGACTGTCTATGTCAATATGCGTGGCGAACGAGACGAGATTCCGCCGGGGACCCTGGAGATGTTGATCCTGACGACGCTGGCGACGGGGCCGGCGAAGCACGGGTTCGAGATAGCGGAATCGATCCTCTCCATTTCCGAAGACGTGCTGCAGGTGGAAGAGGGATCACTATATCCGGCCTTGCAGCGGATGCTGCTGAAGGCGTGGATTCGGGGCGACTGGGGAAAGACGGAAGAAAACCGGCGGGCGCGATTCTACCGTCTGACGGCGGAGGGGCGTAAACAATTGGAGCACGAAGTAGAGCGTTACCGGCGCGTGGCGCGGGCAATTGCACGCGTGCTGGCGACGGCATAGGGGCGTGCCGGCAACGGCACGGGAGGCGAGATGAGCTTCAGCGAATGGGGGCGGCGGCTGGGCAGCATTTTCGGCCGCGACCGGGCAGCGAGCGAGTTGGAGGAAGAGATGCGCCTGCATGTGGAGCTGCGGGCGCGCCAGTTACGGCAACAGGGACTGGCGGCGGAAGAGGCCGGATACGCGGCTCGGCGGCGCTTCGGCAACGAGATGGCGGTGCACGACGCCAGCGCGCGGGTTTGGGGATGGAGCGCCTGCGAGCGTCTATTGGGCGACTTCCGCTTCGCGTTTCGCGGTTTGCGCAAAGCACCTGGCTTCACGGCGGTGGCTGTCGCCACGCTGGCGGTGGGCCTGGGAATGAACGTGGCGGTCTTCAGCCTGGTCGATGCCGTGATGCTGCGCAGCTTGCCTTACACGGAACCGGGCCGGCTGGTGTCGTTGTGGGAGGAAACCTTCCAGGGAGAGCCAAGCGAGTTCAACAGTCATGGTTCGACGTTAGGCGGGCGGACCTCGGCGCAGCGAACGACGGTTTCGCCGGCGAACCTGGCAGATTACGCCCGATCGCAGGCCTTCGCCGAGCTGGCGAGCTTCGATCTGGCTGCGAAGAACCTGACCGGGCAAGGCACGCCGGAGCGGCTGCAGGGCGAGGCGGTCTCGGCGAATTTCTTCGATGTGCTCGGGGTGAAACCGGCGCTGGGGCGAAGCTTCCTTCCCGAGGAAGACCGGGATGGAGCCGCGGGCGCCGTGATCATCACCGATCGCTTCTGGCGGGATCGTCTCGGCGCCGATACCGATGTGCTGGCGCGCTCGATTACGCTCGATGCGCGGCTCTATCAGATTGTGGGCGTGCTGCCGCCGGGATTTCAATCGCCGTACCAGCTCACAGTTCCGGACCGGGTCGAATTCTATGTGCCCGCCGCGTATACCAAGGAGCAGTTGTCGAACTACGGCCGCGGCGATCACGACGTGAATGCGGTGGCGCGGCTGCGGCCGGGAGTGAACGTGCGGCAAGCGCAGGCCGATCTGGACGTGATCTCGGCCAACCTTGCGAAGGAGTTTCGATCGACGAACCGGGACATCCGCGCGGCGATCGGGCCGCTGCGCGACGACATTGTGCGCAACGTGCGTGAGTCGCTGTGGATTCTGCTGGGCGCCTCGGCGCTGATTGTGCTGATTGCGTGCGTCAACCTGGCCAACCTGATGCTGGTGAGGGCGGTGCGGAGGCAGCACGAATCGAGCGTGCGGATGGCGCTGGGCGGGGGGCGCTGGAGCCTGGTGCGGCAATACCTGGCGGAGAGCCTGGCGCTGGCAGGAGGCGGCTCAGTGGCGGGCCTGGCGGTAGGTTTCCTGTTGATGCGGGTGCTGTTGTGGCTGGCCCCGCAAGACATTCCGCGCATCCAGAACGTAACCATGGATTGGCAGGTGTTCGCGGCAGCGGCAGCGGTGGCTCTGGCGACCGGCCTGGTTTTCGGAATGGTTCCCGCCTGGCAATCGTCACAGGCTAAGCCGGCTGAGGCGTTGAAGACCTCGGCTCGCAGCAGCGGCGCGCGCGCGCAGGCACGCTGGCGCTCGGGGCTGACCTCGGCTGAGATTGCGCTCTCGCTGATCCTGCTGGTTGGCGCGGGGTTGTTGCTGCGCAGCTTTGTGCGGGTGATGGGGGTCGATCTGGGATTTCAGCCGGAGCGGGTACTGGCGTTGAACGTCAATCTGCCCGAGCTGCGATACAGCGACGCGGACCGGAGGCTCAGTTTCTTTGAGGAGTTGGAGCGGCGCGTGACGGCACTGCCTGGCGTGGAAGCGGCGGCATTCGCCAACCGGTTGCCGCTGCGCGGCGGGTGGAGTTCCGGAATCGAACTGGAGAGCTCGCCGGGTGTAGAGGTGGAGCCCGGTTTCCAAGCGGTCAGCCCGGGCTACTTCGAGACGCTCGGCATCGGCTTGGAACGCGGGCGCCTGCTGGTGCGCAGCGACCGCAAGGGGCAGCCGCCGGTTGCGGTGGTCAACCAGGCATTCGCCCGCCGATATCTACAAGGCGCCGATCCGATCGGCCGGCGGTTCCGCGGGGATTCGCAGACGTGGGTCACCATCGTCGGTGTGGTCAACGATATTCGGCGCGGCGGCAAGACTGGTGAACTGATTCCGCAAGCGTATCTTTCGGCCGCGCAGACGGACCTATATCCCGCGGCGGTGCGTCTGGCCGATTTCGCCGTGCGCACCCACAGCGATCCGCGACAACTGGTGAATGCCGTGCAGCGGCAGGTTTGGGCGATCGACAAGGACCAGCCGGTGACGAACGTGCGGACGCTCGAGGAAATCATCAGCGAGTCGGTGGCAGAGCGGCGGTTTGAGATGGTTCTGCTGATGGCCTTTGCGTCGGTAGCAGTGCTGCTGGCGATGATCGGAATCTTCGGCGTGCTCTCGTACATCGTCAATCAGCGGATGGGGGAGCTGGGGGTTCGCGTGGCGCTAGGCGCAACGCCAGGGCGAATTATGGCGATGGTGTTGCGGCAAGTGGGGTGGTGGATCGCGGCCGGCATTGGGTTGGGCCTGGGCGGCGCGTTCGCCCTGGCGCGATATCTGGAGAGCCTGCTCTTCGAAGTGCGCCAAGGGGACCCGTGGACGTACCTGGCAGCGGTGGCGCTGCTGCTGGCGGTTTCGCTGGCGGCGGCGCTAATTCCAGCGCGGCGCGGTGCGAAGGTGGATCCGATGACAGCGCTGCGGTACGAGTAAAGCGGCGAGCAACGGAGGATACTGCGCCGGATGGCCGGCCTTGGCTTGTCTTCAGCATCTTCGTCGTACCACCTTTCATACCATGAGGAGGCGAAACATCTTGGGAACCGCCCCGTCTAATTTGCGTTGGAGTTTACATGAAGCTCACCAGCGATCTCAGCCACGCCGTGCGTTCTCTGCTCCGGGAGCCCAGGTTCACCGTGCCGGCGATTCTCATGCTCGGGTTGGGCCTAGGCGCCACCAGCGCGGTGTTCTCGCTGGTAAACGGCATCCTGCTCAAGCCCCTTCCGTACGCGCAACCGGACCGGCTGGTGAGCATTCGTGAAGTCATCCCCAGCATCGCCCAGGTGTATCCCACCTTGCCCGTCAACGCCCGCCACTTCGTCGAGTGGCGCAAAGCGTGCCCTGCTCTGGAGAGCATGTCCGTCTTCCAGCCGGTGACGCTGAACCTGACCGGGTGGGGAGAGCCGGAGCGTCTGGATGGGGCGACCGTGTCGGCAAACCTCTTCCGTGTCCTCGGTGTCCGGCCGGCGCAAGGCCGGGATTTTCGCGACGAGGAGGAGCAGGAGGGCAGGGACACAGTAGCCATTCTGACCGATCGTCTGTGGCGCCGGCGCTTCCATGCCGATCTGTCGCTGGTAGGCCGGACCATCTCGCTCAATGGCCGTGCCCGCACCGTAGTCGGAATTCTGGCACCCGATTTCCGCTTCCCGGACCGCAATGGGTTTGACATCGGCCAGACGATAGCGCCGCACGTCGAAGTTTTTGTGCCCAAGGTCTTTAGCAAGGACGAGTTGGAGCAGTTGCTCGGCACCCACAATTACGCCGTGATCGCACGGCTGAGGTCCGGCGCTTCGCGAGAACAGGCGGTGACCCAACTGGAGGCCGTGCAGGCGCGCATGGAAGCCATGGCGGGAGAGAAGATCAACCTGCGGGCGGTGGCGACTCCGCTGCTCGAGACCGTGGCCGGCAAGTCCCGGCGCGGCCTGCTGGTGCTGATGAGCGCCATTGCAGCGCTGCTGCTGATTGTGTGCGTCAACCTGGCCAACCTTCTGCTGGCGCGCAGCGAGCGGCGCAGCCGGGAGTTCGCCGTGCGGGCGGCGCTGGGCGCCACGCGAAGTGCGCTGATCCGTCACGGATTGACGGAATCTCTGCTGCTGGCCTTTGGCGGAGGCGTGCTGGCGGCGGGCGTGGCCGCCTTCGGAATCGATTTGCTGAAGGCGTACGGTCCTGCCGGCATTCCGCGCCTCGACGAGGTGGCGCTGGATGGCCGAGTGGTGGTGTTCGCAACAATGCTGGTTGCCGGTGCTGCCCTTCTGTTTGGGCTTCTTCCCGCCTGGCGGGCAAGCCGCACCGATCCACAGGACACGCTGCGTTCCGCCACTCGCAGCGCGACTGCCTCATCCAGCACGATGCGGGTGCGGGGCGTCCTGGTCGCCTCCGAAGTAGGCCTGAGCGCCGCCCTACTGATCCTCGCCGGAATGCTCTTAAACAGCTTCGTGCGGCTCATCCGCGCCGACAAGGGTTTCCGTGCGCCCACCGTTCTGGCGGTGGACATCGGCTTGTCCGGCGACAAGTATGAGGCGGACGCGGCGCGGGACGGCTTCTATCGGAGGCTGTTCGCCACGCTGTCCGAGCAGCCGGGCGTGCAGGCAGCCGCCATCTCTTCAGCCCTGCCCCTACAGGGCGAAACGTGGATCGACACCGTTTCCACCAACGGCGGTTCCAGTCCCGAGTTTACGGTGAATGTCCGGTTTGTCAGTCCCGACTACTTCCGCACCATGGGCATTCCGTTGCGCGCCGGCCGGCCTCTCAGCGAGAGCGACCGCGGCCAGCAGCGGGTGGTGATTTCCAGCCGCCTGGCGGCACACCTCTGGCCCGGTCGGGACCCGCTGGGACGGCGGTTCACGCGCGGGAACAACGAATGGTACGAAGTGATCGGCGTGGCCGGCGACGTTCGTGCCGAGGCGGACCAGGCACCGGTGGCGATGATGTATCGCGGCTATTGGGAATGGATGCCGTTCCGGACGGTGCTGGTGGCGCGCGCCGCCGGCACGCCCCAATCGATTGCCGGCGCTCTCCGTGCGGCCATCCACGCGGCCGATCCCGATGTCCCGGTGCCGCCGATGCGCACCATGTCGGAGGTGTTCGACGAGAGCGTCGGCACGCGCGTCTTTCAGATGCTTCTGGCCGGCGGGTTTGCCCTGATGGCGCTATTGGTCGCCAGCTTCGGAATCTACGCCGTAGTATCGTATTCGGTCGCGCGGCGAACCTCGGAGTTTGGAATCCGCGCCGCGCTGGGCGCACGGGCCGGCGATCTGTATGGCCTAATCCTCCGGCAGGGCATGGCGCCGGTGGTTGTCGGACTGCTGGCCGCCGCCGCGGCCGCTGTGGCTTTCGGCCGCGTCCTGAGCAGCTTGCTGTATGAGGTGGATGGCCGCGATCCGCTGACCATCGCGCTGGTCACCGCACTCCTCGGGTTGGTCTCCCTGGCCGCTTGCCTCATTCCGGCCCGGCGCGCCAGCAACCTGGACCCGCTGGACGCGCTACGTTACCAGTAAGGCGAGGGCTTCCCGAAGGTACCGAGCTACCTGCGGAGCCGCACCGGACGACCTTCCACCTCTCGATCTGGCGCGCCTGGGCGGCGGCGAAAAACGATTGCGGGCGGCCGGCTACGTTACAATGACCAACAGCGATGGCCCTCTCCGCGAATCCGTCTTTTCTACGCGCGATGCTGGCAGAGCGGCTTGCGCTGCTGCTCGACGACATCGAGCGAGCGGCGGAAGAGGCGGGGAAGTATGCGCGCCAGGAATGCGCGAATCAACTCAACCAGGCGGTGCGGCGGCTGTGGCAAGCGGGCGATCAGACTGAGTTGGCGGACACGCTGGCGGACGCGGCGGCGCAGTTTGCGGGCGGCGCGGCGGTGTTGCCGATCGAAAGCGGGATGGCGACGCTGGAGTGCATACGGCCGAGCGACTATGGCGGACAAGCGACGGGCAGCCAGACAGCGCTCGATGCGGCCCCAGCACTGGCGGCGGCTATTGAGAGCCGCGAGCCGGTGATCGCAGCGGCGGCGGAGAGCGAGGTTGGAGAGACGCTCGCCCGGCTGGCGGCATCGGCCGGAGATGACCGGGTGGCGGTCTTTCCGGTAACGAGCGCCAACGGAGTGGCGGCGCTGGTGTGTGCTTGGGGGCCGGTGGAAGCCGCAGCGGTAGAGCTTCTGGCACAGGCGGCAGGCGTGGAATGGCAGACCCCCGTGCCCACCGCGGCCGAGCCGGCCGCCGAGCTGCTGAACATTGCGCCGCCGGAGGGAAGCTGGGACAGCCTTTCCGGCGCGGAAAAACAGATTCACCTGCGCGCGCAGCGTTTCGCTCGCGTGCGGGTGGCCCAGTGGCGGCTGAGAGACGGCGCGGCGGTGCGCTCGGGTCGCGCACGAGGCGACATCTACGGGGAACTGGCGGCGCAGATCGACGAAGCGCGGGCGAGCTTCCACGACGAGTTTATTGCGCAGTGCCCCAGCATGCTCGACTATCTACACCTGGAGATGGTGCACACGCTCGCCAATGACGATGCGCAACTGCTTGGCAAAAACTACCCTGGTCCTCTGCTGTAGCGTCACCGGGTGGGCGGGGACCGGCCCCGCGGCTACGGGCACGAGCCACGCGAAGGCCGGGCCTAAGACAGCGACGACCCTGGCGGCACTGGCGCGCGCTTATCGGGCGGAGCCAACGTCGGCTCATCGCGCGGCGGTGGAGCGGTGGGCGGCATTGCAACCGCAGGACGCGCCGCTGGCACAATTGGCGCTGGGCGTGGTGGCGTACGAGCAAAAAGATTACCAAACGGCGGCGGCCAGCCTGCGCAAGGCGCGTCCCAAGCTGGGGCGCATCGCGGATTACTTAGGCTACTACCTGGGCGCAGCGCGCGTAGAAGCCGGCGACTTCGAAGGCGTGGCGCGCGACCTAGAGCCGACACACAAGCAGCCGGCATCGCCCGATTCGGGACAGGCGTGGCTGCTGGAAGCACGCGCGCAGCAAGCTACGGACGCAGCGGGCGCGGTGAAACTGCTGCGCGATCACTACGCCGAGTTGCCGCAGCCGGACGGCGATTTAACGCTAGCGGATTGCTATGTGGCGGCCGGCGAGCTAGCCAGCGCCGCGGATTTCCTGGAGCGGGTGAATGCGCAGTTTGTTATCGGCGACGCCGCCAGCCGAGCGGCGGACGCGCTGCACAGCTTGCAGGAGCGGATGGGTGCGGCGTTCCCGCAGCCACTGCCGCAGCAACTGTTGCATCGCGCCGACCGCCTGCTCCAGACGCGGCAATATGGGGAGGCGCGCGCCGAATACCAGTCGGCGGCGGACCGGCTGAACGGGACGGAACGCGAGCAGGCGCTGGTGAGGGCAGCCGCGGCGGAGTTGCTGGACGGACACGCAGAGCCGGCTTGCGACGACCTGCGCGGGATGAAGCTGGACCCGGGCAACGCCGACGCAGAGCGCACTTATTACCTGGAAGAGTGCGCTCACGACGCGGGGGATGAGACGCAGGTGAGCGCAGCGTTGGACCAGCTAGCCGGGCAGTATCCGAAATCGCGGTGGCGGCTGAAGGCGTTGGTGGCGGCCGCCGGCCGGAGCTGGCAACATAACCAGCTGCAGACCTACCTGCCGCTCTACCAGGCGGCTTACCAGAGCTTTCCGGACGACCCGCGGGCCGCGCAATGGCATTGGAAGGTCGCCTTCCGCGCGTATTTTGAGCGCCAGGACGATGCCGAGGAACTGCTGCGGGAGCAGTTGCGAAACTATCCGGGCAACGGCCTGGCTGCCGCAGCGCTGTATTTTCTGGGGAGACTGGCGCAAGAGCAGAAGAACTTCGGCGCCGCCCGCGTGTACTTCGAGCGACTGACAACAGACCTGGAAGGCTACTATTACGCGGAGGAGGCACGCGAGCGGCTGCGCCAGCCAGAGGTGAGGAACGCCGGCCGCTCGGCGCCAACCGCGGAGTTTCTGGCCGGCGTGACATTGCCCACCGCCGCGGCCGTGCCGGCGCGGGCGACGGCGGCGACGGAGCTGAGGATCGAACGATCGCGGATGTTGCGCAGGGCCGGCCTGACGGATCTGGCCGACCACGAACTGCGGTTCGGAGCGCGCACGGATGGGCAGCCAGCGCTGCTGGCCATGGAGGGCGCGGCGGCAGCGGAGGCTCCATACCAGGGTATGCGCCTGATGAAGAACCTAGCGCCGGACTATTTGAACCTGCCGTTGAGGGGAGCGCCGCGGCGTTTTTGGACGCTGCTGTTCCCGCTGCCCTATCGCGCCGAACTGACGGCCGATGCGCGGCGGCGCGGCCTGGACCCTTTTCTGGTGGCCGGCCTGGTGCGGCAGGAATCGGAGTTCAATCCGGGGGCGGTGTCACAGTCCCACGCCTACGGCCTGACCCAAGTACAGCCAGGCACGGGACGCCGGTTCGCGCACAGCGCCGGTGTAGCGCGCGTGACGGCGCGGGTACTGACTCAGCCATCGGCGAATTTGAAAATCGGCACGGCCATTCTGCGCTCGATGCTGGACGAACACGGCGGCAACCTGGAGCAGACGCTGGCCGCATATAACGCCGGACCCAACCGGGTAGCGGAATGGATGACGTGGAATACATACCGCGAGCCGGCTGAGTTCGTGGAATCGATCCCCTACGCGGAGACTCGAGAATACGTGCAGGCCGTGTTGCGCAACGCGGAAATGTATCGGAGGCTGTACCGGTAGCGCGAAGGCCGGGGATCGCCCGGCTTGGGGCGCGAATCCCATGCGCAAAAGACGACGCTTACAATAGAGAATTCGTGTGACAAGACGGAAACGATGACTCCGAATCCTCTGATTGGCGTGGTGTTTCACTGGCTGGGCGGGCTGGCGTCCGGCAGTTTCTATGTTCCCTTCCGGGCTGTGCGGAAATGGAGCTGGGAAACGTATTGGCTGGTGGGCGGGGTTTTCAGTTGGATCATCGTGCCGTGGGCGATTGGTTCGATCATCTCCACTGACCTGCTCGGTGTGTTGCACGAGACGCACTGGAACACCATCTGGTGGGTCTACTTTTTCGGCGTGTTATGGGGATTCGGCGGACTGACTTTCGGGCTGACCATGCGCTATTTAGGCATGTCGCTGGGGATGGCGATGGTGCTAGGTTACTGCGCGGCGTTTGGCACGTTGATTCCGCCCATCTATCACGGCCAGTTCTTCTCGCACGTGCTGCCGACGCACTCGGGGCAGGTGATTGTGCTGGGCATCGCGATTTGCATGGCCGGCATCGCCTTCGCGGGCAAGGCCGGCATGTCGAAAGAGCGGGAGATGTCGGCGGAGCAAAAGACCGCGGTCATCCACGAGTTCAACCTGAAAAAAGGCGTGATGGTGGCCACGTTTTCAGGAGTGATGAGCGCGTGTTTCTCCTTTGGCCTGGACGCGGGATCGCCGATCAAGGCGCTGGCGCTGAAGCACGGCACCTCAACGCTCTGGCAGGGGCTGCCAGTGCTGGTGGTGCTGCTGGCCGGCGGATTCACCACTAATTTCGTTTGGTGCCTGATTCTGAACATCAAGAACCACACCGGCTACCAATACTTCAGCGCGGAGATTCGCGATCACCATCCGGCGCGCGCCGAGGAGCGCATCATCGAGACCGCTATCGACGCCCCCGGCGAGGAGATGGCGGTGGCGCTGCCCGTGCGCAGCGCCGAGCCAGAGCGGGCGCCGATGTGGAACAATTATTTCTTCAGCGCGCTGGCCGGCACCACCTGGTACTTCCAGTTTTTCTTTTACACGATGGGCGAGACGCAAATGGGCGCGTACAAATTCTCCAGTTGGACGCTGCACATGGCGAGCATCATCATCTTCAGCAGCCTGTGGGGCATTGCGCTGCACGAATGGCGCGGGGCCAGCGTGCGGACGAAAACATGGCTTGCGGTGAGCCTGGTGGTGCTGGTGGGTTCGACGGTGGTGGTGGGTTACGGAAACTACTTAGGGACGTTGGCGAGGCGGTGAGGGTGACGCGGGGCTGGTGGAAGCTGCTACTCGGGCAGTAGGGCTGAAGGGCCCAGAATCTGATTTCCTGGGATGGCTGCCCTCAACGCGACCTCTGCCCATTGTAGACTGCGACTTTTACGGTTTTCGGAAGCAAAACAGGGTCTTCAGCAGGGTTATGTCCGTGTTTCAGTCAACTCGAAGAGATATCGGTGCACATGCTGGAATGTAGAATGCACCATGATGATGTAGACTGCGCGGGGAGAGGATGCCAGGGTGGGCTCGCAGAACGACCGCGGGACAGGAATGGCTGCACGGCGCGGTTCGCAAGAGCGACCATTTGTCAAGTTTTTCAAATTGCACCGCTCCGCTCCGGCCTGCTGGACACCTACGGGAATTCTGCTGGCGAACCACCTGCCTCGTTCCGCCTGACGGCGTCAGGGTCCGAAGCCACCGGCCGAACTCGCCAGGATGGATGTGGGCTTCACGAAACTGATCACACTCGGACGGCCAATTCCCGTATTGGAGAGGCCTGGCACGTTGATCATCCCTAAGCTAATGCGGCTGGCCGCGTCTCAGACCCCGTGAGAGGGTGGTTGTCTCGGTACACGAATTTCTCACCGAGCGCAAGAGGGGAGTAGGCCATTGAGCGGGAAAGAGGATTCGTTCCTGAATCCCGGCTCAATCGGGCGCTACCCAATTGCCGGATCGCTTGACGATGTGACTATGACCGCGCGGTCGCCGGAAGTGAGGCGCGACGGAAAGCTCCTTTCCGCCAACGATGCTCCGGCCGAGATCCGCCAAATCTGTTTTGCCGACTTCGCCGTGCTCGCTCACCGCGCCACCGTCAGCCCCACCGTGATCGCCCCCGAGGCGCACCTGATAAGCCAGTCGATCGGTTGCCGGCGCATTGGAGTCCCTCCCTTCGCGGAAGACGATCTTCATCCGGCCCGCCTCGTTAGGAGCCCCTTATCAACGGCTACCAGCGTGCCCTCACCGCCCTGCGCGGCGAAGACCCGGACCCCGTCCTGTAACACCACTTCACACGCCGTCCGCGGAGCCGGCCTCGCCATGGCACAGTTCCGCTCCGACCCGCGTCTGCTCGCTCAGTGCTTCATCCAGTCCACCGAGAAGTACGCGCTTGACGGCGGTGTGGCGGACATCGACACCGCCCCGCTCGCCCGCGGCCCCGGAGGTCGATTGCGACGAAGATTGGCTCGCCGCCGTGCGCGGCGCCCGCCTACACAGCCTCGCCGAGATCGACACGCCGCCCCCCCAACGTCCACCGCGATCCTGCTGTCTCGCCCGGCGCGAAGGCGTCCGCCTGCTCTCGGCGTACTCCGACAGCCACGTCCTTATCCGCGCATCTGCGATCCGTGTCCTTCGCCCTACTGCGCTCGTCCGCTGCCTGGAAGGCTGGCTCACCGACATCATGGACCCGAACTCGAGATCCATCGCCTGCTCAAGTACCGCACGGAGGCTAACCGACGGTGCTTGCGCCGTTCGACGAGCATCTGGGCGCCGCCCTCCTCGACCGTGTCACCTGTGGCGCCTATGCCATCGAAGCCGGCTACCCAAACCGAGGTACGCCTCGCCCACAACCTGATGAAGGGTGACCTTGATCGGCAGCATCGACCCAACGGCGTCCTTGGTACGCTTGCATTGGTCGAGTCGAAAACGAGCCAACTTGTCGAGATCTTCGCCGACAATCCCTGCTTTATCCTCAGCGCGGGTTGTGCCATTCTCGCCATGGCCCCGGATGCGGTTTCCCGCGCCACGCCACGAGCGTCCCAGCAAAAGCCGAATCCGCCCCCACCTCTCAGGCCTGCGCCACGCGCGTCATCACCGCGGCCAGCAGTAATCAGCCTGAGGATCTTGGCTTCTTCACGTTTTTCATCGCGTGCCTGTAACTCTCCGTCAACGGCGGACCGCCAGGGCCCTTTGCCGCTTGCTGGACCTTCGACACGCCAGGTTTGTGTGTCTGAACAATGGCGCCACCGGAAATCCTGGCACTCCTTGGAATTGGTCGTCCAGACTGAGTGGTTGGACTTCCGATGGGGAGCATACCTGCCTCGCGCTGCTCAATAGTGACAATGGGTGGGTTCGCTACAGGAGTTGTTTCGTGCAAGATTGACAATTTGTCAAGGCCGCAATTAGTGCAGTCAATTGCACGGAAGTCGTGACCCTTGGCAAACGAAAAGGCAGGTATGCAAAGCAATTCCTGTTCCAGCAGGCTGTCAAAGGACTCCAGCTTGAATCTTGACCTTACTAGGGAACGACGGCGCCCGCCTTCTGGTGCTTCCAAATGCAATGGGGCACGAGTCGCAAGCTCTTTACCCGTGACCCGGCGTCTGACCTGCCCTACCCAGCCACGACCCCGACAGCCTTGGCCCGCACAATCACCGCGGTTTTCCAACATATCGGTCGCACCCGTGCCAAGCTCTCTGAGTTGCGCATACTGCATCTCCAGGATTGCGTCGCCCTGGATCTTGAAAGGCCAGTCCGAGTCGCAAAGGTTGAACCCGCGCAGCGTCCGAAGCGAAGCGTCATCCAACCTGAGCGTCAGCTCAGGGATTCCTTCGGAGCAGAGCATCCACCCCGCCTGTCTACTCAGCGCCATAACACGACTCATTGTTACCCCTCTGCGTATGGGACAACCACCTGCGACAGTGTCGCACCTACATATGGTTCTGTCAAGAGGTGACTCGCTTTAGTTGCGTAGATCCGTCCCGCACTTTACGGATCGTCTGCTTCTCCATCAGCCAATAGCCAACGCCCTTGAATTATCTACCTCAAAACCTGTCACTTGCCTACTGTGCCGAAAACCTCAAAAGAACTGATGGACGACAGGGTGGTTCGATCGCAACTCATACAGGACTCAGTAACTAAGGATGGGTGAATTGGCTACCCGGGTGGGTTCGCGCAAAATGGACAGTTTGTCAAGGTTGGAATTATTTGCAGTCAACTGCACTGGTCCGTGCGCCTTGACAAACTGGCTGGCCGGCATGCAATTCCTGTTCCAGCCGACTCTCAAAGGAGGCCCTCTTTAATCCTCGACTCCACTCGAAAACGACGTCGCCCGCCTCCTGAAGCTTTCAAATGCAATGGGGCATGAATCGGAAGTGCCTTATCCGTCACCCAGCGCCCAATCTGGCCAACCCAACCGCAGCCACGACAACCCTTACCCTCACAAGCGTCGTGGTCCTCCATCATGCGGGTGGTTCCCGAACCGGTTTCCCGAACCTGGACATGCTGCATGGCCACCAGTTCGTCCCCCTCCACCTTCAGCAGCCAGTGGCAATAGCGGAGGTTGAAGCCACGAATGCGGGTAATCGCCCGAACTTCAGCATCATGGCCACCTCTGCATCAGTAATTTCTTCAGCACGCAAGATGCGCACCACATTCTCCGAAACCTTCATATCCCCAGCCCCCTAGTCTAGTCTTTTGATCTTGATGCTCTTGGGCGCGTCAAACGCCAAACGGTTTCCCCCGCCGTTCTGGCCGATGCCGGAAAACACCAAGACATCTGGCAGGATCTGGCTCTTATACTGGTCCGACACCAGGACCTCCTCCCCGTCGTCCACCGAAATCACGATCATGTCCGGTGGCACCATGTTCTTCACCTGAACGCAGTGGTCTCCAACCAGGATTTTGCTGCCCTTTTTGACTCCCAGGCTAAGTGCCATCGTTTACTCCCTTTCCAGCCACGGCTTGCATAGCTGACCCAATCGGCATCATCGACTTTACCCCAGGAACGAATTTGTCAACAGACACAAGCTTCATACCCCCGCCTCTTTCCACTTGAGTACCTTCACCAGCACCAGCACCGCGATCTCCCTTTGGATCCGCCACTTTCTGTTACAACGTCAATCAACGGAACGTCCCGACTGTCAACTCGCCTGGTTACGTTCAGGCGAGTGATAACTCACGATATCATACTTATAGCATGGTGTTCAAGAAGAATTAGAAGTTTACTCGCGCACGCAGTAAGTGCTGGGCCTGTTGCACAAGAAGTGTAAGTCATCGTTAACCTCTGTCTATCAACATTCATGATAAGAGTGTGACGGTCGAGGAAAGCTGCCGGATTCGTCACCTACAATCCTTTGTGATTTTCGAGGTCGATCGCTCGCTTCTTGGGGATCGGGAGCGCACGCTCCAAGCAGACTCGTAGCGCCGGAAAATTCCCCTTCTTTGCTAGGTCAACGACCTTGGTGATCAATTACCTGGAAGCAATTGCTCTGCCAGCAACGCAGCTCGGTTGCGGCTGTTGGTCGTGCGCCGTGAGTGCCTCGCCAGCCTTCAGCTGAACGAGGTCTCTCGACCTGTCCTAGTGCGACCAGATTGCATGGCCCGCATGTAACCGAGATTGGGCGGACACCTCAGGGACGCTCACTTCGCCCCTCACTTGTGCGGTGGCCGGCCTCGCTTCCTGGTCCCCTTCCCTCTAGGCCACTTCAGAAACTTGGACGGAGAGCTGTTTGCCGAGTGCGCGGAAAGCGGCTTCCAACTGATCGAGCCGGGAAGCGTGTCGGAGATCGAGCAGGTGATCTACTTGGGGCATCTGGCAGTTCAGCCGGCGGGCGAGTTCGGCTTTGCTCACCATGGCGGTTCGCATTGTGGTGTCGAGGGCCAGCTTGGCTTCCGTCAACGCCGGCAGGGTAACAAATGGCCCTTTGCCGGCGCCGCGGGGCATTGGAATCTCGCGACGATCTGTCATATAGCCAGCGAGGACCGTCTCAATGGCATCCGGAGCGCGCAGGAGTGCTTCTTCTCGATCCTCGCCGAAGGTGACGGCCCCGGGGACGTCCGGAACCTCGACCAAAATCGTACCGTTGCTGTCCTTGGAAAGTTTGACGCGATAACGCAGCATGCTGGCGATCCTTTCTACTTTAGCCTCAACACTTTCTTGATATGTTGCTCCAGGCCTCTTTCAATTTCCTTGCCCGATCCATGCATGGGCAATGAGGTTCAGGATTTGTCAGGCCGCGTGGCGCGGGCGTACTTCCGACCGGATCTTCGCATCCCACTCGTCGCGTGCGGTTTCGAGATCATACTGCGCCTGCATGTTGATCCAATAGTCCGGCGTGGTGTTGAAGTAACGAGCCAGACGCAAGGCGGTTTCCCCAGTGATTCCACGCTGGCCGGCGACGATATTGGAAATCCGGTTGGCCGGCACATGAAGCGCCTGGGCCAAACGGTTCATGCTAATTCCCAGATCGCCCAGCGTTTCTTTGAGGATTTCTCCGGGGTGAATGGGCGGCAACTTGCGGGCCATCGCAGTTCTCCTAGCGGTAGTGTTTGGTGATTTCGACACCATAGGGGCCATCCTTTTTCCAGGTAAAGCAGACTCGGTATTGATCGTTGATCCGTACGCTGTGCTGCCCTGCGCGATCTCCGTATAGGGCTTCCAAGCGGTTGCCGGGAGGGACCAGAAGATCCGTCAGGGCCTTTGCGTTGTTCAGAGCAAACAATCGCCGCCGCGCCACCAATGCGATATTAGCGAACTCCTTGACGGTCCCCCGGTTGAATAACAGCTCTGTCTTCATGCAGGAGAACGTCCGGATCATGTATTGAGAATATTCCGCTTTGACATTGTACGTCAAGCGTAAAGTCCGTCAACCTCACGCGCCCGTCTCCTGCCACTCCCGGCTTAGCCAACTCCCCACTGAGCAGCGAAACTCACTATAAGGGAGACCGTGAAAGTCCTTGGCGTGACGCACTAGACGCTGAACGCTCGGCGAACGGGCACCTTACGCCGCTGCTTGGATGGCCCGCAGGCGATCGAGATTGGGCAGAGACGCTCACTTCGCCCCTTTTTGTTCGGCGGCCTACCCCGCTTTCTGGTCCCCTTCCGCGCTTCGCGTTCCAGCCAGCCGAGCCCAACCGAGCAGACCGATACATCAGCCCGCAGTGGCGTCACTTAGTGGCCCTCCTCTTCGGCGGGCGCCCGCGCGGACGCTCCCCAGGCTTGACGTTCCAGTACGGAGTTTTGCACCTGGCACAACGCACAGGCCTACCGGGCGTGCGCCGGACCCATTCATGCCCGCAACGGAGGCATCGACAAATCATGCTCTGCGGAATCGTCATATATTTCGCATGATAGCACAATTTTCTCTTGACCCGTTAGCATCTCTTATGAGAGAATATTTATATAAGATCCCTCTCAACAAGCGCCACCTGCTCGAACTGCAACACGCTCTCTGAACGCGTAGCAGTCGGGTACGCCGAAGAGGGCAGATGCGTGGCACTGAAGCTCGCCTCCTGGACCAGGTGCGGACAGCTCCTCTGCTCCGCGTGCGACTGGTCCAAGTGCGACGGATGCGGGAACGTGTTCTGCGCCGACTGTCTGCAACTGGTTGGGGGACGGCACCGGCAGCCCGCTGCATTGCTGCAAAGGGTGTGTGCCGGAGGGGAAAGAAGCACCGCCGGGGATGCTGCCCCGTCGGCTCAGGTGGTGTGCGGATCGACCCAAACGACGGCCCAAGATGACTCCTTGTATCAGGGCCCAAAGCAGCCGTTGTGCTGCGAAACGCTGCCGGCAGTGGCGTAACAGTCGCCGGAATTGCAGATTCCGGCGACAGCCACCCGGCTGGAACAGCAATGAGTCAACAAGAAAGGAAGAAAACAATGAAAGAAGTCGTGAAGTTTCCGATCAATACGCCGGTGGAGGTCACCCTGCAGTCTGAGGAAGGAAAACACGTCGAGGGCCGCTACGGCGATCAGGTGATGTATTCACTCCTCGACAACCGGGTCATGTACGTGCCCCTGTACGTCGAGCAACGATTCCAGGAACTGGCTATCGGAGCCGGCGAGCCCTTGTTGCTCTGCAAGAAGCAGGTGAAAGATGGCGACCGGAACCGGACTGAGTGGAGCGTCAAGAGAGCTCCGCAGCAAGCGCTCGCGTCGGCAAATGGAGCTTCTGCTGCGGATTCCGTCGTGCCAGATCCGACACTGAGCCTACAGCCGGACGGGCAGACAAGTGACGACGAAATAGTAGGGAGAAACGGGGAAGGAATATCGGACGAGCACCCCACCGTTGCGCTCATACAGGAGGAAGGCAACGGTACAAGCGAGGAGGAGCAGCCGAGCGCCAACTCGACTGCTCCCATGGCGCAGGAATTAGCTCTTCAGACCAATAACCAGCACCAACGACAGGATAGCGCAGAAGGCGCCGGCACGGAAATCGTGCTCGCCTCTGCGGCCTCTGCGCCTCCGGTCGGGCCCTCGACCAAGGAGAGCGTGTTCCTGCCGGCGATGAGCATGGAAGTCGCCCTGGCGCGACGCGCCGCCATCGTCGAGTTCACCCGGCGCATCATGGTCAAAGACCAGGACTTCGGCGAAATCCCCGGGACCGGCAAGCCCACCCTGCTCAAACCAGGAGCCGAGAAACTGTGCAACTTCTTCGGCCTGGAGCCGGAGTTCACCCCGATGGTGGAAGACATCGATTGGACCGGCGTGCAGCACGGCGGCGAAGTCTTCTGCTACGCGCGTTACCGCTGCCGGCTACTGCGCGAGGGACGGGTGGTCGGAGTGGGCGAGGGTTCCTGCAATTCCTGGGAAGCTAAATATCGCTATCGCTGGGTGGCGGAGGAACAAGTCCCCGATCACAGCGATCGCAGATGCCTCCCGAAACGCGGAGTGCGCCGCACTCTGTGCGAGTTCGGTTTTGCGATCGAGCGCGCCGAAACCACCGGAACGTATGGCAAGCCGGCCGAGCACTGGCAGAGGTTTCGAGACGCCATTCGCACCGGGACCGCGCGGCAAGTGGAGAAGTTCACCCGGCGCGGAAAGTCGGTCGCCTGGGAAATCGACGTGGATACGGCGCTCTACCGCATCCCCAATCCGGACGTGGCGGACGCGGTAAACACCGTCCAGAAAATGGCACAGAAACGCGCTCTGGTGGCCGCTACGCTGATTGCGACCAGTGCCTCGGAGTTCTTCACCCAGGACATGGAGGACGCCGATCCCAGCGGGCGCAACATCGAAACCGGTCCGCATCCGCCTGGAGTGCGGGACGGGCAGGCGCAGGTCTGCGAACGCAAGTTGGAGCCGCTTCAACCGGAACCGGTCATCCCGGTGGAGTCCGATGCGGCCGCGAAGCCATGGAAGAACTTCGGCGAGATGCGCCGGGCGTTCGAGCAAATACGGGAGCAGGTGGGAGAGACCCGGTATCTGCAGGAACTGCAGCTCGCCGGCGTCCAGAACCCGGGTCAGTTCCAATCGGCCAGTAAGGCGTTGGCATGCTACTGGCGTCTGGCGCGCATCGCCGCGCAACCGGAGGTGGCGTGATGGCTGCCCTGGCTGTAGTTCCCTCCCCCGCGGTTACGGCCGCGCCGCTGTATCTGATCGAGGATCAACTGGCGGCCCTGATCGAAACCGCCGAACTGGTTTCCCCGGAACAGGAGCAGGAGTTCCGCGCGGAGTTCCAGACCGCTCTCACGGCAGCCGTCGAGAAACGCGATCACGTTGGCCAGTTCCTGGCGCATCTGGAGCAACAGATCGACTTTGCGCGGTTCGAGATCGACCGGCTCCGGCAACGCAAGGCGACCTGCGAGCGTGCTCTGGCCCGGCTGGAGAACTACGTGATTGAGACGATCGAGAGCCTCGGGACCGATGGCAAAGGCAGGTACCGTAAGTTGGACGGGAAGACCACCACCTTCAGCCTGCGTGCGTGTCCGCCATCGGTGGAGGTTACCGACGAGTCGTCCATCCCTTCGGAATACAAGACGCTCACGTTGAAGCTGCCGGCAGTGACGTGGGAGCAGTTGCTGGATGGGCTGGACGTCGAGCAGCGTCTCACAGTACTCGGGCTGGTGAAGACTCCTGAGGTCTCGGTAGACAAACGCTCGGTTAAGGCGGCGATCGACGGTGGTGCGGAGGTCCCTGGGGCCAACTTGGCCATTGGGCGGCACTCGTTGCGGAGGAGCTGATGGTGAAACCAGTCCGCAATCCGGGATACCTGCGCTGGATCCGGAGCCTGCCCTGTGCGGTTTGCCGCACGACTCGTGCGGTGGAAGCAGCCCACACCGGGTCGCACGGTCTGGGCCAAAAGTCATCCGATCTGTCGGCCATTCCCCTGTGCGGAAGGCACCACCGGACGGGGGACGACTCGTATCACAGGCTCGGGCCACGGAAGTTCGCCGAG
This sequence comes from Bryobacteraceae bacterium, assembly GCA_049587755.1. Taxonomy (GTDB): domain Bacteria; phylum Acidobacteriota; class Terriglobia; order Bryobacterales; family Bryobacteraceae; genus Bog-375. Next base: position 163,148 of record JBAVEN010000079.1, on the reverse strand, counting down.
GTGCATCAATTGAACATCCGGGCGATCGTGGCTCGTCTGAGCGCGAGACCATTCATCCGGGTGGAATCAGGTGCCTTCGTGGGCCGGTTCGGCGATCAGGAGTATGAACTTGGGCCCACGGAGGCGGGGCTGGCGCGGGCAATTCGCAGGATGAGCCAACTCCGGCGTGAGATGGAGACTGAAGATGTCGCCTGAGGCTGCGATCTGACGCTGTGAGCGGGAAAAGAGGGGTGGGTGCGGCGGGCTGGATGACAGAACCCCGGGCTACTTCAGCTCGAGGGGTCTGCGCCACACCGCCGCAACCCTTGGGTACCTGCACACCGGCGATTTGTGCGCGGTGCAGGGGTTACTCGGCCACGCTGACACGCGCATGACGGCGAAGTCGGCGCACGTGGTGGACATGGCCAAGAAAAACCCGGCCTTGTTCATTCCGGTGAAGGTGGGCGAGGCGAACCGTAGAGATTTGTGGCAAACTACGAAGCGGAGGGCGCAGTGCTTCAGAAAGTCCGAGAAACCGAAAATGAAACGCTCCGACGTCTGACCGAGCTTTTGGCTCGAGCGGCAAAGCCGAAGTACATCATTCTGTTTGGTTCTCAAGCGCGCGGTGAGGGCTCCGAAGACAGTGACTTCGATGTAATGGTGGTCGAGCCTGAGGTCGCTAACCGCGGCGAGGAGATGGTGCGGTTGGGTCGTCTGGTACGGTCCTTGGACATTGCCGTGGACCTGCTCGTGGTGAGCGCCGAGAAGTACGAGTACTGGCGAGACACGCCGGGCAACGTGTACTTCGAGGCGGCCAGCGAAGGCAAGATTCTCTATGAAGCAGCGTGAGCAGGCCCTGCTGTTGCTCCGAAAGGCTGCCCAGGATGAAGCCCTGCTCGACCAGGTGCTGACATCCGATCAGGTCAGCGACGAAATCATCGGGTTTCACTGCCAGCAGGCTGCCGAGAAGATCTTGAAAGCTCTACTATCGGATCTCGGTGTCCGCATCCGAAAGACGCACGAAATCGGTGCTTTGATGCTTCTCGTTGCCGAAGCGGGCCTCCCTTTGCCCACACAGTTTGAGGACCTCGACGCGCTGACACCTTTCGGCGCGATCTACCGTTACGAGGACTACGACGCACCGGTTTCCCTTGACCGGGCTGCGGCGCGCAGAATTCTGCGACAGTTGCGGCTTTGGGTGGAGAGCAAGCTTGACGAACGCACTCCACCGACGGTTGGATAGCCACACCTCCGGACTGCGGGTCACGGCGATGGTTCCAGAATTGCCAGTGGGGCGAGGCCGCCCAGGAGGGAATTACACGCGGCTTCGCGAGTGTTGCGGGCTGATTCTCGATTTCGGCTGGCGGAACGTGCTACAATAAGACTGGTCGAATCGACTGGTTGATTATATGCGCGAAATTCAAGCTTCGGAAGCCAAAGTTCATCTTCCCCAGCTCCTGGACGAAGTGGAGCGCGGCGCAACGCTGATTATCACGCGGCACGGGCGCCGCATCGCGCGGATCGTGCCCGAGGTTGACCGGCGTCAGGAGGAAATCGACAAAGCCATCGCCGCCATTCGGGCGCTTGGTCATCGTATCGGCAGGATCACCCTCAGGGAACTGCTGTCGGCCCGCGACGAGGGACGGAGGTTCTAATGGCGTTCGTTCTTGATGCATCCGTCACCGCGTGTTGGGCATTCAACGACGAAGATCACCCCGACGCCCGCTTGGCTTTCGACCGCATGCGCGCCGAGGAGGGCATCGTACCCGACCTGTGGCGGTTCGAAGTGCGAAACATCCTGATCGTGAACGAACGCCGACGGCGGATCACGGAATCCGACACCGCCTCTTTTCTGCAGAACCTTTCGCTGCTTCGATTCCGGGTGGACCAGGCTCCTGACGAAAACGCTGTCCTCCGGCTCGCCCGCGCTCACCGGCTCTCCATATACGATGCCGTCTATCTGGAACTAGCTCAGCGTGAGGGCTTACCCCTGGCGACGCTGGACGCCGAACTGCGAAGGGCAGCGACCGTCGAGGGGGTGGCACTTGTTTCCCGCAGCACTGCAACGCCCGAAGTCTCTCCGCCGGATCCGACGTTTCCGCAGAAGTGATTATCGAAGGGAGCCGTTGGCGGCGTGCTCACGGGCTGATTGCGCGGTGATTCTCACGGACCACTCCGAATTCGATTATGCGGCGATTGTCGATCGGTCAAGGTTGATCGTTGACACGCGGAACGCGCTGAAGCAATTTCACTCCCCCATCTCTTTGCCCGATCCATGCCTGAGCGACGAGGTTCAAGATCTGTCAGGCCGCATGGCGCGGGCGTACTTCCGACCGGATCTGCGCACCCCACTCGTCGCGTGCGGTTTCGAGATCATACTGCGCCTGCATGCTGATCCAATACTCCGGCGTGGTGTTGAAGTAACGAGCCAGACGCAAGGCGGTTTCCCCGCTGATTCCACGCTGGCCGGCGACTATATTGGAAATCCGGTTGGCCGGCACATGAAGCGCCTGGGCCAAACGGTTCATGCTAATTCCCAGATCGTCCAGCGTTTCTTTGAGGATTTCTCCGGGGTGAATGGGCGGCAACTTGCGGGCCATCGCAGTTCTCCTAGTGGTAGTGTTTCGTGATTTCGACATTGTACGTCAAGCGCAAAGTCTGTCAACCGTAGGCGCCCTTCACCTGCCACTCGCGGTTTAGCAAACTGTTGAATCGAAGGGGGGTGAAACACACCGAAAGAATCGCACTTTTGGCGAAATCTGGAACCAGTTAACGCGTGTCTTTCCAACGCGGCAGCCGGGGAAGAGGCTTTGGCCCTCGACATGCACAGATCGATGGACTTGGCTCAGGGTCTTATGCGGGTAACCGTAATCGGAACGGGGTATGTGGGAACGGTGACAGGCGCCTGTCTGGCGTTCCTGGGGCACCGCGTGACTTGCGTCGATACCGACGAGTCGAAAATCGCGAAACTGCAGCGCGGCGAGTCGCCTATCTACGAGCCGATGCTCACGGAGATTCTGGAGCTGGCGGCGCGACGGGGGGGCATTGATTTCCGCACCTCGCTGGAGGGAACTGCCGCGGAAAGCGACGTCATTTTCATCGCCGTGGGCACGCCGCCGCTGCCCTCGGGCGAGGCCAACCTGGTGTACCTGGAAGCCGCCGCGCGTAGCGTGGGCGCGGCCCTGGACAGCTCCCGCTTTCGCGTGGTGGTGAACAAGTCGACCGTCCCGGTGGGCAGCGCCAACCTGGTGGAGACGCTGGTGCGGGAAGGCATGGCGGAGGCTCCGGCGGAGGCGCGCCGCAGTATTCGGTTCGGCGTGGCCAGCAACCCGGAGTTCTTGCGCGAGGGCTCCGCGATTGCGGACTCGCTCTACCCGGACCGCATCGTGGTGGGCTCCGGCGACAAACGCGTGCTCGACATCATGCGCGAGCTGTATCGGCCGCTGGTCTCGCAGACGTTCGAACCGCCGCCGGGTTTGCCGCGGCCGGCGTCGTTGACACAGGTTCCCCTGCTGGTGACCTCGCTCACCGGCGCGGAGATGATCAAGTACGCGGCCAACGCTTTTCTCACGGTGAAGATCGGTTACGCCAACGAGATCGCCAATATTTGCGAGCGGGTGGGCGCGGAGGCCACGGAAGTGATGGCGGGCATCGGTCTGGATTCGCGCATCGGCGCCCGGTTTTTGAACCCGGGCGTGGGCTGGGGCGGCAGTTGCTTTGGCAAGGACGTCAACGCGTTGATGCACACCGCGCGTGAGTATGGTTACGAGGCGCGTCTGCTGCAGGCTTCGCTCGAGGTCAACAACGCGCAGCGGAATACAGTGATTCAGAAACTGCAGGAGAAGCTGTTCATCCTGAAGGGGCGGACCATCGGCTTGCTCGGCCTGGCCTTCAAGCCGGACACGGACGACCTGCGCGACGCGCCCGCGCTGCACATCGCCGAGCGCCTGCTGCAGATGGGCGCGCGGGTGAAGGCCTATGACCCGGTGGCGGTGCAGGCCTGCCGCGCGCAGCACCCGGAGCTGCGGATGCGCTACTGCGAATCGGCCGCGGAACTGGCCGAGGATGCCGATGCGCTGGTGCTGGTGACCGAGTGGAACGAATTCCGCGGGCTGGACCTGGCGGACCTAGCTCAACGGATGGTTTCGCCCATACTGGTGGACGGCCGCAACCTGTACGCGCCGGAGACCGCAGTGGCTGCGGGCTTCGACTACATCGGCATCGGCCGCGGCGCGCGCCCACGCGCCGCGCGGCAGGACGCCAGTGTAGGCGCGACGCTGGTGTAGTTGCGCAGCGCTGCAATGAGCGCTGGTTGCGGCGCTACCTCATGCAGCTGCGACGTATTGCATCGCTTGTCCGATCGCTCACTGCACGCTGGCCGAATCCCGCCCAAGACGGCGCTCTGCCCTTTGCAGCAGAACAAGCGCGGGAACCAGCATCAGGACAGCCAGCAACGCAAATAGCAAGCCGCCATGCCGGTGCAAGTTACCATGCAAGAAAGCTCGGTTCACATATACTCCGAGAGCTGAAATAGTAACGATGCGCACCGAGTTCTTGAGTATGACCACGGGAATGGTGAACAGAACGAGCAGGCCCTTGCTCCACCAGGATCTGAGGAATAAATGGCCTGCTAAAATGCTAGTAATCAGCAAAGCCAAGCTCGAACGTATACCGCTGCATTGCTCGGCGATCTCGATTTCGACACCAGGCAGCGAGAACCTGAAACCCTGTCTGAACACCGGTATGCCAGAGATTTTGAACAAGAGATAACTCAAGTCTGCTGACCCCTTCTGTAAGCCAACGGTGATCTGGTTCAACACGCCGACAGGGATCGGAACCATTAAGAGGAGAAAGCACACAGGAAAGCTCGCAGCGCGGAGACTCTGCGCGCCGTAGCAAAGAAGAAATCCCACCGCCCATACCAGAATGATTGAGGGCATCAGGCGAAATAGGCTGGCCGTTTCCGTTGACGATGGGTGCTCCTTCAGAAACCAAAACAGGATCAAACCGAACGCAAGCACTGGAATTCCGATTCTCGGCGCATAGTGAGCGTTGGGCAAAATCGCCTTGCGCTCGAAGTAGAACACGCACAAGCTTATGAATGGCACGAAAATGATGTGCGTGTATCGATCGCTCTGGAGCGAGAGCCTGAACAGCAAGTTTAGCGGCTGCCAAAACGGCACAAGCAACACAAGGAAGACCAGCAGAAATGACAGGCTACGCGGTATTGATCGCAGAAAGGGTAAACTCCTCATTGATACAAAAGAAGCACGCTTGGCACACTAACTCCGCTAAAAGCGCGATCTCACAAAATACCTACCGCCGCAACATCTGAGCGCTGTCCGCCTGGAGATGCCATCTCTGCCTCCAGTGGCCGCCTGACAACCGACTCGGCTGCAACCAACCTATGTTTCACCGCGAACAAAGCCAATTCAACCCGGTTGGAGACTCCCACCTTGTCAAAAATGCTGGTGAGGTGATGCTTGACAGTCCGCTCACAGATCGAAAACCGCTGTGCGACCTCCCGATTGGAATGGCCAGCGGCGATTTCTGTGACGATGTCGAGTTCTCGTGTTGTGAGTCCATAATCTTTCGAGGAGAACGCGTTTTCACCAGCAAACGAAGCGCGAAGTGCTTCCAGAAGAACGGTCACGCTGCTGTTCTCGAAGCAGTATTGACCATCCATAGCCCGCCTAATGGTCTTCCCCCACATTGGTGGATCCGCCGTTTTGAGAAGGATGCCTTGAGCGCCAAAACGGAAGGCTTCCACAATCGCATTTTTGTCGATCGCTGCAAGCATCACTATAGTCCGCGGTGGGGGCTGACCTCCTCCATCAGGATCCAGCGGCGCAGACTGTTGGTACAACCCAAGATCAATCAGGAGAATGTCTGGCCTCAACTGCCGCATGACTGTGTAAGCAGACGAAGCATCAGACGCTTCAGCGATAACCTGAATGTCGCGCCTCCGCTCCAGTATTTGCCGCAGTCGGTGGCAAAAGCTTAACTGACCATCAGCAATCAGAACTCGTGTCATTGGAGATCCAGTCATAAGGCCCTTTGGTTCAAACCCAGTCTGAACTGTTGGGCGATTCTCAGAACCGATGCACCCACCCGCATCGGCAATATGTCCACTTGGCGCGACGCCGTTTATCTGGCCGCGGCTCCTGGCGTTGCGCAAACCGAGAAGGGCGGCCACGCGTGCGCTGCCCAATTAGCTGTCTTTTTCCTCCGAATGTGGTGCGCTACCAGAATAATAACGTTTGTAAGATTTGTAGTACTTGGAATACGCGCGATCAAACGAGCTTACCCCGTTGAGCACGATGCCAACGATGCGTTGACGCCCGATCTTGGTGATCGTCTCGTCTATGGCCTCACGAACGGTGTGGTCGGCCCTTGCAACGAGCAATGTGGCGTCGGCATAACGCGTCAATGATGTTGCGTCACTCAGCAGCAGAACGGGGGGAGAGTCCACGATAATCCAATCGAAGTGCGGCGAGAGTTTGCTCATCACGCCAGCAAGAGCCGCAGTCTGCAATAGCTCCGAGCCGTTGGCACGCGCACCGCCAGCCGGCAAAAGACACCAGTTTAAGGGATCGACACGCCGAATCGCCGACCGCGGATCGACTGTACCTTCCAGGCAATCTGCGAGTCCTGCCCATGCTTTGATTCGAAGTTTGTCGTTCAAGGCGGGTTGGTGAAGGTCCGCTTCGATCAATAGAACATTCTTCTTGCCGCCCTCGGCTAGAGCCGTAGCGAGGTTCAAACAAACTGTGGACTTTCCGTCATGCGGAAGTGGGCTTGTGATCAGAAGGGTCTCCAGCTTGTTCGACTTCGCCAATTCCCTCAGCCGCATCCGCAGAAGCCTATAGCGGTCAGCACCTGGGCCGTGGGGATCGGTGTGAAAGACGAGCCTCGTTTCGGGAAGGATTTCGGCGCTCTCGACCGGCACCTCAGGGAGTTTGTCGCGATCAGCCGGAGGCTCTGAACTATGCATCAGATCAAATAACCGGCTCATCACCTCAACTCCAGGAAGGATTGAATTCTTATGGTCATTGTGTCACGAGAAACGAAGCCCCAAGAGGGCACTCTACCGATGCAAGTACATGTACAGCCCGGCAGCTGAGACTACTGTCGCGACTACCGTTCCGCCGAGCCATTCGAACCCTTTCCTCCAGATACGGATCCATTGTTCCCGAGCAGTCAACACCAACGGCACACTAACAATGATCGGAAACGGTTGCTGACGGACCAAATCTTTCTCCCGGTGAAACGAATGATCCTTTAAATCCATAAGTAATGCCAGAGCCAAGCCAAGAGCTACTCCGGCTGCGGAGCCGCCGAGAGCAATTTTGCCGCGCTTCGGGCTAGACGGTACCATCGGCAGCGTGGGGGGATCGATAAGACGAAACTGCTGCCCGCCCTGTTGCTCTTCCAGATTGGTTGCCAGTTGAGACTCCAGCTCCTTACTTAGTAGGTCCGAATATTCTTTTTTCAAGAGATCGTCGTCCCGTATCAACCCGGCCAATTGCTGTTCCCGAACAGGGGTCAAGTTCAGGCGCTCTTGGTACGTTGCGATTTTTGCTCTTAATTGCGCTTGGTCTTTGGAAAGGTCTTCGATCTCTAACCGGTTCTGCTCCAGCTGGCTCTTGATCTGTGCGATCGACGCACTGTCTTCGGATGCGGCAGGTGAACTTCCAGCGCTTGGCAGCTTCTGGGCCGCGGCCTTTTCACCTTTTGCGTCCTCTCCACCAACAGTGGGTTTCGCCGATTCTAGACTCGACAAAACAGCTTCCGCTACCGCAATCAGGCGTTGGATCTCAACTACTTCAGGGTAATTTGCCCCATAAGTTGTCCGCAAATCTGCCTGTTTGGCTCGCAGCCGCGCAAGATTTGCCCGCGCAGCCTCAAGTGGATCTGCGGCTTGAATGACCACCCCATCCGCCTGGCTAACAGCGGCCACAGTCGCCATTGAAGCTGCGTGCGAGGCCAGCCGCCGATAGCCGTCCAGCATTGATTGAAGATATACCTTTTGCTGCTGGGCACGGTTCAAACTTTCCTCGGTATTCTGGAGCTGAGACTGGAAGCTGGAGAGGATAGCGAGGTTTCCCTGCTGCTGCTCAGGCAATGTGCCAAGATACTGCATCTTAAAGTCTCTTAGCTTCTGCTCCTGATCAGTCAGCTTGGCCTTGGTATCTTCGAGTTGCTCGTGCAGGAAGCTGGTTGTATTCGTGGCTTGCCGCGCTCGAGTTTTCAGATTGGTCTGTATGAATATCGAGGCCAACCGGCTGGTGACTTCCTGAGCAATCAGCGGTTGGCTGGCAGTGAAGGATATTTTAAACGCGTCCAAGTTTCCTTGTCCCGAAGGCTCGCCCACGGGTTCAAGTGGCTTGACAGCAATGTCGCCCCGCATCCGAGAGAGTATCAGTTCCGGGGCCAAATGCTCTCTCTCCTCCCGGTAGAGTCCGAATTCGTCGATCAGCGCCAACAACTGCGGCCGTGATAGCACCTCCTGCATCATCGCCTCAAGAACCCTGTTGAGGTCAGTGGTTGCCGTCGGCACGACGTACCGTTCGGGCACACTTTGCTGGACCACGATAATCGTGGCTTCGGACGTGTACCGGTTTGGCAGCAGGCTAAGGACAACAGCCGTGGCGACGATAATCGTGCCGGCGGTGAGCAGAAACCACCAACGGTGTCTGATGAGCCCCCCAACGAACCGAACTATCGTCTCGCCAAGATCGCCTTCAGTTTCTTGTACTGCGGCGTCGTTATGATTAGTTGTGCTTTCCATACCACTCTTGCCATGAAGGGTGTTGCCGGCTCACGAACCAAGAAGCCCAGCGCAACGCACGAATGTGTTCAAACTGCTTGGATGCTCCACCCAGCGTCGCTAGGGAAGGGGGTGGAATCAATCAAACCTTCGTCGTCGGTGTCCTTTCAAGGGTAACGGGATCTTCCGCGGGGCCTATTCCAACCCAATCTGCTGCGATCATGCTCCCTGGCCCGGGCGTCCTGATACAAGCTACCGCCCTTTGCGTCCCAGTTGAGACGACTGGGCTGCCTGGGCGCTCCCGAGACCGGCAGTCCACTGCCCTAAAGGGCAAGGGCAATTTGATTGCCAGAACGACCACTCATGGACGATGGTATTATTTTTCAAATACTTATGGGTTTCTCGGGATAGTGCCATATCGAAGCAAATACAAGACTCTGGGCCACGATTTGGATTTGCGCCTAAGTTTCTGGGCACTTCGACCCGCGGCCGTGCACATGCGGTTTGGCTGCACCGCGAAGCAATGATCGGGCCTTCCCCGCGACAGGGCTCACCCTCGTCCCTGGGACGCCAGGTCGATTGCCACTGGAAGGCTGGCCTAACAGGTCGTGGGAACAGGGTTCTGGACGGTCCAAAAATGGCGCGGCTCTGCTCCCGACTGACCATAGAATCAACAACTTGCGAGTGAACTCAGACACCGAATGGTCTGAGTAATCTTTTCAGGCGGTTAAGTATCTAGCCAGTCTAGGACTAATCGTTCTGTATGACTGGACGCCTATATAAGCTCCGAGCGTATTTGTGATGAGGTCCGTCATGCCGGAGTCGCGTGTTGGCAGGTATGCCTGAAGAATTTCAATAGTGAGGCTGACGGCTCCTCCGAGAATGACAGTGACGAGCGCCGCTCTTCTGATTGAGTACGACAAATATGCATAAAAGAAGAAACCGAGAGGTACGAAGCCGACAACATTCTTGAGCGCGCCGGTCCAATACCCCCAGGAACTGTTGAATTCCTTCCAGAACGGCTCCAGAAGTAGCTGGTCCAAAACAGCGTACTTTTCAGGGATGTGAAGATCTGTTTCCGAATTCACCCGATTGTGGACGACCCTTCCCGAACGCTCGTCAAAGAGGTAAAGCGCTATGCAGTTTTCATTAGCGGCTAGTGCGGGCTGTCCCATCCTTGTCCACGATTGATAGTTTTGAACAACCTGTTGTGGCGTCAGCTCGGAATCATAGATCGCGAGTCCTCGCAGATGGCCGGCCCAGCCATTGCCCTGTCCCGGTGAGTCGCCCACCACCAGTCGCCCGCCAAAATCCCCGCCCAGAGGTCGAAAATGCGGCGCTGAGGTTATCAGCGTGCCGTCAGCATAGACTTCGGTCCCTCGCGTGCCTGATGTGATGGTAATGAACACAAGCTTTACGTGTCTGAAAACCCCACTGACGTAAAATCCTGCGCTTGTAGTCTGATTCCGCACGCCCAAAATTGTGCAATCCAATTTAAGGTCAGCCAACGACTGGTGCAATAAGAACTGGAAAGGGATTTTGGCAGCATGAAACGCCAGCAACGTGCCACCGCCATGGCTGCTGCGCGGCCTTATCCAGATCTCGATGCTGCGGGATGTTCCGTCTTGAGGGGCTACCGACTTGAACTCACTGGTACTCAGAACTGTGCCGTAGTCGCCGAACTGAAGACCGTTGCTGTTTTTTGACCACGTAACTTCGTTTCTGGGAGCATGAAAGGGCCAGAGGCCCAACACTAAGATCACGCACAAAGTGGCGACGCACATCGCAGCCAGAAGTTTCGCTTTCGTGCCCTCTTTGCTCGATTGCCTTATCATTTGGTTGTGATCGGTTACCCGCACCTGAGGAGAATAAGCCATCTTGTCTGAGCGTCACGTCAGCGACCCGTTGGTGATCCTGTTTAGCAGCATCCACTGCTCCGCCGTCCGTCGCTGGCTCGGCCGCGATCGTTAAGCGAAGTGTCTGTAAAGAGCGCTGCCAGCCATGCGTAGAATGCGGTCCGGCAAGCAAGAAACCACTTCTCTCGCAATTCGTCCCGCCCATTCCGTGACGTGACGTCCGAGCATGTCTGAAGGCGGAGCAAGGGAGAATCTTGCATAGGTCAAAGTCGAACGAGCGCTACCCCAGCGATCCTTGAATGTGATCAACCCCATATTGTCGCAATCGGAGCGCCCTAAGTCGAACACGCGCAGGCCATCCCGCTTTCCCTCCTGGATCGATCTCCACAGCAACAGTTGAGTGCCCCCCAGGTTATTGAAGCGGGTATCCGAACAGCCGTACTTGTAGACAAGAGTGTCTTTGTGCCGGAGCGTTAGGATAGAGGCCACGGCCTGCTTATCCTTAAACGCGACGCGAATCTGCAGTGCGTCGCCGAAGCAGTTGATCAGATTGCAGAACCAGCTCTTCGGCTGGGGAGGAGTCTGGTGTCGCCGCCGCGTAATGAGAAGCAGATTCCAGAATGCGTCGACCAGTTCTTGGGAGGGGCCAGTTTCGCAACTCAAACCTTCTCGCTCTGCTCGCAAGATCTTTCTTTGCGTAGAACTTTTGTGACAATTGCCGAAAAGCGTGGCCAAATCCGGCCGCAAATCGATCTGATGAAAGCAATAGCTTTGTGTCGAATGGCAAAGGCTGGTCCTACCTGCGAGGGGTTGCGGAGCGCGAATTTCGATGTAACGTAACTTTTCCCGGCGGAGTATCAGCTCTAGCGCGGATACGAATAGATGCTCATCTGAGGCATTGTTCACCAGTGGTTCGCAGTGATCGGAAAACGGAAGTGAGATCAGGCGCCGTCCAGTGATCCAGCTTGCCACACGGCAAAAGACGAGGCCGTCTTCTAGCCTCATACCTGGTGGAGATGTCGTGTAAGCTACGGGCTGATATCCATAAGTTTGGTGAAGCGCTTGGAGCCACGCGACCGTATGAAAGGCGGAGGAGTGCGGGTGCCTGTCTACGAGCTCGGCCCATCTGGGGTCCTGGAGCGGCTGAATTTGATAAATCTGCCCCGGCTGCGCCCCGGTGCCGCGAGCTGACATGCGTCCTGCCGGCTTATCGGCCAAACCTCAAACCTCCGAAGCCTCCCCCAACCAGAGCCCAGGCCGCACGCCGATACCGGGCCACCTTGCGCCTCGCCTGAATCGCATCATACACCCGCTGAACCTGGTGGGTGTCCAGCTCTACTGCAGCATTGAGGTCTGCTGCCTGTATCCCGTTGTTCTTCCCGCAAAGGCAGAAGTCCATCTTTCGCAGCAGTGGTTTTATGGAGGAGGGGAGCCAGGAAATTCGGCAGCGCATTGAGATGCCGGTCCGGTTGAGGCGCTTACGAGATCCCAGGGACAAACGTCTCTTGGCTGTAGGTCAGCCTGTCGCCATCGAGCTTGGCATAGGCCAGGCGGGCGCGCTCTTTGCCGGGGCCCTCAATCCGCCAGCCGTTGCCGTCCGGAACCAGCATCATCTTGCTCCGCTGCCTCCACCACTCATTGACTTGATTCGGCAAAGCGATCCACAACTTGTGCTCGGATTCGAGCTCTGCCAGGAAAGCGAGCAGAGCCCTGTAAGTGCTCTGAGCGCGACGATTGAGCAAATAGTCCGGATGGGTCAGAAAGCTCAGCAGGCCGTGCTTTTCCATGACCAATCCTGCCTGTACTTTCCAAAGATCGATTTTGTGCTCGCGCAGGATGTGGAATAAAGTGTAATCTTGCGTTGTGGTGAGCGGGAGCTCTAGGATCCGCCCGATGAAATAGGGGAATGACGTGCAGCATCCCCCTCGCTGCGGATCCAGGTGCCCGACATTGGGCACCGACATGTCGTACTCAAACTCCAGCGCATCGTACCAGCTGATATTCCGGTACAGGCACGCGGAGCGGAAGCCCTTTGAGCCCCAAAGGCGACCGTATTCATTCACCGCTTTCGCACGTCCCAAGAACTGTTGCCTATTGCGAAACAGGCTACCGTCATGGTTGAGGTCCTGAACGTTGATTTCATGCCCACGGTCGCGGATCGACTGAAGGAACGCCTGCGCAACCACGTATCGTTTTTCAGGGACGATTTGAAAGGCAGAACGAAATCCAAAAGATTCATCGATGTCCATCAAGCGTGGGCAGAAGTCCCGCCCTTGAGTAGTTTCGACATCGTGGGTCAGAATCGCCGCGCTGGAAGCGCCGTGAGGCCAGAACCAAATGAAGGGCACGGTGTCGATCCCGCGGGACTTCATGCACAGCGGCAAAACAGTTTCGAGCAACCGTTCCACGGTCAAGTCGACCGGCCAGACGGGGAAGGCGATCTTTTCCCAGCCGCGGAAGTACATTCTCTGAAGCAGGACGCGGAGCGACGTAGGCAGAAAGGGACGCACGGAGTAATAGAGTTTGCTCAACCGAGGGTCTGGGGCGCTGTAAGCGGGAATTCCACGCGACTTTGTCACGTAACGTTCACAGGTAAGGTTGTCGACTAGCTGCGTGAGGTCAAAGGGAAGCTGAACTTCCGACTGGTCTGTCCCGACCTCGTCGAGCATGTCGGGAAGGTGATCGGCGGCAGATGCGGCCGGGGTCACCGAGGAAGTGCGGCCGTAGCAGAGAAGACCGTGGCCGAACCAGAAATAGCCGTCTTCACCGGACAGCGGAGCAGTTAAAGACGTTCTGACAAACTGCTCGGGACACCGGTAACGATCGGAAATGGCCTTGCACATGTAAAGGGTTCGGGCCAGAGGCCCAACACTAAGATCACGAACAAAATGGCCACGGAGATCGCAGCCAGAAATTTCGCGTTCGCGTCGTCGGCTCGATTGCCTTACGATTTGGGGGTACGATTCCATGCTGTGAGATGGTTGGGCCTCGCTCCCAAAAATGTGGCGTTTCTTGGCGTGCCTTGGTTCAGTTCTTCGAGGCGCTGCTTGTCCTTGAAAGTATTATGAGCCCCCAGAACCCAGTGCACTTGTGCGCCAACAAGGCCCCGTCTGTGCACGAAGAGAAAACTGTAGATCGGGCACCTACTGTACGCTCGCGGATAGAGTCGCTGGCGGAAACACGGTCACGGTGCCGGTGCTGGCAGCCGTTTTAATTGCCCCAATCACTCCATACCAGTCATCGTTCGGCGTCCATGTAGTCTGAGCCGTCTGAACACCAGCAGTATTTACCGTGATGGCGGTGTCGATATTGCCACTGTAAAATTGTGTCACCTGGAGATAAGGGCTGACGGGAGTCATCGTCTCGTCTCCGGTGTTATCTAGAAAAGTATACATCAAGTCGTGGTAATAGGAAAGCGGCGACGAGGTTGATAGCGTTGCAGTTTCCCCCTGCGTTGTACTGGCGTTTCCGCCGTCTGCGTCCCACACGTTTGAGGATGCCAGCCCGGTCCATTCACTGGCCGAAAAGGTCAGGTAATAAGAAGTACTGCTGGAGCGAACGGTGATCGAAGTGACCCCAGAAGGAATACTTGGGCACACCCACATATATTGCTGAAGGCGTTCCGCCCCAGATGAGGTCTCAACAAGATTGAATGGAGAGCCGGGCGATTTTACAAAGCAAGCCTCCGGGTTATTTACATTATCACTGATCGTTTCCGTGAAGCCCGTGGTTGAACCCGTACAGGCTGAATTACCGCACGCATAGGTCGCTACGATCACAGCGTGACCCGCCGCGGGAGGGAAGGACAACGTGTTACTTGTACATCCGCTAGCACAGCCACCCCCCGTAGCGCCAGCGGCCTGTATACACGTCGCACCGTTCCCATAGCTCGTATTAGAGCATTGGCCAAGGGCTGTCGCCGGGATTAACAGTAGTACTAAACAAGCTATCGCCGGGACCAACAATACTGCTAAATAAGCTGGTCTCATTTTAGAACGTATCACAAATTATGCGACCCCGCCGCCACGCCCACCTTATCTTCGAGCAGATTGCCAAAATATGCATTCATGTTATCACGAATTTCCATCTTCCCCTCGCCTGCCGCAAACTTGAAGAACTCGTCGCGGGGTTCGGTCCAATACCGTCCCCTGGGGGTCTCAAGAAGTTCGAGGCGGCCCAGGTCGATCTGGATCGCTTTGTTCTGGGCGCCGACCTCCTCACCTACCCGCGCCATGTTAACGAGGTGGTGCACACACTGCATCTTAGCTCGATTCTTCCGGGGAGAGAATACTGCCAATGGTAGACCTGCTTCAATCAACGAAAGAGCGCAGCGCCGCCGGCAACAATTTCCCTTTTGGCTGCTGGCTTCTGAATTAGAATCGATCCATTCAGTCGCCCACCTTTTGATCCTTCGAATCGAATTTTTCGCCCGGGAGTCGTCTTCGCCGCCATAAGGCGGGGTTGTTGCCCTGCGGGAGAAATCCAAAACTGGTAAATTCTGTCTTTCCATCGCATTCCACAGACACGTGGCCGACACCCACCTCCTGGCCCTCTGATTTCGCTGCTCCCATCGCCAGTGGCATACTTCACACCGCGCCCCTCCAGCGCCTCGCAGGTCTGCGGCGGCCCGCCGAAGGCCGCCGCGGCCCGAAACGCAACCTCCTTTGGCATCATTCACGTCCTTATAGCCTGCCATGCGGCCGTACGGCGTCATCGAGCCCAAACGGCAGTGGGCCAGACGACCCACTGGGTACTCCTCCGTCTCATCGCGAATCATCACCGTTTCCGAAAATGCTTATCCAGCCCGATGCCACCGATATACCACGAAATCAGAGGCGGCGCCTGAGGACACGTGCATGAGTTCTGCCCGGCGGTCCGGAATACCGTGTTTAAGCCAGTCCTCGTAATACCGCGTAAATGCTTCCCCCTGACGCAATACTACGTAGTCGACCTGTGCGGCATCGAGGTAACGAAGTGCCAGCTCACCCGTACAGTAAGGAAAATGCGAGAACTGCGCCCCCGTGTGATAGGCCAGAGGTATTTGAAGATCCATGATCCGAACCGGACGATCTTGCTGACGTCCAATCCACAAACCCACCTCCTTATCGACGCGACTAGCAAGGGCGCCTTCCCTGAAAACGCCCAGCCTTCTGACTCCTTTAACAGGGCTGATGATCATAGCCAATCCTATCAGCCCAGGAACGATACACTGAGATAACAGCGGGCGAGCTAGTACCCTCCATCCTGCAGCACCGCTAGACGCCTTCGTCCACAAGCCGACTTCAAAAAGACCATTCGCTGCCCAGATCGACAATAGTGGGACAAACACAAAGAAGTATCTTGGCTCGGCGGGCATTAGAGCAAATGGATTCGCTACAACAGGAACAGCCGCAACCAACATGACAAACAATCGACTCGAAGCCTGCGGCCGTCGCCATGGTCGGCGAAGGGCGCCCAGCAGAGCCAGCGCCGGCAAAAGAGGTGCTCCCAGCCAATCTGAGGAGATTCGTTGAAACAGTACTGGTGCGTTCCGACCTAGCCCCTTTCCGACAAGAACCAGATCTTTGAGCGTTACCTGCGTTTCCCGGATGACCTCGGCGAAAGACCGCATAGCAGTCCCCGTTCCCTTGAGATGCGAATCAATGCCATACCACGCCCACTTTTCCTCCCATCGTTGTCCCGATTCTACACTTGGCTCGGGAGACGCCACCTCGTACGTGCCGCCGGTGGACTCGTAATCCACTCCAGGAGCCATTTCTGCGGCCAAAATACGTCTACCTGTGTAAACAAAGATCGCGCTTTTCCCTTCAAGCCGCACTTTGCCCGTCGCTCTGTAAATAAAGATGACCTCCGGTAACGCGAGTGCCAGAAATGCTACGATTGCGGAGACAGCTCGTTTCCATTTGACGGTGCGGTCCCCCTCGGTAGCAGTGAGCGCAAACAGCACCGCAATCGCGAATACGGCAGAAGCTTCCGCTCGAAGAAGGTAACTGAGCCCAAATGCTCCGCCTACCAGCAGCCACAGCCGAGTCGAGGACTGATCCAGTGCACGAACAACTACATAGACCGCAGCCAAAAGTATTGTGGCATACGGACCCTCGGAAAATACCGTAAATGATAGATTGACTAACAGCGGATGCAGTAGGGCCAACATCGCTGCGATGAATCCCACGCGCCGGTTAAATAGGCGCGACGCGACACCAAACACCGGTAAGGGAAGCAGGGCCCCCATAATCAGCGCAACCAGTCGCCCCGCCCATTCATAGTTATGGGTTACAAAAGAGGTTCCTGCAATAAGCAGAGGAAAGAGAGGAGGAAAGTTTAGCTGAGGACCAGGTGTCGCAAGCCCAACATAACCTGCGCCATGCCGTATGTTTTCGGCTATCCGCGCGTACTCCGCACCTTCGGATTCGATGGCACCAGTTCGCCAGTAAGCCAATGCTGCCACACGGACCGCGAAACTAGCAGCCACCATTAGGGCCAGTAGCATCCAGAGAGGAGGACGCCAACTGCTCAAGCCCCTGCGCCTTTGTGACCTCACGCTAGAATCGGCCACGAGATTCTCCGTTGGTTAGATCTCAGTTGAAAGCGATTACCAGAGAATGAAAGCATCTTTAGTATGAAGGGCATCCCGCCGAGTTGCCGGTTGCTCCGTTGCTGTCAACCGTCCGCGCGTTTTCTCCCTTGCTTCGCGCCTCCACGCAGTTCCTTCCAGCCAACGCCGCCAGGGTGGAATTTTCAATCAACCAACGTTGACTGGCGCTTGCTTGTTAAACCGAAGCCATGCTCTTCTCTTCAGTTGAAGGCCGCCCTGTCAATGCGCGAAAAAGATCCACGTAGAATGACTTTTGTCCTGCGACGAACAAGAGCAGCACAACGTACGTAATGACAAGAAACGCATTCTCCAGTAACAGCCGGGGCAAAGGAGCTAAGGTCTGCCCGCAGAGTGCGTGTACTCCAAAGGCGAGACCGGCAGCTACGGTGCTTGAAGCTACGGGGCGACTCGTGACCCGTACAATGTCCCAAAAGGAAATTCCGGTGCCGTGCACAGCCCAAACAACACACGGAACGACCCACAGCAACATCACCGCCGAGTATCCAAACGCGACGCCTCGGGGTCCATAAGGCAGTCCCATCACGTAACCGGCAATCATGAGGGGGCCGATAACCACCATCATTTTTAAGAGCCGCCCGACTTGTCCAATCGACGTGAGCAGCCATCCTAGAGGATTGGTGATCGCAAACACCAAGATCGTTGGAGCCAGCAAGCGAAGAATGACAGCGGCAGCTTTCCACTTCGGTCCCAGAAGAACATAAATCACATCATCAGCAAAAAGAGCGCAGGCAAGCGTGATCGGCAGGGTCAGCGCCAGGACCAGCGAGTAGCCCTTCAGAAAGTAACTCTTGAGGCGACCGGCATCATCCTGGATTCTGGAGAACGCCGAAAAGGCCACGTCACCGACTGCTGAATTCAGGTTCTGTGTTGGAATATTGACGAGCTGATAGGCCCTTCCATAGATCCCGATGGCATCCACTCCCCAGAAGCGTGCTATAAGAACCTTCTCAAGGTTAGTGGCAACATACCCAACGAGGCCATACAGAGTGAGAGTGCCGCCAAAGTGCATCATCGAAAGAATTCCCGTCCGCCTGTGCGGCCTCCCCGGGACCCAACCTGTAGCCAGCCAAACACCGATAGTAATAATGAGTGGGGAAGTGACGGTCATCGCCACAAGAGCCCAATACCCGTAGCCGGCCTCGGCCCCACCGATGGCAACAGCAGTACCAACAACCAAACTGACGGTGCTTACGACCGCCAAGGCAGTAAATCGCATCTGACGCTGCAGAAGCACCCCGTGTTGCACGCCGGCAGCGTTGAAGAGGAAACCAGCCGCTAAAACCGCCGTTACTCCAAAGAGCCGGGGCTCGTGGTAAAAGGCAACGATAGCCGGGGCCATGGCTAGGGTTAGAGACCCGAGTACCACACCCGCCAGTACGTTGATCCAGAATAAGGTCGAAATCTGTTCGTCAGTCACGACTGCACGCTGAACCGCGGCAGAAGAAAGCCCGAAATCCCGAAACAAACCTAAGACTCCAGTGAAAGCTGTGACCATGCCAACTAGTCCGAAATCTTTTGGTCCCAGAAGCCGGGCTAATATCATTAGAGAGACCACGCGAAGCAGAAAATCTGCCGCTTGGGCGCATACCCTTGCGACACCACCACGAATCGTCCTCTCCTTCAGATCCTTCATCGCGTTTTCGCACTGGCGGTGGGGACATCAGCCGCTTGCACTATACGTAACTTCAAATCACAGGACCAGTTTGCGACAGTAGAAAGCCTCGGCGTAACGGCTCGGAGCATTGCATTCCATTCCCCTCAGTCGCATGAGGGAGAAAAATGTTTCCGGTTCAAACCAGCGCTTGCCGTGCTGGGATTGAAAAGTATCCATGATGAACTGGACCTTTTTCTGACACGCCTCCGTCCGGAGGGGCACAAAAACGCTGGGCCGCCCCAGGTCGCCGTCGTATTTTGGGATTTCGTACTCCAGAATCAAATGGTCCCGAAACGTATTCCAGGTCAAGTCGGCTATCAGCCTGTGATCTTGATGCGCGTCATTGTGATTGTGAGTGAAGATGAGATCCGGGGAGACTGCCTGTTTCAACTCCTCGAAGATGGCCTTTACTTCGGCGCCCACAAATGGCATGAATCCGTCAGGGAACGTTTTCAGCAGCGGCGCTTTCAGACGGGTAGGGCCCGCAAACAACGTGGCCGCGCGGCGCGCCTCCGCTTCCCGGGCACCAATGGCGCTGAACACGACCCAGTCAAACACGCAACTGGGGTACTGGTCCACCAAGCGAAGGATCGTGCCCCCACAGCCGATTTCGATATCGTCCGCATGGCAGCCCAAACACAGAACCTGCAAAGCTCCAGCGACCCCTCCGTCCAGATTCAGAGGGATCATACGTTGGCTATCATTGTTTCTGAGTCGTTCGCGGCCGCAGCCGAGGCATGATTCCAGACCTTCCATGGCGCGGTACCTTGGTTCAGTTCCTCGAGGCACTGCTTGTCCTTGAAAGTGTCCATGCACTGCCAGAATCCGGTGCACTTGTGCGCCAACAACGCTCCCTTTTCAATCAGGCGATGAAACGGCTGCCGCACCAGTTCGTCGCCAGGATGGATATAGCGGAAGATTTCGTTGCGAAGCACGAAGAAGCCGCCGTTGATCCAAATGTCCGACTGGGTTAGAGGGGAGATCTCGGCGACGGTTCCTCCCTGCCCCACCTGGACGATGTCGAAACTTGCCGTTGGCTGCACCAGCAGCAAGGAGGCGACAGCGTTGCTGCGGCGGAAGGCATCGATCATCATCGTTAGGTCTAGGTCACTCAAACCGTCGCCATAATTTGCCAAGAACATTTCCTCCCCCTTCAGGTACGGTTCCACGGTTTTGAGCCGCTCGCCGATGGTGGCGTTTGCGCCGGTCTCGACAAACGTTATGCTCCAATCGTCGATGTCTCGATTGAGGAAGTGGACCTTCTTGCCACCCTGCGACCAGACGAAATCGTTCGAGACTGCTTCATCGTAATGCAAGAAATAGTCTTTGATCACGCTGCCTTTGTAGCCAAGGCAGAGAACGAAGTCCTTGTGCCCGAAGTGTGCGTAATATTTCATCAAATGCCAGAGAATCGGTCGTGTCCCAATCTGAACCATCGGCTTTGGGACGTCGTCGGCATATCCTCTGAGCCGCATCCCGGCTCCCCCGCAAAAGAGTACCACCTTCATAACCCACCTCTGTCTAAACAGGCTTCACGTCTTAAATCACCCCACGGGAGGCGACATAGTGCCATCGGCGCAAGGCCGACGGTGTTTGACTTTGGAACACTTCGATATCCCACAAGTACCGGCGTTTATGTAAAACTGTGGCATTTCCCCACATTCGCCGAAAACCGCTTCGAGCGAAATGGGTTAGCAGTTAGGAGACGCAGGCCGACTGCCAAGTATAGCGGCTTCATATAAGTCTTTTGGTTTTAATTTGTTACAGCACAGTCTGGCAAGAGATAAGATGAAAACAACTTGGACTCACTGCCGATTCGTGGCACTTCCACGCGTTTTCCGGGAAGTCCACGCAGGGCAGGCGCGATCCAACGTTTTTAGAGGCGTTGGATATTAGCTGTCCGATTTTTCTTTTTTAAATCAATAACTTAGCAAATCACACCTCAGGCAGACGAAATAACAGCCCGCCAAAGCCGCAGGGCTCTAGCGGGTTGTCCGCTGGTAACCTTGAGGCTGCCGCGTTCTCTGGCGCTGCGGCCCAGGGGCTGGGCAACGGTTGTGCGTGCACAAGATGACAGTCTTCATCAGGACATTCACCTGACAACCAACACATCTGTCATGAATAAACTGCTCCTGGCGCGGTCCGCTTTCGCCACCTCATTCCACTGCCCAGAGTCTGCCGCACGATTCTGACGTTGGTTCACGCGACGCCGCGCGAGTCGCCTAAGGCCGGAACCTGTTGACCCGCAATTCTACGCCTCAAAATCTTCTCGGCTGTTTGCTTAGGGTTGAGCGCCAGATCCAGGAGTTTCAGACACAGGGCTTTGGTCAATCTGGCCAAGGCAAGCGGATGACCCAGCTCACTAAGTCTCCGCTTATGGTAGTCCCAGAATGCACGCTCTCTGAAATGAACTGCGCTGATGCCCAGAAACCTGTAATACTCAGCAAGAAGGTCCGCAAGGCGCCTGTCCAGTTCCTCTTTCGTCAAATAGTTCGGACCATACTCGATAAGATCGCCAAGCCTCGAAGATGCATAAGTGTTCAAGCTCCGACACTCCTCACTGATCGTTTGTTCATGAATGCGCTCGTATGAAAGCACCTGATGCACGAATCCGAACTCCGTGTCCCGAAGACACTTGTAGCAGGCACTTGTATCCGCTTCTGCAGTCGAGTTCGGATAGAAGGATTCCTGCGCCCTGACGAGATCCGAGCGGTACAATAGTGACGTTGGCGTACCGAAAATATACGGGGCGCCGAGCAGCTGCCACCGACAGATGTCGCGACCTGAAATCACGGTGCTCGAGTATGGCAGTTCCGCCCATTTCACTCGCCACTTCGCGCCGCTCCCGCTAAGCTGGTACGAATTAACCAGTCCCACCGACGGGTTTGCTTCCGCCAGGTCAACCATTCGCGCGATGCACTCTGGATACAGCCAATCATCGGCTGAAACTGACTTACAATATTTGCTATCCGGGGAGATGAGACGAAACGCCTTATTAGCGTTTCCTATTATGTCTAAGAAATTATCGTTGTCATGTACGCGAATCCGCTGATCGAGCTTCGCATACCGCTGAGCGATTTCTAGGGTCCGGTCGGTGCTACAGTTATTAACAATGCTATAGTCCCAGTTTGAATACGTTTGTGCCAAAACACTCTCGATGCACTCCGCCAGATAAGCCTCGCCATTATAAACTGGCGTCAGGATACTGACCAGAGGTTGATCATGCAGGCTCATCGTCAAAGCACCTCACAGTTCTTCCGAACATCGTGCCTCTCTCGCGACACTAATAGGGATGAATAACTCATTCCGCCAAGCACGATGTTTCATGCCCCGCCAAAGTAGATAATGTTTAGCGTTAAAAGGCATAAGGGGATGGGCAGAACTAACTTGGCAACTGGCTCGTGGTTTTCCGGCATCTGGTCCCCTTGCCTGTCACCTGAGCTAGAGCTTTTTCTGCGGCTAGCTCGCCGCTTTTGAGACTCTCGTCTGTCCACATGTAACCCCAATCTCCATATCGCCCGCAGTAGGCAATACCAAGATCATCCAGGTAACCATGGACTGTCTCGAGTGCAGCCGAACGCTCAAGGTCGAAGATGACGTTGGCATATCGCAAAAGCATCGCCTGGCTGAACAAGATGCGGTCGCCGTCGTGCAGGAGGCCACAGCGGCGGAGATCGGCAGTGACTGGCGCGATCCAGTCACCGGGTGAGCCACTGAATGGCCTGTACTTGTCTGAGAAGTAGACTTCTGCCTGGATACTTCCTGTACCGTCGGGAACATTAGAATCGGAAAACATGTGTGGAAAACTGAGGCGCGTGAAGGAAATATCCTCGTCATAGAAATAGGTGAGTTGAGAGCGAGAGATGTCCCTGCGGTTCAGGCCGATGTTGACGAGCACGCATGTCGAGCAGGCTAGGCGCTGAGAAGCATCGATGACGTCTTGCGGAACTCCCCGTACCATGCGAATGAGGTCCGGCAGGGGCACCGACGAAATGAGCGCGTCGTAGTGTGCCACAGTGCCGTTGGAAAAAGTGAGCTCACGTGTGCGAGGATCGAGTGAGACGAGTCTGTGATCAAGCTTCAGATTTCCCATTGGGAGGAACTTCTTCAAATAAGAAACGAATCCATCCCTATTGGGGTAGCGGAAGTTAGTGATGTAGTGAACTGGAGGGGATGATGGCGAAAGCGCTCCTTGGAGAACCTCTTCGAGGCTCGGCCGGTAGATGCGTGGGCCCAGCCAATCTGTACTCATATTAGCGGCTGTGGTGGTGTGGTACTTTCGCGTGTACTGCATGGGAAAGAGTTCGGCGAAGGTCCGGCCAAAGCTCGACAACAACCAGTCGGCGTAGTTGTTCACCGGCCGGTCGGGTGCCTGGCGCTCTTCCACGAAGTCGGCAATGACCTTAACGATGATATCTTCTGGCAATCCATGCAGGTTGACCTGCACAGGGTGCCTGGGCCAATAGCCACGCCAGTAGTTATTGAGGTTGATTTGCATCGTCTGGTACTGCTGATCAACACTGTCGGCGAAAAGGTCCTGAATGCGAGTATCCTTCGTAAAGGAGATGTGCGGTCCGAGGTCGAAGAGAAATCCATCGTCGTGGCGGAACGATGCCGTGTGGCCGCCATGATAGGAGTTCTTGTCGTACATTACGGGTGTAATCCCCTCCGCGTGAAGCCGGTAAGTGGCGCCGAAACCGGCCATTCCCGTTCCCAGGACGATGACGTTCTGCATTGAAAGTAATTCCCTTCTGTTCTCTCTTCGGTACCCTTGTCAGCGCTCCTCGCGGAACCCGCACGGGCCTTCACTGAACTTGCCGCGCGGTTGCGGCCGCGACCGTGCGGCGCGACGGTGATAGGCACGCCGATTCCGCCCGCAGAACTCCTCAAAAAGACTCAATATGGCTTTCCTGCAGAGCGTGGTGCATCGACAATGCCTCCGACCCGCGCGTCGCGAGGGGCCATCGTGCGTTCTGTTCCCGCCACAGTGCCTCAACCACTCCGACAGGGGGCGCGTCGACATCATCGAACGAAAGCACATCGTCCTTCGAAATGTCCCGGCGCAACACGCAACCTTCCGACAGGCCGATTGGCAGGGCTGCCTCGGTGCGAGCAACGGCAGCGTTGTCGACGAGCCCGTAAGTGTGGAACCCGCCGATACCATCGAGGCACTCGCCTGCTCTCAGGTCACGCTTGGCGACGGTCACGACTTCGCAGATGGGACCTCCAATGGGCGCAACGGTTGGATCATGATGTAGTACCGCTCGACCGATCGTCGAGGCGATCTGCATGTAAGGCAGATGATATGGTGTGTAAAAGACGAAGAATGGGCCCTCACCAAGCCTGTAGTACGCCAATTGGGCTTTCTTGAGCGGCGATTCCTCATATACGATCACCCAAGCACCAGTGAGCGGCGCCGCCCCGACGGAATAGTCGACAAGCCCAGTGTCGAGCATTTGATCGGCAGGCAGGAGGCGCGACATCTCCCGTACGTAACCGCAGGCTGGGCCGTACATACCACGGCGGCCTACGCGGAACCCCGTCGCATTAGCGAGAACCGTCGCCTCCATGGACAACTTCGTGGCATCTGCGAACGAAGTAACCTTCTTCACGTCCTGGTCGTACTTCTCGGCAAACCCCCGCTGCGTTTCGGGGTTCCGGTAGTAGTCAACCATGCCCTTGATATTGCCCGCAGCCACGGGTCGGAGCCCGACTGATCGGAGGTAGCGAAGAAGTGTCATCGCTACGCCTGGCTCATCCCCGTCCGTGTTGGTCAGTACCACCCCGGCCTGGTCTGCCTTGGACTTCAGAACCGGGCCAAGCAGGGAATCGAGCTCACAGTTCACGAGCACCACATGCTTGCCGTGGTCAAACGCATCCAGCACTACACTGGTCGCCGGGTCGATCGTGCCCGTCACTTCCACGAGCACGTCAATCGCATTGCAAGCGGTCAGTACTGACGGATCGTCAGTTAGCACCGGAAGCCCACGAGCGATAGCCCCTTCTGCCTCGCGAGAAGATACGGCCCGACTCCACTCTTTAATGCCCGCCTCCCGGAATGCCCGTTCACCGTTCGTCAACGTCCGATTCGCAATCCCCACGAGGCGAATGCCTGGTACAGGCGTCCCCAGTTGTAAAGCTATAGCGCGACCCGTCGCACCCGCTCCGACCATCCCTACACGGATTGGCTCTGCATTAAATTCGCGTTCTTGAAGACCAGTATCTACCGTCATA
Source organism: Bryobacteraceae bacterium (assembly GCA_049587755.1). Taxonomy (GTDB): domain Bacteria; phylum Acidobacteriota; class Terriglobia; order Bryobacterales; family Bryobacteraceae; genus Bog-375. The sequence goes on along the minus strand of JBAVEN010000079.1, from coordinate 138,039 downwards.
ACGTTTAAACCTCGTCACAATCCAGAAGCGGCCAGTTCCGATCTTGCTCGGAAATCACCGTAACGACACCGGGCCATTGTATGCCAAACGCAGGATCGTCAAATCGAACACCAAAAGCAGCCGCTGGATTAAACCCTTCCGATGTGTGATAGTTCATCTCCGTATCGTCCATCAACGTAATATAACCCTGGGCAAACCCTTGCGGAACATAAATCATCTTACAATTCTGATCAGTCAGTTCCACACCAAACCAGCACCGGTAGGTAGTTGACTTGGCCCGAAGGTCCACGATAACATCAAACATTGCCCCCCTAGTACAACGGACGAGCTTCGCCTCAGCATACGGCGGCTTCTGGAAATGCAGACCGCGGAGCGTGCCCTTACGATAGCTAAAGCCAATATTAGACTGCAACACTTCGCTCCTCAGCCCCTGTCGGCTGAATTCCTGTTTGCACCAGACGCGCGCAAAAAATCCACGGTTGTCCATTATTCTCTCCGGCTCTATGACATAGGCGCCAGCAAGCGCTGTCTCCTGGAAAATCATGGGGTTACTTCTTACGATCCGCCTTCTGAATCCATTTACCGCACTACTTTCGCCAGCGTAATGCCTCGTCCAACAAACCGCTGCCCAAAAGATACTTAATCTGCCCGATCCTCTTAAACTTCGCTCCTTCGTACACATCTTTCTGCAGGCCAAATGCCCGATAGGAGTCGTAGATGCGCCGAGCCCCAAGCCTGACATTCCAGCGTAACGCATAGTCCGGGAAATTCCGAGTGTACTTGCTGAAATCCACTTTGTAATTTCGCTTGTCCGGTTCAGCGCCCTGCGCGAACGTGATTTCGCAGTTAGGAACCGTATCCCGAACAATATGGGCCAATTGTAACATCTGGTAGTTCTCCGAATTAATGCCAACATTGAAGGCCTGGTTATGAATTACCTCCATCGGAGCTGCGAGAACCGCGATCATTGCTCGGGTAATGTCTTCGATGTGAACTAATGGCCGCCACGGTGTTCCGTCACTTTTCAGAAGGATATGGCCCGTCGTATAGGCCCAGGCAGTCAGATTGTTTAGTACCAAATCAAACCGCATCCTCGGAGACACGCCATAGGCTGTGCTGTTGCGCATAAATACAGGACTGAACCTGTCACCAGCCAGCTCTGCCACGTCTCGTTCGACCATCACTTTGGAAATGGCATACGGAGTTACGGGGTTAAGTGTGGCGCTTTCGTCCTGCATCCCATCTCCCGCGGCCCCGTAGTTGCTACACGACGATGAAAAGATAAACCTGGAGACGCCTACCTCTTTGGCGATTGCCGCCAGCCGGACGGAGGCGGCGTGATTGATCTCATAGGTTAGTGTCGGATTGAGATCTCCAAGCAGATCATTAGATAGGCCCGCGAGGTGAACAACAGCGTCAACGCCGGCAAGGTCGGCCTTTTCAACATCCCGAATATCCTTCACTATCTCTGGGACATCGGGCAGAGGCTCGCAGTAAGTACTGTTTCGATATAAATCGCTATCTAATCCAACAACATCATGGCCGGCGTTTAGCAGCATCGGGACCGCAATAGTACCGATGTAGCCTTTGTGACCGGTAACTAAGACTCGCATTGCCAAGATCCTTTTTTAACTAAGTTGACTGATGGATTCCCTTAAATGCTCGAAAAGAGTCCAAACTCTGCCACCATGGGATGTGTACATTTCGCAAGATTCGCATGCGTCGAGGTACAGCGGTATTCGGCTAACCACCGTGAAAAGCACGGAAGCCTCCGCACTCTTCGAGTACGGGTGAGTCTTGAAGGTGTATACTCCGAGCTGTACTCGTATGCACCCTATACCCATTACTGCCGGGAAGTCCATTCCACCGCGGTTCTGCGGGTCCTGCCTGACTGAAATCGCTGCCGCACATATCCAGTATCAACGGCGCCAGTTCGGCGCGTCAGTTTCTGACAGGCCCGCGAGAGAATAGCGCATCGAGCTGGCGGCTGAGTTCCCTTTTTCGGAGCGCCACCCCTTCAGCCATTTTCGCTTTGATGCCGTGCGTGTTGTTCACCATGCGGGTGAATGTCTCAATCAGGGCATCCGAATCAAATGCCCCGATATCCAGGCAATATTCCGAAAGGCCGAAGTCGTTCATCACCGTAGCAACCTTTGGGTGATGCGCTACGGCAACGACCGGGATGTTCATCACATGAGCAAATATCACCCCGTGGTAGCGGCACGTGACAATATAGTCCATCGTGGACATCTGCGCTAACAAACTTTCAGTCGTCTGTATAGACGTTGGCTTGACGAGGTTCGGCTCGGCGCTGTATTCGTTGTTCCTTAGGGCAACGTCGAAATCGTCGATGGCCCATGAATCAAAATAGATATCCGTACTAAAAAGCACTAAGCTATAATGCTTTCGGCTGAGCCATGAACCAAAGGTCACCATTTTTTGGAGAAAGTCGGCGTACCGTGTTTGATCCTTGTCAAAATAGACACGAGGGTCACAGTAGGCCATTGGAGAGAAGCCGACGATTGGATTCCTTTGTGTCCTATGTCGGCTCGTGTTAGGCAGCCGGATTTCTAGACCGTACACACAATCGGCAACAACCTCGGAGGCACCGGTGAACCCTATCTGTTCTATAAGAGCTTTAGAGTATTCATCTCGAAACGAAACATAATTTGCAAGAAGTACCGCGCGCCTGACTAACCACTTGGCTACTGGGTGGTCGAGTGGACCAGCGCCTACATTTATGAAGTAACACGGTACGCGTGATAACTTTGCGAGCAATACCCATTTGAATATAGTGTAAGGAAACTTCCACACGCCGCCCCAGGAGTCCAGAAGTTGGCCGCCCCCGCTTATAATCAAGAGGTCAAAGCGACGAAGAGTGTGAAAAGATCTGGCTAAGAAAGGAACTTCTTGAAAAAGGGCACGTGGCATCTTAACAGCCAGAGTGTTTAGGACCTTTAGGGCGCCAAGGATTACTTGATGCTCGCCTGCAGCTGTTTTTACGTTATCTTTAAAAGTGGCTTTGCTAATGGTCGTTTTGCTAACATTGGTGTAGTTGCCAATGTCCCATGTCTGGTGGCGGATCGGGTAGGAGGGAATCCCTTGTCGTGCTTGGGTATCAGAGGGATTCATGCTGAATCCGTATATTTCGGAATTTGGCCAGTGCCTACGGATATGCTGGATGACTACGGTTTGAGTTGCGTCGTCGCCAAGATTTCCGGCACCCATGTGATTCAAGAGGCCAATCTTTTTGGGCCTTCGGAGCGTGGCGTCCATATGTAAACGGCCTAGTTCTGAGCTGCTGGTGCGGACATAGCCTATGTGGCCACAGTGAGCGCTCGGCTGTTGAATCGGCCTTCCGTCCGCGTCAAACATCATTGCGGGCCCGTCTTGTGGGTGCTTCTGCGGCCTTGAAAGTGTCGTCTGTTTGGATGTACCGGCAGTGGCCATAGCGGACACGATGGGCGATTTCGAGATCGGGGAGATATGAAACCATTTCAATTGCTGCCGTGCGATCGAGTTCGAAGCTCACGTAAGGGTATCCGAGTGAGATGACCGTTGCGGACAAGATGCGGCCCCCTGCGACGACGTGGCCGTATTGCTGGAGATTTCAGAGTCTTGACCGACCTGGAAAACTGAAGCGTAGCGGACTCTGCAATCGGGCCTTTTGTCGCAGAATGGTTCCAGGCCCCAGTACTCCAAGGGCCACCCGCGTCTCAAAGAAACGTCGCCTTCGTGGATCTCTTTCATCAGATCCGAGACTGGTTTCCAGCCCATCCCCTGCGCGACTCTTGTCCGCACATCTAAGTCGATCCCTGAGACAAAGATGTATCCGCCTGGTTCGACCAGTCGTGCGATGTTACGCAGGCACATTTCTGCCACCGCGGGTTCCATGTGGCAGAGAAACCGGTTTGCGACCACCACGTCCTGCGGCCCCAGAATATCGATGAGTTTCGGATCGCCTGCATCCCCGCATAGCCAGACGATTCCCTCCTTCAGCCACGACCTGACCCTCGCCTGATCGCCTTCCAGCTCACACATCGCTTCCAGTTCCTCACCGTTCATGCGCTCGAAAAGTGGTGCGTTTTGATCTCTGCACGTGTTGTAGGATACTTTCTCTCCCTCCGTGATGTCTTGATTGTCCAGCGCGTTCAATAAGTTGGGGTTGCGCGAATATACTCCATTCTCGGCGAACTCCAGAATCTCTTGGGAAATGTCAACTGCATGCATGTTGAGTCTCAAGTCTGGGCGCGCAGAGCGGATTGTCCACAAAATAGAATAAACCTCAGAGCCCTTACTGCAGGCTAATACCGCGATATCAACGCTGCAACCGTGCGCTTTCTGGTCCAACAAACGGCGCATCAATGCCAGTTCCGCCCGGTTTCGTAGAAAAAACGTGCTGAAAGCTTGTTGCCGATCCGCGTGGAGGCAGACCAACGCATGCAGGCGGCGACCGAATGCTTGGCCCAGTGGCAAAAGGCGTATGAAAGTTGGCAGGTGGTTCCAAATCCGTCGCAGTTGAGACAAGTAGGCTCCCCGACACTTTCGAAGAACCCTCGAATTCGCACATCTTACGAAGATAGTGTTAGATCTGTCTTTTGCCATTGGGGAAACGTCGAACTGAGACATATGCCACGACTTGTAAAAGGCCTGGGGCCAGAACCTCAGGATGCGTGGCCACCAGTTCCAATAGGCCTTGTTTTGGGAGTTATTCTCCTAGCTAAAGCCGGCGCGAGCCATGTCAGTACAAACTTCACCGTCGTTCCAGGCGTAATCTTATACTTCATAGCCCTAGAGACAGCCTGACGCGCCTCGCGGAATAGCGCATTTTCTAAATACCAGTTGGCCCAATGCGAGTACATGGCTCCTAAACTTCGCTCAACCGTCATGCGTGCATCCCGCGGTAATAACAGCATCCATCCTCAGCCATTTCTCCAACATGCGTTGCTGCTCCCGAAACTGCACCTCCGCTTTGTCCCACGGCCGGCAAGTCGAATCGGGAGGGGACGGGGTTCTCTTGGTCACGATAAGCTGTTTGTTTACATAGGCAATGGACGTGATCAGCGATAAGCGAAAATGGGAGGTCGCAATCCTCCGCAAAAAGAATATCAGGGCTAAACCCGCCGATTTGCCTAATCATGTCAGCTCGAACCAGCATACTCGAGACCCAAAAGCCAGAAACGGATCTTGCAAGCGATATCGTTGCGCTGCGATCGATTCCACTCGTTTGCTCATAGCGTCTTCCGTGTACTCGAAAACTGCTACTGTCCATAGCCGCGCTGTTCACCAAACGTGCGTCCGTGAAGCAGACACCGCACTCGTTCTTCAGTTGTTCGAACGCTTGCACCTGCCATTCAAGTTTTTCAGGAACCCAAACGTCATCCGAATCCAGGAATGAGACCCATTCCTTCTCTGACTGATGAATCGAGCGCTATACCAACGAGATGGTCGCCTAGCAGTCTGGCCGAGGGCATGAGAAAACAAACCGTCTAAGAACAAGATAGCCGCGCTCCTCATCCGAAAAACAACATCGACCATTTAGAAATTCTGTACACTTCCCACCTAGGTCGGCCTCCTGATCTATTTGCTTCGAGACCGGGCCAGGAAATGAACGTAGTAATGTGTATCTCCAAGTCTTTGCCAGTCCGCCAACCCGTTAGAGGGCGGCGTTTGTTCGGCTACGACTGCCTTTGCTCCGCCCCTCGCAAATGCATCATAAACTTCTGCCTTCACGCGAGAGTCTGATAGCCGCCAAAACTCGTTCACATCCTCGGGAAGTATCTGCGCAACAATTCGAACCCGTGCCATTCGCGCCCAGCGGCACCCGGACGAACTGTTACCGATTAGGGCCACATCCTCTCCGGGTCGCACGCCTGCCCTATTCAGAGACTGGCCCACCCGAACCCACCATCCTGCCGGTTCCTTACGAGGAAATCCTGCCAAGTGGTAGACAACCAGCAGCGCAGTAAGAACCATCACAGAGCTGGCAATAACCACCGTCAAGATCGCGGTTCGTCTGGCACCAACCTTTGAGTTCTGGAGGAGTATTGCCGGGAACAACCCGAGCAACACCAAAGCAAGAAAAGGAGCAACATAACGCGGTTCAACCGACACAAGCAAATACAGGCACGGAGCAGCCCCTCCAGGAATGAGTAATGGCCAGCTTCTTAAAGTATCCTTAAAGCGCCGAGCTGCGTCTGGGCTCATGAGTAAAACGATAAGTACGCCCCCCATCAGAACCCACAGCGGCACGATGTGGAAGTCTGTGAAAAGGACCTTCGCGTTCTCGCCGATCGCTCGAACTTGGTCTCGCGGATTGATCACTGCGTTGGCGCCTGCGCTCCAATATTCCATATCCTGCCGCGGTGGGTATGTGTAGGCTATCGGCTCTCTGAAGCCAAAGACATCAGGGCCCTTGTGAAGGAGAGTCATAGGATGTCTCAAATAAACAGGCGCGCCCGAAGCAGAGGCGACGTACGGATTAAAGTCATTGACGTGCCAAACATAATTCAGATTTCCGGCCTCGCTGTAACTAGGCCGGCCTACTCTCATGGACATAAAAATGACCAACGGCGCGGCCACTGCGCAAAAAAGAAAAAACGTCATGGCGAGCGCAAGTACCGCTCTTCTCCATTCGCCAATCACGAAAAATGCCACGATCAGAAACACGAAAACCATTGGGAACAAAATGGCCTTAGCTAGATAGCCCAACCCAAGAGTGAGCCCAAGCAACAGACAAGTGCGTGACCTTTTGGTGTTAGTGTGGAGACTGAGTACAAGTCCGGAATCAAGGTAGACGAATATCGCCACACATAGATCGGGAGTGATCATGCGCGGTGCCCAAATCATTCCAACTGTGCTCCAGAGAAAGAGGCTATAACCTAGCAGTTGCCATCTCCAGACCGCTAGGGGCGCTGCTGAATCTCCGTTTTCACGCCTATTTATGCGCCCGAGTACACGGATCACCTGGCGCAGGAGAAACTCGAAGGACGCCAATGCTCCGAGAAAAATGACAAGGTTCAGGACGTGCACAATTAGAACTTCCCATTGCGCCGACGGGCGAGTGAGCCAAGTTGCCACGCCGATCAAAAGCGGGTAGAGCGGGCTCCAAATTGGATTAATCAGTAAGTGCCAATTGTGTCGCAGGAGCGCATCACTCATGTCGAGGTAGGAGATTCCATCCTCGTTAATAAACTGTCGCTGTGACCACGCTTCGAGCAGCGCAAAGCCAGCACATACACTCCAGCACACGAGCCTAGTTAATTTGTACCTCTGGTCTTCTCTAAGAGTCTGGACAGGGTTCTCTTGGTTCTCAAGAAGCTTGGCTTTCATTACTCCCCCCGACATAGCTAAGACTCGATCATCTTTCTCAACGCCGGCGCAGCATTATGCCCAAGGCACGCGGAAGAAAGCGGCCACCAGAAACAGGGGCTGCCCGCTTTGCAGATTAATTTAGTAACACGCAGTCCAACCTCTTCGGCCATCTGGACCGGCTCAGTTTCGTGTTGAAACTCAAAAAGTGTGATCACGTTGGGCTGACTCCAGTGCGATGCTGAAAAAAACGAGCCTGTTGTCAGCGAGGTGGTGTGCTAGCACCATAAACAAGGGGGCGCGGATCGTCCAAATGGTCAGCCACCATGGTGCAATAATGCCTTGATATGCTCCGCGGTTCCTCCGTCGGGCTCAACATAAGGGCGTCTCTGACTTCAAAGTTCACATGGTGCGCATGCCCGGAGACGCTTAGCAGCGGATTTGCTACAGCGACCGAACTGATGTCGAAACCGTGCATATGGATGTCAGGCGCGGACGCCGCCTCAAGGAGCTTAACCCCTGGCGGGAGGGCTTTCAGAAAGGCGTCCCGATAGAGTGCGATGTGGCTGACCATTGAGGGCCAGAACGAATAAATCAAAATCGCGGCCCACATGTAAGGAATCATGTAGCCTTCGTACGGCGCGAAGGCGACAAATCCGAGGGGCGCAGATAGTAAACGCACGGCGCGACAGAATGGCATGACGCACAGTGCACGGTCACAAGGGCAATATGGCCTTGAGCGTCTCAGCCAAAGTCCCCACATTGGGCTCTTTGTATAGGGAGGTGTGGCTACCGGGAACATCACGAATCTCAAGTCCTCCGCCCGCAAGCTTCTCCCAGCCGAGAGTCGGATTCCGGCGCGTGCTGACGGTGGGCTTAAAATCGAGAGCTCGCATCAGGGTGACCTTCCCCGGGTAAGGCTGCACTTTGTAACGCCCCAAAACTCGTCTGTGGTCCTCCTGCACCTGAACATCACGAAGTTCGGTTGACAGAGGCCACCCTGCCGACCGATAGAACCGGAATATTAGGGTTCTGCAATAGTAAAGGAATTTTGCACTCTTTCTTTTTACTATGCCGAGTAGATACGTGCCACCATGTCTCCGGAAATTCTGCCAATGTTGCGATACTTGTTCTCCGAAGGCTACGGGCTGATCGCACCCTGGAACGTAAGTATCGAACAACAGGAGAAGGTCGGGTTTCCTGTCCTGTGCATAAAGCTGCTGCGACATTTCAAGAGCGATTAGTCCCCCCATGGAGGCCCCGCCCAATAGATAGGGACCTTCTGGCAGGAAGCCTCGCACTTCTTTGAGATAAGAGGACGCCATTTCTTCGATGCTTTCCGGCGGAGTCTGCCCTGAAATCGCGAAAGGAGATTGCAGGGCGTATACCGGTTGGTCAGGTCCCAAATATTCTGTCAGCGCTTTATAGAAAAGAACGCTCGACCCGAGACCGTGCACAAGAAAGAGAGGAATTCTGGAACCGTTTGGCTGGATGGGTATCAGTGCCGACCAGGCTTTGGCTTCCGTGCGGACAGGCGAGTTCGAGGCGCGGATCAATGCGACGAGTTGGCGTATAGTCCGGGCTTCAAAGAGGGTAGTAAGGGCGAGGTCCAGATGATACGTTTTCTTGATCTTGCTGAAGAGGCGCACAGCGATTAACGAATGCCCCCCCAGGTCAAAGAAGTCGTCCTCGAGACCGACGTGCTCCGCGCCCAGTAACTCTCGCCACCACGCAGCCATCGTGGCCTCCAGTTCGTCTGCAGGCGGAGAGGAGCTAGTTGCCCCCTGCGAAACGTCGGGCGTCGTCGTCTTCAAAGCTTCTAGATCCTGGGGAAAGACGACCACGAGGGGAGGCGCTTCTGCAAGGAGAATACGAACCAAAGCTCGCGCGCCATCGAGGGGCGGAATGCCAAGGCGTTCGCCGGCCTCTATTGTGCGCGATTGAGGGCCTGGGACGGCAATCCGCGCCAACGCATTCCCGGCTGACGCGGTGGACGGATCGGCGATGCGGCGCATGGCAAATCCTTCGGCCTCTGCCACCGCTTGACCCTGCTCGTCAAACAGCGTAATGTCGAAAACGGCTACTTCTCCATCAACGGTGTTCTCGCTTCGGGACCGAATGTAGCTGTACACTTTCGCTGGAATCTGGCGGTAACTTCGTAGCTTTTGGTAAGAAACAGGAAGATACAGATCCTTGGAATTTTCGTAACCGTCAATCAAATAGAGCGCGCATCCGGTCGCCATATCGAGCAGCGCCGGGTGCAGGTACCACGACGGACACTCTTGGCGAAAGCTCTCTTGCAACTCCAGTTCGGCCAGGCACTCCCGCTTCCCAAGCTGTAATCTTTTTAGGCTCCGCCAGCGGGGGCCGAAATCGAAGTATCGCTCCTGCTTTGTTCGGTGCTGCTCGTCAAAAACGATTTCGCGCTCGCGGCATCGTGCCACGATGGCCGCGCGATCCAGCGGCAACGGTCGCTTCGCCGTCGACCGCGCGATGTTGCCGGCCGAATGTTCAATCCACTCGCCATCCCGCGCCAGAATCGAAAAGCGAAATGCGTTCCCTTCGCGCTTGAGATGGACGCGCACTTCTTTGGAGTCGGAGCTGCCGAATGTCAGCGGAGCGAGAAAGAACACGTCTTCGAATTCGACGCCGTAGTGGAACGAGCCGCGCTCCAGTGCGGCGGCCGCCATTTCCAGGTAGCCGCTTCCTGGGATCAGTGCCTGGCCGCTTTTCAGCCTGTGCTCGGCGAGCAACCAGTGCCGTTGCTGCGACAACTGGCTAGAGTACACTCTCTCTTCCCGGGTCTCGACTAAGCGTTGCTCCAACAACGGATGGAGACGAGCGAGACCCATGCCCACGTCCTGCCAAACGCCCCAGTTGATTGCGGTGACCACCCCTTTGCGGCTCAGCGCGAAGGCGTCTAGAAAGGCGTTGGCCGCCGCGTAGTCCACCTGGCCAGGGGGTGGAAGGATAGAACTGATTGACGAAAACAAGACAAAGCAGCCGATCGGCGAGTCTCGCAGAACCTCCTCCAAAACCAGGGTCCCGCGCACTTTTGCATCAAGGACCCGAGCGGCACTCTCCCTGGTCTTGAGCATTAAAGGGCAATCTTCAATGGCGCCTGCCGCATGGAAGACGCCGTTAATCTCCCCATACCGCCGTTGCGCCAGATTGACAACTTCCCGCATCTGGTCAAGATTTGTAACGTCTGCCCGAGCGACGAGCAGTTCGGTACCTAAAGACCGGAGCTCAAGCAGCTTGAGGATCTTCTGCCTAGTGGCTTCCGACTCGCCACCCTTTTTCAAATAGGCCTCCCACTCGGCCTCAGGTGGCAACGCCGAGCGACCCACCAGAACAAGTCGAGCTTTGAACTCGCGCGCGAGATGTTCGGCGATGGCTAGTCCAATACCGCCCAGTCCGCCGGTCACGAGGTACACCCCCCTCGTCAGTAAACGTGGTTTGGGCGCCTGCTCGGCCAGATTGAAACGCTCCACCGCTTCTGTAAACCGTTCTCCCTGCCGATATGCAACCACAGCGTCATTGGGAGCCGCTGCCATTTCGGCCACGATCTGGGCTGCGCACTCACGGGCCCGGTTGTTGTCAAGTTCTACATCGATTGCGCGACAGGTGATGCCCGGAAGTTCCTTCGGAATCACTCGCACTGGACCCAGTAATACGGCCCGAGCCGGATCCTTGACTGGCTCGCCCGAAACCGACTGCATGACGTTCGAGACCACGCCGATATCCAGACCGTTCATGTCCTGATCGGCTAACGCCTGGGTCAGGAAGAGTGGGCTGTAGAAAGCGCGATCGAGCGTCTCCTCAAGGGGCGTATTCGAGTCCGCCGATTGAACGGACCACAGGTGGATGATCCTCTTAGGTGAATAGCCGCTATTGAGAATATCGGCGATCAGGGCATCATAGTCGCTTCGGACGCTGGGACGGATCGTGTATTTTCCACCGCCCAAGCGCCGGTAGTCGGGACCTGCCGCCACCAGAACGACCTCCTGGCTCTTCGCCCTCAATTCCGATGCGACTTCATCTCCCAAGCCGACCGAATCCGAGAAGAGGATCCAGCAGTCAGCCTTGTCCAACGAAACATCCCTCAACTGAGCCCGTCCCCAGACACGGCGATAGAACCAGTTGTCCGTTCGGTCTTCGGAGGCCTGCGGGGGCGCCGGCGAAGGCGTGGCTGCCGGAGAGTGTGTATCCGCCTCAACCCAGAATTGCCGGTGTTCGAAAGGATACGTGGGCAAAGAAACTCGCCGGACGGAATCGAGAGAATGCAACCCCGTCCATTCCACATGTCCGCCAGAAACCCAGATCTCTCCCAGTGTGCGCAACGCAAAGCGAACGTCGGAAACCTTTTCATGCGGATGCCTTAAAGACTGGAACACTTTTGCGGCGTTCGGAGAGTGTTGCCGTGCCAAAGAGGCCAGCGCGTGCCCCGGTCCAACTTCGAGCAGAATCCGGCCCCCTTCGCCGAACAGCTCTCTCAGACACTCTGAGAAGCGCACCGTCTCGCGGAGATGGCGCGCCCAATATCCTGGGGCCGTGGCTTCCCCCGCCTTGATCCATGTCCCGGTGACGTTGGAAAGAAAGGGGATTTGCGGAGGTCGTAAGACGATCTTCGAGATCCGCTGGACGAAGCTGTCGAGAATCGGATCCATCATCGCCGAGTGGAACGCATGCGAGGTGTGCAGACGTCTGTAAGACACGGACTGCTTCGCCAAGCTGTCTTCGAGTTGTTCGATCGCCGAAGTTGGTCCGGAAACCACGCATTGCCGGGGGTTGTTGACAGCCGCTATCGAGAGGTTTCCGTCGATTTCGACTTCTCCGGGGGCCAGCGGAACAGCCAGCATGGAACCGGTGGGGAGACCGTAAATCAGACGTCCACGAAAGGCCGTGATCTCGAGTGCGTCCTCGAGAGTAAGAACTTGAGCGAGACAGGCGGCAACGTATTCACCGATGCTGTGGCCCACCATGGTCTGTGGTTCGACGCCAAGCGACATCCACCAGCGGGCGAGTGAATACTCAACGGCAAAGAGGGCCGGTTGTGTGAGCCAGGTCTCATTCAGCTTCTCGGTCGAGTTCTCGATCTTGTCTTCAGCCGGATAGAGAAGCTTGCGCAGATCGAGACCGAGATGCGGCTCGAGCCGCTCGGCGCAAAAGTCGAGCGCCTCGCGAAAAACCGCCTCCGTCTCATAAATCTCGCGACCCATGTTGACGTACTGGGAGCCCTGTCCCGAAAACATGAACGCGACGCCTGGTGCTTTCGGCGGGCAGGGGCTGGTTGGTTTCAGGTCCCCGGCCGTAAGCGCGCGCGCCGCCTCGCCCACATCCTGCGCGACCACCGCGCGCCGATGCGCGAAGCTTTGCCTCCCTAATTGACACGTGAAGGCGACGTCGCCCAGATCCAGTTCGGGATGTTCCCCGAAGTAGGCCGCGAGATTGGCGCAGGCGTGTTTGACAGCCGGCTCGGTCTTCGCTGATAGGGTCAACAGTTGATAGGGCCTGGTCTGGCCCGGTCGCTGCGCTCGCGGCGCTTCTTCCACCACGACATGCGCGTTCGTGCCGCCGATGCCGAGCGCCGTGACGCCCGCCCGCCTGGGGGAACCGCCGTTTGCCCAGTCCACGAGGCGGCTGTTGACGAAAAACGGGCTATCTTTGAACTCGATCAAAGGATTCGGATTTTGAAAATGCAGGCTGGCGGGCCGTTGCCCGTGCTCCAGGGAGAGCACGGTCTTAATGAGGCCGGCGACGCCGGCTGCTGCGTCGAGATGGCCCACGTTGGTCTTCAGTGATCCGATCCCACAATACCCGCTACGAGCACTGGATTTTCGAAAGGCTCGAGTGAGGGCCCTGATTTCGATCGGGTCACCGACCGTCGTCCCGGTTCCGTGTGCCTCAACATATGAAACATCATCGGCGGTGACCCCTGCCACGTCCAGGGCCTCGGCGATTACCTCGGCCTGTCCTTCCACGCTCGGCGCCAGATAGCCCACCTTACGGGCGCCATCGTTGTTGATCGCGGAGCCGAGAATCACAGCGCGGATATTGTCCCGGTCTGCGAGGGCGTCTTCCAAACGCCGCAGCACAACAATACCCAGTCCGCTTCCGAATACCGTCCCGGTCGAAGCGGCGTCAAACGCCCTGCAATGACCGTCGCGAGAGAGAATCTCGCCTTCGCGGAACTGGTATCCGCGCCCGTGCGGGATTTCGATGGTAACCCCGCCGGCCAAAGCCATGTCACATTCCTGATTGAGGAGACTCTGGCACGCCACATGCACCGCCACCAGAGAAGTGGAGCACGCCGTCTGCACGTTAACACTCGGTCCACGCAAGTTGAGCTGATACGAAACTCGAGTGGACAGGACATCCTTGTCGTTACCAGTCTGCTTAAGTTGGAACAATCCCGCGGTCTCCCGCAGACGACGGTTGGCAAGCAGGTTATAGATCAGATAGGAGTTCAGCCCCGATCCTGCATAGACACCGATCGATCCTTCAAATCCCTGTGGAGGGTGACCTGCATCTTCGAGCGCTTCCCAGGCACACTCCAGGAAATGCCGGTGTTGTGGATCCATGATGGAGGCGTCTCTGGGACTGAAGCCGAAGAAGGAGGCGTCGAACATGGCGATGTCCTCCAACACGGCCGCGGCCTTTACGTAGTCCGGGTCTGCCAGTTCTTCAGGCGGTACGCCCGCTGCCAAAAGGTCCGCATCCGAAAGGCGGCGCACCGACTCGACGCCATCCCGCAGATTCCGCCAGAACTCCGACAAGTTGCGGGCGCCTGGAAAGCGCCCGGCCATACCGACAATTGCGATCTTCGAGTCTTTCATCGTGTTTTTCTCAAGGCCTGCGGGCCGCCAAACGCCGCTTGGCGCGGTCCGAAGCCGAGTGCTGCGCCGAAGCTCCACCAAGGTGGACGGCAAGCGCGCGCACTGTGGAAAACTGGAACAGATCTACAAGCGGAATCTCGCGTTCCAGAGCTTCCTGCAATCTCACCTGAACTTCGGCGACTGTCAGCGAGTGAGCACCGAGATCGAAGAAGTTATCATCGAGGCCGACGCTATTGAGTCCTAGGGCTTCTTGCCACGCGCCGGCGATGATGCGTTCGAGGTCGTTCCTCGGTGGATCCAGCACCGCGCTGGGTGCCTGATCCGGCGGTGGCAGTCGCAGCAGCGAGTTGCGGTCAAGTTTCAGGTTTTCTGTGAGAGGCAGGGCTTCCAGGAAGACGAAGCTGGAAGGAATCATGTACTCCGGAAGCTTCGACGCGAGCGCGAAACGCAAAGTCTCCGGAGCCACCCTCTGATCGCCGGTCGGCGTCAGGTAGGCAACTAGGCGTTTGTCTTCTGCTTTATCTTCCCGGGCCACCACCGCCGCTTGCCTCACTCCGGGCTGCTGCTCCAGGATCGCTTCGATCTCGCCGAGCTCAACTCGAAACCCTCGAATCTTGATCTGAAAATCAGAACGGCCCAGGTACTCGACATTCCCGTCCGGCAAGTAGCGCGCAAGATCACCGGTTCGATAGATACGCCCTCCCGGCCGAAAGGGATCGTTGAGGAATCGCTCCGCCGTCAGCTCGGGCCGATTCCAGTAGCCCCGAACCACACCATCTCCGCCAATGGACAGCTCCCCGATCTCCCCCACTGGAACGGGGTTCAATCCTTCGTCGAGGATATAGACCTGGGTGTTGGCGATGGGCCGACCGATCGGGATGGCGCTGCCCGGTTCTTCCACGTGATACGTAGTCGACCAGATCGTTGTCTCGGTCGGCCCGTACATATTACAGATCTCGCCGTGACATACGAGGCGAAGCTTGGCCACCAGGGAAGCGGGCAACGCTTCTCCTCCCAACAACAACTGTTTCAACGAGCTGAGCGATGTGAACGAGCGCGGGTCCATCGTCAGTACACGGGCCAATGAAGGCGTCATTTGCATATGCGTAACGCCGTGCCTCGCAATCTCATCTGCAATCGTATGAGTACCTTCATCGCCATGGATCACGACCTGGAAGCCGCGGGTCAGGGTCCACAGAAGCTCTAGCACCGAAATGTCGAATGAGATACTTGTTACCGCCAGCCAGACCCCAGGTCCGCGTCCGATGGCCCGGTCCATGCCGGTAAAGAAATTGACTACGTTGCGGTGTTCGATCATCACGCCTTTTGGCTTTCCCGTCGAACCGGACGTGTAAATCACGTATGCCAGGTTCTCGGCAGTGGAATTGCAATCGACCGCCTGGCCACTGTGCAGAGCAATTGAGGGAGCCTCGGTGTCGAGCACCACGAGACGGTCTTCGGCAACGGGAAGCCGCCCGCGTATCTGCAGCGTTGTGAGTATCCATGGCAGGCCGGAGTCCTCAATCACCAGAGAGAGCCGCGCTTTGGGATGGCTGGGATCCAACGGAACGTAAGCCCCACCGGCTTTCAGGATTCCGAGCAGACTGACTACGATTTCCTCCGATCGTTCCATTGCCACGCCGACCAGTGTTTCTGGCTTCACCCCAAGCCTCTGAAGATGCCTCGCCAGCCGGTTGGAACGTTCATCGAGTTCGCGGTAGCTCAACCGGTGGTCCCCTGCGACTACGGCAATCGCCTCAGGCGTCCGCGAAGCCTGTTGCACGAACAGCTCGGCAATGGTGCGATCGCGCGGATAGACCACTTCGGTCCGATTCCAGTCGAACAACTCAACGGGTAACAAGAAAATCCTCCAGGAACAAAAACTCAATACCGGTGCCGAGAAAAGTATCTATGGCCTGTTCGGGCGTATTCACGATCGGCTGCCCTTTGACGTTGAAACTGGTGTTTAGCACCATCTGGCGGCCCGTGACCTCCCCGACGGCCCGAAGGAGGGTATGAAAATCCGGATTGTCTCTTGCCGACACCGTCTGTAGGCGAGCGGAGCCATTCACGTGGGTAATCGCTGGAAGCGAATCTCGCGATTCCGGACGAACGTCAACGACGGTGATCATATAAGGCAGTTCAGTGCCGGGAGACACATGGAACCAGCGGTCTGCGTCCTCTACCGCACAGGCGGGTGCGAAAGGACGGAACGCTTCCCGCTTCTTCACCATCGCATTGATCCGGTCGCGCATTTCCGGATGTCCGGGATCGGCGAGAATGCTGCGATTCCCGAGTGCGCGCGGGCCGTATTCCATGCGGCCCCGGAACCAAGCGACAACGCGCCCATCCGCGATCAGGCGGGCCGCGCACGCGCAGGTCGCTTCGAGCGACTCGAAGCGCTTCACTTGTATTCGCCCGTCGAATCGGTGAAGAGCATCTTCAATAAAGCTCGCGGTGTAGGCCGGTCCGAACAGTGGTGCGGGCAGCCGCAGATTGGCAACTTCCCCCGCAAGTGATGCCCGGTACAGCGCCGCCCCGAGCGCGGTGCCGTCATCGCCAGCCACCGGTTGCACGTAAACTTCTTCGAATAGGCCTGACTGAACCAGCTTGCCGTTGGCGGTGCAATTCAAGGCGACACCCCCGGCTAGAGCAACCCGCCGCAATCCGGTCTCTCTGGCGAAATGCCCGCAGACGTGAAGGACCGCTCTCTCCAGGCACTCCTGGAGAGCGGCCGCGACGTCTTCGTGGGTCGATGTAATGGGATCGAGCGGCGATCGTCGCCGGGTCAGGTGTTCGTCGAAATAAGCGCGCGTTGCGGCATAGGTTTCCCGCTCCTCGCGCGATCGGTTGAGCCGTAGAATCGGGATTCGAATCGAGCCGTCGGACCGAAGTTCCACAACCTGCTTGAAAAAGTCCCGGAAGCGGGCCGGGTCCCCGTAAGGCGCCAACCCCATGATCTTGTATTCATCCGAATTGAAGTCGAAGCCCAGGTGAAGCGTCACGAGTGAATACAATAAACCGATCGAATCATTAGCACTTAGCTCGTGGATTTTCTCCAGTTTGCCATCATGGAAATCGTAAACGCTGAGGCACTCGACTTCGCCCATCGCATCATTGACAACAACCAGGCATTCGTCCCAGCCCGAGGTGTAAGCGGCACTGGCGGCATGGGCCAAGTGGTGACCAACTGAAAAGACTCTCGACTCAGGAAATCCGGGAAGATGCCGGCGCACTTGTTTCAGCAGCACATCTTTCGCGAAGACCTCATGGTACAAGCGAGCTGAGACTTCGTCCCTCAAATAGAGGTCGCGATAAGGAGCATAGTCAAATCCATGAGCTATTTCGTCAATATCCTCAATTGCGAGGCCAGCCTCAGCCAGACAGAATTGAATCGAGTCGATGGGAAAATCGCCTGTATGCTTCTTGCCGCTGAACCGTTCCTGCTCCGCGGCGGCGATCAATTGACCGTCAACCAGCAAAGCGGCGGCCGCGTCCATCCCCTGTGCCATCCGGTATTCCCGCTCCTCCAAGCCGGGCCACGTCGCCTGCTTGAACTGAACGGACGTCTCTAGCCCGCTGATCCCTATGATCTTCATACCACCTCCAGAAATCTGGCGCCCTTTCCCTACCGGTTACCGGAGCACCCGGCCGCACGGAGCAACAGCGAAATCGCTTGGCCCGATGCCGCGTGTGCCACCGACGACCAATAAAGTTTCCTTACACAAGGAAAACAATCAGCGCCGCATCAAGTGATGAAACTTCAGTTCGTACGACTCGCAGCCGCGTTCGTATGCCCACGCCTCTATCAATCCCCAAGCTCTGCATCAACTGGACACATGGTACTGAGTTCCAAGAGCCTTTCCGTATCTCGCACGGCACTGCCTTCGCGTCCACCGAGGCGCCATTTTCGCGTTGCCGGGTCGTACTGTCTAATTACCGTCGCAGGATTCCCCCAAACTAAGGAGTAGTCCGGAATGCTCCGCACCACCACCGAATTGGCGCCGATAACACAATTACGGCCTATAGTCAGGTTTCCCCTTGTGCATATAATCGTCGCCCCGCGGCCGATCCAAGATCCTTGGCCGATTCGAATTCTGCCGCCCGCCGTAATACCCTGATGGGCAACTGGTACCATGATGTCTTCGTACGCGTGATTGTGGTCCACAATTAGAACCTGCTGGGCGATAAGCACATCCCTTTCTAAGTGAATTAGGTTCTTGGCGGAGATAATACTGCCATAACCTACGTGGCAATTGTCATCAATCACAATCACGGGCTCGCCTACAGAATCCTCGGTGGCGACGCTGAGCCAAGCATCCTTTTTCAGGCTCACTGAGTTACCAAGGCTGATCCTGACTGCTCGTCGTCTGTCCAACTGACTGGCGAAATGGAACGATACATTACGACCTTTAAACGCAAATGGATAGGTCAAGCCGACCCACAAGCTAAACAGCTTGGTGAGCCCACGCGGCAGAAGCTCTAATGGATCCCGAAAACGAGGCCGATCGTTCGAATGAGACACCTGGTTGCTCCTTGAAAATCATTTCTAGCAAACGTACGACAGAACTAAAGTCGATCGCCTTCGCACAACAGGCTGATGCTCATTGCTGACTTCCAGCATCAAGAGACCCTCATTTTCGGCGAAATCCTTCTGGCGAATGTCGGAGCGACGCGCGTCAGTATCCATTTGATTGCCAGCTTTACCGTTACGTCGTACTCTATAGCTTTGCGCGCTGCCCGCCGTGCTTCCTCGTATCGCTCGTGTTCCAGATACCAGTTTGTCCACGCGCTATAGACGTGTCGCAGGCTCTGGATGACCGTTCTCCGTACTTCCGGTGGGAGTTTCGAACCCAATTTCAACCACTTCTCGAACATCGACTGCGAACCCCGGAGCCGAATCTCAACCTTATCCCAGGGGCGACAGATCGAGCCTTGAGGAGACTTACTCCGGTCAAGTAATGCCAGCGGCTTATTCACATAGCAGAAAGAAGTCGCGAGGGACACGCGAAAAAGGAAATCATGGTCCTCTGCATACTCGATATGAGGGTCAAAGCATCCAATCTCCTTAACAACGTCCGTGCGAACCAGGAGGGTCGAAACCCAATAGGGATCGCGACACTTCACTAGATTTCCGGCGGCTTCGGGTTCCATTCCCAGAGTTTCGTCGTAACGTTTTCCGCTCGAACGGAACGCTGTCGTGTTCAACCCGAGGTTGTCGACTAGCCTTGCGTCGGCTATGCACGCGCCACACTCGTCCTTGAACTTCTCCATAGCACGAACTTGCCATTCGAGCTTTTCGGGAAGCCAGACGTCATCAGAGTCCAGGAATCCGACCCATTCTCCCAGTGCTGCATCAATCCCTTTATTCCGAGCGACGCTTTGACCCTGATTGGGTTGAAAGAAATAGCGGACTTGCTTGCCGTTACCACGTTGCTGGTTGATGACCTGCTCAACGGCCTGCCGCGTGTCGTCCGTAGAACCATCGTCCACGACGATCGCCTCCAATTTCGGATACGTCTGTGTCAGAACACTCGTTAGCGCAGCCTGTACCTGTCGAGCTCGGTTAAAAGTCGGGATCACCACCGATACAAAAGGCGTGTAGCTCATGAGATGTGCTTTCCGACGTCCTGTGATTCGGCCGTGACGGGAATCCAGAATGCGATGCGGCTCGTGAGGTCCTTCGAAGAAGGTGCGATGGGTCTTGAAGACAGAATGGTTGAAACGTTACGCCCAAGTACTTACCACTGGCTCCGGTGTCATTGGCTACCCAGCCATCTCGGTCGTCTTGCCGCCGCCGATTGGCTGCGCTGTTTGTTTTAACCTCATAAACACTGGCACGCACAGAGCATAGGCAATAACACAGGCGCCCGCCCCGAAAGCAATGTTAACTACGGGCCTGGTCGCAAGGCCGAAAAGGCGCGCACCCAACCCGGCAACAAGTATCCCCCCCGAAACAAGTGCCGCCGGCGCAAGAGCTCTTCCATAGCGAAAGAGATCTAAACCCGTAAGCTGTCGCATGCGTGTCACTTGAAGTAGATAGCTAACAAGAATCGCCAAGAAAGCTGCGACTTGTCCTCCAACCACTCCCAATATCTTGCAGGCTGGGTAGACGGAGATCAACATCACAACCGCGGAAGCGGCGACAGCACGGCGATGCAGGGCTGGACGTCCCATTGCGGTAAAGACGCAGGTGATTGCGGCATTCATAAGATTGAAGAACACGACTGTCGCTGCGACGGCGAGTGGTCCGGCCGCCGAGACGTATCGCGCTCCATAGACAACCGAAAGAAGGGAATACCCACATAGGTAAATGACAACCACGCCAGGAAGACCGAGCAGGATTAGCCAAGAGGTCACTTCAATCAGAATGCGATTGACACGTTCCTTATCCCCCTGGACCTGGGAAAACGCTGGAAAGAGGAGTTGTTGGTACATGCCCGTCACGAAAGTCGACGGAGTTAGGACAAGGCCCACCCCCATCGTGTACAATCCCAGTGCTGTTGTGGAATACAGCTTACCCAATACGAAGACGTCTGCCCGAGAGAAGATCAGGTTTAGAAATGACAATCCGAATACTTGCTTTGAGAATCTGTAGAGATCCCGTATGGCATGCTGTTCCCAGCCTAGTGACGGCAACCCCGGATACAAAATGTATGACAAGAGACAGCGGAATGCGTTCTCACTGCTGAAGCCAATAGCAAGAGCCCACACATCACGAATGACAAAGCTGAGAACCACGGTCAGGATAACTCCACAGATGCCGCCGCCGTTGGTAATGACCATCCAGCGCCTTAACTTCATCTCTTTCTGGGCAAGAACTGACCGGGGGCTCATGGCGCCATCGAACAGAGAGCTTAGCAGCGTCACTCGGAGCAATGCAGATAGTTCTGCAATTCCATAGAAATGGGCGACCCAGGGTGCCATGGCAAAAACAACGACGTATGTGATGAGCGACCGGCCCATCCCCATCCACCAACCAGCATTGAGGTACGCGTCCGCCCCTCCTCTTGGATTCTGAATTACAGCGCTCTTCACTGCTATTTCGGTCAAAGCTCCCACAATTGCGGAAGAGGACATGACAATCGCCATGGCCCCAAAGGCGCTTGGGGCTAATAGCCTAGTCAAGATCATATTGCGGGCAAACCGACTGGCCTGCTCAGAGACGCTTCCAGCTCCTAGCCAAGCCCCGCCGCGCATGGCCTTGGCCCTGAGGCCATCACTAAGCAACAGGCCGCCGATAACTGCCTTGATGCGATCGTAGCTTCGCATTAGATTCATCTCGGGCGCCTTATTTCCGAGATCTCCCTACTGAGTGCCTTTACAGATTCGCGTGCAAAGCTCAGACTCGGACAAGCGCGCGGAGAAAAACCCCTCATGGTCTCTGGAACCGACGCAAGTTTGATGAATGGACCGACGCCCACTTTTCATGCCGAGGCCTTTTCCTTGCGAAAAATCGCATGGATGGACTCTCCCCCTCCGACCAGGGGAGCCATCGCCAGCAGGACGCGCAAAATTGTCATGCGCACCAGCTTTCGCGCCGCCCGCCAGGGAAGGTTCGCCTCCCCTCGGTGCGCCACGGGCGTTCGCCGGATGCCCACCGCGCGGAACACATGATCCCACACGTAGCGCAGGCTGGTCCCCACTGCAGGATTCCGGCGTGTTTCAAGCGATAGTGCTCTAAGTCCCGCCGATTCGGCAAGGGATTTGAGAGATGCCGGTGAGTAGTGAAAGAGGTGTCGCGGCAGTTCCAACCCATGCCAATAGCTTCCGAACACGCGCGCCTCGGCGGAGTCAATGTTGGGCACCAGGATGTAGAAAAGCCCCCCAGGCTTCAGCCATTCGCCGACGCGAGCCATAATTCGCCGCGGCTCGTAGAGATGCTCGAACACGTCGAAACAGGTGATCACGTCAAAAAACTCGTGCGGGAAAGGCGCGCCCAGGATATCCCCGACAAACACTTGGGCGCCGCTCCGCGCTTCGGCTGTTCTCGCACCCTCGGCAGACATCTCGATTCCATAGAGCTTCCAGGACGCGCTGCGCATGAGCGCCAGGAACGACCCCGAGCTGCACCCAAGGTCGAGAAGCGCTCCACATTGCTTGTATTGCGCCAGTGCCTCCTTGCGAAATCCCCAGCGTTCGGGCGAGTTCTCGCCTCCAGCCGAAATCAGTTTGTGATACGCATCCGTGTAATGCAGGTGCATTTCTGAAGGCTTGGGAGGATTGCTCAGCCACACCAGCGAGCAGGCGGGGCAGCGCACAAGGGTGTACTTCTCCTGCCTGCCGTGCAGCCGGTCTGGCGCCCGGAGCCACTCCCGTGCATGCGAGTGTCCGCACAATGGGCACCGCCCGATACCGTCACCGCCCGGGTCGGCTGTTTCCTCTCCTTGGGTGGCCTGGTCGAGCCTTGAAATTGACTGCAAAGACAAACGCATGAACATTTTAGATGCAAACTCCAAGCTCCAGGCGCCGGTGAAAAATGGCGCTCTCAAGACGGCCTCGACCATCGGGCCCGACCCAATTCGATCCAGTCCCAGGCGGTAGACACAATCTCCTCAAGGGCCCGTTGGGGCCTCCATCTGAGCACTTGATAAGCACGCGACGAGTCAGCCACAAGTGAAGGCGGGTCTCCATCCCGCCGCGGGGCTTGCCGCCACCGAACTTCTTTCCCTGTGACTCGATGTACACAAGCAAGCACTTGCTTGACCGAAAACCCTTCTCCAGTACCAAGATTCAGCGTTACGGATTGCCCTCCCATCATAAGGTGTCGTAATGCGAGCACGTGAGCTTCAGCAATATCGTTGACGTGAACGTAGTCCCGAATGCAAGTACCATCTGGTGTGGGATGATCGATACCGAACACTTGCAATTCAGGCCCAGTCTCAGAGGCGGCGGCCAGTGCGAGAGGGATTAGGTGAGTTTCAGGATCGTGTAACTCGCCGATCTCTCCACTCTCATCCGCACCGGCTGCGTTGAAATATCGCAAGGCCGCGTAGGAAAGGCCGTAAGCCCGAGCGTATGCTTCAAGAGCATTTTCAAAGAAGAGTTTAGTCGCACCGTATGGATTGACCGGCTGACGGGGCGTGTTTTCCGCAATTGGGATTGTTGGAGGCGCTCCGTAAACGGCACAAGTTGATGAGAATACAAAATTGCGCACACCAGCGTCTAAAGTGGTGTTAAGTAGAGTAAGCCCAGCCTTCACATTATTTTGAAAATATTTCCGCGGATTCTCGACGGATTCACCGACATAGGCATGAGCAGCGAAGTGCATCACCGCATCAGCACGCCTCATCACCTTAGAAACCTTGTCTTCATCCGCGATGTCCCCCACAATAAGCTCGAAACCGTCTGCCAGAAGTCTGCTGCCAGTGGAGAGATTGTCAAAAATGACGACTTCATGTCCATGGCGCCGCAAGGCTCGCGCGGTATGGCTGCCAATGTAACCCGCTCCGCCCACAACTACAATCGCCATATTGTATCGCCTGCCTCAGCCCTATTACACCTTGCTGAGCGTCCATCCGTGGGAAGCCCGAGCTAGCCGCCGCACAAACTCGGCCACATGCAACCGCTCCAACCCACCCCGCCTGTTACGTTACTCGCCCCGAAGGTTGGCCGGCGCCACCTCTTTCCATAGGGCTTGCATTACAACGGAGGTTCTCATAGGAAAGGACAGGAATCCTTCCTTTTTGTTTGGTGGTGCCGCACAGTTCGGAGCGCCAGTCTGGGGCTCATCCACGTCAGCAGCCATTTCGCCGCGATGTTGAACGTCAAGTCTATTTGCGCTGCTCTCGATGCGGCTTCACGCGCCTTTCGGTACTCTCCGGTCTCAAGATGCCAATTGGCCAAACCGCTGTGGACCGAGCCAAGCTGCTCTCGAATTAGCTTGCGGACTTTCGTCGGCAGGCCTCCGCTCAAGTGCAGGCACTTCTCGAGTCGGATCTGATTTTCCTGAAGCAAGAATGACAACTTGTCCCATTCCTTGCTCGCTCCGACATGGCGAGTTTCCACGGGCGATCGGTCGAACAAAACGAGCGGACGGTTGACGTAGCAAAAACCGATGGCCACAGCCAACCGGAACATGAAGTCACTGTCAGCGTAAAACCCCAGGCCGGTATCGAATCCCCCCGTTCCTCTTACCGCGTCGGCGCGAGCCAAAAGAGAGGAGATGCAGACGACCATACCTGCGCCCCCTGGTCTCACCAGCACTTCCAGGACGTCCGGATTGACGCCCATCGTTCCTTCATGCCGACAGCCCTGTTCCGCCATTTGGAACAAAGTCCGTGTTTCCGGGTGGTTGAACAATCGGGTGTCCGTATAACACGCGCCGCACTGTTGGCCAAATCGGTCCAGGGTCTTGAACTGCCACTCGAGCTTTTCCTTCTCCCAGAGATCGTCGGAGTCCAGGAAAGCGATCCACTCCCCCCGCGCTTCCGCGATTCCCTTGTTCCGCGCCACACTGACGCCCTGATTGGCCTGGGCGTAGTAGCGGATCCGATCGCCATAAATCTCCGCAAGGGCTATCCCCGTGTCATCCGACGATCCGTCATCCACCACGATGATTTCGAGGTCGGAGAATGTCTGGGCCAAGACGCTCTCGATGGCGTTCCGAACCTCGGCCGCCCGGTTGTAGGTCGGGATAATGACGGATACTTCGGGATTCATGAAACCCGATCCTCTCAGGCTTGGCCGCTCTCGCAGGGAGCGCCTGCTCTGTGGGCCGCAATCGTTTCGCGATACGCGCCGAGAAGCATCCGTCCGGCGGCAGTCCACGTGACTCCCGGAGCGGCTTCGAGACACGTGGCGCGAAGTCTTTCGAGCAGGATGCGATCTTCGTGCAGCATCGTGATGTGCTGGGTCAGCGCTTCGACGTCTCCTACGTGGTGCATGAGTCCCGTTTTCATATGGCTGCAGATCTCGGTGCAGGCGTCCGAGGCGAGCGGAACGCATCCGCTGCCCATGGCCTCCGCAATCACCAGACCAAAGCCTTCCTCGATGCTCGGAAGCACCAGAATGTCGCTATTCCGCATAAGCTCCGGCACGTCGTTTCGGTGGCCCAATACCCTTACGCTCGGATGCGCGAGCATGGGCCCGAGTTTCTCCTGGTAGGCCGACAAGAATGCCCCGGCGATCAGAAAAGTCCCGTCCTTCGAAGCCGGAGACCGGAGCCATGCCTCCAGGGCGTAGTGCACGCCCTTCCGTACCGCACACACCCCGACAAATAGCATGGTCAGCCCGCGCTTGGGATCCCGCGGCTTGCTGCTGGGGTAGTACACCTTCTCATCATATCCGTAGATATGCCGGGCCAACTGCTCCTTCGGATATCCCTTATCGAGAAACGTTTTCACCACAAAATCGCACGGACACAGGAGGCGTGTGGCCAAGCGGTATTCCTCTTCCTCTTTGTGCAGTTTCTTCGCGTTGAAGGCGTGTTCGTGATCCGGCGGCAGCGTGACCCCCAGGCGCTCGCACTCGTTCTGCACGACCTCCATGGCAAAACCGGTATGGGCGTTGGGTCTTTCCAGCACCGTCGGGATCCCCAACCTCGCAGCCGTCTTGAGCGTTTCGAGTGCTCCCAGGGGCCACGTGTGGACGATGTCAATCTGCCCCACCAATTTCTCGATTCGGCGGGCCACGATATGATCGTGCCACGCAACCGCCCGCATCGTTCCGACGATCTTATATGGAATTCGCAGTTTCCCTTTCGCCAGCGTCGTGCGAACTCTTACGCGAGGAGAAGCCGGCTTGGAAATTGAGGCGGGAAAGACCAGCACGTCCGCTCCCGCAGCCGCGAGGCCGTTGACCTGTTGCCAAGCGATGCCGCAAATTCTGTCCGCACCCAGCCGGAGCGGAAAGCTGAACAGCACCCGCACGCGCTCGTTTCTGTCGCTCATCGTTTCTCCTTGACGCCCGCTTCTGGCCCGTTTTTCTGAAGGGGTCAGGTCTTCAGCCAAGAAATACTCCCCGCTGCGCTGGAAGCGGATGCGAACTGCTCCTGGTCCAGCGTCTTCACGCTTCGAACCGTCGCCTGCCTTGCCTCGAAGGTTGCCACGGAAATACAGGCCAGCAAACAGAAGAAAAATGCCGTTACGTAATACATATAGTTAATTCCAAAAGACGCTACCACAAGGGCAAACAAAACTGAGCCCGTGCACCAGAGGAACCATTCCTGCCCGCGGTCGCCGGCCACATGCTTCCTCGCCGTCCCGATCGCGCCAAAACTCCGGCTGTAAATCGCGATGAAAATGACCAGGGTCAAGAGCCCCCCCGTCAAAGCGGCGACAACAAACTGGTTGCAGAGATCCCACATATCGAATCCCCAGTCGCCGTAATACCTATATCCGATAAGCCACCAATCGCCAAAATGCCGGATACAATTATCCACCAGCATGTAACGATGATAGTTGGATGAGCCGCCGGTCAGGTCAATTTTTTCAATTAGGGACCAAACGGGCCCATGCATGACAAGGTGTAATCCCACTAAGGTGGCCACAATCCCCCACCGGACGAGTCGCATCTGCTTGCGCAGAGGCCAGAAGCAAAGCCCCACAAGGCTCGCGCCATATGCAAACCACGACGTGCTCGCGTGGGACGTAAACACCATAACCGTAGCCCCGGCAAGTCCCGCGTACGCTACCATCCGGGACTTTCTTTCCGTCCACAGCCAGAGAAACAAGGGAATCGACAAACCGGCGATCGTGCCCCCGTAGAGAGTGCCCATCACTCCCTCCGAACGAACGTGGCCGTTTCTTATCGAGGTCCAGGGCCCTCCGCAGAAGCTGAACGCATTTTGATGAGTGAACTGTTCGCTAACCATGCAGGCACTCTGGATAACGCAAATCACGGCCAGGACCTTGATCGTGCGCCGCACCGCCTCACGGTCGGGAATCAGAAACCTCACCGCCAGGTAGCCGCCCAGAGTTACCACCAGATCACCCAGGCCCTTGATCAATGCCTGTAACTCCGGCCACTCGAGAACAAGCATGATTAGTTCCAACAGCGTCCAGAGCACCACCAACTTGTCCAGGACGCTGAATCCCCCTGCGAGCCTTCTTGTCGAAGACGACGAGCGGAAGGCGGCCATCCGGGCCAATACGGTCAGGATGAGGATCTGATGCATCATAAAGTGCACGCCTCCCAGCACCAACACTTGTCCGAACGGGATCGTGAAATAAGCGAGCAGAAAGGGCGTGATGGCCTTGTCGCGGGGCCGGCTCAGAATCAGCGCACTAGCGATCAGCATCGCCACCGCCACCAGCGGATGCAGCACCGTTGCCGCCGCGCCGCCTCCAAACTGAAAATGTGCCATTGCGCCCCGTTCAATCATGTGGTATGCCTATGTGGTTGCAATGATCAGGGTTGTCCGTAAACAAGGGGGCTTTTCCGGCACGTCGAGCGTCGTGCCGGACGGTTCCAGCTTCGGTAAAACGCTATTCCTGGGATGTGGTTCATTTGGTCCTAGCAGCGCCGGCCTTGCGTCGCCACTTTGGGTCGCGCGTGGGTGCGCACGTTCTTAAATCGTCTGCAAGAACTTCAATCTAGCCGGTGTGTTACGAAACTCCTGGAAAGCGACCGCCCAAGCCGACTGACTCCGGGCAGCACAGGCCGTCGTCTTCGAACAGTCGGCCACCAGCTGTCAGCCATTAGTTATCAGTTATAGGGGAAGGCATAGACGTTAGGCTCTTCGCCAAATATCGGCAAGCGTTCGAGCAGCTTCAGACCGAAGCGGCCGGCATAGTGCATCCGACAGCCATGTCCACCGATCGCTTCGATCAGGTCCCGGGCTGGCTATAGCTGGTTCATTGCTCTTAACGGCGTCGGCATCGCGCGACCGCGTTCGGTTTGCCGATTGAGCGTGGGCGCGCCCGCTTCTTCAATTGGTTGTAACACGCCGCTCCCGCCCGCATCCCCGGACTTCGGATTGATAGCAAAGCGAGCCGGCTGACTCAGGCCTTTAGTCTCTGCACACGAGGCCAAAGGGCTCACTGCAATCTCCAACTAAGAGAGGGGGGGGCACTGGGGGGAATAGTACTGCCCCCGGCCTGATACTGATATGCCCCAATGTCCCAGGCCGCACTCGCTGGTCGCGCCACTCCCCTTAAATCTGAGGCACAAGCGGCTCCTGCTGCGCCATTCAGACCTGCAATCGTCGTGCAGAGCGACTGCTGATTTGTGCCCGCTCCGACCGTAGATCCGCTGATGGTTCCTGGTGAGAAAGCGTATGTCTCAGTGGTGTCGTTATAACCTTGCGTGTTCGCGGCGGTCAGGGTTTGATTTAGATTGGTCGTAAACGAGCAAGCGATTCCGAACTGGCACAGGATCGGGGTAGAGCCTCCGTCGCCAGTAATGAAATGGTTGTTGATCGCCGTGAGGTTGAAGGTCTCTCCCGTTGCGCCACCGCCATCCCCTCCGCACGATCCCGTCCCTGAATTGATGGTAACGTCGTTCCCGCACTCCTCTGTGTTGTTGAACACGTACCACGTCCCGTAGTTTAAGGCGTTGTGTCCCCCCAACCCTATCGTAAATGCGCCGGAGTTAGAATACATCAGGTTATTGAAAACGTAGCCGGTGCCGCTGAATGCCCCATTACCAGCGAGCCAAATACCGCCTCCAGAGCCACCATAGAGCGTTCCCCCATAGTAGAATGTGCCGGTGACGATGTTGTTATAGATGTAGATATTCCCGCTGCCGCTGATCGAAGTGAAGTTGAAGATGGCATTCTGATGACATCCGGAAAAACAGGTGACAATTGGCCCGATAACATTGTTATACCAGTTCTGTCCCGAACCTTGAATTCCATTAGTCACGTACTTAATGACGTTGCCAGCGGCACATGGAATTGTGCTTTGCAGACCTCCGAGCATGTCCTTCGTAGTGTCAGAGCCGTCAATCACATTATATTGGATGCAAGAGTTCGGCAGACTTCCGTTGCCCGCTGAGATGGCAAAAGCGTTGTCTGTATCTCCACTGGCCGCATGGGACCAGCCATGAATGTAAAGATGCTCAACGATATCCCCGCCATTGCCACTGCTGTCATTGATACCGACTATGCTTCCGCCGCTGCCTCCCGATGTATGAAAGCCAGTCAATTCGATATTGTCAATGGTCAGATAGTCAGCGTACACAAAGATCATGTCCGCTCCAGCGGACGTGCCGCTGAGTACGGTGCCCTGCGCGTTGAAGATGGGCCTACACCACGATGAGCCACAAACGCTTGAATTGTACCAAGTCTGATCGACTCCGATATAAATCGATGCGCTGCTGGAGCCGCTGCCGCCCCATGAGACACCAAGATCAGACGCTCCCCAGGTGTCGCCTCCGTAAAGAATAAACTGATCCCCCGCGACTGGAGTATAGCCATTCCCCGGTCCCTTACAGGCTGGGCTGCAATTGAACGCGGAGATTACGCTGCACCCGGTGCCGGTACATCCAGCCATTCCAGGAAGATGCTGCCAAGGGGTGGACTTAGTCTGGGCTTGAGTAGAAGTGTTGGAATCAGATCCAAGGCTTTTGGAGATATAGTACGTGTGCTGGGCGAAGAGGCATGTTGACATCAGAAAAAGCCCGCTGAGCGTGGGCCGAAAAGCGATGCCACGGCGCGGCGGATAACCGTTCTTCCTCATTGTTCCTTCCCGTTCCGTGCAAGTCCGCCCTGATTTTAGCGGACTGCACGACTAGACCTGAAAGCTGAGGTTAACCGTTCGCCTCGCTGATCGTCAATCCGCCTTTAGTCGACGTTTCCCGTATTCCGAAAGGTAAAGTACGGCCTTGGAGGTTCGGGACGATGGGTTGCCGTATACTGACAAGTGCATGTAAATAAAGGAAATCTGGCGAAACTGGGGACTGCCACATGCTAGAAAGTGCTGGAGTTCAGCGCAGAGGATCGGTCGTTCTCAGCCGGGGCGGGTCCGGATTAACCTCTCGGAAGTGCCTGTCCGTTCCTGCAGCAGCGCTTCGTTCCCGGCCCAGCACACGATTGTGCGCCCAAAAATCGTCCACTTTCTGGCGCGACCGAAGCGATGAAATGGAGTCTTTCCCAAGGACAACAACTGTGCCTCGTTCCACCCTGCTGCTTCAATAAACGCACGCGCTACCCCCTCCGCTGCCAAGCTACGAAGAATGTGGCCAACCAGGAACGGATTCATTCCCCGACCCCGATATTGCGGGAACACGTGGAAATCGAAAAGATGCGCATCACGCTGCCCCAGAGGGAAGTAATGGGGTTCGATCGTGTGTCCCCGCAAGGTCCAGCCGTAGCCAGCCAGCCTATCTGCGGACTTGATCAACCACAGCACAGCCCCTTCGCCGAACCGCTCGTGGATGTTTCGGTAGGCCAGCTTGGGATTCCAGAAACTGGTCATCGCTTGCAGATCATCTCGGCTGAGTTCGGCACAGCTTCTCTTCTGCTCCACATTGACAACGCTCTCGGAATCTACCGGACGCGCAGACTCCTCGGACAGGTCACAGTACAGGAGAATCATGCCGTTTGAAAATAACGCCCGTCGTACGGCTAGACCCGCACGGCGGATTGTCGCCCCAAGGCCGTTTCGTTTGTAATAAGCCGCGAGGCGCGAGATTGAAGTGGAAATTGTCATGATGACAGCTACCAGGTTGCCCCTCAGACCCTGTTCGGAATGCTGCCAGAGATGAGTTCCCGCAGGCAGGGGCTGCTCACCCTGGTATGGCCCGGGGAGCGCAAGCTCAACTGTATTCAAGGGGCAACAACAAGATCACGGCTGTTCGGCTGACTCCAAGCGCCTGTCTCCGGCTTCACCCTGTGCACGGTTTCTCAAACAGGTTTACGATGAACCAATTCCAGACCTCCACATCCCAGGTCATTCCCTTCGTACTTCTGATAAACCGTCGCCACTTTCAGACCTGACAAATCTTCCACCTCAACCTCTTCCTCGGCTAGCACAAGACCAGCCCTCTTGAAGAGTTCTAGCCATTCCGAGCGCTGTATTCGGTTGATGTACTGAACGTCGTTCTCAAAGCACAGACGCCAGACCCAGTGAGGATAACGAAGATATTGTTTCCGGGACACTGAGTTATCGTATTGGAAGAGATGATCTCTGATGTTAATACTATGTATTGAATAGCCACCAGGCTTCAGCAAGTTAGCAATGCCAACTACGAATTCGGGTGCATCCTTGGCATAAATGTGCTCCATGACCCCAGCGCTAACTGCGATGTCAAACGATCCCGTTGCGAATTGGTTTAGACTCCCACTATGATCTAAGACATATTCAAACCCCAATAAGTTGTAAAGGTCCTGATAATCTGTTATTTCCATAACCCTAGAAATTAATCTGTGTGCGGAGATGCGTTGAGCGTTATCGACGTCTAACTTGTCTAGAGAATTATCAAGTTGTTTTAGATAGTTTTTAAGTCCATTGATCTGCCGATTGTCCCAAACGTCGAAAAGAACACCGCTCACATCAAAAAAAAGTCTAGCGGTGATGGCTTCCCAATGGAGCCATCCTGTACCGAGTTCGACCAACCTATCACCATTTTTCGGAACCCCGTAATTCTTGGCGATACGCAGCATACGATTGACACGATCTAGATAGAAAGCCGGCATCTGGCCCACCGCACGCTTCTTGCTTCCCAAGGTATTGCCCAATCCCCGATACATTCGCTTTGTCAAGTGCGAACTGGAGAAAGCTTTTAGTGCCATTGCCGACAAACAGTAACGGAGCATTCTAGGAACCTCACTGAGCTGTCACCAGTGGCTGCCGCACACTGGCAAGTGTATGTAAACAAACGAAGTCTGGTGAAACAGAGGGGAATGCCACATGCTAGACCGCGAGGCGCGAGATCGAAGCGGAAATTGCCATGATGACAGCTACCAGGTTGCCCCTCAGACCCTGTTCGGAATGCTGCCAGAGATGAGCTCCCGCAGGCAGGCGCTGCTCACCTGTTTTCCCACTTCGCTTCGTGCACCTCCCTTGGAATGAGCCAGGCCTGAGAGAACAGCAAACGTGTACCGCAGAAGGTGATTGAGAAACAGTATGCTCCGGATTCCCAATACCCCCAAAAAGCTGTGATGTTTTTTCCAGTAGTGGATCACCGACCGTTGCTGCGCGACTGCGAAGCGAACGGGATAGGGGGCTGTGATTTTACCCCGGTCATGAATTGCCCGTGCGCCAGGAAAGAAAACCACCTCCCATCCCGCATTCCACGCACGGCGGCACCAATCGACATCATCGCCATACATGAACAGGCCTTCATCCAAAAGGCCCACGGCCTCAAGAGCTTCGCGACGTATCATCGAGAAACAACCCACCAGGACGTCGACGGCCAGAGTTCGGTCATGGGGAAAGAAAAACATGTGCTCGCCAGCGAAAAAACGGGAGCCCTTGAACCTGCTCGCCAGGGTGGTTGCCGAACAAAAGTTGTTCCACAGAGTAGGAAATCGCCGGCACGTGCTCTGCTGTGTCATGTCGGGGTTGAAAACGCGCGGACCCACGTTTCCTACCTTGGGGTTCTGATCCAGGAAATCCGCCAACGCATCCAGGCAACCCGGCAGGACGATCACATCAGGATTCACCAGGGCGATGTACCGTCCCTGGCATTGTCGGATCGCCTCGTTGTTGCCTTTGGCAAAGCCGAGGTTTTCGGTGCTTCTGATGAGTTTGACGTGGGGAAATCGAGCTTCGATCAGTTCCGCCGAGCCGTCGGTCGAGGCATTGTCAAGTACAAGGATCTCCATGGTCCGCCGTGGCGGCGCTTCCGACAAACTTTCGAGGCACAGCTCCAAATAATGCCCCGCATTCCATCCAACGATGATAACTGAGATATCCATAAGAAAGTCGAAACAAACAGCCCG
The DNA here is from genome assembly GCA_049587755.1 of Bryobacteraceae bacterium. Taxonomy (GTDB): domain Bacteria; phylum Acidobacteriota; class Terriglobia; order Bryobacterales; family Bryobacteraceae; genus Bog-375. The sequence continues at coordinate 105,063 of JBAVEN010000079.1, read as the reverse complement.
GGCTTGGCTTCTCGCGGGTCTGAGATTGTCCGGGAAAAGGTTCTATCGGTCCGTTAATCCAGGCTACGTTCGAGGAATTCCATCAGCAAGCGGCTCTTGGAACAGACCCCAGGCTATCCTGCCTTCAGCTCCGATTGTTCACGGCCTGACGGCGCCGGCGAAACCTCATTCCGGCCACGAAACGTCCGCTGCATGGCCAAGCCGGCCCTGACAACTGCAGAAGACACGACACTGGTACACGCTACCATCGGGTTCATCTGATAAACGTCGGCCCCAGAGAATCCCCTCTTAAAGGAGTAAACCCCTGGGTTCCCAATAGGATCGATGCCTCCCAGATCATACCATCTGATGCCCTTTTCTTTGAGCCATTTAATCATGGTCCACTGCAGCAGATAGGCACCTTGTGATTTCAGCCCGTCTTCGTTGGTCGCGCCGAGCAGATAGATCGCTGAATCACCCATTGCCGAAGCAACAAGCCCCGCCACTGGCACACCCCTCTCCTCGCAGATCAAGATCCGCATGCGATAGGGCTCCGCCAGATCTTCTTGGATCCGCTCAAACTCCTCAACATCCACCGTCGTTTCGAACGTCTTGCGCTTTCGCATCTGGTCATAGATCAGACAGAAAGTCCGATATTCGTCTCTCCCGCTCCCTGCGATTACGTTCAGGTTGTTCTTTTCGGCGCGCGAGAGATGGTTTCGCCATTTCGCGTCGAGTCCCCGCCGCAATTCCTCAAGCCCCGGCGCGAGATCTAGGAGGAAGGTCCGGTAAGTGTTGTCCGGGGAGCTGGGTTCCGAGTCAAATTCGCGAAACGCCGATTGGAATACCGCACCACGCGGCGATCCAATAAAGGCATTCGGCAAAATACGCAGAAAAAGCTTTCTTTTCCGCATATACTCTGCGTTCAAAGCGCTAGCCATGCGCATGACGACCTCGGAATCGAGCGGCCTCCCGCGCCGCTCGCATAGCGGGCCCCATCGCAGATACCCCATGCCGAACTTGAATCTCGTCGGGCGGACGATCCTGAGTTGTGCCATTCCAAGAACCTCGCCACCTCGTTTAAGGACCAGGTGACTCAAGCTTTTTCTTCCCCACCGGACTTGGCCATACGACCACGTCTGATAGACATTGGCATCGTTGAACAGATCGAGCATCTGGGACCATTCTTCCGGCGTCCAGCGATCCACTTCGACCTGCCATTCGGGAGTCGGCATTAAGCTTGATCCTTTTCTTCGTCCGTACTGACCCGCTGATGGAACTCCTGGCCATCAAGCATTCGCGGGCGTCGGGAGCACTTCTTGGGTCCTGCGAATGTAGCGCGTTCTTGCCGAATACGTTCGGGGCACGTCAAATTGCCACACTTCCTGGTCACCGGAAGTTCCGCCTATGCGGCTGAAACCGAGGCTGGCATAGTGCCCGGCAACCATGCTGTTCTTCTTCGACGGGATATAGACACCCAAGATCTTGCAGATGTCGCGCGTCTCGCACTGTTCGATCAAGGCATCAAACATCGCGAATTCCATCTCGCGCTGCAGGACACGGCAGCTCATGAGCCAAAGGTTCAACTCGACTGTCTTGTCAAGTATCCGCCCGATCAAGACCGACACCAGACCGTTGTCGCCAAATCTGTCGGCCAGCCGTCCGTAAAGGGTAATAAATGTCGGGTCGTGAGTAATGGCCTCAACTTCCGCGTTCGTATACCTTCGGGTGGTTAGATTAAACTGATTGGTCTTGTTGATCAACTGCGTGATTCGCTCCAGATAAACCGGACAAAACGGACCAATCTCGGCGGTCATTTCGAGCGAAGCAAGAAACTCCCCATAATCACAAAAGCCAGTCTGGTAAGTGCTCCGCTGCACATTGGAGCTATAGTAGGCTGAGCGGCTAAGATCGTCCGGAACGACTTTATCGACTTCGAAGTATCGCTCGCGTTCGAGGACTTCTGCGAATAGCGAAACGTCCGACCCCACATCCGGCACCGCTACCTCGGGCAGTTGCTCCGCAACAAGAGTTCTTTCGGCCGGATTGTCATCGACGAACACCATGCTATCAAGACCAATGTCGAGTTCTGCGGCGATCTCGCGGATGTTCTCAGGCTTCGAATTCCAGTTGGCTCTGAACGCGCTGAAGTCTTCCACCTTTAGCACGCTGTCCGGGTGGGAGAAGCCCTCTTTGGCGTTTTGCGGATCGTTCTTGGAACAAACCGCGAGAATGACGCCCCGCCGCTGCAGACCTTTCACGTACCGCTGGAAGTCTACAAAGGCCTCACCAACCGGGTGGTCCCGGCCGAGAATGAGGTTTTGCACGCCATCATCGCCAATTATCCCGCCCCAAAGCGTGTTGTCTAAATCCAAAACAAGACACTTCTTGGATCTTCCGTAAACCGATTTAACAATTGCGGCCACGTTATGAGCAAGGGCCACCGTGGCCGTTGGGCCCAAGGCCATACCAAAGCTATACCAGTAGCTATGCTCAAACCACGCGGACAGGCCTACTTGCGCCGAGAGGTAAAGGATGTCGTTGAGTAGGAAATGCGAATGGTTGCGGGCATAGCTCGCGAATTCGGTATTCAGCCTCAACAAAAAGTTCACTCGGCCGAACGATTCGGAAGCCTCCAGATTCCCGAGGGGCCTGAGGCGTGGCAGATCAAAATTGTTCTGGATGATGAGCGCGCCAAGTCCCGTGTGAATTTTCTCCCAAAGAGACTCAAACCTCGCCATTTCACGACGGACCCGCCGTTCGACGTCGGCTGTGGCTTCCAGTAATTCGGGAAATTCCGACACGTTGTGCCAGGTGGTGTGGATAAAGACGATGTCGGGCTTAAAACTCCACAGATCTGGATTCTCGAACAGGATGTCCTCACAATAGCGCTTGTATCCTGATTCATAGAACGCCGGCTGAATTCCTTCCGCGAGAAGAAAAAGCTCTAGTATGCTCCTAACTTCGCTTGTGGTAGAACCACCTAGAATTGCAACGCGCATCGGGAACAGATTAGTTTGTTTGAGCAGTTCCTTCTGCAGCGTGGCGCGCTTCCGCAGAATATCTGCCGCCGCAATTGGGAATCGCAGGATTTTCAAAACATCACGCTGCAAAATGTCGACCTCCGGTACGAATCGAAGCCGATTGTTAGACGATAACCGAGGTTTGCTGTACCGCCAACCAATCCAACCATTGGTGGCCCGCCAGGCGAGCATGACCTGCGTTTTCTGCGAACTCACAGAAATGGTCGCCGACCATCGCGGACGCTTCAATCATGAAGATAGCGGTATCCCTCAGGTCCATAGGCTTGGGCTGTCCTAACGTGAAGAGTGGCCATCGTCCACCCCAGCTAGCCGCAGAAGATCGGCAACCGTGGAGCACTCCACGATCTGGTTAGGGGAAATGTGCACGCCAGAATTGGTTTCCGCAATGGAGACAAAAGTGATTAGGGCGGTGGAGTCCCAGTTCTCCAACTCATCCAGTTTCTCGGAGCCCCGAATTGTCCCGGCAGGCAGTCCGAGAATCTCATCCATCTCTAAAAGGAATTCGTCGTCGGTCATTAGCATTCCATCGAAAAGTCAATTCACCGCGAGTCTAACTGACTCCGACAGTCTGCTGGCCCAGACAAGGGCCATGCTGTCGATTGCGGAAAAGTCTGTTCCTCAATCCCCGAAGCCGAGGCATAACCTCGATTTCGAAAAACAAAGTGTCGTCTCTGTTGGCACGGATGCTGACTCTGTCAAGATGGAAACGGTTGACGCCTCGAGGGTTGGCGACACTTTCGCTAAGGAATACCGCTTGGTGCCCGGAAAGTTCTAGAAGCCTCACCGTATCGCCGGTAAGATCTGCGGAGGAACCATAAGGCACGCTGAACGACCGTACCTTCCTCCCGGTCAGTGCCTCCAACTCTGCCTTATTCCTGTCGACCTCGTCGCCGAAGTCCTCGGGCGTCAAAGATCTGCACCGCACATGAGTGTAAGTGTGGTTCCCGACTTCGAAATCAAGAGACGCAAGCTCGCAAACCTGTTTGCGGGTCAGGTACAGGCCTGCCTCCGCTGCCAACTGGTGCTGGTTAATGCCGCCCAAATGAGCCAGAACGTCGAGAAAAGTGTCCCTCTCGGGCAACGAAATCGCAGGAAAGAAACACGAGAACACTTCAGCTAGGGACTTCAGTTTGGGGCTACCGGCGCCTTTGACGGCGCATGCCGCTGCATTTATGGTCTCCATTCCCAGTTTGTTTGCCGCGTAGCACACGAGATTATCCGGCGCCAATCGCTGGTTATCGAGAAATGCGGCATTGAGGAAGAAAACAGCCGGCACACCAAACTTGGCGCAGAGCGGTGCTGCCCACTCCGAAACCGATGCATAACCGTCGTCAAAGGTCACCAGCACCGCCCGCGGCGGGAGGTCTCGGCCATTAGAGCCAGCCAAAACATCCTCTAAGCTGACGGGGCTGTAGTATCGGGCGAGAAACTCCAGCGTCGCCTCGAGGTTGCTGCGTGTGATGTTCACACCCATTCCCCTGGTAAACGGCGACTCTGAAACTGAGATGTTATGAAAGACAACGGCTCGCAACCAGTAGGAGGGACCGAGAGCGCGCGCAATCCCGAAACAGCCCGGCATGCGCCAAAGTGCTCCGGCTGATAAATCACGGACAGCGTGTCGAGCGCCGCCCTCATATTGGCCATCAGGAAACAAACGAAATACCTATGCCCAAGTCGCCTTCAATAATCTTGGCTTTCAGCGGCACAGCACACCAACACTGCACTCTAGTTTACGGAAACTGGCTTACGCTCCAGAAAGGTTCTGTGCCACAGCTCGAGAGTAAGAAGCGAAAAAATCTCCTTGGAGTATCCGCCCCCAGCCTCATCCCGGGCCACCAGCTCACGGACGGCGGGAGTTTCAAAATAGCCCCGGTTGGTAGTCGTTCGGTCCAACAAAACCTCATGCACCCAGCCCCGCAGTTCCTTCCGGAGCCACGACTCGTAAGGCACCGGGAAGCCGGCCTTGCGGCGATCCAGTATTGATTTCGGCACTCGACCCCCCAACGCCCTCTTCGCAAGGTACTTGGTAGTGAAGCCTCGAACCTTCAGGTCGGTAGGCAACGCGGCCGCGAACTCCAGGACCTTGTGGTCGAGCAAAGGGACCCGAAGTTCAAGCGAGTTTGCCATCGTCATTTTATCAGCCTTAATCAGCAGATCGTCAGGCAGCCAGGATTTGGTATCGATATAGAGCATCGCGTCGAGCGTGCTATAGTTCTGGACGTGCGCCTGCAATCGGCGCACAGGTTCGAGGGTGCGCTCGCGGTCAATCGTCCCGGCGAAATCACTACAGTACAAGTTACCGAGGCCGTTTCCCCTGCAGCGGTTGGGGTTTGAGGTTCGGCTGTAGTAGTAATTTGGAAAAGTAGCTTGCATCAAAGGCCCGTACTTGACTATCCGTGGTAACCCAAACACTCTGTTAGCCAGAGCAATTCCACCGGCAGCGGCGGCGTTTAAAGAAGGAAAGCACCGTTTCGCGCGTTCAAGCCATAGGAGATTTCGATAGTTGCTGTAACCCGCAAAAGCTTCATCCCCGCCTTCACCTGAGAGGAGGACCTTGACGTAGTTCCTTGCCAGTTTAGAAACGTAATACAACGCGATCGCGGGCGGCTCACACACGGGCTCTTCCATGTGCCAAATATATTGTGGCATGAAGTCTACAAAATCCGACGCCGAGATCGTCATGTCATAATGTTGGGTATGGAAAGCCTCTGCCGCCAACTTCGCATAAGGTCTCTCGTCGGCAACGGCCGCGTCAGAAAAGCCAACGGTATAAGTGCTGACCTCCTTGTCTGTCCTTTCCACAGCGAAGCTGAGGACCGCCGTAGAGTCAACGCCGCCGCTCAAGAGAACGCCGACAGGAACATCTGCAATCATGTGTAGCTCGACGGTTTCGGCCAGCAAATCGACTAGCTGCCGCTCGGCCTCCTGCGGGCTCGGACGGTCACTGGGCTTCGAGAAGCTCAGGTCCCAGTATTGGTGTATTTCCGTCTTCGCATTCTTGAATAGGAGGTAGTGGCCCGGAGCTAGCTTTAAAATCCCTTTGTGCAACGTTTCCTGTCCAGGCAAATATAGAAACGTCAAGAATCTGTCAATCATCTCTGGCGCGATCTCACGGTCGACGGCGGGGTCCGCCAGGATTGCCTTGATCTCGGAAGCGAAGACCAGCGAGCGGCCGGTCAAGCAATAGTAAAGAGGCTTGATGCCAACTCTGTCTCTTGCCAGGAAAAGCGTCTTCGCGCCTTCATCCCATATGGCAAAAGCAAACATGCCTCGCAGCTTCGCGAGGCACTCGGGCCCAAGCTCTTCATACAGATGTACGATCACCTCAGTGTCGGTCTGAGTCGTAAAAGTGTGACCTTTGCTCAAAAGGAATATGCGGAGTTCTTGGAAATTGTAGATCTCCCCGTTGAATACAATCCACAAAGTACCGTTTTCGTTGGACACAGGCTGATGCCCAGTGTTCAAATCGATGATGGAGAGCCGCCGATGACCCAAACCCACCTGACCAGCAAAATACGTCCCTTCGTCGTCTGGACCTCGATGACGAATTGTATCCAGCATCCCCCTGATCACAGCCGGATTGACACTGTTGTCCCGATCGAAATTAAGCTTGCCGCAAATTCCGCACATGGCCAATCCGTTAAGGACGAAGGATAAACGTCACTTCCAGACCGTCTCTAACCCGCACAGGCGCCTCAGTTGTTGCGTACGTAAGTATTTGATCATTTTTGCGTCGTTTACCTGCCGAGTGTCGGTAAAATGACCCTTAATAAATCCGAAGACCATTGCGAACGACCCGACAAGGTACGGCTTTCGAATGAGCCTGTACAAGCAACTAGCGACAAAGAAGAGAGGATGGTATCCACAAATATAGCAAACCATGCCATGCTTTACACAGTCGCGCACGAGCCCGTCGGCGGATCCAGTGAAGCGATGATGAACAAGTTGGAGCCCTTCAAAACTGTAAGTCGTCCAGCCCAGCATATTCGCCTTAACTTCGTCGATCGTATCCCATCCTGGAGCTCTCCATAATCCACCTATGGCTTCCCAGCAAGCCCTTCGGTAAATCTTCGTCGCGCCGCGAACGTGAAACTTGGGGGTTGACTCCACTTTTAACGTTCCTCCCAAGTCGTGGCAGATCTCTCCCCCACCGATCCCCAGATGAGGCATCTCGCGGAAGTGTTCGAAGCACCGTTGAAAGTACTCCGGGGAGAAACTGAGATCTCCATCGAGTTTCACGATGAATTCCCAGTCGTCACACCGGAGGGCGTTGTGCCCGTCATAAAACGCTTCCATGACACCGCCACCGGCTTTCCGGAATCCCCGGTTCGGTCGGTGTACGACGCGGATGAATGGGAACCGAGCTGCGTATTGATCGATGATCTCGCCCGTTCGGTCAGTCGAGCCGTCATCGACAATTACCCATTCCGCAGGTTGTATGGTCTGAGCAAGAACGGAAGCGATGGTCGCTTCGAGGTGCTTTTCCTCGTCGCGCACTGGCGTGACGATTATATAACGCGTCATTCTACTTACACCCTAACCGCCGCCTGTACGGCGCCGAGGTACTCGCGCAGACCATCCTGCCACGCCCTAAAGGTATTCAGCCCTAGCAGCTTTAGGCCGCGGTTCTCCAGTACTGAATACTTCGGCCGAGGGACCTTGGCAGGAAACTCATTCGGCCCCGCGACCTTCAGGCTAACATGAGTGTTTGTCAGTGCAAAGATCTCTCGGGCAAACTCGAACCAGGAGCAGCTGCCCTCGGCGGTAGCGTGGTATAAGCCGTATCCGTCGGAGCGGCTCAGCACAACCATTTGCCGCGCCAATTCTGAAGTCGAGGTCGGGGTCACAAACTCACTGTCTACCACTCGCACCTCGCCCCGTTCCTTCGCGAGTTTGAGCATCAACTGGATAAAGTTCAGTCCCCCCTTTGCACGGCACGAACTCTTGCCGTAAATCGCCGAGGTGCGTAGCACGAAATGCTTGTTCACTGTGCAGCGGACAAAATATTCCCCCGCCAACTTCGTATTCCCGTAGACATTCAGGGGCATGGGGGGATCCCCCTCAACGTAGGGGCTGCCCTTGCTACCGTCAAACACGTAGTCCGTGCTGACATGCATAAGCATCGAACCGATATCCCGCGCCACCAGAGCGAGGTTTCTCGCGCCCAACGCATTGATGGCGAAGGCCTGGTCGGGGTTCGATTCACAGTTCTCCACGTGGTGCATTGCTGCAGTGTTCAGCACTATGTCCGGTTGCAACTCACGCAGCTTATGCGAAATCGACTCTTTATTTCCGATTTCTACGTCCGAGTGGGACAGAGCAAACACTTCGTCCCCGTTGTCCGCGAAGGCGCGGACGACGTCGGTCCCGAGTTGGCCATTGCCGCCCAGCACTATGACTTTCATCGCGCGCGCACGTTCCCCATGGCATATGTTTCGACTCCAGCTTCGAGTTGCTTAAAGGACGCGATATTGGAGTACAGGGGATTATCCCAGTCTCGACACTTGTCCATGTTGTCGATCAGGTCGCCCACGATGGTTTTCACATTACCAGCAGGATGGAAACTGAGCACGTTCTTGGCCTTTTCGATACTAACCTTATAATTACGGAAATCCTGGATGTGCTTGATACAGAGGTTTACGCGGCTCCCGAGGCGTTCCTCGATCACTGTTCGCACTAAGTCACCGACTTCTCCGACCGTGTAATTACCTGATGCAATGTTAAAGATGCCCGAAATCCTCTGGTCCGCTTCAATAGCTCGAATGTAGGCCGTTGCGGCGTCCTCAATGCTGAGGATTGGCCGCCAGATGGAAGGATTGTTAATCGTGATCGTGTGATCCTTCATGGCGCACTTGAACATCGTGTTAATGATAAGGTCGAAGCGCATCCGGGGGCTATATCCCGAGATCGTACCTTTTCGTAGTGAGATAACCGAGAAATCACCGTCAGCCAACTGCATCGCCGCCTGCTCTCCTTGAAGCTTCGAAATCCCATATGGGTAGGTCGAGGAGACGGGGCGGGTCTCGTCGTAGAGCTCGTTCTCCGTGTAACCGTATACAGAGCAGGACGAGGCGTATATATATTTTTTCACTTTGGCATTTTTAGCTGTGTACGCCAAATAGGCCGCAGCAGCGGCATTGAAAATAAAATTCTTACTCGGCGAAAACTCAGCCATAGGGTCGTTGGAAAGGCCCGCTAGGAAGATCACTTGATCGTAAGGCTCCAAGTCTTCGACCGAGAGCTGGAAGATGTCCTTGTGGAGTATCGCGACATCCCGAGGCAGGTTATTGCCAAACCAAAACAAGTCCACCACATCCACTTTATAGCCCCGGTCTAGCAGTTTCGGTATCAGCACCGAACCAACGTACCCTGCGCCGCCGGCGATGAGCAGTTTCATGATTCCTCCTTGCACTGTGACCCGAGACCTGAATGGCCAGGGTTCTTGTCTTTAATTACTTCTCCAGCAATCTGTCACTGCGGCTCTTAGTAGACAAGTGCTTCTCGGCCTAATAACGAAAGTGGTCAGATTCGGGTTTGGCAAGCCAGTGTTCTAACGTCTGGGCTTTCTGGTCCTTAGCAGAAAGGGAAGGCTGGCTGACCGGCCACTCGACACCGATTTCCGGATCGTCCCAGCGAATCCCAGATTCACCTTGCCTGTTGTACAGCCCTGTACATTTGTATTGGATCTCGGCGACTTCCGAGAGAACACAGAACCCCCGTGCGAAACCTGCGGGAGCCCACACTTGACGCCTGTTCTCGGCTGAAACCTCGATGCCATACCACTTCCCCAGCGTGGGCGAACCCTTTCTTATGTCCACAGCGACCAGAAAGGCAGATCCCAGCGGCACGCGCATCAGCTTGCCCATCGGCGGGTCCCACTGGAAATGCAAACCACGGAGAACCCCCTTAACGGAACGCGAATGGTTGTCCTGGACAAAGTGCGAAGGCAAGCCAAGTGCCTGGAATTGGTCCTCCCGAAAAGTTTCCATAAAAAAACCACGGCTATCCTGGAAGATCTCAGGGACAATGACAAGCACATCTCCGAGATGTCTCGACTCGAGTCTGATTTCCATCGCCAATCTCCGAAACAACCAAGGAGTCCAACCCTGAATGCAGGTAACGGCTCCTAGGCCGGGTTCAGGTGTCTTCACCTTTCAATAAGCTCAATCGCGTCGCGCCGACTCAAGAGACCCGGCCAGCTTCCCAGTCGTTAGCCGGGATGCCTTCTCCTGACGAGTACCCGAATCCGCCAACCCACGCAAATACACAGTATCAAAGCGCCCGCCGCCGAAAGACGAAACAAAAGACTCTGTTCGTCGTTGTAATACGCGTGAATGAGCAGACGTCCAATAAAGCTCCTGTATAAGATATTGTCTCTGAAATCCGAGGCCCTCCGAAGAAAATAAACGCGAAGTGACGTTTTTTCGACACCAACAGGGAGTAAAGACACATGGTTTTCGTATTGTATCGTGATGCCCCGCACTTGGCCTGCGGCGATCGGCAACTGGAAGTCGAGATAACCGTCGTGGAGTTGGAAAGGCAAGGCTTGGCCGTCCGCAACGACCGACGTTACAGCCGGATGATCGACCTCCATCTTTTTGACATAAAAGACCGACTGCCGACCCGTGCCGTTTTCCAACGCGATGCTCCCCGAAGAGGCTAATACGTCGTAGTTGGAGTCGTCTCTCAGCTTCACCAAGTAAAAGTGTCTTACTATATCGCCTAAACCTCGCCAGCGCGTATCTGGCTCAAGGCTGTTCACCTGGTCGGCGACTTCATCGAAGGCGCCCATGCCACGTTCAAAACACTCATGATGGCAGTAAAAAAATAAAGGATTGTCAAGAAACTCGTCCGCAGCAGTGACATACTTCGGAAACCCCCGTGCCACCGAATACCGGGTGATGCTCGGAAATCCCCCAAAGGTAAGCGTGACGAGTCGCATGGCGAATAAGAGGCCCGGGGGCCTCACAGAATCCATTGGAACATTAGAGGAGTTCACCGTGGCGAGATAGCTGTAAGTTTTGAGTGCCTCGAGTGTCTTTGCGGGCGCGACGCTGTGGGGAAAAATCATCACCTTATCGTATGGAATTCCTGTAAGCTCTTGAAATCTGTCCATTCTGGCCAGGGATTGTCTAAGGGCGGCGACCTGAACATCCAGAGGTTTGCTTTCATAGTCTGTAAACTCTTTATGATCGTGGTTATCCCCGTGAATCGAGATTGAAAATCGCTCCGGGTGTTTGCGGAAAAGCGAAACAACCTCCGATTCGCTGCGGTCATAATTCCACGGAATGAAAGCGATCGTGGTGTGAAAGTTGTGCTTTTGCATCTCCGTTAGGAGACCTTCGTAGTTGAGCAACCCGTAAGGCTCCTGCAACGAGGGGTCGTCAATGGTAAGGTTCGCGTAATGATGAAGTGCGTGCCAGCCCCGTTCGCCGGCGCAATACTTTATAAACAGCATCACCGGAGCGACCTCCGCAAAGGCGGTTACTACAATCTCCCCGTTCGCTTCGGACACGCTGTTGCTCGCGGAGGGCGGCTTCGTGCAATCTAGGAATACTCTCTGTTGGGTGAGGGTCGCCTCCATAAACACGGGGCCAGCTTCGTGGTCGTCCCGTACCTTGATGATCTCTAGACCCTCGCTGTGTTCGGGCCGAGCGAAGTAAAAACTATTTTTGCGCGGGAATGGAATCTCGAGGCCCGTTAATTGCCCGGTAAGGCCCGGGACGTGCCCGATGGCATAATGGAGGTCAAGTGGCCTCTCAAGGCGTTTACAGCCAACCGCAACACCGCCGGACCAAGTTTTCAACAGAGTTGGGTCCGTCTCTGGTGTCAATCCCAGAATAAGCAACGGTACGCTATTCCCCGGTCCTCTTCGCAGCGCTCGCAGGAGCACCTTTTCATTTACCTGGCTGAGGGTGTTTGCTGCAATTACCACTGCTAAGGTCTCGGTTCGCTCGACTGCGCTGCTAAGTGCAAAATCATCATTATGGCTGGCGCTGGCAGTAATAACTTTGAGCTCCACGCCATAAAAGTGAGTAGCTACTTCGAGTTCTTGTTGTTCTGGGGACGGGCCTCCGCCGGAACGAACGAATACCACGTCAGCGGCTTGACACCACATCGGTGACATCAGCATCGCGAAAAGAACGGCGCACGGAATTAGCCGTCTGTGGGGAAAGAGCATCTCCGATCGGAGAATCCGCGCGTCATGAGCCAAAAGTGTCTTGTAACTTAGTGATTTCATGTGTGACAAATGAACTCGCCCTTTCGAGATGTCACTAAGCATGGTTAGACTGCAACGCGGTGGTATACGCCTGAAGGAGCGCGTCCTTCTCAACTCCCCAGTTCAATCGGTCTTCTATCCGTTTGCGCCCGCACTCGCCCAACTGCTTGCAAAGTTCTCGGGAATCGAGTAATCGGGTGATTTGCTGGGCGAAATCAATGGGATCGTTTGGCACAGCGTACAATGCGGCAGGACCTGCGGTGCGCCGTCCCTCCTTCAAGTCGAAAAGCACCACTGGCAACCCAAAAGCCATGTACTCAAGAATCTTGATCATGGTCGAGTTGTCGTTCATCGGAGTCTTCGGGTCGGGCGCCACCCCGACGTCTGCGCTGGAGAGATAAGCGGCCACTTCCTCGTGGGCAATCTGGCCCGTAAAGGTCACAAAAGGGGTAAGATTCTTTCTGGTAACAATTGCTTGCAGGTCAGGAAGTACTGTCCCGCCCCCAATCAGCACAAAGTGGGTGTCCCGCCGATTTTCGTTCATTACAATGTGCTCGATAGACTCAAGTAGCAGGGGCAAACCGTCCTGAATCCCCATAAAACCTACATATGCTACGAGGAACGGCTTCCCAAGCTTGATCTCGGGCCGACCCAGTCCGCGGCGAACTTTCCTCAGGTCGGGACAATTCCGAACTACAAATACCCGTTCCCTCCGCATTTTACCCCGCGTGACGGCAACTTCCTGAAAGGACTCGTTGGTGGCGATGGAAACTTCAGCAGCTCTGAATGAGAATTGTTCGGCGAGCCGGGAAAGTGCAAACAGCAGGCGCTTCTTCTTGCCAAACTTTGTCTCAAAGAGCTCGGGCGCCAGATCGTGATGGTCGAAGATAAACCGGACACCGCAAAGCTTGAAGCACAATCCTATGAGGAAAATGGTGTCGGGAGGGTTGCAGGCTTGCAGGATGCGGAATCTCGTGCGGACAAAAACCTTCAGAGCGAGATAGGACTCGGCAGCTAGCGCCCAAGTATATTCCAGCATATATCCCATTGCATGTGAAGCTTCCCAACCGCGGTGGCGATAGATATGGATGCCGTCAAGGACTTCGTAACTTGCTGTGAAAGAACTTTTTCCCTTGGGACAGATGACGGAAACCAAGTATCCCGCGTCACGGAGCGTGCCAGCCTCTCGCCATACCCGCGCATCCGTAGGTACTGGAAGATTTTCGACGATGATGCAAACTGGGGTCGGTCCACTCCTCGACATGCCTTGCAACTCAGTTGTGTGTTGGATTGAGGTAGGGTTTTCTGTATTTACCCTGAGGGACTGCAACGGTCGGAGAGAGGTTATAGCACTAATCGTTGGCCTACAGTAAGCCCGCTAAACACACAGGAGGCTGATACGAGCTGTGCTCCCTGTAAAGGCAGATCATTGAGATGTGCCGGCTCGCCACCCAGCCGCGATACCACGCGGGCCGCTATATTAAGCGGCGATGCATAATATCACTGCACGGCGCGCGAAGCGAGGCATAGCGCCGGGGCCCGGTTTCTAGTCGCCTTCGCCGGCGGCGACTTCCTTTTCGTGGTCGTCCGGCAAACCCCGCTCCGCCAGCAGCAGCCTGCGCAGCGTGCGCAGGTTGTTCAGAAGGCGGCGGCTGGCCGTGATGTGCAGGTTCAGCTTGGCTAGACTGTAGGACACCAACAGCAGAGCTTCTTTGCGGCGTTCCGCGCTTTCTCGTTCGGCCAGCGCAATCTCGGCTTCCACCTCGCGCCTGGCCTCATCCAGAGCCTCGGCCAGCATGGCCACATACTCGTGAGAGCTCTCGATGTTGTCGAACGGCGTTTCCGGCTGATAACTCACTCGCCAGGCCTTTCCGATCGCCAAGCCGGGCGGCTTGGCAAACACCCAAATATTCTCGCACAAACCGACGAAGCGTGAAAGGCGGTCAACGTGGAAAATCGTACCCCGGTCGGAAAAATCCGAGTATCCGGTCCTGAGTAAACGGAGTTCAACATCTGCCGCGCAACTCGGTTCGCGCGAACTTCCAACATCTCCGTTTAATACGACGCGACGGCGTACTTCACGGCCCGTGGAGCCTTGGTGGCCTGGAACTCCCGAATACAGGAAACTACCCGGCGCTGCTGATCGCTCGTAAGCTGCGGGAACATGGGCAGCGACACGATTTCGGCAGCAGCCTTCTCCGCCACGGGGAACTCTCCGGGCTTGTGGCCGAGCCATTCATACGCCTTCTGTAGGTGGAGCGGCACCGGATAGTGAATTCCCGTGCCAATATTCAAATCCGCCAGGTGCCGCATGAGACCATCGCGGTCCTGCGCCTGAATCACGTATAGGTGATAGATGGCTTTCGACCAGTCCGGTTCGTAGGGCACCAATTCGCCCATGCCGGCCTCCAGAAGCTGTTCACGGTACTGGGTGGCGGCTTCCCGTCGGCACGCATTCCACTCCGCGAGGTGCTTCAGCTTCACTTGCAGGATCCCCGCCTGAATCGCGTCCAGCCTTCCGTTGTAGCCCTCAACTTCGTGATAATACTTCTGCGTCTGTCCGTGATCGCGCAGCATCCGGATTCTCTGTGCGAGTGCCACATCGTTCGTCGTCACCGCTCCACCTTCTCCGCATGCCCCCAGGTTCTTTCCCGGATAGAAGCTAAACGCCGCCGCATGCCCCATGGAGCCAGCTTTCCGCCACCGGCGCTTTTTGGCGGAATAGTATTCCGCGCCGTGCGCCTGGCACGCATCTTCGATAACGACCAGCTTATAGCGCTCAGCCAATTCCAGAATCCGATCCATGTCCGCCGTTTGCCCGTAAAGGTGCACGGGAACCACAGCTGCCACCGGCCGCCCAGACTTCCGACTGACCAGATCCCCTGAGGTCGGGTTAACGAAGCAGTGCACTTCCAGGTACTCCCGCAACTTCTCGGGGTCCATGTTGTAGGTGCGCGCATCGACATCCACGAAATCAGGGCACCCGCCAGCCTGGGTGATCGCTTCCGTCGTGGCGATGAATGTATTCGGGACCGTGACGGCGATTGCGCCCTTCCTGAGCCCCGCCGCCATCAAAGCGAACCGCACCGCATCCGTGCCGCTGGCCACACCCACACAGTGCTGCGTGCCACAGAATTCGGCGAAGTCCCGCTCGAAGCCTTCGACTGTGGCACCACCTACAAATGCAGCGGTCTTCAAGACCCTGGCAAAAACCTCGCACAGCTCTTCCTTTAACTCCTCGTGGGAAGCTACCAAGTCCAGGAATGGGATCTTGCTGTTTGTCATCATTTGCTCCTCTCGCACAGCACGTCCGCCATCACCCGCAGCACCTTCGCCGGATTGCCGGCCACAATCGCGCGGTCCGGAACGCTCTTCGTCACTACGCTTCCCGCGCCCACGATCGCCCCTTCCCCGACAGTTACATTCGAAAGGACCGTAGCACCCGACCCGATGGAAGCGCCCTTCTTGATGAGCGTGGCCTCGACCTTCCAGTCCTGTTCCGTTTGCAGTGCCCCTGTCCCGCTCGTAGCCCTTGGGTACGTATCGTTGATGAAAACTACTCCGTGTCCGATGAATACCTCATCTTCAATCGTGACCCCTTCGCAGATAAAGGTATGGCTAGAGATCTTACAGTTTTTCCCGATTCTTGCGTTCTTTTGGACCTCGACGAAAGCGCCGATCTTCGTGTTGTCGCCGACCTCACAACCGTAAAGGTTAATGAACTTAGAGAACTTTACGTTCTTGCCGAGCTTCACGTCTGGCGAAATGCATAGATACTCAGTCATAGACGCACTGCGGCACCCTTATCCGCCAGCGATCGATCGGCCGCCTCGAGTAACTTGACTACGCGCAAACCGGCGATTCCATCGTTAAAGGGCACTTTGTGGTGCGTAATGCAGTCGATGAAGTACCGAATCTCGGAGGCCAGTGCTTCAGTCTGCTCGATCTTGGGAGCCCACATATCGCCCGTGCGATAACTGACAAGCAACTCGTAAACACCCTGCCGGCTCTTGATCTCGACGCCTTTGTCGTACACCTTGATTTTCTCATCAGCGTCCAGGTCGTTCCACACTACCATCTTCTTTTCGCCTCCCAAGAGAGTCGTGCGCACCTT
This sequence comes from Bryobacteraceae bacterium, assembly GCA_049587755.1. Classification (GTDB taxonomy): domain Bacteria; phylum Acidobacteriota; class Terriglobia; order Bryobacterales; family Bryobacteraceae; genus Bog-375. The sequence goes on along the minus strand of JBAVEN010000079.1, from coordinate 88,706 downwards.
GACCGGCGACAGCCAGTTGACATTGAAGTGCGCAATCACGTTGTCGCTCAAGTAGACGGTGATATAAGCGACATCCTTTTGGCTATTCACATGGCTTTGCCCGGTTGCCGCCAGGAATTCTGGTTTCGACTTCACGAGGTGGTCCATGATGGAGAGGTCGTGAGGCGCAAGGTCCCAGACGACATTAATGTCGTGCTGGAACAGGCCCAGGTTGACCCTGGTGGAATCGTAGTAGTAGAGCTTGCCCAGAGTGCCGTCCTCGATCAGTTGCCCGATCTTCTTGACCGCACCCGTGAACAAGAAGGTGTGATCGACCATGATCGTCAGATGCTTCTTCGTGGCCAACTCGATCAGCTGTTCGGCTTGCGCAGCGGTGGATGTAAACGGTTTTTCGACAAAGACGTGTTTCCCGTTTTCGAGGGCGGTCTTGGTCAACTCGAAGTGCGTCCAAACGGGCGTGATGATCGCGACAGCGTCAATGTGCGGCGAGCATAGCACTTCCGAAGCGTCGGATGTTGCGCGCACATTGGGATAAGTGTGCTGAGCTCGCTGTTTAGCGGCCGGACTCTTGTCGCAGATTACGGCGACTTCACAACCGTCGGCTGCATGGAAGTTGCGCGCAATTTGCGGACCCCAATAGCCATAACCGATAATGCCAACTCGAATCATTGCCTTTTCAGCTTTCAAGACGCGCCAGCTCCGGAAATAACTGCTAGCGGTGTCTGGAGAAGAATCTTAATATCCAGCCACAGCGACCAGGACCTGGCGTATCGGATGTCCATGCGAACCATTTCATCGAACGTAACCCTGCTTCGCCCCTCAACTTGCCACAGGCCGGTGATCCCCGGTTTCATCGCCATGAGGCGCTCTTTGTGCCATGGCTCGTAGTGTTTGAATTCGTACATTAACGGAGGTCGCGGCCCTACCAGCGACATCTCGCCGCTTAAGACGTTGAGCAATTGCGGTAATTCGTCCAGGCTGGTCTTCCGCAGGAACTGCCCTACCCCTGTGACTCTCGGATCCCCAACCAACTTGAACTGTTTTTTCTGTTTCGGTCCACTCTGTTCTAAACCTTCCGCGCCTGCGATAAATTGCTTCACGTACTGTTCATGGATTGCGTGGTCGTTCCCGAAATACATGGATCTGAATTTTAGGAACGTGAACTTTTTTCCGTATTGGCCAAGTCTGACCTGACGGAAGAGGATGGGACCCCTAGAGGTCATTTTGATCGCGATCGCAATTCCGATCAGCACTGGAAGAGAAAGGACCAGGGCGGCAAGGCTACCCACAACGTCAATCAGCCTCTTGAGGTGGGCAGTAGCCCGTTTCTTGTGAGTGCCGCGTGCCAGATCTAGGTGCAAGGTTGAGTTGGCGGGCCCATCTGGACCATCGTTATCCCAATCCTCGGGGAATACGTGGAAAGAGAGGCTGATCTCGTTGATTTGCTGGACACTCAGCGCGTCATAAAGCGCGTCGGTGACTTTGTTAGAGAGAGCCAGTACAACCGATTTTTCGTCGTCGCAGGCAATTTCGGTGAAAATGACTCCGATAGCACATCCGTGCCGGTACCACCCTTTGAGGTCCGTGTCGCGGGTTGCCTGTGACAATGCACCCAGAATCTTGTCGAGGGTGTCCTCCTGTTGGTTGCCTGCTTTCAGAAGGTTCCCAGATTCGAGAATCATCAGCACAAAGGGCCGATGGGAACGTTCGGTTCTCTTCCGTTCCAATCGCAGCATCCGCATGAAAATATCGTGGGGAAGCATTCCAGAATCCGAAGGTTCATCTGTAGCAATGGAAGAGCGCCGTGCTAACCGGGCGTTTTCTCGAAGGCGGAGCATATTGTTCAACACAACTTCACCGTTCCTATCGCTGTCGAAACTGATTGATAAGTGAAAAGTGACGATACCTCATAGTGGGAGCACCATAAGTTACGTATCGCATTTAGGGGTATTCGCGTGATAGTGCCAAATGCGGGCTCTTGTACTACGTGCGTACCGAACCGTCCAGTACAGAACCTAGGTTGCGACCAGTGAGCGTCTGATTGGAATCGCCATGCGGCGCCCGCTTGCGTCCAGCGGCGCGACCCACTCGCGATCGATTTCCACTGCCACCGACCTTTTCAGAAGAGTTACGGAGACAATAACCCGGTAGCGCTTGCGAACTTCGACGAGGAAACCTTCGAGGCCAACCAAAGGCCCATCCTCCAGCCGCACGCGCTGCCCGACTTCCAGAAAGGGCCACGGTTCAGTCGAAAGCCCGGACGCTACGGCACTTTGAATCGCAAGGATTTCCGCGTCATCGATGGGGACGGGAACCTTTCCGATTCCCACAAAGTGGAGAACGCCGGGAATGGTCAATAGCGGGAGCCGGTACTGCGGGTCCAATCGGCAAAACACGTACCCTGGGAAAAGTGGAAACTCAACCGATTTCAAGCGGTCTGACCACCGCCGGCGGCACTGGTAAAGCGGCAAGAACTCCTCGAAGCCCTTGTTGTGCGCAATCGTGGAAACGACCTTTTCACAGCGCGATTTCACTCGAAGCGCGAACCACTGTTCCGAGATCGAATCAAGAGGCCTTTCGATGCTCATTGATGCCTTTCAAACAAGGCTTGCCACAAGCTACCGCCCTTTGAGTCCCAGTCCGAGATAGGTGCATTCCTTCCCTGCCCCATCCCGCTGGACCCTGCCCAATGTCCCGAAAGGGCAAACGCATTCCGGCTGCCAGAATACTCGCCCAAGCTTATTATCTTGTTTTCAATTAGTTGGCAGAAATCCGCCGTCTGGCCCCCCCACGGCAACTATACCGACGATTCGGACATGCTCCAAATTAGTGAGACGACGAACGGCACTACGGCGAGAGATTTCACAGATGAACTGCCCATATTGGGATGCGAATCCCTGTTAACAAATTGAAACCTAATGGTTTAGTAACAACTGAAATAATGCTCGTCGAGTAGGCACTGGTGGCGGGAATGGCCCGATCATTGCTACCTGTCGCAACCGAACCGACTATCCACGGGGCAAGTCAAAGAGTCTACCGTCGCTGCTGCTCGGCTGCCTGGCTCTTCAACATCCTGTCACAAAGCTCGCGGGCCTCCCTGAGGTCTGCCTCGTACAGGGCTTTGACTTGTTGTTCGGTGACTACCCTGCCGTTCAGCGCCCACACCTTCCGGCCGTCCTTGCATTCGATTGCGGGGCCGTCCAGTCGGTGAATGTCGCCGTATTTGAACCATACAATGCTGTCGCCCAAGTCGAGCGGGCCATCTTCCGGCATGGCTTCATCGTAACAGGCCTAGCGGATTAGGGAAGCGATGAAATTCGGTAAGAGGTCCGCTCCGCCTGAGAGCTGCTGTCCGGCTCGCGCCTGTTCCCAACTCTCAGGAATGGCTAAGGTATTATCACCTTGCTAGAATGTTCCCAATGCATCCCGGCGTGGAGGTCTGGATCTGTGGCCTCGAACAGGCCTCAGAACTCGCCGGACGGTACCTGCCGTTGCTGTCCGCCGACGAAGTGGAGCGGGCTGGCAGGTTTAAACTGGACCAATTGCGCCACGCATACATCCTGGGGAGAGGGATGACGCGCTTAATTCTGGCCCGGCGCATCGATGTCGATCCGCGCGCCATACGCTTCCAATACTCCACTTACGGCAAACCTTCGCTTGAAGGCAGCCAGGCGTGGCATTTCAACGCTTCCGATACCAGCTCGCTGCTGGTTTGCGCCCTGACGGAGGCGGCCCCCATCGGAGTGGATATCGAGCAGGTGCGGCCGATGCCCGACGCTGCCAACATGGCGAAGCAGTTCTTCTCCGCCGCCGAAGCGCAGCGCGTGCTGTCGGCTCCGCCGGAATCGGTCGCCACCCTGTTCTTTGAAATCTGGACGCGCAAGGAAGCGTTTCTGAAAGCGACCGGGACCGGCTTAAGCCGCGACCTGCACGGCTTCACGGTCAGCAGCGGTGCGGGTGAAATCCCCAGGCTGGAGCTCATTGAGGAACCAGCCGACGATCCCGCGTTGTGGAGCCTACGGGCGTTTGTTCCGGCGGAATCATACGTGGGCGCCCTCGCCGTGCGGGCGCCGATCGGCGAAGTCTCGTTGCGGACGATCGATCCGGCTGCCGTCCGGTTGTGATCGCGCCGCGGCGCGGATTCGGGACTATTTCCTGACTGGATGATTACGAAACTCCAGGTCCGCTCCCGGTACGCTATCACCAGCCTTGCTCGCTTTCCTCACCTCAGCCACGCATACCTTTAGGTCACGGCTATGGACACCCAGAAGAATCAGAGTGCGAATCCAACTCCTGCGACGGCCCTCGTACCGTCCTCTTGAAGCATCGACCGCACTGCATAGTTGCATGCACCATGTAGCGCGTATAGAATGGCCCGCGGTGCCTGTTTCAACCGCGCGTTGCACATCGTCGCCCAAAGACCATTCGGGAAATCGTAGGAGCGGCGCATGGTGCGCATGTACGCTTCTGCTGTTTCCCCAGTTGGTGCTGTTCGGCCAGAGCCTGCAGCTTCAGCTTTCTTCCGCAAAGGCGTCGGCCGGAAAAGTGGTAACTATCCAACTGTCGCTCACGTCGCCAGTTGGCCATGAACCACTTGGCCTGCAATGGGATACGACTTTCCCTGCAGCTCAATTGGTCCCTGTGGAGGGCGGCCCATGGCTTGGCACGGCAGCGTGGGCCGCAGGCAAGGATCTGAAGTGTGCTGCAAGGCCAAGAACTGGCGACACCTCCGGGTCCAAATGTATCGTAATCGGAGGTCAGCAGCCGATTCGCAACGGGGTGATTGCCTGGCTGCGGTTCAGAGTCTTGCCGGAAGCGCCGAGGGGTTCCGCGCGCGTCCGTGTGGAGCAAGGCATGGCGGCTTCCAGAGACTTGAAGCAAGTGCCGCTCAACGTGGCGGAGGCGGTTGTGAAGATCCGTTGAAGATAGCGTTCCCGAGGTGTTCCGGCCTGCTACTGAACTACCATCCTCACACCCCTTTGGCTCGCTTCAACCCGCCAGGATCGTTAGCGGCGCGGCTGCTTCGACCTTCAGTGAGGCGCGAAAGGCCTCGGTGATCACCGCAAAACCGGCCATCTGTGATATCGCGCTGTTAAGCCTTCAGCGGGCAGCGGTGATGGTCGGGCGACGCGTCGCGTTGAGCCGGTGCGGGGCGGGGAGAGGGTACTACTGAGACTTTTGGCTGTGCGCCCAGATGTAGCTCGCCGTGGCAAGAGCGATCAGGAAAAACAGGGCCGCCACATGTAGGAAACTACCGTAGTCGATACGGTTACCCTTAGCCACCTGAGGATACAGTATCCCAAGCGCAGCCAAGAACCGCAGAACAAACGCGATCACAGTACATAGCAAACCCAGCCAATAACTCCAAGTCAGGATATGCTTTTCCATTAGAAGTCTCCTTTCTGCGTGAAACGGGGCCTTGCCGAGGAAACCACCGCTCGGCTTAAAACCAAGATATCCATTTTGGAATCCTCGGTTCGCCGCTAGTATACACCCAACTGCCTCGTGGTGTTTTTTTTCAGCCCCAGCGAAGCCCACGAAAGGGCCAGTTCCCTCGGTAAACACCTCAAAACCGGCCACTCGTGAGCGTGCTCGACCTTCTCGAGGCACGGAAGCGTCTCATCCGAAGCGAGTTCTTATATACCTGCCCGCCTGTCCGGCGTCAACTACTTCCCGCCCCACTTCCTTTCGGCCTGGGTTACTTGCCCACAGCTGGACCCTATCCGGCCTGTAATGGGCAGAGCCTTACGCTCGAGGTGTACCAGCGTCCAGGTGAGTTTCTTGAGCACTCGCCCTGTGCAGCAATCTGAAGTTTTCTGCACGCCCCAAATCTTCGCTATTTCTTCACTACTTTGCCTGATCCTCGCCTGCTAGCAGGGCTCCGAACACTGATCGCCATTCTCTCTGAGCCGCAGGTAGTTTCCTTCTGCGCGCTTTGTTCCAAATCACAATTTGATTCCTGTTACGACCCACACAGCCGAGGTCCCTACCAAACCACGGGCGAGACCGCACGGCGCGGAATCGGGATGGATACCGTCTCTGAGGTTCTACCACGTTATACGCTCAACGATTTCCATTGAATCCTCGCGTCACTGCGTCTGGGCAGACTGCAGGTTTCCACGGGTTTGGCTTCCAGAATGGCTTCCAAACTGAGACAACCAAGACTGGAACGCGGACCTCCCCGCTGGCTCTCAGTTCGTCTTCCGCACTCGCCGCGCGATGCGAATGGAAATCCGATACAGATCCCTGGGCCAATCTGTCTCGGCGGCGGCCGCTTTTATGGCGTGGGTCTTTTTGCCGCGATTTAACCCGGCTGTCGGTGGCGGGGACGGAGGATGCGTGGGTGGAAGTCCTGTGATATTACGTGGCGGACCTTCCGGATGGTTTACGAGTGGAGCGAGATCCCCCTCGGCAGCCGGTGGGTGTGACGACGTGCCGGCTCAGTGCGATGGCGTTGATCGCGAATCCAGGGCCAACCGAGGTCAACTAACGGAATAACGGTTGACTATACCCGGCAGGTTTTGCGGCGAAATAGGCCCGCCAGCGCCAGGATTCCGCAGCCCAGTAGCCCAAGGCCACCCGGTTCCGGTGTACCGACGTCGCCAGTGATATCGAACGTTTCGGAAATTACGTCCTCACCGCTGATGCCGCTCCAGTATGCGTCCGAAGGACCTCCGCTTATGTCCCAGTACTCCGGGACATCGAGGGAAGAGACGGAACCATCGAGCGTAAACCAGTACGTACCGGGGGCGAGCGGCACGTCGAGCCCGGTGGCGGTGTTCGTGTAGAGGTTGTAGGGATAGTCGTCAACGGCTGGTCCAATGTACGAATTAGACAGGCTGACGTCGGCGGAGCCCAGATCGCTCGCGTAAGCAGTAGTGCCGATGGACCAATCGACCGCCTGTTCAACGTCCCCGACCGAATTCCAGGAAACAAAGTCGAAACCCGTCACCGTTGCGGCACTCGTTATTGTGAATGAGTCGGTCACTGAATACCCTTCGTTTGTTTCAAAGCCGGCGTCAGTGCCGCTGTTCGGACCGATATTGGTATAGAGGATACTGGCGTAAGCGGGAACAATGAGTGTCACAGAGAGCGCGAACAGCGTAAGGCTTCTCATGGTTGTACTCCCCTCAAATTCAGCGCCAACCGCAGCGCTTTAACATGCGCACGCACTAAATGTTAACAGATTAGCTTGTCGTGTGGTCTGTCAGCCAACAAGTTGCGGACCATTGGATAGTACCTATCGTACTGGTACCTAACGAAGACATTGACACCGCTACAATAGGCTAGGTCTTGCGCGCCCGCGTCGCGGTCCGCTCACGCGTTCCCCCAAGACAGGAACCCGCTGGACTAAATCGGGAGACGTGAACCTTCCGAGAGTAGCTTTTGTATTCGCCTTGTGTTCGCCTATACTTGAATCGTGCCTGAGACGTGCCGCGAGGTCTCGTTTTGCGATTCGGAAGGGATATCGCATTTGGTTGAGGTGGTAGCGTCCTCACTGTTTGAAGCGGCGGACCATGACCATGTTGCAGGGGTACGCTCACATGGTCGATTTCTTTACCAGCTTCGATTGGTGGAAGACCGAACCTCACGACGAACTGGTGAACAGAGGCAATTACTGCCTGGCAAAGCCCGGTGAGATGTATGCCGTCTATCTCCCCCGCGCTGGCGCTGTGACCATGCAACCGCAACCGGGTCATTACAGCGGCACGTGGTGGAATGCAGCTACCGGCGAGAAGACCGGTTTGCCCTCCGTAAATGTCAGCGTATCTTCGTGGACCTCGCCTGTGGCGCCCGGAAGCAACGACTGGGCGCTCCTCCTCAAGAGGAAGTAAAAAGCGGCGATGGTCCGGGCGCTATGCCTCCGGGCTCCAAGTGTCCCTCGAATCACATCCGCCGCTTTGTGGGAGCGAGGATCTCGACTTTCGGAAAATAGCTGCGATAACGGGCGGCATCGCGGGTAAGCAGCGCCAGGCGCCCGATGGCAGCATGCGCGCCAATATAGAAATCAGGCAGAGGCGAGGTCCGGGAGCCTCCACGGCGGCGGTATAGCGGGAAACTCTTTCCTGCCAGGAACGCGGCCTCCCAGGGAAGCGGTTCGTGCTGATACAGAGTTGCAGGAAGAACCGCGTCCAGAGCTTCGATGGTTGTATAGCCGATCGATACCTCGGCATAGATGATCGGATTGATGATCAGGGTCATCTGCTCAGCGACTTCGGCGAGTGCGCGCGCGGACCAATCCCCCCAGGCCGAATCGTTCGTGGCGACGTCAAGCAGGACATTGCTGTCAACAAGGACGCCACGGCAGGCGCTCAGGCGGGCCGGCAAGTTGGTGATAGCCTGTTTCACTTGCGTGGTGTGGTAGCTCGAGTTTCGCCACGGGTAAGCGCCAAGATTTCCTCCGTGCTCATGCGGGTGTCTGCGGTGCCGCGGAGGACCTCCAGGGCCAGGCGTCCGCGGACGCTTTCACCGGGCAGGCGCCGGGCCTTGCGAATGCGGGCGTGATCCCCGGCCAACTCAAACTCGACTTTCGTATGCGGCAAGAGGCCCAGCCGGTTACGGATCTCCTGAGGGATCGTAACTTGTCCCTTGCTGGTGATCTGCATCGTAATACTCCTACTGGTAAGTGTAATACACCTCTGCCCAAACCCACAACCCGGGAAAGGGAGAACCGGCGCTCACCCCAACACATGAGAGTATCGGGAGGTCACACGCGGGTCGGCGTGCCCGGGCCGGTCTCACCGCGGTCCGGTACTGGGCCACATTATGCTCGGGGTGTGCTCTGTGTCCAGGTGAGTTTCTTCTGATTCACACGCGTGTGGCTGGAGTACCGTCTTTGGAACGATCATCGAAGTTGGTAATGCCAGGTGGCAGCTTTTTGAGGATGGTGTGGAAGAATGTCCGCGCAAGCTCGATTGATTCCTGCGCTTCCTGCAAGGTCGGCTCCAAAGGCGCGCCGGGATATCGGAACCTCGCTGCATACTCCGTCAAAGGCGTGACGTCTTCCACTGCTGGCGCGAGCGTGCCATCTGTCCGCGTGCACAGTTCGCCCAACTCCTCAAGATTGTGGGTTTTCCGAAAGCCTGAGTCGTGCCATGTAAGAAGAGCTTTCATCGCCTTCTCCGCTACTTGTTGACAGTGAAACAGAGCGTCCCTCACAAAGGGAGGAGTTGCCATCAAATCGTGCTGCGCATTGTCCAAGTCTTCCTTGGCGAGCAAGAGCCATTCCCTGGTGTTCGAGACAAGGACCGGGTCAGGCTCCATACAGCAGCTTCCCCTCCTGCACGATTGTGGATGGAAATGATGCCTTCAGATGTAACTGCCTATTGAAATCGCTCTCCGGCCAAACCTGCACGTCCGCGGCTACCCCGGTTCCACGAAGAGCGCGGTATCCAGGGTTCCCCCGCCGGAGATGCTGTGGGGCTTCATCGGGGAGAATGACCATCAGGTCATAATCACTGTCTGGGCCAGCATCCCCGCGTGCCGCCGAACCGAACAGGTAAATTCGGAGGGGGTGATAGACCTCGGACAGCCGACGGACAACCTCGCTTAACACGGGGTCTTCGGCAGAGGGCGGTTTGAAGGTTTCCATCTGGATTTTCGACATACCCACCAGTCCCAGTTTGCCACAAGCAGTGGCCAAGAGGTCGGCTTTTTGTTCTGATCCTACCTTCACCAGGATGAACAGCGCCGGGTTCTTTTCTCGCAATCTCTTAGCCCTCCCGATCCGCGCCTGCATCGCCATCCTCTGCGCAAGGGCGAATAGTCGATCGCCATGCCTCAGACAACGACTGCCACTTGAGGCTCGCCGGACACGTGCACTTGATCGGCGGGTTCGGTCGGCGACGCCTCGCCATGCTCCATCAGGCTCTCCACAACCATCTGGACCACTTCCTGGATGTTCTTGAGAGCTTCCTGTTGGGTTCGACCCCAGGTGGCGCCGCCCTGCCCCACCAGCGCCGGACAGTAGGCGTGCCAGCGCTCGCCATCCGGCTCTACCACGATCCTAAAGTTGTAGGTCTTCATCGGCCTAGCCTGTATTTCCCCGTCTTTTTGAGCGCGGCCTCAATTGTCGCGAGTGGCAGCAGCAGCGATAACGGCGCGTCCAGCAGCGGCATAGCGCCATAGCTGGAATACCATGCTGCTACTCTTTCATTCTTGGCGTCGATGACAAGCACGACACCGCCAACCTCCGCTGAGGTCAGCAGGCAGCGTCTGCCCGCCGAGAGCAGAAGTTGTCCGCCAATTCCCTCCCCTTGCAACCTGCGATCCACAGCCAGGCGCGCCAAGCGGAAGCCCGGCACATCATGGCGTGCAAGCCCGCGTCGTATGATCTCCGGTGTCCGGGCATAGTCAACCGAGGCGGGGCTGAGGCTATAGTAGCCGAAAATGGTTTTGTTGTCAGCATCGTCAATCGCCAGGAACGTTTTCGCCCCGCCCAGCTCGTGGCTCTTGAGGGCGTAACGGCGCAAAAACTCATTTAGCGCTTCTTCGCCGCAGTCGAACGCTTCCCGATCATGTTTCTTGTGGATCGGCTCTTCGTGCCATGCCATCACGATTATCACCGCTTTGGCAACGCCCGAGCGGCTGCCAGCAGTTTTGCGTTCGGTGCAGGCGGATTCTCCAGCAGATTCAGGACCCGCAAACTATCCCTCTCGGAGAGCTGCACATGATCCGCCTTCTCGATGACGGCCTTGGCGGCACGCAGGGCGTGACGAATGACAAAATCCGTCAGGTCGGTGTGGTTCAGCGCCACCGCGCGCAAGAGCAGCGCTTTTTCCTCGGCCCGAATCCGCAAGGATATCCGGCTATTGTCTTGAACCGCTATTCTCGGCATGACTGTGACTCCTCTCTAACCATGTACACATTCAAATAGTACATTAAGAACAGATCGGAATCAACTCTTGTGTGTATTGATTGCGTACAGGATCGACACCCTTCCCAGTTTCCCGCACACGTCCACCGTTCGTCCGGTTTCCTCACCCGACCTTCACTGGGATGAAAGACGCCGGATTCTTCTTCGCCATTTCTCGGCCCTCCCGATCCGCACGCTGATCGCCATTCTCTGAGCCGCATGCAATTTCCTCCTGCGCGGCTGGGGGAAATCATAATCTAATTCCTGTTGTGACCCACAGGGCCGGAGGTGTATCCGAGTTCCGAGCGCTCACGCAGTCCTGGGCAGCACCTCGCGGCTTAACGCATTGCCCAGTTGGTCTCCCGCCACCTCCAACTCCCAGGAGACCTGCATGTTCATCCAGAACTTGGGTGTCGTGCCGAAGTAGCGTGACAGACGAAGAGCGGTGTCCGCCGTGATGCCGCGCCTCTCGTTAACGATCTCGTTGATGCGTGTTGCAGGCACCCTCAGGGCCATAGCCAACTCGTGCGCCGACATGCTGAGAGGAGACAGGAACTCTTCGCGGAGGATTTCTCCTGGATGAATGGGTGGAAGCCGATCCTTGTTAGCCATTCTCGTATTCACCTCGCTAATGATAGCCGCCAATCTCGACGCTTTCTGCGCCTTCGCGCCACATGCCGCAGATTCGGCTCGGCGGCTAGGTCAATCTGCGCACACCGGAGATCCCTACGGGCCTTCTCAAACCAAGAGAGGGTGTCCGCACGGCGCCGCACGTCAGGCTTCATAGAGCAGTTTCCCCTCTCGCGCAATGGTTGACGGCAAAGACGCCTTCAAATGCAGGCGATCTTCAAAATCCGAATGGGTCCATACCAATACGTCACTTGCCACACCGAGCCGCCGACTAACATCAGATCGTAATCGCTGTCTGGGTCGGATTCTCCACGGGCGGTGGAACCAAACAAGTAGATCCGCTCAGGCCGATACAGCTCTCGAAGCCGGTGGACGAGTTCGGCCAGGATTGGATCGTTGACGGATGGTGGAGCGAAGGCCTGAGAGAACGCTTCCGGCATGTTTGTCACTCCCAGTCTGCCACAACTTCGCGTCTCTGACGATGTCAAGTCTATCAGCCCACCTTCAGCGGGATGAACACCGCCGGATTCTTCTTCGCTATGTCCACCACATGGGCATCACAGGCGGTCACACGCGGGTCGGCGTGGCCGAGCCGGCCCCACCGCACTGCGAACCGCCGCATGTTGCACGGTCCGCAGGAGCCGGTGCACGACCCAGCTATCATTTCCTGACCAGATGAGCGCGGAACTCCAGGTCCGCTCCCGTCGCGCTTTCGTCAGCCTTGATCGCCTTCCTCGCGTCAGTCGATCTCGCGGCGGATCACAACTCGGCGGCGACCAAACCCCGCACCGGGGCCTCATTGCCGGGCGCTACGGGTTAAACCGCACAATCCTAAACGAGCGTCGCCGGCCTTCCGTTCTATGATTGTGGATTGGGATGGCACGATCCGCATGTACCTTTCCGCACCTTGCACGATTCAGCGGTTATTCGGTTTGAAGGATCGTGCTGAGATCGGCGTCGCCCACGACACATACCCTGACCGGCACGTGAGTGCAACCAAACTCACAGGGCTCCCGGCCGCGTTGGACCCGAGGGAGAAATCATGAGCAAAGAAACCCGTGTCACGCACCCCATCTACAACCTTCTGCCCACCGAAATCGAAGGGTTCGTTTCTCTGGCGGAGCTTGCCCTGGACATGCGCTGGTCGTGGAATCACGCTACCGACGAAGTGTGGCGTACGCTTGATCCCGACCTTTGGGAAGTCACCCACAACCCATGGGTGGTCCTGCAGACCGTCTCGCGCGACCAGATCGAGCGGGTGTTGAGCGACCAGGTTTTCCGCAAGAACGTCGATGGTTTGGTCGAAGCCAGCCGGCAGGCGGCGACAACGCCCGCCTGGTTTCAGCAGACTCATGCGGATGCTCGACTCACTTGCGCCGCGTATTTCAGCATGGAATTCATGTTGAGCGAAGCTCTGCCTATTTACTCCGGCGGGCTCGGTAACGTGGCCGGCGATCAACTGAAAGCCGCCAGCGATCTGGGCGTGCCAGTGGTCGGCGTGGGACTGCTCTACCAGCAGGGCTATTTTCGTCAGGTCATCGACAAGAACGGAGCGCAAGAGGCTCTCTTCCCATACAACGATCCTGGACAATTACCGATCACGCCCTTGCGCGAGGCGAACGGCGAGTGGCTGCGGTTGGAAATCGCCTTGCCCGGTTACGCCGTCTGGCTGCGCGCCTGGCAGGCGAAGGTAGGCAGGGTCAAGCTTTACCTGCTAGACAGCAATGACGCGGCGAACTTTCCCGTTCATCGGGGGATCACCAGCGAACTCTACGGAGGCGGACCGGAGCTGCGCCTCAAACAGGAACTCCTTCTCGGAATCGGCGGATGGCGGCTGCTTCGCGCGCTTGGAATCCAACCGGAGGTCTGTCACCTGAATGAAGGACACGCAGCATTCGCCGTTCTAGAGCGTGCCCGCGACTTCATGGAAGAGACAGGGCAGCCGTTCGAGGTCGCGCTGGCCGTCACACGCGCGGGCAACCTTTTCACCACCCACACTGCGGTGGCCGCCGGCTTTGACCGTTTCGCTCCCGGCCTAATAGAGCAATACCTTGGGGGCTATGCGGAAAAGAAGCTCGGCATCACCCTCCAGGACTTGCTGGCCCTGGGCCGCCAGAACCGCGCCGATTCGTCTGAGCCTTTCAACATGGCATATCTCGCCATGCGCGGCAGCGGTGCTGCAAATGGTGTGAGCCGCTTGCACGGGAAGGTCAGCCGTCGCCTCTTTCTACCTCTGTTTCCGCGCTGGCCGGAGGACGACGTCCCGATCGGACACGTCACCAACGGAATTCACATGCCTACTTGGGACTCTGCCCCGGCCGACGACCTTTGGACCGAGACCTGTGGAAAGGACCGCTGGCTCGGAATGACGGAGACCCTGGAGGAGGACATTCGCCGGGTCTCCGACAACAAGCTGTGGCAATTTCGAACCGCCGCCAGCAAGTCTCTGGTAGAGTACGCCCGCGAACGACTGTCGGGAATTCTGGCCGCAGCCGGTGCGCCGCCTGAAGAGGTCGAAGCCGCCAGGCATCTCTTCGATCCCAAAGCCCTCACGTTGGGCTTCGCCCGCCGCTTCGCCACTTACAAGAGACCCAACCTGCTGCTGCATGACCCTCAGCGACTGCTCCGTATCTTGACCAACTCACAGCACCCGGTCCAACTGATCATCGCCGGCAAGGCGCATCCGGCCGATCTGGCTGGGCAATCCCTGATTCAGGAATGGGCAGGTTTCATCCGGCAGCCCGCGGTGCGTCCCCACGCGGCCTTCCTCGCTGATTACGATATGCTCTTGAGCGCGCGCCTGGTGCAGGGAGTGGACGTTTGGATCAACACACCGCGGCGCCCCTGGGAGGCTTGCGGGACGAGCGGTATGAAGGTGCTGGTCAATGGGGGCATTAATCTCTCCGAGCTGGACGGCTGGTGGGCGGAGGCTTACACGCCTGAGGTCGGTTGGGCGTTGGGCGACGGACGCGAACATGACGACGATCCCGCTTGGGACGCCACCGAAGCCGAGGCCCTCTATGATCTGCTGGAACGGGAAGTGATTCCTGAGTTTTATGCCCGCGACGGACAGGGCATCCCCAAGGCTTGGTTGGCACGTATGCGGAATAGCATGGCCAACTTAGCTCCCCGCTTTTCGGCAGGCCGCGCGGTGCGCGAATACACGGAGCATCACTACCTTCCCAGTGCGGCAGCTTACCGTGAGCGCGCTGCGAACAAAGGCGCGATGGGTAGGCAAATGGTCGATTGGCGACATGCCATGGAAAAGGAATGGCCCACGCTGCGCTTCGGTGAAATGAAGGTCGGGACCGCCGGGGCGCAGCTCGTGTTTGAGGTTCAGGTCTATCTGAATGGTCTCGACCCGAGCGGGGCGCGAGTTGAGCTCTATGCCGATGGCGTCGACGGCGGCGCTCCCGTGCGGCTGGAGATGGAGCGCATTCGCCAGTTGGCAGGAGCGCCGCAAGGCTACGTGTATCGCGCGCGGGTGCCGGCCACGCGCCCGGCAACCGACTATACGGCGCGTGCCCTGCCGCACCATGCCGGCGTTGTCGTTCCCCTGGAAGCCACTCAAGTCCTGTGGCAGCGGTGACGCGATCTCGCACAAAGGTACGGTGAAACCAAATGCCTCGACATAACGGGCATTCGGTAGAAGACCGGCCCGAGGCGGAACGGAAGACTCGACAAGCTTACGCGAGATGCAGTCTGTGGAACAGAAAGGATGAAGATGAAAATCGATTCGAAGGATTTCCGCGTGCGGCCTGGAGCGAAGGTGAAACTCAAAGACTGGCCGACAATTGTCAAACCTTTCTACAAATCCAAGAAGCGGTATCAGGAACTCCTGGCGGAACACGTTGCGGAGTTAAGCGCTCTGCAGCACCTTCTTTACGCCTCCAACCGCTATTCGTTGCTGCTGATTTTTCAGGCCATGGACGCCGCCGGCAAGGACGGCGCCATCCGCCACGTTATGTCCGGCGTCAATCCGCAAGGCTGCCAGGTTTCCAGTTTCAAACAGCCGAGCGTCGAGGAACTGGAACATGATTTCCTCTGGCGCACCACGTGCCAGCTTCCCGAACGCGGACAGATCGGCATATTCAATCGTTCCTATTACGAGGAAGTGCTGGTAGTCCGGGTCCATCCGGAGATTCTCCGCAGCCAGGGCCTTGCCGAAGAGTTGCGCGACGAGAAAGCCGTCTGGGAGCAACGGTATCGGTCCATCGCGGACCTGGAGAGCCACCTGTCTCGCAACGGAACGAAAATCATCAAAGTGTTCCTCCACCTTTCGCCTGAGGAGCAGCGAAAGCGATTCCTCGCTCGCATTGATGAGCCGGACAAGAACTGGAAATTCAGCCTCGCTGACATTCACGAAAGGAAATATTGGAAGGATTACATGAAGGCATATGAGGATTGCTTGAACGCGACAAGCACCCATCACGCGCCTTGGTACGTGGTTCCCGCCGATGACAAAGAGAATGCACGGCTGATTGTTTCCCAAATCGTTCTGGATACGCTCAAAGAACTCAAAATGGCATATCCCAAGACCACTGCGAAACGCCGCGAGGAATTGAAGTCTATCCGTCAAATGCTGGCAAAGTAAGGCTTAAACCCCGTACGAAAGCAATTCTGCATGCGCTGCGCATCCTCAGGGACGTTCGTGGGCGCTAACTTTACCATGGTTTTGTTGGGGTTTCTAGGTCCTAGTACCCGCCTAGTAATTGTGGTACTACTGTCACCCTCCGAAGCGGGTAATATTATAAACGGCGCGACAAATGTATTTCACCATCGCAGCCGCGGCGGTTTTCATCGGCCTGGTTTCGACGTTGGTCAAGTTGGTGCGCGATTTCGCTTCCCCACAGCGACTTCCGGTAACCGCCGACTGGATTGACGAACTCTCCGTCGACCGCTACCGCCCGATGTTGCGCTTACTCAACCAGGAAGATCTTCGGTTGTTGCGTACGCAACCGGGCTGCACGCCGCAGATGGTAGCCGCGTTTCGTATCCAGCGCCGCCAAATCTTTCAGATGTATTTGCGCCAGCTTGAATCCGATTTCAAACTCCTCTGCATGGCCCTCAAAGTTGTCATGGTGCATTCGAAGTACGACCGGCCGGACCTTGCCTTGGTGCTGCTGCGGAACCAGGTGACGTTCGTGTATGGCCTGATGATGGTTCGGTTTCAGTCGGCGTGCTATCGGTATGGCGTCGGGGCAGTGGACGTCACCTGTTTGCTGAAGCGAATCGACGGGATGCGGCTGGAACTGCGGACCCTGGTGCCGGCTGAGTCATACACCGGGGCTTGAAACCAACCGCTGATTCTCCAACTTTGCGGCGGCTCCCAACCGTGCCCCAATCTTGCCATTGATCGAATGCCGCCGCAGCCTACTGCACTTCGTCCGTCCAGCCTTCCAACACTTGTTTGACTTTGCTCATGAACTGGTCGGCCAGAGCGCCATCCACCAGGCGATGATCGAAGCTGAGCGACAGGTGGCAGATAGAGCGGATGGCGATGGCGTCGTTGATTACCACCGGGGTCTTGTCGACCGTGCCGACACCAAGAATGGCGACTTGCGGCTGGTTGATGATTGGCGTTCCCACCAGGCTCCCGAAGCTGCCGAAGTTGGTGATCGAGAACGTTCCGCCCAACACCTCATCGGGCTTAAGCTGCCGCGACCGGGCGCGAGCGGCAAGATCGACCACCGCGCGTTGCAGGCCCAGCACGTTCTTTTCATCGGCGCCGCGGATGACCGGAACGATCAGGCCGTTTTCCAGCGCCACCGCGATCCCGATGTTGATTTCGTTGTGGTAGATGATGTTGTTGCCGTCGAGCGATGCGTTCAATAGCGGGTACTGCCGCAGCGCCACCACCGCGGCGCGGGTGATGAACGGCAGGTAAGTCAGGCTGAAGCCGTAATTGGCCTGGAAAGCAACCTTGTTGCGCTCGCGCATCTGGGCGACGGCGGTCATATCCACGCGGTGAATGGTGGTGACGTGCGCCGATGTGCGCCTGGAAAGGACCATGTGTTCGGCGATCTTGATGCGCATGGTGCTCAGCGGCTCGACGCGGGTCTTGGCCGGGCCCGCGGGCGGCAGCGGTGCGGGCAGCTTCGGCGCAAGCGTAACGGCGGCTGGCGGGGCGGGCGCCGGCGGCACTTGTGGACGCACCGTCTCCGCTGCCGCGGTTGGCCGCTGTGCCAGGTAGCTCTCCACGTCCTGCTTGGTGATCCGGCCTCCGGCTCCAGTGCCCTTGACGCGGCTCAAATCGATGTTGTTCTCGCGAGCCAGCCTTCGCACCAGCGGCGAAAGCGGACCAGCCGGCTCGCCGACGGGCACCGCTTCCTCAACCGGAGGCGCCGGCGCGGCGGGCGCAGCTGCTTCCACCACCACTGCCGGCGCGGGCTCGGGTGAAGTCGCGGCGGGCGGCTGGGCAGCCTGCGCCGCCGGCCGGGCGGCTGCGGCCCCGGCGCCATTCTCCGCGATGCGCGCCACCACCGTGTTGATACCCACCGTCTTGCCTTCTTCCACCATCACCTCGGACAGAGTGCCGGCGGCGGGCGAAGGAATTTCCGTATCTACCTTATCAGTGGAGATCTCAAATAGCGGCTCGTCGCGCTCCACGTGGTCGCCGGGCTTCTTCAGCCACTTGGTCAGCGTGCCTTCCACAATGCTTTCCCCCATCTGGGGCATCACGACGTCGGTCATATCGGTTCTCTCTTTCGGGCGCCGCAAGGGCGGGCGCCGCAAGCGGCATCTGGCAATCGAAGACGCGGCCAAAATGCGCGGTCAAAACGTATCCTACATCGTCCAGCGTGGCCCGTACGCCGAGCGCAGCCATGGAGGTCACGGGCTTGGTCAATCCGCAGGGAACGATGTATTGGAAATAGCTGAGATCGGTCGACACGTTGAGCGCGAATCCGTGCGACGTCACCCAGCGGGCAATGTGTACGCCGATGGCCGCGATCTTGCGCTCCTGTACCCACACGCCGGTGAGTTTCGGGATGCGGCCGGCGGCGATGCCGAAATCGGCCAGAGTTCCGATGAGCACTTCTTCCAGCGCGCGGACGTAAGCCGCCACGTCGCGCTTCCACTCGCGCAGATCGAGAATCGGATAGCCCACCAACTGCCCGGGACCATGATAAGTAATGTCGCCGCCGCGATCGGTAGGGTGAAATGCCACGCCGGCGCGTTCCAGGATCTCATCGCTGGCGAGCAGGTTTTCGCGGTGCCCGTTGCGGCCCAGCGTAACCACGTGCGGGTGTTCGACCAGCAGCAGTTGATCGTCGATCGCGCCTTGCTGCCGCTCGGCCACCAAACGCCGCTGCAACTCGAGCGCGCTCGCGTAGTCCATTCGTCCCAGCTCGCGCAGGCAACAGTTACGCATTGATTGACAGGCCGTAGACGGCGTTAAAGGCTTCGCCCATAGCTTCATACAGCGTGGGGTGGGCGTGGATGGTCTGCATCATCACATCGACGGTGGCTTCGGCTTCCATGGCGGCTACCGCTTCGGCGATGACTTCGAAACCTTCGGGGCCGATCACGTGAACGCCCAGGATTTCGCCGTGCGGTTCACTCGCCACCACCTTGATGAAGCCTTCGTGATGGCCCAGAATGGTGGCGCGGCTGTTGCCGGCGAAAGGAAAGCGGCCGACCTTTACCGCGTGGCCCTGCGCGCGCGCCTGGGCTTCGGTGAGGCCCACGCTGCCGATGCCAGGTTGGGTGTAGGTGCAGCCGGGAATGCGGTTGCGATTGATGGGAACCGCGGGCTTGCCGGCCATGTGTGCCACCGCAATCATGCCCTCGCGCGTGGCCACGTGCGCCAGTTGTGGCGTGCCGGCCACCACGTCGCCGATGGCGTAAACGCCCGGCTCCCCTGTCTGCTGCCACTCGTTCACTTTGATGAAGCCGCGGTCCAGCTCGACCCGCGTGTTTTCCAGCCCTATGTTCTCCGTATTGGGTTTGCGCCCGACGGCCACCAGCAGCTTCTCGGCCTCCAGGGTCTCCCGCTTGCCGTCCTTGGTGGTCAGCGCCAGCCGCACGCCGGCACCGGTCTTCTCGATATTTTCCGCGCGCGCCCCGGTTTCGACTCGAATTCCCTGTTTGCGGAAGTTGCGGTCCAGTTCCTTGGAGATGTCCTCGTCCTCCACCGGGACGATGCGCGGTAGCATTTCAACCACGGTAACGTCCGTGCCGAAGCGGCGGAAGATGCTGGCGAACTCCACGCCCACGGCGCCGGCGCCGATGATGATCAGGCTCTTCGGCACGGCCGTAAGATTGAGAATTTCAATGTTGGTGAGGATGAATTCCGGATCGGCCGCCAGGCCGGGAAGCATGCGGGCTCCCGAGCCGGTGGCCACGATGATGTTCTTCGTCTCCAGGGCTTGGGTGCCGGACGCGCCCTTCACTTCCACCCTGCCGCCGCCCAGGAGCGTGGCGTAGCCTGTGATGCGCTCCACCTTGGCGCGCTTGAGCAGCATCTCCACGCCCTTGGAGTGTTTGGTAACGATGCCGTCCTTGCGGTCCTTCACCTTGGGATAATCCAGGCGCGGGTTCTCGCAGTGGATACCTTCCTGCTCCGAATGGACGAAGCGCTCCCAAACGTCGGCGGTCTGCAGCAGGCTTTTGGTCGGAATGCAGCCCACCAGTAGGCAAGTGCCGCCGAGCCTGGCCTGCTTCTCCACCAGGGCCGTCTTTAACCCGTATTGGCCGGCGCGAATCGCAGCCGAGTAGCCGCCGGGACCACTCCCAATCACAATCAGATCGTAAGTCACTTTTTTTATTCTACCCGCGTCACCGGCGGCGCTGCCGGTGCGTCTACCAGGAAAGGGCTAGCCGGCGGCCAGCAACACCAACCGCAAGGGCCGTCCTTGGCCGACGCTACCATGAAGAATATGAAAAGGTTGCTCCTTGTTTTGATGCTGGCTGGTGCGTCGGGATTCGCGCAGGTCAAGCCACCCGCGCAGCACGCGAGTTCGGCCGTGCCACCGGCCCGCTGGCCCGTCGAAACCCTCCTGGTGGAAGGCAACCACACCTATAGCGCGGAGCAGATTCTGGCCGTGGCGGGCCTGAAAGTGGGGCAGGTGGCCGGCAAGCCGGAGTTCGAGGCCGCGCGCAAGCGCTTGCTCGACACCGGCGCCTTCGAGACGGTTGGCTACAAGTTCACCCCTGGCGCGCCGAAAGGTTATGCCGCCGTGATTCAGGTGGCGGAAGTGCAGCAGGCTTACCCCGTGGAATTTGAAGACCTGCACGTTTCCGAGCAGGAACTGCGCGCCGCGCTGCGCCAGAAGGATCCGCTGTTTGCCTCCGGTAAGATGCCCGCCACCCAGCCGGCGTTCGAGCGATACAAGAACTGGGTGCAGGAGTTCGTCGCGGCCAAAGGCCAGCCCCAGAAAATCGCCGTCGGGGTCTCGCCCAGCACCACGGGCGAGTTCGCCGTCGTCTTCCGGCCGGCGCACACTCTTCCGGTGGTGGCCCTGGTGACGTTTCGCGGCAACCACGTGGTGCCCACCACTCTGCTGAACGACGCCATCGCCGGTGCGGGCATCGGCGCCGAGTATACTGAGGACCGCTTCCGCGAGATCCTCAACAGCTCCATCCGCGCGATCTACGAGGCGCGTGGCCGCATGCGAGTGCGGTTCACCGAGTTGCGTACCGAACCCACCAAGGACGTGCAGGGCTTGCACGTGTTCGTGACCATCGATGAAGGGCGGAGCTACACCATGGGCAAGGTGTCGATCGACGGGCCGGTTCCTGTTGAAGCGGGCACGCTGCTCCGCGGCATCGACCTAAAGACCGGCGACGTGGCCAACTTCGACAAGGTCAACCAGGGCCTCGACACGATGCGCAAGGAGATTCGCAGGGCCGGCTATCTGAACGCCAAGATCACCGCCGACCGAGTGGTCGACGACGGTCATGAATCCGTGGACGTGGTGCTTCACGTCGAGGCGGGCCCGCAATTCACCATGGGCAAGCTGACCGTGTCCGGCCTCGATCTCGAAGGCGAGGCCGAAATCCTGCGCATCTGGACGATGAAGATGGGCAAGCCCTTCAATCCGGAGTATCCCGACTATTTCCTCGGTGTGATTCGGCAGGAGAACATCTTCGAACACCTGGGAAAGACCACCGCGGACGTGAAGATCAACGACAAGACCCACACCGGCGATGTAAAACTGATTTTTAGCCCCTACCAGCCGCCTCCGAAGCGGCCCGGCGGCCGCGGCCTGGGCGCCAACTGAAAGCTGTGGCACAGGCCCCTGGCCAGGCCCCCGGCCTGCCAAGCGTGGTTAACCAAAAGTACGTGACTATTCGCGCCAACGCCGTCGGCGGGGATCAGGGACTCTGTGTATCCAGGCGCCGTACGCGCAGAATCTTGTTTAAAGGAGGAACCCGATCAAGGCAAGCCGGGGGCTTGCTGCACGGCTCCTCAAGCCACCGGCATCCAGACCCGGTAGCGCGAACTCGGCTCCCACGTGTTGCCCGCCGAGGCGTAATCGCACAGACGAATCTGCCCAGCGCCCGCGCTGAATGCCATGGTGATCCCCGGTGGCGGCGCAACGGCCTGCAGCGGCACCAAACCGTCGTCAGCACCGAGGCCTGCCACCAGATCGCCGATTGCCCCCTGCCCCAACCTGATGTCTCGGGCCAAAACCACCGGCCCGCGCACCACCGCGGCATACGGTCGCGATCCATCCACCGCGCGGAGAATTCTGCCGCGCAAATCCAATTGCAGACGCACGTGGTCGCCCGGTTTCCATCGCCTTTCCACCCTGGCATACACGCCGGGACGCACATCGCCGATCTTCGAGCCATTCACGCTAAGCGAAGTCAGGACGCTCCATGCCGGTATTCGCAGGCGTACCGGGAAAGATTCCGGCCGCGCGGGATGGAGCACCAGGTCGACGGCGCCAGAGAACGGATAGTTCGTTTTGGCTTCGACTCGCAGCGCGACGCCCGAAGGAAGCTGCAAATCCCACGCACCTTCCGAATAGAGGTTGAACGCCGGCCCTTCCGCCCCCATCATCACCGCAACCTGCGGTAGCAGCATGATGCCGCGCGGCCCGTTCGCCTCGCAGCAGTTCAGCTCCATGCCGCACTGCTTCTCTCCGAATTCGCGGACGCCCTCCAGAGCGCTGTACTTGGCGAAGCCCGCTCCATCCGGCGACATGGCCCCCAGCAGCGCGTTATACGCCGCGGTCTCGATCGCGTCCGCGTAGCGCGGATCGCCGGTCAGCCGTAGCAAGTGAGCGCAGAGATGCATCCAGGTCACCGTCACGCAGGTTTCCATCGGGTTCTTCGCCGGTTGTGTCTGACGCGCCCTGCCCCCGTACCAGCACTCCTCCGACGAGCCCGAACCGGCCACATTGATCTCGGTGCCGAGAATGCTCGCCCAAGTCCGCAACGCCGCATCTCGGTAGGCCGCGCGCCCCGTTACACGGTACAACTCCAGCAGGCCCGCGTAACACGACATCATCTCGTACGCCTTCTCGCCGTTCTCCCAGGAGAACCACTTCTTGGGGCGCGGGAATCGCTCCCCCACCGGGACCGTAGTGAATGCCTTTTCGATCAACTGCGGTCCGTCCCCCCAGGACCACCGGGAAACGATCCACTCGGCGAAGCCCAGGTATCTCTCGTCGCCGGTGCGGCGATAAAGCAGCACGACAGGCTCGAGCACCGAACTCGCCGCCATCCCCCGGTACAGCCCGCAGCGCACGATATCGGCCCCGCCGGGCCCCACCTCGGTCATCAGGTGCCCGCCCAGCCGGCGCGCGCCGTCGAGGGCCGCCCGGTCTCCAGCCATATCGAACCACGCCAGCAAACCGAGCAGCGTGTATTTGCGGCCCCAGATGTCCCAGGCTTTCAGGTGACTGCCGGCCGCGTAGTTCCCGATGTATCCGTCCGCGGTCTGGGTGGCCAGAAGCGCCCCAACCGAATCGCGGAGCCGCGCGCGCTCCCCGGCGTCGCCCTTGTATTGGCACGCGGCAGCAGCCGAAAGAAACCACTTGCCCCAGAATTCGGTTTGCCAGCAAGCCGTCTCCGCACGCTGGCGAAATGGCGCCACCAGCTTATCCCAGTTCTGCGCGAAGATCCGGTTGCGAACGCACAGGTCGACTTTGCTGCCCACGTACCCGCCCAGTTGAACGTGTTCCAGAGCGAGGGGCGCCAACACATCGGCGACGCGCCGCCTGGGCTGGCTATCGGAAGACCGCGCCTCCCGCGTGGCGCACGACGTGCCGGCCATGCCCGGGAGCAGTGCGAGAATCTGACGGCGGGTCAATTGCCTTTAATCTCAATGTAACACCGGCGCATGCAGGCTTCATCAGAATGCGAAAAGTTCGCAAACGGCGCCGCGCCAAGATTAAGCAGGCTTCATCAACCTTGGGTCGATACTAGTACGCTAACCTTGGGCCAGCCTTGACAAGGGTCGAAGCCTCCGATACTATCGCAGGATCGGAAGTGTCCGATCGGCGGGATGCGTGACAGGACGAGGTATAGCGGCGTTCCGGTGCCCCAGCAGGTTTCCGGCCCATCCATCCTTTGGGAACCACCTCCGATGAAACTGTCAAGGCGCAGAATGCACTAGATTTGGAAGCTTTGGTGCGTTAGAAGATATGGAAGACAGCAAAGTCGTCCGGCGGGGCGATTCCCGGCTCATCGGGCTCATCGATGTAAAGCCAGCGGCTGTTGCGTTCTCGCCTGACGCGACAGGCGCCACGTGGAGTGGGGGAGGGACTTAAGAATGCCAGGCATTGATTCGCGAACCGTGCTTTCCGCTTGGACCCATCGGGCGGTGTACCCGGCGGTACTCGTGCTGATGTGCGCGGGGGCGGCGTCCGCCCAGGACCAAGGGGCGGCCGCCATTCAAAAGAAGTTGGAGGGCGAGTATCAGCTTACCAAGACGACCGCCGACAAGTCGGATATCGTCACGGCTGGTTCGGTGGTGGTCCTCCAGAAAGATAACGTGCTGATGCTGGCGGCCACCAGCACCAACCCATGCCGGAATACTTACAAGGACGGCAAGATCACGCAAAGCGGACCCTGCAGGACCAACGAAAAGGTGAAAAAGTTCTCCCGGTTTACCAGCATGATTCCCGGCGCGGGCAGCGTCCCGGATGCCCCGGCGAGCAGAACTTTCGTAGCAGGCGAGAAGTTTTGGGTGACGAAGATCGAAGTTAAGGTCTCCGGAAAGGAGCAGGGGATACTTCTCGGCTTCTTCACCGATGCCATCAACGATACGCGCTATGCGACTTCACTGTTTATTCCGTTCGGAGCGATTACGCCGTCGCCAGATGAAGCTCTAAAGGCCGTTGCCGAGATCATCACGGTTGCCCCTTCCGATGACAAGAACGCCGATGACAAGGGCGGCGACAAGGGACAGGCAGCGCCTCAAGGCGGCCAGCAGGAAGCGCCAAGTCAGCCCGCAGCAGCCCCTGCCGCCCCAGCTCCCGCCGAGGCTCCGCCGCCGCCGATCGAAGCTCCGCCTCCCCCACCGCCCGACACGGTCTCCGTCTCGGAAGGACAAACCATCGATCAAGTGGTGGCGGCTTTGGGCCAGCCCGTGAAAAAGGCTAAGGTCGGGACCAAAGATATCTACTATTACAAGGATTTGAAAATTACCTTCGTCAACGGAAAAGTGACGGACGTACAGTAGCCCGCTCGGGACTAGCTCGTGAGAGCCGACTGAGGAGATCTTCAATGAACATGCATGGAGTTAGCACCCTGTTTTCTGCCAGATGCCTGACCGCGTCTTTGGCGCTGCTGTTTTTCGCCTATCCGGCGCTTTGCGCCGATAAACCCAAGCCAGCGGCCAAGGCTCCGGCCAAGCCTGCTGCCGCGGCTAAACCGGCAGGCGCATCCCACGGCGCCGGTGCGGCTGCCTCGCACGGCCCCACCACGACGTCGCATGGCGCTACAACCACATCGCATGGCGCTACCACCGGCGGCTCCCACGGCGCCGGCTCTACGGGCGGGCAGCACTTCGGAACCCATCCGGCCGCCGGTCATACGAACATGGCAGGCCACGGCGGACCCGGCGGCGGACATGGCGGTCCGGCCCCGAGAGGTCAGCACGTCATGCAGACCAGAAACGGCGCCGTTACCAGGCGGGCGGATGGAAGAGTCGCTGGATTCCACGACAATCGGCGCGGCATGGACGTTCACCACGGGCTCAACGGAAACCGGCACGTAATGGTCGAACGTCGCGATCATTCCCGCGTCTATGTCGGACGTGGTGGCCGCGGCTATGTGCAGCGGCCCTATATGTATCATGGCCACGAATATGCCCGGCGCTCCTACTATCGCGACGGCCACTACTATCACGCCTATTATGGACGCTACTATTATCACGGCGTCTACGTAAATCCGTATTACCCGAGTTTCTATTACCGGCCGGCTTTCTACGGATGGGTCTACAATCCATGGGTGAACCCGATTGCGTATGGCTGGGGCTGGGGCGGTAACCCCTGGTACGGATATTATGGCGCTTACTTCACTCCTTATCCGGTTTACGCGGGCCCGTCGCTCTGGCTGACGGACTATCTCATCGCGAATTCGCTGCAGGCAGCGTATCAGGCTCAGGCTGCGGCCATGGTCGATCCCGCGCCGCTTACGCCTGAAGTGAAACAGCTCATCGCCGACGAGGTAAAGCAACAAGTTGCTCTCGAAAACACCGAGGCTGCTGCCGCCAACCCCAATGCCGAGCCGGACTCCGCTTCCAGCAGCATTCAGCGCCTGCTCACTGATGGCAGACCGCACGTCTTCGTAGCCGGCACCGATCTCGACGTGACCGACGCCGCTGGCAACGAGTGCTCCCTCAGCGAAGGCGACGCCATCCAACTGCGCGGCGCGGTCGCGCCGGATGCGCAAGCCGCGAACCTGGCCGTATTAGCCAGCAAGGGCGGTAAGGAATGCCCGCGGGGCGATGTCGTTTCCGTGGCGCTTCAGGATCTGCAGGACATGCAGAACCACATGCGCGAAACCATCGATGCAGGCATGCAGGAACTGCAGAAGAAGCAGGGGCAAAGCGGATTGCCGGCAGCTCCGGCCGCCGCCGCTGCTCCTCCGGCTGAGAGCCCCATGGCCGCCCTCGCGCCCCCGCCTCCGCCGGATAGCGAAGTCTCCGCCGAGATCAATCAGCAATCGCAAGAAGCCGACCAGGCGGAGAAGGAAGCTACCGCCGACGCAGCGGCTTCCGGCCCCGGGCCCAATGCTGCCGCCGCGCCAGCCGCCGCACCGGCCGCTCAGCCGGTTAGTATCGATGTCGGCCAGACCATAGATCAAGTTACTGCCGCGCTGGGAACCCCCTTGAAGATGGTGAACCTCGGCGCCAAGCAAATCTATGTCTATAAGGACATGAAGGTGACATTTAAGGACGGAAAAGTCGTCGACGTCCAGTAGAACTGCAGCGCCGCGCGTCTGGTGTGGGTACACTGATTAGCGGCGCTTTCGCGTGGAGATAGCAGCGTCACGGCGTGCGGAACGTCAGACAGTAGAGCTTCCCCGCCGCAATCTGCCATGACCGGATCTCGCCCACTTCGGCGGGCACAAGGTCGATAGGGCAGGAGACAGATTCGTCCCGGCCTGCAAAGTAGCGTCGAGTCAGAGGATTCGACGATCAGGATCTTCGTTCCTGGCTTGGCGACACGAACCATCGCCGTGATCGCGCTGTGACAGCGTCTGCGCACAGCATGCCCCAGGACAAATCGAGACCGAAGAACTCGCTGTTTGTCCGGAGCCGCCCCGACTTCGGGTTCATCAGGCAGTTGTCGCCCAACTCCAAAGAGTCATGCGTCTCCGGGTCCCTCAGCAAGCCCAAAATCTGCGGATCCATGGCCATATCACGCTAATACGATCTCTTGGGATGATTTAGTTCCGGATTGTCACGCAACCCGCGGACACGCAGCCGGCGGCTATCGCGCCTTCCCCAGCAGCCCCGCCGCAAACAGACGGTC
The DNA here is from genome assembly GCA_049587755.1 of Bryobacteraceae bacterium. Classification (GTDB taxonomy): domain Bacteria; phylum Acidobacteriota; class Terriglobia; order Bryobacterales; family Bryobacteraceae; genus Bog-375. Next base: position 61,286 of record JBAVEN010000079.1, on the reverse strand, counting down.
GTCCACCCGGGCCAAACGCCGCACCGCGGGCGGCCGCACCAGCGGCGTATGGTGGATCGTCGTCAGGTACTCCGGTATCGCCCACACGTCTTTTTCGGCAGTCATCCAGTGAATCGAATCGAACCGGCGCAAGCTGACCGGTCGCGAGTAACTGCGCAGCGTCTTCTCTCGCCGCAGATTGTAATAGTGCTCGAAGTACGACATCGCCAGCTCACGCAAAGTGCGGTACACCGGCTCGCGGTAGCGCAGCCCGGAGAAGTTGGATTTCGCGATGGCGCCCCAGCAGCCGTGCCGACTGAAGATAGCTAGCACGTGATCGTCGTCCCGCACCGCTTCCAGGTCCAGCAGCAGCGGCGGATGGCCGAGCGCGCGCAGCGCTGCCGAGCCAAACAGCGCCCCCTCCATGCAGTGCGCCTGCCGCTCGCGCAGCACCCGCCGCGGCGAGCCGCAGGTGGGTCCGCCCGGTTCTTTGTTGTAGGCCACCTCGTGGTCCAGAAAGTGCTGAATCTTCTCCGGCGTGTTGAGGCGCCGGAAAACCGCGCGCTCCGCGGCAAGAAATGAATTGCGCATTGCGCCTAGAGTAACGCGGTGGGGCATGCTTTAGCTGGCCCTGCGTTTCCCCGATCCAGCGGCGTGCCTCCCTCTGCTGCTTCGCCGCCGTGCGCATCCTGGATCGCAAAGAGTACTGATCAACAATGTGGGGCAGGCGTTTTCGCCTGCCAACCCTGCACATTGCCACCGCCTCTACCCGCCCGTCTCGGTGGTACCTTATTCTCCATGATTCGCACCCTCTGTATCCCGCTGCTCGCAACCGCGCTCTTCGCGCAAGCGCCCAACCAGCCTAAACCGCAACTGCTCTGGCCCGATGGCGCTCCCGGCGCGCTCGGCACCTCCGACGCCGACAAACCATCCATCACGCCCTACCTGGTGCCCGAAGGCCGCGGCACCGGCACCGCCATAGTCATCTGTCCCGGCGGCGGCTATGCGCACCTCGCCCTGGATCACGAAGGCGCGCAAGTGGCCCAGTGGCTCAACTCTATCGGCGTCGCCGCTTTTGTGCTCCAGTATCGCCTCGGCCCGCGCTATCATCACCCCATCGAATTGGGCGACGCGCAGCGCGCCATCCGCACCGTGCGCTCCAAAGCCGCCGCCTATCGCGTGTTGCCCGACCGCGTCGGCATCATGGGATTCTCCGCCGGCGGCCACCTCGCTTCCACCGCCTCCACTCATTTCGATCCCGGTAACCCCGAAGCAGCCGATCCCATCGACCGCGTTTCCAGCCGCCCGGATTTCGCCGTGCTCGCTTACCCGGTGATTACTCTCACAGATCCGCATGCACACCGCGGCTCGCGCGACAATTTGCTGGGACCGAATCCCGATCCCAAGCTGGTCGAAAGCCTCTCGAATGAGTTGCAAGTCACCACCCGAACGCCGCCCACGTTCCTCTTCCACACCAGCAACGATCCTGTCGTGCCGGTGGAGAACAGCGTGCTCTATTACCAGGCCCTGCACAAGGCCGGCGTCGCGGCCGAGATGCATATATACGCGCAGGGCCCGCACGGCGTCGGCCTCGCTCCCACCGACGAAGCCCTCTCCAGTTGGCCCGCCCGCCTCGCCGATTGGCTCCGCGTGTGCGGCCTGCTGAACGGGGCGGCGAGGTAGGGACACACCCGTTTGTCGCGCCGCCGACCCTCCCACTGAAATCATTCCGGTTCACCCGGTCACCTGCCCACGTCCCCAGTCTCGTTCGCGGGGGTCTTTCAAGCCCAGCCGCACGGGCGCCAGAATCGGTAGTCTTTCTGCTAAGCGCCACCATATCTGGTGGTGCTGTTGAAGAAGGCCCGTGTGTTGATTGAAATTACCCTCAAAGCGGGGACACGAACGGTCGATAAGATCCACTATACTGAACGTGGAGGAAAGAGATGCCTGACGAAACTAGCGAGCGCCAGGAGATGCAGGATCGAATAGTCCAAAGCATGAAGGATTTCGCGGCCGAAAATCCATCGATTGCGGAAGCCATGGCCGTCATGAACGTCACGATGCCGGACTACTATCGCGCCATGGAGTCGATTCGCGGTGGCCAAATCATCACGGCATCCGCTTATGTAGCACTTCCTCTTCAAGCTCAAGAAAACTCCTGAAGTGCCCCACCAACAGCAATCCCAATGGGACGAGGCACTCGAAGAACTGCAGCGCGAAGCCCGAGCGGATCGGCCCGGCTCAAAAGCGTCGTGGGCCAAGGTTCTCTTCAAAAGGGTGAAGGCCCTTTCCGACTTCAGCGGGCGCCCGTGCATAATCTACGCAACAGCGTGCACCTCGTCGGCCAAGCAGCTTCCGCCTGGCGCCCTCCAGATCGACTTTTCCGACAAGATCGGATTCTCTGTAGTAACGCAGTCCCTCAGTGCGAATCCAATTGACCTCATACTCCACAGTCCAGGCGGTTTTCCGGAAGCGGCTGAGAGCATAGTCGAATCGCTCCGTGCGAAATTCCCACACATCCGTGTGATCGTCCCGAGTTTCGCAAAAAGCGCCGCCACAATGATGTCGATGGCAGCGGACGAGATACTCCTGGACGATGACGCGGAGCTCGGTCCAATTGATCCACAGATGCAAACCGCTAATGGGTTCAGTCCGGCCGAAGCCATCAAAGAACAGTTCCTCAAAGCTGGACAGGAGATTTCCGCGGATCCGAAGCGACTAAGTGTCTGGCTCCCCATCCTTCAGCAAATGGGATCATCGATGCTGATCCAATGCGATAGCGCCATTGAGCTGTCAAAAACGCTCGTGCGCCAGTGGTTGACGAGATTTATGTTCAATGGCGATCCTGAAGGCGAGGGGAAGGCAGACGCGGTCGCCAGCTTCCTTGGCCAGCATTCGAACTTCAAGTCCCACGCGCGTTGTATCAGGCTGAAGGAACTCCAAGAGCGGAACTTCGGATTGAAGGTGTTCAGCGCGAGAACGCCAAACGAACTCCACAGGAAGATCTGGGATGTCTACTGCGCAATCGACGTCATCTTTGCCGGCAGCGGGATTTTCAAGATCTTTTATAATTCCAAGGAAGAGGGGATGGTCCGGGCCGTCCAACCGGCGTTCGCTCCTATGCTCATGCAGCAGCAGGCACCTGCCTGACGATTTGCTGCAACCGGTTGCGCCGGGATATGTAGCCACCGAGCCGCGAGATCTTCCTTCTTCTCATAGATCAGCGCCAACCCCCTACCCCGACATCCTCAGCAGCATCTCCGCATTGATCGCTCCCGCCGGTGTGTCTTCGTGCTTAAACATCACGTATAAGTCGCGCCCGCTCGCGACTAACTCCTTACATCGTGCCGCCATCGCAGTTACATCGGCCTCAGTGTAATCCGGCTTGCGCAACCGGTAGTAAACGAAATCCGCCGTGATGACTTCCGGCACTTCCAGCTTCTCCGATTCGGCTACGCACAGCGAAACATTGTGGCGCCGCAGCTCGCCATACACTTCCTCCACCAGCCACGATGGGTGGCGGAACTCGAACGCATAGCGCAGGTCGGTGGGCAACGTCTCCAGGTAAGCCGTCAGCAGAGCGTCGTCCCGCTTCATCTGCGGTGGCAATTGAAACAGGATCGGCCCCAGCCGCCGCGCCGACCGCAGCGGGTCAATCGCTTTGAGAAAGATCTCCGTCGCCGACCCAGCGTTCTTCAGCCGCAGGATGTGCGTGATCCGCATGTTCGCCTTCACCGCGAACACGAACCCCGCCGGCGTCGCTTCCACCCACGCCGCCAATGTCGTAGCCGCCGGCAAACGCCGAAACGTGTAATTGATTTCCACCGCGCGCAACCGCGTCGCGTAGTGCTTCAGAAACTGCTTGGCCGGCAGCTTGGCCGGATAGAAATCCGGTTTCCATGCCGCATACGCAAATCCGGACGTCCCGGCATATAGAGTCGCCATGGCTTATCATTATCTTCTAGCCGGGCCCTGAAGTGTTTGGCCCGGAGTCCGCGCCGGTTTCGAACGGCATGTTGCATACCCCGGAGACCCACGACGATCTCGCCGAAGCGCTCAGCCGCGCCGCCCGCCACCTGCGCACCATTTGTCTCCAGGGCAACGGCAGCAAGCGCCTGATGGCTGGCCCCGTCGCCTGCGCCGATGAAACCGTCACCACGGCCGCCCTCCGCCGCGTGCTCGAATACGAGCCCCGCGACCTCACCATCAGCGTCGAGGCCGGCCTCCCCTGGCGCGAGTTCACCACTCTCCTCCACCAAAACCGCCAGATGGTGCCGCTCGATCCGCCGTTCGCCGCGCAAGCAACCATCGGCGGCGTGGTCGCTTCCAATTCGAGCGGCCCGCGCCGCCGCCTCTACGGCACCGCGCGCGACATGGTCATCGGCATGCGCTTCGTCACCCTCGCCCGCAAAATCGTCCAGTCCGGCGGCATGGTGGTCAAGAACGTGGCCGGCCTCGATATGGCCAAGCTCATGATCGGCTCCTTCGGCACGCTCGCCGCCATCGTTGTGGTTAATTTCAAGCTCCAGCCCATGCCCGAAGTCGAGCGCACCATTCTGCTATCCTTCGCCGATTCCAAGTCCGCTTTCGCGGCCCGCGCCCGCCTGCTTGCCAGCGTGCTGCAGCCCGCCGCTATCGACCTGTGCAATCCGCCCGCCGCTATTCACGGCAGCCCCGCCTGGATTCTCGCCGTCCACGCCGCCGGCAACCAGGCCGCCGTCGACCGTTATCAGCGCGAGCTGGCCGCATTCGGCGACACCGTCGCGCTCGAAGGCGCGCCCCACGAAGAATTCTGGCGCCACGTGGAAGATTTCACGCCCAGCTTTCTCGCCGCCCACCCCGATGGCGCCGTGGTGCGCGTCTCCGCAACGCTGATGGATCTTGAAAAATGTATGGCGCCGCTCACCGTCCCGGCCGTGGCGCGCGCCGGCTCCGGCGTCTGTTATTTATATTTCGATGAAACCGCCTCCGCCGCCCGGTACGTCGCCGCCGCGGCTGGACAAGAAATGAAGGCAGTCATCGAGTTCGCGCCCGAGGCCCGCAAATCCCAACTCGAATTGTGGCCCGCCCCCGGCGCCGATTTCGAAATCATGCGGCGACTCAAAGCTCTATTTGATCCGTCCAATGTGTTGAACCGTGGCCGACTCTACCATCGCCTCTGACCCCCGCGCCGCCGGGCCCACCCAGTTCGATCTCGATAAGTGCGTCCATTGCGGCCTCTGCCTGAACGCCTGCCCCACTTACCGCGAGCTCGGCCTCGAAATGGATTCGCCGCGCGGCCGCGTCTATCAGATGGTGCAGGTCTCCGAGGGCGCGCTCATCACCCCGGCTTACCTCCAGCACATCGGCCTTTGCCTGGCCTGCCGCGGCTGCGAATCCGCCTGCCCTTCCGGCGTGCCCTACGGTCGCATGGTCGAACATGCCCGCGCCGAAATCGAAGCGAGCATTCCGCGCGGCCGGCTCGCTCGCTGGCTCCGCGCGTTTCTGTTCGGCCACCTCATCCAATCGCGCGCCCTGCTCTCAATCGCCGGCACTTTGCTCTACTTATATGAGGCCAGCGGCCTGAAAACGCTGGCGCGCAGCCTGGGCCTGATGAAGATGCTCGGACGCCTCGGCAACGTCGCGCAGCTCGCTCCTTCGGCCGACCCTCCGTTCTTTTTCTCCCAGATCGGCAAAACATTTCCCGCCGAAGGCGTGCGCCGCTATCGCGTTGCCTTCCTTTCCGGCTGCGTCGCCAATATCTCCTTCGCACGCCTCCATGAAGCCAGCCTGCGCGTGCTCCAGCACAACGGCTGCGAAGTGGTGGTGCCAGCCGGGCAAGGCTGTTGCGGCGCGCTGCATCTCCATTCCGGCCTCCCCGGCGAAGCCCGCGCGCTGGCGCGCCGCAACATCGAAGCCCTTCGCGGCGGCGCCTTCGATGCCATCGTCAGCAACTCCGCCGGCTGCGGCGCCATGCTCAAGGAGTATGGCGAGCTGCTCGCCGGCGACCCCGCTTACGCAACCGCCGCGCACAAGTTCGCGGCCCAGGTCCGCGACATTACCGAGTTTCTCGCTTCCATCGAGTTGAACCTGCAGATGGGCCCGGTGAACGCGGTGGCGACCTATCAGGACGCCTGCCATCTCGCCCACGCCCAGCGCGTCCGCAGCGCGCCCCGCACGCTGCTCGCCGCCATCCCCGGTCTCGTCCTTGAGGAAATGTCCGGCGCCGATATCTGCTGCGGCAGCGCCGGCTCCTACAACATCGTGCAGAACGAAATGTCGTTGCAGATCCTGGCGCGCAAAATGGAGGCCGTTAACCGCACCGGCGCCACCATCGTCGCCACCGCCAACCCCGGTTGCGAGTTGCAAATCGAAGCCGGCGTCCGCCTTCACGGCAAAGGCCAGCATGTGATGCACGTCGTCGAACTACTCGACCTTGCCTACCGCAATTACGCGCCCGCCCAATCAGAGCCGCGACCATAGGGAGCTGATAATCGCGGCGCCGCCAGACATTAGCCGTCGGCGGGGCTGCTTTGCTCGTTGCCGGCGCTCTGGCCAGGCGGGCGGCGTAGGTGCGCAACAGTTGCCGCAAGCCGCTCTATGCACCGATGGCGAGGTGTAACAGGCAGAACGCCATCCAGGCAATCAACGCCGCCATCGGAATGGTGAGCACCCAGGCCCATACGATATTGGTGGCGAGTCCCCATCGCACGGCCTTCAGCCGCTGGATGCTGCCGACGCCGGCGATGGCGCCGGCGATGGCATGGGTGGTGGAAACCGGCAGACCGAGGTGGCTGGCCAGCAGCACCGCGCCCGCTGCGCCGGTCTCGGCGCAGAATCCGCTGCGCGGCTTGAGGCGCGTGAGACGCGTGCCCATGGTGCGTACAATCCGCCAGCCGCCGCTCAGCGTGCCCAGCGCGATGGCGGCGTGCGCGGCCAGAATCACCCATATGTGGATTTCGAAAGTCTTTTGGAATCCCGAGGCCACCAGCACGCCGGTGATGATCCCCATGGTCTTCTGCGCGTCATTGGAGCCGTGGGAGAGGCTGAAGGCGGCCGCTGAGACCAACTGGAACTTGCGGAAGTATAAGTCCATCTTGCTGGGAGTGGCGTGCTGGAACAGCCAGTACACCGCGATCATCAATAGATAGGCCGACACCATCCCGATCAACGGCGCGGCAACAATGAAGAGGACGGTCAAGCTCCACTGGCCGGCGATCAGCCCCTCGAAGCTGTGCCTGAGCCCGCGCACCAGGCCGGCGTGCGCGATGGCCGCCCCCGCATAACCGCCGATGAGCGCGTGCGACGAGCTGGTGGGGAGCGCCAGCCACCACGTGATCAGGTCCCAGAGAATGGCGCCCGCCAGGCCGGCCATGATGACGTAGGGCGTCACCAGGCTCAGGTTCACGAACCCCTTGCCTATCGTTTTGGCCACCGCCGTGCCGAACAGGAACGCCGCCACGAAGTTGAAAAACGCGGCCCATACCACGGCTTGTCCGGGAGAAAGCACGCGCGTGGCCACGATGGTGGCGATCGAGTTGGCGGCGTCGTGGAATCCGTTGATGAAATCGAAGACCAGCGCGATGCCGATGATCAGAACAGCCAGCTCAATGACGCTCATCTAGCTGTTCTTGACCACGACATTCTGCAGCACGTCCGCCACGTCCTCGCAACTGTCGATGGTTTCTTCGAAGAAGTCGTACACCTCCTTGAGCTTGATGAGCGTGATGGGGTCCTTCTCTTTGTTGAACAGGTCGGCCACGGCGCTGCGGCCGATCAGGTCACCCTCGTTTTCCAGGCGATTGATTTCGATGCAATGCTCCATCAGCGGCTGTCCCGCTTCCAGAGCTTCAAACGCGCTGTGCATCGCCTTGGCGCAGTTGCGCACGATTTCGGCCAGTACCACCATGTTGGGCGGAATCGGGTCGATGTGGTACGACAGCAACCGGTGCGAAGTGTCTTCCAGGCCGTCCAGCACGTTGTCCAGCGAGGAGGAGATGTTGTGGATGTCCTCTGGGTCGAGCGGCATGATGAAAGTCTGGTTGAGGCGGGTGAAAATCTCGTGAATGAGCTCGTCGCCGCGGTGTTCCAGCACATTGATTTCCATGGCAAACGCCGCCAGCGTGGAGTTGCCGGCGCGCACCCCATCCAGCAGCAGGCGTGCCGCCTCGGAGATGATGTCCGCCTGTTTCAGAAACAGGCCGTAGAACTTCTCTTCGCGGGGTAGGAGTCTCATATTAAGAGGGAATCAGGAGAAACCCATCTTAATTCCATTGCAACAACCAGGTCAATGTTGGGTTACGATTCGGTGACGATGGGAAACAGCTCGGTGTCTTCGTCTTCCTCGCCGGCGGCTTCCAGCTTCAGGAAACGCGTGTCGAGCAAGCGGCCGGTATCGATGTTCCCCATGGCGGAAAGAATGTTCTCTTTCAGGTGGGGATACTCCTGTTCCAGGCTGGCGAACAGGTCGCGCAGCGAGCGCCGCACCGTGCCGGTGCGCTGCGAACAGCCGCAGGGCACAACCGGAACCCCGCGCGATTCGGCGTAAGCGCGCGTCACATCCTCGGTGACGAACACCAGCGGGCGAATCAGCCGGAAATCGCGCTCGCGCGACCAGGTGACCGGAGGCAGGGCGCTCAGCCTCCCGGTGAACAGGGTGTTGCGCAGCAGCGACTCGCAGAAATCATCGGCGGTATGACCGAGCGCGATCACGTTGGCGCCCAGTTCGCGCGCAATCTGATACACGGCTCGGCGCCGGTAGCGGCTGCACAAATCGCAACCGTGCTCGGGCTGATCCTCAAGCAGTTGGAGCGAGGGCGCATCGCGGTAGTAAGTCCACGCCACGCCGCGCTGGCGCAGATATTCGCCCAGCGGCTCGATGGGGCGCAGGAACTTGCCCTGCTCCACGGTGAACGCGCAGACCGAGAACTCGATGGGCGCGCGCTGAGCCAGCAACAGCAGCGCTTCCAGTAGCGTCGCGGAATCCTTGCCCCCCGAGAGCGCCACCGCCACGCGGTCCCCGTCGCGTATCATCCGGAAGCGATGGATGGCCTCCCCTACCTTGCGCAGCAGTGTTTTTTCCAGTTCCACTGCTTCGATTATAATCGCGGGCGAACGCCCCTCACGATCGCGGCTCTGAACGCGTATCGGAGCCGCGAGCGTAAGCGGGCGTTGATGGAAGCCTGCGCTAGTTGCCGCCGCCCTTGGCCGCTGCTGCGGCTGCGGGCTTGGCTGCGGGCTTCATTGCCGGCGGTTTCGGGTGCCAGAAGGCTGGGTCCTCGTCCTCGGTGGCTTTGGAAACGTAGCTCATCTTGGGGCTCACCTCAAAGAGGTTGGCCTCCTCCGACGCAATACCGGAGGCTTCGAATTCGTCCAGCCTCTTGAGCCGGTCGGCGCCCAGGATGGAGACGAACGCCTGGTTCTGTTCGTCCGCAGCGTCCAGCGGTTTCAGGGAAGTCAGGCCCTCAAAGAACATATAGGTTCCCGCCGGCGCGCCCGCTTTCACTTCATAGCCCAGGAAGCTCCGGTCGATATTGGCTCTGTCGTACGCGCCGATCACAACCGCCGCCGCCTCCAGGAAATCCTCGGTGTGCCCCGGCCGAACGTGGTATGTGAACACGCGCACGAACCGCGTCTTCCCCACATCCATCTTATCCGGCCGGTAGCTGAGCTTCGGACGGTAGACGGCCCACATGGAGTTGCTTCTTTCCCGCAGCGCGCCATCCGCCGCGTCAGCTTCCTCGAAGGCGCTCTTCAGCGGCTCCTTCTCGCTTTCGGCCTGCCACTCCGCCGACATCTCGAAAGACGGGAACGCTTCCACGAACCACACCTCATTGGGGCCGGACATCGCGGAAAGCGCGAGGTAGTGGCCGGGGAAATCTGCCTTGCGAAAAGCCCGTACAAACGCCGCTTCGGTCTTCTCATGCGCGGCGCCCTTACCTTCTTTAATCAACTCGCGCCCGATCTGCAGGACCGGAGGCGGGCCCTGCTCCTGAGCGAGCACTGCCAGTGCGCCCCCCGCGGACAAGGCGGCCAGGGCAATCAGCATTTTCATCGTTAACCCTCAACTTTCTTGGGCGGTGGCGGGCTTATGCGCCCTCTCGTGACCGCCAGTGTTTATAGAGGCTACCACAAACCTCCGGGCGCAATAGCGGTATTTACCGCAGTGAACTTACAGGACGTGGGTTCTATACGTAATCGCGGTCCGGGACTGGATGCGATCGATGTGGCGGGAGAGTGCGGCTGTACCGGCTAAACATCCTCCGGCGCAGCCAGCTCGGCGGCGCACGCCGCCAGGTCGGAGGGACGGAACGGCTTGTGCAGCGTGCGGCAGAGGCGGAAGCGGTCCGCCAGTTCAGGATCGGGAAACGTGGCCACGTAAATGAGTGGGAGTGTTTCAGCGAATTCAAAAAAATGCGCCGGCACGTTGGTGATCAGCAGCGAAACGGCACCCGGCTTGTCCCGCAGGGTACGCAGGGCCTCTGCCAGTTCGGCTTCGACAATCAGATAACCCTGGCGCTTGAGAATGCCGCCGATAAACCTCCGAATGAATGGATCCTCCACAATCAGCACGCACCCGGAAGCGCTTTTCTGCGGCATCTACTATCCGATCGGCGAAGGCACACAACCCATGTTCAGCCACCGAATATCATTCTGCGCGTGACCGCCGGCAACCTACAATACCCGCTAATGGGCGTGCCGTACTGCCTAGCCTTGCGGTGATTGAATTGTAAGTAACTCGCACCAGCGCCCGAAGACCTGGTGCGCCAACGCCTTTAAACGCGTGGCGTTGTGTGCTTCATCGATGGGCGACCTAAGTTCTCGCAAATCACCGCAATTAGAATCATGCGCGCACCAATCGACGATCATCTCAGGCGTAACTTCCAGGTGAAACTGGAGCGCATAGGTGCTGGAACCGATCGCAAATGCCTGAGAGCGGCAAGCGGAAGAGGAAGCCAGCCACCGCGCGCCCGCCGGCAAATCGAAGGTCTCGCCGTGCCACTGAAGGACGGTTTCGCGCGGCCCGGCGCCGGCAAACACGGGATCCGCGGCGCCTTCGGCGGTCAAGTCGATTTCGAACCAGCCGACTTCCTTGACCGGATTCGGATAGACCCGGGCGCCTAGCGCCTTGGCGATCAACTGCGCGCCTAGGCACACGCCAAGTACGGGCTGGCCCGCCTCCACCGCCTCAGTGATCCACCGGGCTTCTCGCTCCAGGTACGGCAAGCCGTCGTTTACCGACATGGGGCCGCCCATGAAGATCAGGCCGTCATAGCGCGCGGGGTCGGGCGTAGCAGCGCCGCGCTGGTAGAGGTCAGCATAGTCGATGCCGATGCCGCGATCAACCAGTTCCGGCTCGATGCGGCCGAGATGCTCCAAGGGAGTGTGGCGGAAGGCGAGGACGCGCATAAACTGGGAAACGGAGTTGCGCTTACTTGTTTTGGGCCATCTGAAAGTGGCTCAGGCCCGAGGCGTAACGTTCGACGCCGCGCGCCAGTGCTTCGGCCACTTTCTGCCGGTACTCGGGCTTGCGCAGCAGTGCCTCCTCTTTGGGGTTGCTGAGGAAGCCGATTTCGGCCAGCACGGAGGGCATGGTGGCGCCGATCAGCACCACGAAGGGAGCGCGGCGCACGCCGCGATCGCGCTCGCCGGGGAAGTGGCGCGCGTAGAGCGCGAACAGCGACGCCTGGATGCTCGCGGCCAGGTCCTTGGATTCCTCCGCTTTGTCGTGCAGGGTGATCTGCTGGATCAGGTCGTGCAGCTCGGAAATGCTTGCCGTGGAACTGGCGTTTTCGCGCGCGGCCACCGCCAGAGCGTCCTTGGCCTCGGTGAAGTTCAGGTAGTAAGTCTCGACGCCCGACACCTTCGGCCACGAAGAGGCATTGGCGTGAATCGAAATAAACAGGTCGGCCTTCTTGTCGTTCGCTAGCGCCGTGCGGCTCTCCAGCGGGACGAAGACGTCGGTGGAGCGGGTGTAGATCACTTCGGCGCGCAACCGCTGCTCGATGAGAGCGCCGGCGCGCAAGGCGACGTCCAGAACCAAATCCTTTTCCAGCAGACCCCTGGCGCCTGCCGTGCCCTGGTCGTGGCCGCCATGGCCGGGATCGATCACCACGCGGTTCAACTTGAGGCCGAGCGCCCGGATGAGAGAGGTCTCGCCGCTGGCCGTGCGGCGCGCAGCCTTGCCGACCTCGAACGGCGGCGCTTCCACCGGCGCAGTCGCCGGCTTCGGGGCGGGAACAGGTTCGATCGCTTTCGCCAGCAGTGGCGGCTTGGGCGGCGCCGGCACCGGCGCCTCGGCCTTGGCCACGGACGGTTGCTTCGAAGTCGCGGGTGCCTGGATGACCGCAGATGGCGACGGTGCCGGTGCGGCTGCGCCAGGCACCGCCGGGCCGGCCAAGACTGTGGGCGGCGGCTTGGGAAGTTCCTGCTTGATGTCGCGCTGCGGAATCGACAGCTTGGACGGTATTGACGGCGCCGGCGCCGGCGCCGGCACGCCGCGAAGCTCGACAATCAGCCGGCCGGGATTGGCGAGTTGGGTGGTAGTCACGCGCACATCGCCGGCCAAGTCGATCACCACGCGCGTGGTGCCCGGATTGCTTTCCGCCACGCGAACGCGCTTCGCTACCGGGTCCGCGATGGTTTCCGCGTAAAAACGGGTTCCCAAGGCGTCGCGTGCGTTCACAATATCGAAATAGATGCGCTCGGGGTTATGAAGACGATCCGAGCGGTAGTGGAAATCGCCGCTCACCTCCACCACGATGCGCGCCACATCGCCCATCGACCAGTGCCGCACGGCGGTGACGGCGGGCCCGGGCGAACTTCCGGACTGCGCCCCCAGAGCGCACGAGAGAACCGAAAGCAGGGCAAAACGCTTCATGTTTACGCGCCACTACTCCGAAACGTAACGCAGTGAGCCATCCTCGCCGACCACCGCCCGCACATGAGTGGTATCGTCGGGCCTGGCTGCTGCGGCTTGCGGCCGCGGTTTTTCCACCGCGGGCGGGGCGGCTTCGCGCAACTGTTGCGCCACCAGCTTCAAATAATTCCTTGTTTCCGGGTACGGTGGCACGGTGCCGGCATATTTCGCCACCGCGCCTTCACCGGCGTTGTATGCCGCCAGCGCCAGCGGGTAATCGCCGCGATAAAGGTCCAGCAGGTATCGCAGGTACCTGGCGCCGCCTTCAATGTTGTCGGCCGGGTCGAAGACGTCTGACACGCCGAAGCGGCGCGCCGTGGCGGGAATCAATTGCATCAGGCCGAGCGCTCCCTTGGGCGAGACCGCGGCTGGATTATAATTGCTTTCCACTTTGATGACGGAATGAATCAGCGCCGGCGGCAGCGAGTGTTGGGCGGCGGCCCGCTCCACCGCTTCCGCAATGGCCGCGGGAGACTGGGCCGGCGCGGGTTGCGCGCTCGAGGCGGGAACGGCAGCCGCCGGCCGGACCGCACGCGACGGCGCGCTGCGCCCGGCGATCACCACCACGCTTCTCACCAGCCTCCCTGTGCGCTGGTCGGCTTTCACCACGCTGACCATGCGTTCCGCGGTGCCTCCCGTGGCGGCCGATGCGGCCACCGCCGCCATCGCCGGTGCCAAGGCCAGAATAAAACGGAAACACCGCAAAATGTTTTGACCTCTCAGTATAAAACAAAAAAGCGCTTTCGTGAAGCGCTTATTCCCAATGGTATCATTTCCCTGTGAGCCGGGCCGGAATCGTGGGCGCCGGCGCCCGTTACCGAAGTTACGCATTTCCAAAACGTCACCGCCCTGGAGGAATCTCGACCGCGTGACCAGCGACCTGCACCCGCATTACATCGAGTTCCGCCACGTCTATAAGACGTTCGACCAGCCGGTTTTGGTCGATACCAATTTCTGGGTCAACGCGGGCGAAACGGTGGCCATCATCGGGCGCAGCGGCGTGGGCAAGTCCGTCACCCTATCGCACATCATGGGCTTCCTCAAGCCGGATGCGGGGCGCGTGATCGTGGCCCATGAAGATATCACCGATATGAGCGAAACCGAGCTGCGGCGCATCCGCAAGAAGGTGACCATGGTCTTCCAGTCCGGCGCCCTGTTCGATTCGCTCACCGTGGCCGAAAACGTGCTCTTTTCGCTCGAACAGCGCGAGGATTACGACGAGCAGAACAAGGAAGATGTGGTCAACGGCCTGCTCGGAATGGTGGACATCGCCGAAGCCCACGACGCCTACCCCGCCGATCTCTCCACCGGATACAAGCGGGCTGTGGCGATTGCCCGGGCCATCGCGGCGCAACCGCAATGCATCCTCTACGACGAGCCCACCACCATGGTCGATCCCATCATGTCGGACCACCTGGCCAACATGATGCTGCGCCTCAAGCGCCAGCTCAGGCTGACCTCGGTGGTGGTGACGCACGACCTGGACCTGATGTACAAAGTGGCGGACCGACTGGTTTTTCTGTACGAGGGCGCCGCGATTTACTTCGGCCCGGTCGATGGCCTGGCGAAGTCCGAGCATCCGCACATCCAGGAATTCCTGGAGATGGACCGTGTGGAGCGGGTGTAGCGCCGGCGCTCGCGCCCGGCCGGTCTTGCGATCACCCTTCGAAAGCGCAAACATGAACCGTATGGCGTTACGGTTCACGACTTCGTATCTGACGGATTCGCTCGATCTGTTCCGCTATTACAAGGGCCTGGCGGAAAGAGCGATGGCTCAAGTAACGGACCAACAACTCCTCACCGTGTTGGACGGCGAAATGAACTCCATTGCCGTGATTGTGAAGCACATGGCCGGCAATTTGCGACCTCGATGGACGGACTTTCTGACCAGCGATGGGGAAAAACCGGACCGCCATCGGGACGCCGAATTCACCGGTCCTCCGGCCACGCGCGCAGAGTTGCTGGCTGTATGGGACGCGGGCTGGCAGTGTGCATTCAGCGCACTGGAACGCTGGTGATTATGCCGAACGGCGATCCTGCCAAGGCGACGCGGGCTGGCAGTGTGCATTCAGCGCACTGGAACCGCTCTCAGAGCTGGATCTTCAACGCACGGTGACGATTCGCCGCGAAGCCCATTCCGTGATGCAGGCTATCAATCGCCAAGTTGCCCATTATTCCTACCATTGCGGACAAATTGTATTCCTCGCCAAGCACTTCAAGCAGGAGGACTGGCAATCGTTGAGCATACCGCGCCAGCAATCGGCGGAGTTCGATCGCCGGGTGCAAGCCGGGGGAGCCAGCCAACGGTAAGAAAGCTGGTAACTTCGGTGGGTACAGCAGTACTCACCGTTCCGCAGTACCCTGGTTAACGTTCGTTAGCTTGCAGGGGCTATCCGAAGCCTATATTCTTGACCCCGGGGAGCATTCATCGTGATGGGTGTTCAAGTGATACTACGTCTCCGTGCTCATGCTGAAGCGATGATTGGAGGTACCAATGCGTCTTGAGATGTGGGCAGTGCCACTATCATTCACGGGCTTGGTAGCATTGTTTGGGTACGTTATGAACGAGGTCGCCAAACGCCTCGAAAACCTGCGACAGAAGCGCAAGACCCTGCATCGTTTATCGACCGCAAGCACCCGCTTGTGTCCGGAAAGGCGTTACCCGCCGGTCCCTGCCGAAATGAGATAAGCTGACGGCTCACCTCGTTTTCTGAGGCCGGAGACAGCATGCCACTGGAGTTTCTGCATTTCCGAGCGGGCGGTTTCGTCCTGGCGCGTCAGCCGCGGGACGTCGACGCCATCAAGCGGCAGTCGAGGTCGCGAATCAAGTCCAGCCATTCGGACTTTGCAGCTTCATCCCATTGCCGTGGCTTGCGCTTCCAGGTCGCCCAAGAAGGTGGCATCATCTGAGCTAAGTCTCCCTCGTTGCCCAAGGCGACTACGTGGAGATCCCGAGAGGTGAAACGGAGCTTCCCCGCGAACTCGCTAACACCATGTTCCACCGGCGATGCGATCAGCACGTCGACTGGCAGGCGCAGCATGTCCACGATTTCAGCCGCTTCCGCGACTCCTTTTGCGGGCACAGCGACGTATCCGGCCGCATCCAGGATTTGGCCCAGCCAGAACACAAATCCCAGATCCCTATCGACGATGAGGATATTCTTCACCTTAACGAACCCACAGGTCGCTGCTGCAATTTACAGACCACACACGAATGATTGATTTTACAAGGGTTAAGGTGTGTTAGGCCTCCCGGAATGCGGAAAAAATCCCTGGTTTTCCGTATCGGGAACCCTCGTTTTTGCCTGTCCGGGCAGCCGGCGGGGTGGTTCCTGCCAGCACTGTCCTGGGTCCGGACGGCTTCAAGCAGCGCCTCGCGGTGGTGTTACCCGGTCGCGGATAAGCCCCGGCTGCGACCGGCATTTCGCCCGGCTTCGAAGCTGGATAGCCGGTTAACAGTTTCGCCTCCGCCCGCGTCTTTCCCGCAGATTTCATTTCCCAAGGAGGGACAAAAGGATGCGAAACATACTCCGAATTACCGCGCCCGCGGCGCTAATGGCGCTGGCAGGGTCACTGTGGGCCGGAGGCTTCTACCTGACGCTGGGCAATCCCGAAGCCAGCCCCGAAGCCCGCAAGCTCAACGCCGTGCTCACCGTCAAATCGGCCGGCTGCGTGCAGCCGAGCGCCACCAGAATCAGCGCCACTGCGATTGGAACCATCAATGGAGAGCGGCGCGAGATACCGCTAAAACTGGAACCGCTGACCACGCCCGGCATGTTCGCGCTCGCCCAGCAGTGGCCGAAACAGGGCCGCTGGGTGATCCGCCTGGAGGCCACTAACGGCAGCCTGTTCGCCAGCTCGCTGGTGATGGCCGGGCCGGATGGCGTGGACCGCTATCACGATAAGGCCGGCCACCAGCCATTCAGCTCCGCCGACATCGAGGCTATGTTGCGGCAGTAAGATGCATGTAATGCTCGCGACGATTCCCGAGCCGGTCGAGGACGAGCGTCTCATTCACCGGGCCGCAGGCGGCGACCGCGCCGCCTTCGGCGAGCTCTACCTCCGTTACGCGCGCATGGTTCACGCCATTCTGCTGGCGCGTGTGCCGCCGGCCGACGCGGAGGATCTGGTACAGGATGTTTTCATGGCGGCCATCGAACGGCTGGGGGAGCTGCGCACCGTCGTAGCTTTCCCTGGCTGGCTGGGCGCCATCGCGCGCCGTCGCGCCATCGATTATTTCCGCGATGGCCGGCGGCGCGCGGAGTTTTCGCTCGGCACCAAGGCTGATCTTCGCGTGGCCGGCGGCGGCGATCAGGCACTGGTGGCCTTGGACCTGCTGCGCCGCCTGCCGGCAGCCTATCGTGAAACCCTCATCATGCGGCTGGTGGAAGGGTTGACCGGCCCGGAAATCGCCCGGCAAACCGGGCTTACCCCGGACTCGGTGCGGGTGAATTTGTGCCGCGGCATGAAGATCCTGCGCGAGCTGTGGAAAGGCGACGCAAATGCCTGAAGACTATATTTGGGACCGATCCGGGCCGCCCGATCCGGAAATTGAGCGCATCGAAGCGTCCCTGGGAAGCCTGCGCTACCGGTTCGATCACGGCCTGCCCGGTGCGCGGCAGCGGCTCGCGCGTGGCAGGTTGTTGGCCGCCGCGGCCGCCGTGCTGGTGGCCGGCTCCGCATTGCTGTTTCGCGGCGCCGGCGCGCCGGCCGCGCCCACCGCATGGCGCATGGGAAGTGTAACCGTGCTGCAGGGCCAGGTTCTGCGCACGGGCGACTCGCGGATTACTCTCGACTCCGAAGCGGTGGGCCGCGTCGAACTCGGCCCGGGCTCGGAACTGCGCGCTGCCACCAGCCGTCAATTGGAGCTCCGCCGCGGCCGGCTGCATGCTTTCATCTGGGCTCCGCCGTGGGAATTCGTGGTGGAAACGGCGTCGGCCCGCGCGGTAGATCTGGGCTGTCAGTACACGCTCGATGTGGATAAAGCGGGCAACGGGCTGCTGCGCGTCGAAACCGGCTGGGTGGCGTTCCAGTCGCACGGGCGCGAATCGTTCATCCCCGCCGGAGCGGAGTGCCCCACCCGCCAGCGGCAGGGTCCGGGCATTCCGTTTTACGAAGATGCTCCGGAGGCGTTCACCAGCGCGCTGGCTTCCTACGAAACCGGCGACAACACGGCGCTGCCGCGCGTGCTTGCCGCCGCCAAGCCGCGCGACGCGCTGACGCTTTGGCACCTGCTGGCGCGCGTCCCCGCCGCCGCGCGCGGCGAGGTCTTCGACCGCTTCGCCCAATTGGTGGACGTGCCGCGCGACCTGCGGGCCGGCGCCGTGCGAGGCGACGCCAAAACGCTCGATCTGTGCTGGAATGCGCTCGGCTTGGAAGACACCGGCTGGTGGCGCGGCTGGGAACGCCCCTGGCGGTAACGGGCTGCGGGAACTGGCATACCAGACATGCAGGCGGATTGACAGGGGCGGGTGTGCGGGCTACAATCAAAAACGATTACTTTATCGTTATTTAGTGGGCTTTGGAATTACCGACCGCCGACTGTAATTCTGCCGTTGCACTAGCCCCTGCCGGAATGGTATCAGCGCGTGCCCGGCGTGGAATCGCTCCCAATGGACCTGAGCGAAAAAGAGAACGCCATCCAGGCCGTCGAAGGCGCCGCCGAGGTCTATAACCTGGCCGCTGACATGGGCGGCATGGGCTTCATCGAGCGCTTTCGCGTCGAGTGCCTGCGCAGCATTTTGATCAACACGCACTTGCTTGAGGCAGCCTGGCGCGCCGGCGCCCAGCGCTATTTCTTTTCCTCTTCGGCTTGCGCCTACAATACGGACCTGCAGCAGGATCCGAACGTCCGCGCCCTCAAGGAATCGGACGCATATCCGGCCATGGCCGAAAGAGGTTACGGCTGGGAGAAATTGATCTCGGAAATGTTCTGCCAGGAATACTGGGCGGAGCGCGGTTTGGAAACTCACATCGCCCGCTTCCACAATATCTACGGCCCCAACGGCACCTGGTTCGGAGGCCGCGAGAAAGCGCCCGCCGCGCTCAGCCGCAAGGTAATCGAAGCCATCGACCGCCGCGAAACCGCCATCGAGATCTGGGGCGACGGTTCGCAAACCCGCAGTTTCTGCTTCATCGGGGACTGCGTGCTCGGCATCGATCAGATTATGCACTGCGATCGTCTGATTGCGACACCCGTCAACCTCGGCTCAAGCGAGCTGATCTCGATCAACGATCTGGCGGCCATGGTCGAAGAGATCGCCGGCGTGAAGCTCCTGCGCACATATGACCTGAATGCCCCCAAAGGGGTCGCCGGGCGAAACAGCGACAATGCCTTTATCAAAAGCGTGCTCGATTGGGAGCCCCACACGCCGCTCCGCGCCGGCATGGAAAAAACCCACGCATGGATCGCGCAACAATACGCGGATCGCAAGGCCGGGAAACATGTAGTGAAAGATTAGCCGTGGAGCGTCTCAAATCCAAGGGGCCCGCCCGGCCTGCCTCGCTGCTTGGCGGTCCGGATGGCGGCGGCCCAAACGAAGATCTCGCCTTCATCGCCAGCGCCATCCCGCATCGAATGGCGTTGGCGGGCGGCTGGATCGACCAGCCGTTCGTCTCCAGGCACAATCCGGATCGTCCCGGGTCGATGGTGGTGGTGGCGCTGGAGCCGTCTTGCTGGTTGATGGATCGCTGCGGCATGGCCAGCAGCACGCGCCGGATTGCGACCAGCCTGTGGAACGGCGCCCTTCCGGACCGGCCTCGAGCGGAACTGGTCCGCGAATTGTACTGGGCGGAGAATGCCGGGAAGGCCGAGCCTTCCGGCTCGCAAGACATGATTGGGCTGCTTTATCCCGGCGTGAGCCGGCTCGATTACGATGCCGGCGTCGACGAGGGAAAATTTCCGGCGCACATCGAATCCAATTGCGATCCGGAAATTGCGCGCTGGATAGAGAGAGTATTCTCGCTGGTTCCCATCAACCAGCGTCCCGCCGGCTATAGCCCCCTGGGCATTCAAAACCTGGATCCCGCGTGGATCGGACAATTGGGCCGTACCGGCAAGGATTGTTTCAACGCCATCGTGAACACCGACATCCGCTGCCTCGGCGCCTCTATGAACCGTTCCATGCGGTGCTGGGAAGCGATTCTGCCGCACACCGTGCAACATCCGGCCATTCCTCTCGATTTGAAAGCGATTCTTGGCTGGTTTCAATCGCGGTACCCGGGCGCGATGTATTCCGGCTGCGGGGGCGGATACATGATTGTGGTTTCCGAAGAGCCTGTGCCGGGATCGTTGCGGGTGAGAGTCAGGCTGGGGTAATCTAGGCGATTCGATGCGGAGGAATCCTCGCGCGCATGCTGAAGACTGGAATTCAGAACCCGGCGATTCGCTACTTCATCAGCCGCGTCCGCCATTCCAACGGCCTGATGCGAACGGGAGATACCATTTCATTCGCGAATTGCATCATCGAGTCCGCATGGGCGCGCGCGATTGCGGCAGTATTCAGGGGCCGGCGCGCATTTGGATCCCCCCCTGCGTAGGCAAGCTGGAGGCCCGGCGCCGCGGGGAAAGAAAGGTAG
Source organism: Bryobacteraceae bacterium (assembly GCA_049587755.1). Lineage (GTDB taxonomy): Bacteria > Acidobacteriota > Terriglobia > Bryobacterales > Bryobacteraceae > Bog-375. The sequence goes on along the minus strand of JBAVEN010000079.1, from coordinate 40,831 downwards.
ACCATGCCGTCCAAAGTGAATCGTGGAATTTGGCGCCGCCTCGTGGGGCTCGCCACACCGCTCGCAGCCGCGTTCGCCGCTACCCTGCTGGCGTTCGCCCAGGCTCCGCCGCAGGCGCGCATCAAGATCGACACCGAGCGCGTCGTCGGAGAAGTGGACCCGCATCTGTTCGGCAACTTCGCCGAGCATCTCGGCCGCTGCATTTATGGCGGCATCTACGACGAGGGAAGCCCGCTGGCCGATGCCGACGGCTTCCGCAAGGACGTGATCGACGCCGTCAAGGGCCTCAACGTTTCCCTGCTCCGCTGGCCGGGCGGCAACTTCGCCTCCGGCTACCATTGGGAGGACGGCATCGGGCCGAAGGAGAAGCGTCCCGTGCGGCGCGATAACGCCTGGGGCGCCCTGGAATCGAACCGCTTCGGCACTGACGAGTTCCTTCGCTACTGCGAACGGATCGGCGCCGAGCCGTACGTCTGCATCAACGCCGGCCTCGGCACCATCGATGAAGCCCGCCACTGGGTGGAGTATTGTAATGAGCCCGCTCACACTTACTATGCCGACCTGCGCCGCGCCAACGGCCGCGACAAGCCATGGAACGTCAAGATCTGGGGCCTCGGCAACGAAATCGACGGGCCCTGGCAACTGGGCCACCGCAACGCCGAAGATTACGCCAAGTTCGCGCTGGAGGCGGCCAAAGCCATGCGCCGCGCCGACGATTCCGTCAAGCTGATCGCCAGCGGCAGCTCCAACTTTTCGCCGGGCGCCGATTGGATTGGCTGGAATCGCACCGTGCTCGACTATCTGAAAAACGATATCGACTATATCTCCCTGCACACTTATATCGGCAACCGTGATAATAACCTAGAGAAGTTTCTCGCCGCCGGGTCCGACATCGATCGCCGCATCGCCATTGTAGACGGACTGATCAAGGCCGCGCGCGAAGAGCAGACCGCGCGCCACCCCATCTACATTGCGTTCGACGAATGGAATGTCTGGTATCGGACCTTCGGCCGATCCGAGTACGAGACCGGCCGCATGGGTCTCGAAGAGCGTTACAACGTAGAGGACGCGCTCGCGATGGGCATGTTTCTGAACTCTTTCATTCGCCACGCCGATGTGGTGAAGGTAGCCAACCTGGCGCAGTTAGTCAACGTGATTGCGCCGATTGTGACTAACAAGACCGGTCTCTTTCTGCAGACCACCTATTGGCCGCTGGTCCAATACGGCAAGCAGCGCGGCAACCAGTCGCTCGACGCGTTGGTGACCACCCCTTCGTACGACTATCAGGGCCAGCGTGTCGGTTACCTGGATGTCTCCGCCACCTGGGACGAGAAAGGCCGGCGCGCTTTCCTCAACGTTCTCAACCATAGCTCCAAGCTCGATATCGCCGCGCGCATCGAAAGCGCCGGGGGACGCATCCCCCGCGAGATCGCCGTGTGGGAGATGAACCACCCCGACCTGAAAACCGTCAACACGTTTGAGGACGACAAGAAAGTCCGTCCTACCACCCGCACCATCGCCGTCACGCCAGCCGGCAACGGCTTCGTCTACAAGTTCCCCGCCCACTCCCTGACCATCCTGACGCTGAAACTCGAGTAGGCCGGCGAAACCCACACGAACTGCCGGGCTGCGTGTGCGGCGTTCGGCCACATATTGAGGCTCTCAACAAGGCGAGCAGAGAGCGAATCGGGTGGTAAGATGGCCGGGGGCGACTCAAACCGTGCGATACATTCTGTCCATCCGCGGCGGCGGCATCCGCGGCATCATCCCCGCCTGCTGCCTGGTGAAACTGGAAGCGCAGCTCGGCGGGACCACCCGCGACCACATTGCCTATTGCGCCGGAACCTCCACCGGTGCGCTGCTTACGGCAGCCGTCGCCGCCGGCGTTCCCGCCACCGACATCCTGAAGATTTACACCGACCGCTCAAAGGAGATTTTCACCCCCGCCGGCATCGTCGCGGACACCAAGCGGGTCGCCGAAGGCTTTATATACGATCCGGCTCACCTTCGCGACGTGCTCGCCAGCGTCTTCGGCGCCGCCGCCTCTTGGGCGGTCAACGATTGCCCCATCGGCGTGATGATCTCCGCGACCGCAATGAACGGACGCAATTGGTTCTTTGTCAGGGACAATCCCCGGAACGCCCGAACCACTGGCTCGGTTAAGCTGATCGATGCCGCGGTCGCGTCCGCCTGCTGTCCCACGTATTTCGACCACTGGAAGATCGATGGCATCGACGGCCGGACCATCTACTTTTTCGATGGCGGTGTGGGCGGAACGGCCAATCCCGTCTACCAAGCCTGCGTCGAGGCCTTCCAGTATGACGCCTTTACCCCTGACGGTACCCGCGTGATCGCACTCGGAACCGGTTACTACCCCGGCACCGGCGCGCCTCCGTCCGGCCTCTTGAAGATCGTCGAATGGACCGTCAACACCCTGATCGACACCTCGGAGGACTGGGCCGACCAAGCCGTGAACCGCCAGTGGCCCGGCATCGCGACCAACATCAACCCTCTCCTCCCCAGCGACATCGACGAAATCGATCTCTCCACAATTCCCACTCTCGTGGCCGTTGGCCAACAACTAGCCGCGACTCTGGACTGGACCCGGCTCCTCGCGTAGCGCTCGTCAAGAAATTACTGTACCTAACGCTCCCTGACAGTGGCGGCTCCGATGCCGTGCCGAGCCGCGACCGTCAGTGCCTCTACGGTTGAATTCTGCCGTTCCCTGGCAGGATATTTTCGGGTACCGCGTTCTGGGCCAATGCTGACGGGCACTCGGCTCGACTCTGAAATTGCCTCCAACTTTTCGATGTTGGACCTGTTTGGTTCCGGTTCTGCCGGGTTAGGGAGCGGTGGCCGCCGATGAAACGATTACTTCCGCAGGACCCGTGGTCCATCCGTTCGCAAACACGGTGGGGTATTGCTGCGGCGGCAAGCCGTTAAGCTGGAAAAAGGAGCAAAAGCGCGAAGCAAATGCCAGAATGGCGCATTGTGGGTCTCCTTATCGGAAATACTGTATCACAGTACTGCTATTATGCCCTGTCCAAAAAAATGGTGATAGGGAGGATGAGGTGCCGAGCCGCGCAACGCTTAACAATGATCCATCTCGCATGAAGCGAATACGCGGAGCAGATCGAGTGGGACATAGCGAAACTCAACATCGGCCACTGAAGGCCAGCGAGGTACGAAGACGGTTTCCCAAGAGGGGAACGATGGTACTCTCAGGACTGAAGCCGGCGCTTTGGGGTACCCAAATAGGACCGGACAGTCTAAAATGGAAATTCCAGTTGATCAAGTGTCGAGGAAAGTAAGAGCTTAGGTCGCACCACAGGAGGACTTCTAGGGTGAAGAAGATTTTCGTTCTCATATTGGCTGTCGTGGCGCTGGCCGGCATTGGCAGCGCCGGCACGGTGCCGGCCTGCGGCACCTCCCCAATAGGGTTCGCCACTCTGACTGGCTCGGGCTTCGAATGCGAAGCCGGCGACTATATTTTCACGAACTTCGATGTCACCTCCGGCAGCGTAGATTCCAATGTGACCGCCACGATCCAGATCTCCGGCACGCAAGGCCAGATTGTTCTCTTCAACCTGAATGACGGCAACGGCTTCACCAGCAACTTCGGCCTGACGTATACGGTTACACTGGACCCAACCGCTCTTCCGGCAAGCTCGGACCCAACCTATTATGCGATCGTGCTCGCGACGGCGGGCCTGCAGGACAACGGTGGCGATAGCGCCACATGGCAGAAAACCGTCGATGCTACCAGTGGGACAGGCAGCGGAAGCGAGACGATCACGGATGCTAGTGGTACCACCACGCCTTCGGGCGCAATTACGGGCCTCGCAGCAACCGTGCTCGATGTCACGGACGACTTCACTATAGTCAGCGGCACCAACGGATCCATTGTGGATTTGAGCAATCGGTACACGGAAGCCGACACCCTGGCCCCGGAACCTTCCACTATGCTGTTGCTGGGTGGTGCGCTCATCGGTCTGAGCGTGGTCACCCGTAAGCGTCGCTCCTAAGAAATTGCTGAGAAGGTTCGATGAACCAACCGCCCTATCGATTCTTCGATAGCGCGTGCTCCATCAACTGCCTCTCCTCCCCCCGACGAAGGTCGGCCATCAGCGCGTCCGGCAGTCCGGAATGCTCCAAGCCCTCGTAGAACCTGTATAGAGCGCCCTGCGCGGCTCGCAGATTTGCTACGATGGCCTTCCCATGGCGATTCAGAAATTAACCACCCTCAGCCTTCTCCTCGCGGGCGCCGCGCTGAGCGCCCAACCTGCGGCGCAGCCGCCGCCGGCTACCGAGGTCACGCGCGCGCGGTTGGCTTACACCCTGGCGCACTACACCAAGTACGAATACCGGATTCCGATGCGCGACGGCGTGCGATTGTTCGCCGCGGTCTACGTTCCGAAAGATACCACCGAGCCGTATCCGATCCTCATGATGCGGACGCCCTACAACGTCGGACCCTATGGCGCCGACAATTACAAGTCGCAGATCGGCCCGTCGTTTGCCGCGGAGAAAGAGGGTTTCATTTTCGTCTATGAGGATGTGCGCGGCCGCTACATGTCGGAAGGCACGTTCGTGGATGTGCGCCCGCACAAGCCGCATTACGACGGCCCCACCGAGACCGATGAGAGCACCGACGCCTACGACACCATCGACTGGCTGGTGAAAAACGTCCCCAACAACAACGGCAAGGTGGGCATCTGGGGAATCTCCTATCCCGGGTTCTTCGCGGCGCACGCCCTGATGAATTCCCACCCGGCGCTGAAGGCCGTCTCGCCGCAGGCCCCGATGGGCGATGTCGGCAACGGCGACGACGGATATCACAACGGCGCGTTTCATCTGGCCGCGAATTTCCGCTTTTACTCGAGCTTCCTGCCGCGGAAAGGGGGCCCGCAGCGGCCGCAGCCGGCTATCGGTTTCGATCCCGGCACCATGGACGCCTACGATTTCTTCCTGCGCATGGGTCCGCTGTCGAACGCCGACAAGAAATATCTGAAGCACGAGAGCACCTACTGGGACGACACCGTCAAGCACGACACCTACGACGCGTACTGGCAGGCGCGCGCGCAGGCCCCGTACATGAAGAACGTGACGCCGGCGGTGATGTGGGTGGGCGGCTGGTTCGATGCCGAGGATCTCGCCGGACCCTTGAAGCTGTTCGATTCCCTGGAGAAGAATGGCGCCATCGCGCCGGATACCCTGGTGATGGGCCCGTGGCGGCATGGCGGCTGGGCCCGCGATCCGGGGGATACGCTAGGCAATCTGAATTTCCAGACGAAGACCTCCGAGTATTTCCAGGAGAACATCGAGCTCCCGTTCTTCGTTCAAGACCTGAAGGGCAAGGGCAACGGGCTGAAAGCGGCTGCGGATGGCAGCATGCCCAAGGCGATCGTGTTTGAAACGGGACGCGACGAGTGGCACCGTTTCGACGCCTGGCCGCCGAAGAACAGCGCGGCGCGCTCGCTTTATTTCGATGCGGACGGCAAGCTTTCCTGGAGCGCGCCGGCCACCACGGGTTTCGACGAGTACTTCAGCGATCCCAACAAACCGGTGCCCTCGACCGGTGAAATCGCTCCCGGTATGGGGATGCCGGTGGACTACATGACGTTCGACCAGCGCTTCGCCTCGACGCGTCCCGACGTGCTGACCTACGAAACCGAGCCGCTCGAGCAGGACGTCACCATCGCCGGGCCCATCACGCCGGTGCTGCGCGTATCCACTTCGGGCACAGACTCGGATTTTATCGTCAAGCTGATCGATGTTTATCCAAACGATTATCCCAACCCCGACCCGAACCTGAAGGGCGTGCACATGGGCGGCTATCAGCAGCTCGTGCGCGGCGAACCGTTCCGCGGCAAGTTCCGCAACAGCCTTTCCAAGCCGGAGCCGTTCACGCCGGGAAAGGCGGAGACAATCGAGTTCTGGATGCCGGACGTATTCCACACATTCCGCTCCGGGCACCGCATCATGGTGGAGATTCAGAGCTCGTGGTTCCCGCTAGTGGATCGGAATCCGCAGCAGTTTCTGGATATTCCGAACGCCCGTCCGGCGGATTTCAAGAAGGCGATGGAACGCGTCTATCGCGGCGGAGCCGATGGCTCACATCTGCAGGTTCTGGTGTTGGAATAGGCAGCAGCGCTCGAATTCCGGTCCAGCGGAACTCGCGCCGGTTATCCGCGATGGCGCAACAGGGCCGACGCAACCACCCAGATCGCACCCCAAGCGCCCGCGCCCAACAGGATGCCGGTGAGGATACCGCGAGCGGCGCGATTGCGGCCAGGCAGGGAGACTTCTTCTGGCTCGACCTCGCCTCCTATAGTGATTTGCGCGCTATATAAGGTGTCGTCTGGGCCGGGAAGCGTCTCCGTTACCGTCGAGCTTCGCATACCTTGTAATCCTAAGGTGATGATTTCGCGCGGTCCATCCCACCTTTGGTACACAGGGTGTTGTTAACCTCGGCAAGGTCACAGAGCATAACCGGGATTACTATCGGTCCGGACATCGGGGCGTGGGATTCCCTGTAAGTGCCTGTGGACATGTAACTTTCACGCTGGGCGATCGGGGCCGCGACCGTCAGTGAGCGGTAAGCTATTGCCGGGCAGGCCCTCAGTTGGCCCCGTGGCCAATCAGCACGCGGGGGATGGTGCGCAGCAGGATCTTCCAATCGAGAGCCAACGACCAATTGTCGATGTACTGCATGTCCAGCTTCATCCAGCGGTCGAAATCGACGTTGTCGCGGCCGGAAACGGCCCACAGACAGGTGAGTCCCGGCCGCATGCGCAAGCGCCGCCGCTGCCACCGCTGATAGTGTTCCACCTCGCTCGGGACGGCCGGACGCGGTCCCACCAGCGACATATCGCCGCGCAGCACGTTCCACAATTGGGGCCATTCGTCGACAGAGAACTTGCGCAAGTACCGGCCGACGGTGGTGAGGCGGGGATCGTCCGGAATTTTGAACGCCGTTTGGCGCGTGCTGAGGTGGGCCAGCGAGGGCTTGAGCTGCTCGGCGTTTTCGCACATCGAGCGGAACTTGTAGAACCGGAACTGGCGGCCGTTGAGCCCGCAGCGCACTTGCGTGAAGATCGCCGGTCCGGGCGAGGTAAGCCGGATCAGGGCCGCAATCGCCGCCATGAAAGGCGCCAGCACCAGCAGGCCGGCGGCGGAGATGGCGACATCGGTCAAGCGTTTCACGAGGAGTCGAATCTCGTCGTCGGGAGCCGCCGTGAACGTCAGCAGCGGCGTGGATTCCAGGCGGTCCAGGGAAACGGTGCTGTTGACGTGCGGAAAGAAATCCACCGCGACGCGGGTGCGCACGCCCTCCTGATCGCAGAGCAGAAAAACCTCTTCCAATTCCGCCAGGCTCTCGCTGCCGACGGCGAAGATGATTTCATCGACCACGTGCTGGCGCAAGAAGGAAGGCAGCTCTGCGACGGGATACACCTTGTGGACGGCGCCCAGGGCGATCTCAGCCGGCGCGCCGCCCGATTCGCTGAAGAACCCGCGCAAGCGAACGCCATACTTCGCCGACGCCTCCACCAGGCTCGCCAAGCGCGTGGCCCGCTCCCCGGTGCCCACCACCATCACATAGTGAGGGGTGGCAAATTCACGGCGGATGACGCCCACCACGCGGCCGGCAGTGAGCCGGAATACCAACAGCATCACCCACGCCAGAGCGGTGTAAAGGGCCAGGAAAAAGCGGCTGAGGTCCATCCGCAGCGCGTACTCAAAAACCAGCAGGCAGAGTCCGCCATAGACGCATTGCCGCGCGGAGTCGCTGAGGATAGTGCGCGGGTGGGCGGAATCGAGCTTGTCATAGACCCCGAGCCACAACCCGATCATCAGCCATACGAATAGCGAGAAGCCCAGCACCAGGGCCATTTTTTCGGCGGTGAGGTAAAACAGAAAATGCCAGTGCTGGACGACGCGCAGGTGGTAGGCGAGCTCAAAGGCGAGCGTGACCAGGATCGCGTCCGACAGTCCGAACAGCACACGGGCGTTACGCTGGTGACGAAACATTCGCGCTCAGGATAGCACGGGCTGGGACGCGGACGGGCCGCGGCGACGGCGCATTTCGCCATCGCTCGGCAGCTTCCCAACGGCGGCCCTGCCTCATTGCGAGAATCCGAATTTTCCGGCCAATCGCTTCAGGATGGAAGAATTCTTCCGGGCGAGACCATATCGCGCCAAGGTCGGGATTTCGTTGTCGACATCGAACGAATCGGAACCGGTGTTCTGGCGCAGTGGAACCTCAACCGGCCCCAGTTTCGGCGCCGCCTCGGCGGCAACGGAAACTACCCCTGGTTGCGCGGGCATGGCTGGCGCGGCGAGGGACGGTATGAGAGCCAGATTCATGGCCGCATCGCGGATGTAGCGCGCCCCCACCGAGGAACAGGTATCCCCGTAAGCCATCAGCAACGCCGAATCGCAAATGGAGTTGATCAGCCGCGGAATTCCTCCCGACCACCGCACCACGCCTTCAATCGCCTCCGGAGTCAATGGCGGCTCGCCGGAGCCGCCCGCTTTTGCCCAACGGAACCGTATGTAATCCGAAGTTTCGGCGGCCGTAAGCGGGTCGATGTACAGGCGCAACGCAATCCTCTGTTTGAACTGGCGCGCCTCGTGCCGGTCCAGCAGATCGTCCAACTCACATTGGCCTAAGAGCACGATCTGCAGGAACTTGTCCGCGCCATACTCGTAGTTCCCCAGCAAGCGGATTTCTTCCAGAACTTCGTCGCTCAATTTGTGAGCTTCGTCGACGACCAGCATCGCAATCCGGTTACTGCGATAGGCCTGCAACAGGAAGTTCTGCAACGTCCAGAGACGCTGCGCTTTACTGGGGGGAATGTCGTTAATTCCGAAGTCCAGCAGGAGAAGTTCAATGAACTCCGGCGGTGTGAGGGTCGGATTCAACAGAATGCTGGACAGCACTTGACCGGCGGGCAATTGACTTACAACCGCGCTGAGGAGGGTTGTTTTCCCGGTGCCTGCGTCGCCGGTCAGAGCGACGAAGCCCTTTCGGCCGAGAACCGCGTACTGTAAACCCGCCAGCGCTTCCCGGTGCTTAGGCGAAAGGAAGAGAAACTCCGGGTCGGGCGTCAGGTTGAACGGTAGCTTTTGTAAGCCGAAGAACTCCGTGTACATGTTACAAAGGTAGCGAACAGCACAATTCCGCAGTAGCGCCGCCGCTCTTTAAGTGTAACGCCATATGGATGACCGTCGCATTGGACTCGGCGGAGCCGTCGCCGTCTATCTCGTGCCGGCCACCATCTTCGCCAGTGTCTCTTTGATGCCGGCGGCGAAAGGTGAGTGCGGATCGTCCTGAAGGGACCTTTGCAGCGTCCTTCGGGCTGCGTCGGACTGATGGGCGGAGAGGTAGGCCATTCCCAGGTGAAATGCGAACATGGCGTTGTTCGGCGCCGCTTTCACCGACTCCTGCAACTGCGCCACGGCGGAATCGAAAGATCCCAGCTTGTAGTAAGCCCAGCCAAGCGTATCGGCTGCGAGCGGGGAGCGGGGCATCTTCTGCTTCACTTTTTGAGCGAGAGAGAACGCCACGTTGACATCGCCGCCGTGGTCGAGATACAGAAACGCCAGCTCGCCGGCGGCGATGGCGGATTCCGGGTCGATCTCATGCGCCTTTTCGCAGAGCTTCTTCGCTTCTTCCCAGTTGCCCTCCCGCTCGTACTGAGCCTCCAGCGCGAGGTAGTTCGAGAGGTTATAAGGATTGGCCTCAATCGCCTTGCGGAAGTCCTGTTTGGCCTGGTCAACGGCGCCCCTGGCGAGGTGAATGTTTCCGAGCAGGCTGTACACCTGCGGTGTCTTCGGATCGAGCGCCATCGCCTGCTTCAGGTTGGCCTCGGACTTGTCCAGGTCCTTCAGGTCGAAGTAACCGAGCGCTAGCAGGAAGTGTAACCCGGCATTCTGCGGGTTCTGCCGGACCAGGCCGGCAATGCGCTCGACGGCCTGCGCGGTCTTGCCCTGAACCAGGTACAGGTTGAGCAATTGAGCCAGGGCGGGAAGCGATGTCGGATCTTGCTTAAGCATGTCCTCGAGCGCCGCTTCCGCCTGCTGGGGCTCACCCTTCGCCATCAGCGCCTTAGCGTTGGCAAGCTGCGCCAGAGGCAGTCCCGGGCGCGCCTGCAAGGCGCTGCCCGCCAAGCGCAAGGCCTCGTCGTTTTCTCCCGCAGCGGCCGTAAGGGACGCCAGCGCGGCTTGGGCCTCGGCCAAGCCGGGAGCCAGCGCGAGCGCCCGGGCGAATGAGGCCTTGGCCAAATCGGACAGACGCAGTGCCCGCTGGGCGACGCCCAGGAAGTAATACCCGAGGGCGGACTGCGGATCGGCGTGCACCACCTTTTCGAGAGCCGCGACCGCTGCCTGCGGATTGCCTTGTGCGATCAGAATCCGGCCGTCCGCGAGCAGCGCCCGTACATCGTCAGGACTGGCGGCCATGACCTGCTGCTCCAGGGCGGATGCTTCCTGGACGCGGTTCAGGTCGATCAGCACTTCGACCAGGTTTATCTTGACGGAAACGTCTTTCGGTTTGGCGTCCATCAGCGATCGGAATTCGGCGGCCGCCTTCTCTCTCTGACCGGTGGATACATAAAAATGCCCGAGAGCCTGGTAAGCCTGCGGGTCGTTGGGGGCAATCGTTTTGATCCCCTGGTAGAGTTTCTCAGCGTCGGCCAGTTTTCCCGCGCGGACCAGGATTCGGGCCCAGAGAACCCGCGGCAAGAACGCACGGGGGTCCAATTCGACGGCCTGACGGATCTCCACCTCGGCCTCGGCCAATTCGCCCTGCGTGAAGTAGAATTGCCCCAGATTGATGCGCGCTTCAGCCGATTTCGGGTTGACTTCGATCGCCTTCCGGTCAACCGCTTCCGCTTCGGCCGCCTGTCCTGCGGACAGATAGACAGCCGCCAGGGCTATGTAGTGCTCGACCTGGTGGGGAGCGAGATCGGTGGCCTGCTGGAATTCGCGAATCGCGTTCGGAATGTCGCGGCTCAACAAATACTTTTCGCCGAGTATCGCGTGGGCGCGAGCGTTCGCGGGATCGGATTTCAGAACCGTCTGCGCGGCAGATTCAGCCTGGTCGAACTGCCGGTGGGCGATCAGCAGCCTCGCCAACTCCAATTGCGAGTTCGAATCCTTGGGATCGAGCGTTACCGCGTCCAAGAGCTCGTGGTAAGCGGCTTCGGAGTTGCCCAGCCTCAAATAGCCTTCAGCCAGCCGCGCATGAGCCTTCGCGAATCGGGGATCGAGAGCCACCGCGTTGCGAAACTGGATGACCGCTTCCCGATACTTGCCGGAGTTGAAGTACGCGTCGCCGCTCTTGAGGTATTTGATCTTCTGCTGATTGGGATCCGAAGAACAGCCTGCCAAAGCGATGGCCAGCGAGCCCACCAAGAAACTTCGATGTAGAGCGGCGCCGTGCGTCCAGTGCATGATCCTCACCCAGTGCCCGAGCGAACCGGTGTTCGGGCCGATTTCTCCTGGCACAATGTTACCAACGCGCGAGGTTTTATACATTGCCACGCGTACTAGAACTTTTCGATGGGCCAAGTGCTTTGGGGACAACGCGCCATACTAACCCCTTTGTTGCCGTGGCTTCGATTGCCCTTTAGTACGATTGACGACGTCTCGAAGGCGCTGTAATCTTAATGAAGCCTGAGCAAGGAGTGTTAAAGGCTGCGGAGGAGGACGTATGGGATTGAGTCGACCGGTGCAGTGCGTGGGCATCATCGTGGCAATATTGTGCTTTGCCCCTTTGGCGCTGGCCCAGACATTCACCATTGCCGGTGCCAACCCTGATGGCTATTCGATGGGTGGCGTGTACATTAGTCCATACCAAGCAACCATATCGAGCGGATATAGTGGTCTGGTGATTTGCGACGACTTCACAGATGAAGTCACCGTCCCCGAAACCTGGACTGTCGATTCCTCAACGATCGGTTCCGGCGGCGACACAGGTGGGTTGTTCGAGAGCGATTCCTACGACTACACTCTAGACTACGGCTCATCCCAGACCTTTATCTATAGCGGCGCGCAAGGCTATAACGCGGTAGCCTACCTAGCGGACGAGTTGCTGACCGGTGGGACTTACAACAACCAAATCGTCGCCAGCGAGCTGTCTTTTGCGATTTGGACCATCTTCGACCCAAACGCGATCAATTATGTAACGGGCATCGGTGCGTTGTCGGCAGCTACAGTCCAGGAGGCCGTGGAGGACGATATAGCGGCCGCCCTCGGCGATGGGATCTACACTGGACCCACCGTAACCGTGTGGACGCCTACGAGCTGGTCTAGCAATGTCACTCGCCCTCAAGAGTTCCTCACGGTCGCCACTCCTGAGGCGTCACTGCCGGCTACCTTGGTGGTTTCTCTCTTGTCCTTTGCCGGCGTGGTCTTCCTGATGCGGCGACGGCTGGTCCGCCCTGTGTAGGCGCGCTCGATTAGCTGCGCACAGAGCAAATCGAAAAGAACAATGCCGGAGCGGCCGGGTGCCACTCCGGCATTTTCGTTTTCCGGCTCCGTTCCAGGAACGGGCCCGGAAAGCCGAATGCCTCTACCTGAAGCCGCCTTCAACCCGAAATGTGGTCGCCCAACGCGCGTTCCACTTCCTGTGGCTCCAATGGCTCGCCGTTGTTCAAGCGCGCGAGGAGGGATTCGATGATCTGCTTGGCTTCGTCCTTCTTATAGTTTTTGATGAAGCCGTCGTAGAAGTGCTCGCCCGCCAGCGCGTGATTGATCTCACTCTCCTTGTTGTGGTCCTGCAATTCGGTGAAATAAACCACGCGGTAGCGGCCGGTGTACTCGGTTTCGCGGTAAATCTCGAACATCACCTTGTCGGCCTCGAAGAGCATGTTTTCCGAGATTATCACAGGCGGAGGGTGGCGTCGGCAGGGGCGGCCAGCCTGTTCAAGGCATGGGCGTGCTGAAATCCAGCGCCGCTGTTCCGTCAGGCCGTTCTCGCGATTGCGGACTGCGGTTCTCCAATCAATCTACGAACGGTGGTCAACAGTTCTTGAGCCGGAAACGGCTTTTGAAGTATCGCCACCGATTTTGAGCCGAGCCTCTCCAGATCGGCGGAATCGCGGGGGCTCCAGTTGGCCTCGGGATAACCGGAGGTCAGAATGACAGGCATGTCGGGAACCTCAAAGCGAAGAAGCAGGGCGACGACGATCCCCGAGCTCGTTGGCAGCGTCACGTCGGCGACCAGAAGGTTGATCGGACGATGATGGTCGCTGAAGAGCCCAAGGGCCTGCTCCGCGGTGGCTGCTTCGAGCACCTTGTACTGCTTCAGCATGTGCCTCAGGAGCTTCAGGAGAGGCGGCTCATCTTCGAGGACGAGAATCGTCTTCACTTTGACACCTCTTGTATATGGCGCTCTCAGGCAGCCGGCGGGCCAATATCGGGCCGCATCGGTTTTCGTTTGGGCACCACGAACAGCCGCGCCGGCCCGGTCCCTTTCACCTCTCGTATCGCGGTCAGCAGATCCCAGATAGGCGAACCACCCTTGAAACCTCTTGCCAGCCATAGGTTGTAAGCAACGTCCACAACCTTCTGGTCGACGGCGGATATAGGAGTGTCTCGACGGAGCCGGATCACGCGTGTATCACGACCTGGCATTATGCCGCAGCACCTTCCGCTGCGTTGTTAACTCAAAAAAACTGGGCGCAACCCATGCCTACTCGGAGGGGATAGGGGTGGGTCGCGCCCAGTGTGGGGCGGCGCCTTAGCGATGCTCCCCGCCCCAAACCAGCAATATCCAAACGGACGCCCTTAGTGGCATCGATTACCGCAAACCGTCCTCCCCTCCCGGTGCATCCGCTTCCGCTCAAACTCCCACCGAATATCCAGTTCCATTGCGTCTACGAATCGCCGAGGGCCTGGCCATGTTCTGGGAGCCGCGGCGTCTCACGCCGGCGGCAAAAGTCCATCGCTCAGGCGCCTGTGTGAGGCTCGAAGGCGCGCACGCTGCGCACGCAGTTCTCTTCTGGCCTCTGACTTTCAATATTGCCCCTCTCCCCTCATACGCCGGTACCCAACTTCTAAGAATATATCTAAGATAAATCTGGGCTTACCGCTGCGTCTGTTCAATATTGCTCAGATTGGCACTATTTTTTCGAGCGCGGCGGCGCCTTGGAAGCAGGAGCCTGCACCCCGGATTTGGTGGCTTCGGCATCGAGCAGAACTACACTGAGAAGCGAGTTATGGACACTCAGCCCGCCGTTGTACTCGATGAAGCCAAGCTTCCTGAATTTGTTCATGAAGAAGCTGACTCTCGAACGGGTGGTGCCTACCATCTCCGCGAGTGTTTCCTGGCTGATCTTCGCGATCAGGGGCTCGGCTTTGCCCTCCTTGCCAAAGTTTGCCAGCAGCAGGAGAATTCGAGCCAGACGCTTCTCGCTGGAGTTGAAGAGCTGATCCACCAGGTCCTCCTCAACCCGAATGGTGCGGGAGAGAAGGTGCATCATGAAGACCTCTGAGAATTCGGGCTTCTGTTGAAGCAGTTGGAGCATGGCTAGCCTCGCCACGCGAACCGTCGTTGAATCGCCCATCGAAGCCGCGGACTGCAGCCGGATGGGCTGAGCTGCCAGACAGGACTCCCCGAAGAAGCTTCCCGGCCCAATGATCGCGAGCACTGCCTCGCGCCCTGAGTTCGATACGACGGAGAGCTTTACTTTGCCTTTCCGGACGTAAAACACTGCATCGGCGGGGTCACCCTGAGAGAAGATGACCTGCCCGCTGGTGTGATCGATGTCAGTCCCTCGTTTGCCGATGTGGGTCAGCAGGACCTTCGGGTCAAAGGGCAGAGTTGGTTGTGGTTCGGCAGGCCGCCTCCGGCCGCGAACCCGCCTCGTGCTGCCGCTGCCAGCGGCAGTGAGATCCTCGGAGTTCACAGCGATTCTCCCTCATCCCGGAACCGGCCGTTGTCGCTCACCCAATCCGCGACAAGCGCCCAGCGCCTGGCTTCAAACAATATCTTAATACAAAAACTCCGGCGCTGCGCAAGGGGGATCCAGGCCGGCAGCATCCTCCGCGCGACCTCGGACTGATGCACCGGCACGCCTTCAATGCATGGTGGCGGCGATGATCCAGCACAGGCCCAGCGCCACGGCGCCGGCCAGAATCGCCACGGCGAGGTTGCGTTCCTCGACGACCTCCTTCCACAGATGGAAGGGCGCCAGCTTGATGACGATGGCGAAAGCCACCACGAACGCCGCCAGGCCGAGCGCCGTGTATAGGATGGCATTCAGGAAACCGGATTCGGTCATACGCGCCTTCCTTACTGTAGGCGGAGCGCGCGGCGCGGAGCAAGTGCGGCCGCCACCCACCGGCGTCTTGAGCAAACTCCCCCGCCGCGAGCGAGAATAGCTTTGTGCCCGCCGAATCCCGTCATCAGCAAGCGCCCGCGTGGCGCACCGCAGCGCTGGTGTACGCGTCGCTGCTGGCGGACGTGGCTGTCTTCTTTCATAGGCCCCTGTTCAGCGCGGCTTATGTGTTTCCCTGGGACTTCCGGGGCGTGCAGCTGCCGATGACCACGTTCCTGACGGACCAGCTCCATCAGGGCCACTTCCCGCTCTGGAACCCGTTTAGCTATTGCGGGTACCCGGTGTTCGCCAATATCGAAGCGTGCTTTTTCCACCCGTTGATTCTCGCCAGCGCGTTCCTCGCCGCACATACCTCGGCTGACAGCCTGCCCATGCTTCTCGAATGGGCCGTGGTTTTGCAGGTGTGGGTGGCCGGCATTGCCGCGTATCGTCTCTTCCGTAACTTCGGCACGGCAACGATTCCCGCCTGGACCGGGGCCATCATGTTTCAAACCGGCGGATACTTCGCCTCCCGCGCCGAGCACATTGGCGCCATGATGGCGGTGGCCTGGATGCCGCTCGCCTGGCTGGCGGTATTCAAGCTGCGCGAGCGGTTCCGGCCGGCCTGGCTGGCAGCGCTGGCGGCGGCGCTCGGCATGTCCATCCTGGGCGGCTTTCCGCAACCTACACTCGCCGTCTTCGTCTCGACGGCGGTGTTGGCCGTGGTTCTCATCGCGGTCCGGCTGGCGCGGCTCCGCCTGCTCCTCAGTGCGGCCTGCGGCTGCGCGTTGGGCATCGCGCTTGCCGCGGTGCAATTCCTGCCCACCATGCAACTCACCGAGCACAGCGTCGCCAAATATCGGGCGGATTGGCTCGGAAAAGGCGGCGGGCTGCATTGGGAGAGCCTGGTATCGCTGGTTGCTCCCGATCATTATCATATCTTCGACATGAGGCAATTCCGCGGCCCGGGCGACCCGACTTTTCTGTATCTGTACTGCAGCATTGCCGGTTTAGGGCTGGCTATCTATGGACTAACTCGCTGGCGTAATCGATACGCGATGGCGCTGGGGCTGATGGTTTTGATCGGTGTGCTATGGATGTTAGGCGAACACACGCCTATCTGGAGATTGGTTTATCCGATCCTGCCCGAGAAGGTCAGGCTGGGGATTCACCCGGAATACACTTACTGCATTGTCAGTCTCGGTCTTGCCGGCCTGGCGGCGGTTGGCCTGGAAACGCTGAGAATCGCGAACGCGGCTCGACTGGCGATCGGAATCGTGATCGCAGCGGACTTGTTTCTGGTTGGCTCCGGCCGGCCCATGAACTGCGCTTCGATCAGAGAAGAGCCGGGAGTGACGCGCACCGCCTTCGACGGCAGCCCGGCGCTGCTCCATGAAATCCGGCGCTACGCCGATCGCGACTATCCCCCTGCTCGGATCGATGCGGTGGATGGCGGCACAGCGTGGGCCACCAGCGGGCCGATCATGCAGGTGCCGACCGCCAACGGCGTGAGCCCGATGGCATTGGAACACATCATCCAGTTGCGCCTGTTACTGCATTCGGGCGAGCGCTGGGGTTGGTATTATCCGATCGAAAACCTCGATTCGCCGGCTCTCGACCTGATGAACGTCAAATACCTGGTCGCCGGCCAAAGCGGCGCGTCACGCCTGCGCTTGTTGCCGCAATTTCGCAGCCTGGAAAGCCTGCCCCTGGGCCTGGAGCTATTCGAGAATCTGGCCGCGATGCCGCGCTTCTTCCTGGTGAACACGGTTAGACCAGTATCGTCGGACCGGGAAGCGACAGAGTTGGTGGAGCGGCGGTTAATCAGTTTCCGTGATACCGCGACCGTCAGCCAGACGGTGGCTGGTCTCAGTTCGGCAGGAACTGGAGGCGATGGCGCAGTCCAGGTAATCGACTATAGGCCGGACTCGCTGAGCCTTTCGGTGCGCACACGGCAGGCGGCGTTTCTGGTGCTGGCGGAGAATTTCTATCCGGGTTGGCGTGCGTGGGTGGACGGCGTTCCGGTAGGAATTGTTCGAGCCGACATCGCATTCCGCGGTCTGGTGGTCCCGGCCGGAACTCACGAGGTGGTCATGCGGTTTCAGCCGATGATATTGCCGGCATCGCTCGCTATCTCGCTGGTGACGGCTTTGTTTCTATGGGCCTTGGCGTTGTGGCCGCGAACGGCGCGGCGTGCCACCGCGAGTTCGTAGTAGGGGCGAGGCATGCTTCGCCCGCGTGCTGTGCGACAGAACGCCATCGTGGTTGCGAGATGCCGCACTAAGTGCGCCGTTGCAGAAGCACAGCTTCGTGTGACTGGTGGCGCCGGGCAGTTCAGCGGACAGCCGGGCCGGGCATGCCCGGCCCCTACGGCGCGCGCAAGGACAGGTGGCCTATTTGCGAAATGATGTACTAAGCTGGAGTACTTGGCAAGTGTGACTCCAGCTTCCGAACGCGCGGCTGAAAGGACCCCGTGGGCCGGGCGCGTCTGGCCGCGCCTTTGGCCGCCGCTATTGGTAGTGGCCGGCGTGATCGCGGTCTTCTGGAAGCTTGTCCTCACCAAGCAGTACACCTTCCTCGCCAATCCCGACCAGGCCGACCAGATCATGCCGTGGCTAGGGTTGCAGATACATGCCATTCGCCATTGGTCGATTCTGCTTTGGAGTCCGTATGAGTGGTTCGGCCAGTCGTTGATCGGCCAGGTGCAACCGGGGGTAACCAGCCCGTTCACTTTTCTGCTGGCGCTGGCGCCGCTGCACAACGGCCAGATTCAAGTCTTCTATGTGGACCTCTGGTTCGTATTGATCCACTGCGCGGCCGGACTGTTCGCCTATTGGTTTTTCGCCGATCTGGGCTGTACTGCCGGACCGGCGGTGTTGGGGGCGATTTTTTTTGCCACGGGCGGCTTCTGCGGCAACACCGAATGGCCGCAACAAGTGGCGCCGGCCATTTGGGCGCCGCTGGTGTTCCTGTTTCTGCTGCGCTCGCTGCGCGGCCGGGCGCCGGTCAAGAACGCCGCATGGGCGGGCGTGGCGCTGGGGGCATCCTGGCTCTGCGGCCATCACGCGCCTTCGTTGGCGCTGACTTACGCCGTGGCCGGAGTGGGCGCAGCCGCCCTGATCCGCCGCGGCGCGCGCAAACAAGCGGCGTTGCATTTGGGTGTGGTATTCGGGGTGATGGCGCTGGTGGCCGCGGTGCAGACGGTGCCCGCCGCCGAGTACGGCAAACTGGCCAAGCGCTGGACCGCAACCGGCGGGCTCACCTGGAACCAGAAAGTGGAATACCCCGAGCACGAAGACAGCGGCCTCCGTCCCACCGACCTCTTGTACCTGGTGATGCCCGGCGGCGGGGGCTTGCGCTCCGACCCGTTCACCGGTACGGTGGCGCTCAGCCTTGCGGCGATCGCAGTCTGGAGTTCGTTCCGGCGGCGCGAGGTGCGGATGTTTCTGCTGCTGGCCATCGCCGCTCTGCTTTACACGTTGGCTAAGTTCGATCCTCTATACGGAATCCTGTACGCGCTGGGGCCGCTGGTCGAAAAATCGCGCGCGCCGATCGTCACCCTTTCCGTCTTTCATTTCGCCGTGGCGGCGCTGGCGGCGCTGGGGGCCCAGGCCCTGGTTTCCAGCGGCGCCGCGCACTGCCGCGCCGTGGTGAAAGCGCTGCTCTGGTTCGGCGGCGTCACGTTCGGGCTCTTCCTGCTGATGGCTTACCTCAGACCCGCGGTGGCCAGCGGGGTGGTGGATGTCGATCCGCGCCCGGGCATGATCGGCCTGGTGGCGGTGCTGGCGGCGGCGCTCTACTACCTCTGGTTCCGCGGCTTGCTGAGCCGGCAGTGGCTGCTGGCGTGCGCCGCCCTGCTTCTCATCGTCGAACAGGGAAACGAGGTGGGCTGGAATTGGGCCCACGTGCGCGACGCCAAGCACATGGTGCTGGTCAACGCCCTGTACGATACGCGCGATCTGGCTGTTTTTCTGCGCTCGATGCCCGGCGAGAAGCGCCTGGAGATCGACGACAAGGACGTCCACTTCAGCTTTGGCGATTGGTATCGCATTCCCGCCGCGCAAGCTATGACCGTCAGCATGCTGACCGCGACTTCGGAGCTGGGCGGATGGTGGGACGATCGCCTGGTGCGCATGTATGGCATGAACTACGCAGTGAGCCGCGCGCCCACGCGCGCCGGCCAGCAGGAAATGTTTGCCGGCAAGAGCGGCATCAAGATCTGGCACAATCCGGACACGTTTCCGCGCGCCTGGATCGTGCACCAGACGCTGGCCGCGCCTAATGACGACGCAGCCGGCGACATAGTCCGCGACCCGGCGGTCGATCTGCGCAAGACGGCAGTGATGGTGAAAACCCAGCCGCCCCTCGAACAGTGCGGCGGCGAAGATCGCGTGACCGGCTACTACGAGAACCCTTCCCAAGTCTGGGTCAACGTCGAGATGGCGTGCAAGGGGCTGCTCATCGTCAGCGACAACTGGTACCCCGGCTGGCGCGCCGAGGTGGATGGACGCCCCGCCAAAATCTGGAAGGTCAACACGGTGATCCGCGGAGTGGCGGTGAATGCTGGTAAGCACACGGTGGCGATGCGCTACCGGCCGTTTTCGGTCTACTTCGGATTCGCGTGCACGCTCCTTGGGCTGGCGGCTGCCATCGTGCTGCACCGGCGGCGGGAGACGGACGGCGTGGACACGCTAGGGGCCACATCGAAAGCAGACTGACCAAATCTTGGCGCGGGCCCGGGCTGCGGCAATACTTTGGCCCGGCGGCGCAGCGCCATCGAGTTGATTTCCTGTGACTTCGCGATTGGTACCCAAGCTGCCCATACGGTCCGCATGAGTATCGGTTCACTTACCAACATCGCCAGCGACTACGCCCAGTCGCTGGCTTCCAGCATTCTGGCCAATTCATCGTCCGGCAAAACCACCATGAACGGCGCTTCGTCCGTCTCCCAGGCGGCGGACGTCAACCAGCTTTCGCCCTTTGCGGAGCTGCTGAGCACCTTGCAGCAGCTTCAGCAGTCGAACCCGACCCAGTACAGCCAGATCACGCAGCAAATCGCCAGCAATCTCACGACCGCCGCTACCACCGCGCAGTCGAACGGGAACACCACGGCCGCCACCACACTCAACCAACTGGCTACCGATTTCACCAACGCCTCGCAAAACAACACGCTTCCGAATATCCAGGATTTGGCGCAGGCGGCTCAACACCATGGTCACCATGGCCACCACTGCCACGCCGGCTCGGGCAGCACGGATTCGACAGACCCGGCTTCCGGCAGCTCCACCAGCAGCACCAGCAGCGACCTGCTCAGCCAACTGATTTCCAGCTACCAGGCCACCGCCGGCGTCAACCAATCGGTGGACCCGATGGCCATCATCACCAGCACGCTGGCCAGCGCGGGAATCGACTGATAAGCACGCCCGAAATCGGGCCCACTCGCCCGGCGCGGCACGCTACAATAATTTCGGAGTACAGGGCCGGTTATGCCGAGGAGTCTCGCCCGGAAGCTGATGCTTTCGATCACGGTGATCGTGATCATCGTGGCGGCGGTTTCCGGGCTGGTTAACATCAAGACCGAGGAGCAGCAGCTT
Organism: Bryobacteraceae bacterium; assembly: GCA_049587755.1. Taxonomy (GTDB): domain Bacteria; phylum Acidobacteriota; class Terriglobia; order Bryobacterales; family Bryobacteraceae; genus Bog-375. The sequence goes on along the minus strand of JBAVEN010000079.1, from coordinate 19,911 downwards.
CTCAACACCATGATCCTGGGAGCGGATCAGCTCTCCAAGGGAATCTCCAGCGCGATCTGGCACGCCATGCTGGACGACCACCGGGAGGCCGCTTACCAGGTAATGCAGACCATCGCCGAAAAGCAGGGCATCGAGCGCATTCGCATGCTCAACCACAGCGGCCAGGTGACCTACTCCACCGGCCGCAACGACCGCGGGCCGGGCAAGGTGAGTCCGATCGATCTTTCCTCGCACGTGAAAATCGCCGGCGCGGGCAACGGCCACCGGTTGCTGGAGATGGTGACGCCGATCTACAACGAGCGTTCGTGCAGCGAAGCATCGTGCCATGCGCATCCGGCCGACGTCAAGGTGCTGGGAGTGCTCGATGTGGCGCTTACGCTGGAAAGCGTGGACCACGAAGTGGACGGCATGAAGCTGCGCGTGCTGGTGGTCACGGCGGTGGAAATCGGGCTGATCAGTTTGTTCATCATTCTGTTCACGCGGCGCTTCCTGAGCCGGCCGATTGAAGCCCTGGTGGAAGGAACCAAAGCGGTGAGCCAGATGGAACTGGACCGGCCGCTCGAAATCGTCGGCTCGAGCCAGGAGCTGGACGAGCTGGCGCAGAGCTTCGAGGTGATGCGCGAGCGGCTGCGCGCGGCGCTCGGCGAGATCAACCAGTTCACGCAGAAGCTCGAAACCAAGGTGGAGGAGCGCACCGAGCAACTCAAGGCGGCGCAGAAGAAGCTGGTGCAGAGCGACCGCCTGGCCTCGCTCGGCCAGCTTTCCGCCAGCGTGGCGCACGAGATCAACAACCCCGTCTCCGGGGTGCTGAACCTGTCGATGCTGATGCAGCGCATGCTCACCGACGACGGCATCCCGCCCGGCCGGGTGGTGGAGTTCCGCCGGTATCTTTCGCAGGTGACCAACGAAACCTCGCGCGTGGGGCACATCGTCAGCGACCTGCTGGCGTTCTCGCGGCGCGGCAAGCCACAGCGCGCGCCGGCCGACCTGAACCGGATTGTGCGCATGACGCTTTCGCTGGTGCAGCACAAACTCAAGCTCAGCAACGTGCAGGTGGAGGCCGACCTGCGCGAGGGCCTGCCACCGGTGCAGTGCGATCCTTCGCAAATCCAGCAGGTGGTGCTGAACCTGGTGCTCAACGCCGCGGAAGCCACGCAGAGCAAAGGAGTGGACAAGCGGCAGGGCCGCGTATCGATACGCACCTTCACCGCCGACGGCATGGAGATGCTGACCGTGGCGGACAACGGCGAGGGCATCCCGCCCGAAAATCTGACCAAAATCTTCGACCCCTTCTTCACCACCAAGTCCGAAGGCAAGGGCGTCGGGCTGGGATTGGCGGTATCCTACGGCATCATTCAGGCGCACGGGGGCGATATCGAAGTCAAAAGCACGGCGGGGACCGGCGCCATCTTCACCGTGTCGCTACCGTTGGAGCAGCCGGTGCAGGGCGGCGGATCGGGACCGGCGCCGGCTGGACCGGGATGAGATATTTTTACGTGGGCGCCACGCCGGACGTGGACCGGGAAGCGCTCACGATGATTCGCGAGCGGGCGGTGAGCGAGTTTGACGCGCCGGTCCGAGAAATCGAATTGCCCGGACTGGAGTTCGCGTATGACGCGGGCCGCGGCCAGTACGGCTCGATTCCCGTGCTAGAGATGCTGGTGCGGTTGTGTCCCAGTGACGCGTTAAAAGTGTTGGGGCTGACGGAACGGGACCTGTTCATCCCGGTGCTGACTTTCGTGTTCGGCCATGCGCAACTGGGCGGCCGTGCGGCGGTGGTTTCCCTGGCCCGCCTGCGTCAGGAGTTCTACGGGCTGGCGCCGAACCGCGAGGTGTTTTTGGAGCGCGCGCAGAAAGAAGCGCTGCACGAATGCGGCCACATGTTCGGGCTGGTACACTGCCCGGACGGCAATTGCGCCATGTCTCTGGCGAGCGGAGTGCGGCAGATCGACTTCAAGCGGGCGGCGTTCTGCGCGCGTTGCGCGGCGCGGATCGAACGGAGACCGAGAGGGTGACGGCAATGAAGACCCACTGGCAAATCCTGGTGGTGGATGACGAAGAGGTGATGGCCGAATCGCTGGCCGCCTGGCTGCGCGAGGACGGTTACGCGGTGGACACCGCCAACTCCGGACGCGAAGCGGTGGAGAGGGCCGGGCAGCGCGACTACGCCATCTATTTCGTGGATCTCAAAATGCCTGGCGGCATGGATGGGATCGAGACGATGATGCAGGTGCGGCGGCTGCACGCCGATGCCTCGATCATCATCATCACCGCCTATGCCACCGTGGATACCGCCATCACCGCCATGAAGGAAGGCGCGCAGGAGTACATTGTCAAGCCCTGCAACCCAGAAGAGATCTCGCTGCTGGTCAGCCGCATCATCAAAGTGAAAAACCTGCAGCGCGAAAACAGCATTCTGCGCAAGAAGCTGTCGCGGCAATACCGCTTCGGCGACGTGATCAGCAAGAACGCGCGGATGCTGGACATCCTCAAACTTTCGCAGGAGGTTTCCAGCCTGCGCAGCACGGTGCTGATCCAGGGAGAAAGCGGCACCGGCAAGGAGTTGATCGCGCGCGCCATTCATAATTCGGGCGACCGCGCGGCGAAGCCGTTCGTAGCCGTCTCTTGCGCCGCGCTGGCGGAGACGCTGCTCGAAAGCGAGCTGTTCGGCCACGAAAAGGGCGCCTTCACCGGCGCCAACCAGCAGCGGCGGGGCAAGTTTGAGATGGCCGAAGGCGGCACCATTTTTCTCGATGAGATTGGCGATATCTCGCCCAAACTGCAGGTGGACCTGCTGCGCGTGTTGCAGGAGCGCTGCTTCTACCGCGTGGGCGGCTCGGAGGAAGTGAAGGTGGATGTGCGGGTGATCGCCGCCACCCACGTGAATCTGCAGCAGGCGGTAGCCGAGGGCAAATTCCGCGACGACCTTTACTACCGGCTGAACGTGATCGAGATCCGCATTCCGCCGCTGCGCGAGCGGCGCGAGGACATTCCGCTGCTGGCGCAGCACTTCCTGGAACGGATTTCGCACGAGCTGGGCAAGGACGTGGGCGGAATCTCCGAAGGGGGCCTGAAGGTGCTGCTGGATCACAACTGGCCGGGCAATGTGAGGGAGTTGGAGAACGCGGTGGAGCGGGCCATGGTAACCTGCCGCGGCGCCGAGCTTACCGAAGACGATTTCGCTTTTTTGGCGCAAAACGGCCAGGCCGGGCAAAAGGAGTGGGCGCCGCCACCGGGCATGACCATCGAGGAGATGGAAAAACTGCTGATCACGGCGACTTTGCAACGGACGGACGGCAACATCAAGGAAGCGGCCGGAGTGCTGGGCATCGACCGTTCGACGCTCTACGAGAAGATCAAGCGATACGAGATTCCGCGATAGGGGACGATAGAGGCCGTTCGAAAACGTGCCCGACCACTCCCGGACGGTCGTGGCTCCGAAAGGCTTACGGAGCCGCGCGCGTCAGCAACCGGCGGTTTGGAACGTCTTCAACAGATTCCGATCTGACTTTCTTTACTCTTGGCGCCGCGGCGCTCAAAAAAGCGCCGCTTTGCCGGGACTGGAGGAATCGATTCCTTTCTCCCCTCGAAGAGGAGTACAAGTCGCTATGGCCGCCTATTCGAACGTTGCACCGCGTACCCCGGTTTCAAATTGCCCCCTCGAGGAAAGGCACCGGACGTGGCTCCGAAACGGGCTGCATCTTGGCGAGCGAGCAGCTCTTTTTCGATTTCAGGGTAACAGGGAGTGGCTGTGCGCCTGGCGGAATGGAAGCTGCAAGGCGTTGAAAGCGAAGGGGCGAACCTTTTTTCGGGAGGGGTGAACGGGGCCGCGGGACCTGGTATGCCGCGTCATGGCTGTACAATATCTGCTGAAAAGAGCCCGATGCGGGTCCGCGCAGCCATTCCGGTCGCGATTTGTTCCGGCCTGTGGGGCTGTGCCGTGGCAGCCGACGACTTCGCGTCCAGGTGTCCGATGCCCTCCAAAGTGGTTCAGGCAAGCTGCAAGGAGATCACCTACAAAGATTTACCAAGCGGCGCCAGAGGCCTGCTCGAAAAACTGAAGTGCGACGTTCGACCGGGGAGTAATTATGATTTCGGCAGCGCGGTTGATCTGAACGACGACGGCTCACCGGAATATCAGTTCTGCTGCCATGAATCCCCGCACGGGCCGTGCGGCGCGGTACTCATCGGCAAAGTCGGGACGCAATGGAAGGACCTGACCGCGAACGGCGGACTGTTTGGATTCGACGTCGCCTGCTACGGCTTTGTCATTCTGCAGACCCGGCACGCCAGTTTCCATGATGTTTGTCTTCCGATCCAGTGTTCCCCGGGAACGGAGACGGACTCAAAGACCTGTGCTCCGACGATATGGCAATACGAAAATGGCCGGTATTCGATTGCGGCCACGCCGGCCAAGTAGTGCAGGTGACGCGAACAGGCAGCGTTGTTCCCTTGCCGCGAGTCCCGGGGTTTCGCTTAGTCGGCGTCGGGGACGGGCAGGGGGATGTCTGCGGGGGCCAGCGGATCGGACACGCACGGTTCGGCGAGCGCCGCCGGATCGGACGCGGGTGCTTCGGATGCGGGCGGCTCGGCGGCGCTGGCGGTCCGATCTTCGGTCACCGCTTCGAGTTCCGGTTCCGGCGCCGGCGGGGTGTGGACAATGGGGGCGACTCGGCGGGTTGCGTTCAGCGCGACCTCGCATTCGCAACAATCGCTGCAACGCAGGCACTTCTCGCAGATGTGATTGTCGCACGCGTCTTTCGTGCATCGCACGCAGATTCGCGTGGAAGGCTCGTCGCAGATGCTGCAGTGGAATGGCATAGTATGGCTATCTCTTCCGGGATGGCTGGCTGGGCGCGATCAACAGGGCGCGGCAACGTTGCGCCTCGCTGTCCATCACCCGCAGTTGCCGCTCCTGGTCGGCGGCGAGATTGACCAGGTACCGCTCGAGGCGCGAGCGGTTGACGCCGTTCTGGGCGGCCAAAGCGGCGAGCGCCTCGGCATCGGCGGGGTTCTGGTATTTCCGCATCCCCTGTTCGAGCGAGCCGAGCATGATTTCCAATGCCTGAATGCGGAACAGCACGTCGAGGCCGGCGGACAACTTCTCGGGAGCCCGAGCCAGGGCGCCGGCGGTCTCGGCCAGAGCCTTGGCCTGCTCCGTGGCGGATTGCCACTGCTCGAGGTACGCGTCCGGAGCTCCGTGATCGATCCACGACCGCACATTGATGCGGCCGAGCGCATCCGCGAGACGTGCGCCATGCCCGGAGATTTCCTGCAGCACCGGCGCGATCTCCCAGGGGGTGAGCATGCCCGCAGGCTGCTGCGCCGGTTGCGATTGCGCCCACAGCGCCGCGGCACCGGTGAGAATCGTCAATGCGCGCAATGCGGCTGCCATGATTTCAATCTATCATGCGGTGGACGCGCCGGCCCCTGCACGGCGGAAGCATGGCATCGCCGCAATCACAGGGACAGGTGCGCCATCACCTTGTCCAGCGGGGTCGCCGAGTCCGCGGGAGACTGGCAGGGCTTGGGCCGTGCTGCCCACAATTGGCTGGCCAGGGCGATATTCTCCTCGGAGGCGTCGGCATAGGACTGCGGCCTCCGCCTGGAGGCAATCTCGCTCCGCGCGCTATCCACCAAGGACTTGGCAGAGCCCGCCGAGGGGTCCTCCGGGTACGACGCGGCACATTGATCCCACGAGGCAAGAACCAGTTCCAGCAGCGCCCGGCTGCGCTCGAAGCGGACCGAACTGCGAAGCCCGGCTGAGGAAGGATCGAGTGCCGTTACTTGCTCGCACGAGTCCAGCCGGCGGCGGATCGCGTCATCACCCGGGTTGAGCCTCAGTGCGTGGCGAAAGGCGGAACAGGCCAGAACGTACTTCCATTGAGCCTCCTCCGCGTCGCCCAATCCAACGTATGCTTCCGCGTCGTCCTTCTTGGCCTGGAGAACGTCGCGAAAGACCTCGGCCGACTCTCGCGGCAGGCCGAAGGCGAGCAGCAGTTGCGCCACCTGCTTCCTGATCTCGGGATCGCCCGGCATCTCCGCCATCAACGACAGCACCTCGGCCTGGGCCTGCTTGGTGCGGCCCGCCTTTCCCAGTTCTCTCACCAATTCCATCCCCGTCTGCACCTTGTGCTCCGGTGCGTTGGACGGCCAGACGCCGTAGAGAGCCCGGTGATAATAGGTGACTGCCTCCTCGATCTGCCCCCTGGCGGCAGCCACTTCCGCGAGGCCCAAATTGGCGGGCCCGCTGGCTGGATGGTCGCGGAGCACTTCGCGGAGGTAGATCTCGGCTTCGTCCGCGCGCTGTGCCTTGACCAGGGCCAAAGCGAGGGCGAGACGGTGCTCGTCGTCGGTCGAAATGGAGAGCGCGCGGCGATACGGCTCGATCGCATCCGAAAACTGCCCGTTCGCTATCAGTTGATTGGCCGTCTGAAAGAACTGCCGGCCGCGCGCGACGCGCTGCGAGCGGTAGAAGTAGCCGAGAGAGACAGCCAGCAGCAGCAGGCCGGCAGTCACGGCCACCACCACGGCGAGCTTGGCAACGGGAGCTTCGAAATCAGCCTGCGGTTTCGCGGACCGCCCTTTCCCGGTGCCGAATCCGTAGCCGGCGAGAATGTCCTGCAAGGAGATGACACCAACAACTTCCCCAAGATCGGAGCGGCTGACCACGGGCAGCGTTTCGACACCAGCTTCCGCCATGCGGCGCAAGGCAGTGTCGAGAGGCTCATCCCGGTACAAATAAGGATAGCTCCCGGGCTCTGCCTGCGCCGCGCCCGGAGGGGGGACGATGTCTGCGAGCCGGCTCTCGCCTCGCCCGTCGCGAAGGGCCTCTTCGAGCTGGGCAGTGGTGACCATGCCCAGCACTCCGCTCTGTCCGGCCACCACCCACGTGTTCGGGAGACCGCCCGCCGATGCGGCCGCGGCGGCCACCGTGTCGTCTCCATGGAAAACTGTTGTGACCGGCCGGATGCCGTCGCTGACCAGGGCGACTTCCTCGCGATCGCGGGCGCCCTTGGGAAGATGAACCCCATCCTGATGCTGCAAAGCCTCGTAGATGGGCTCCTTCTGGAGGCGGCTGGAAATGAAGTAGCTGATCAAGTTCGCAATCATCAGCGGAACGATGATCGAGTAGTCGCGGGTGATCTCGAAGATCATGATGACGGAGGTCAGCGGGACGCGGATGATGCCGGCAAACGCCGCCCCCATTCCCACCAGTGCGTAGGCTCCAACGCCCCCGGTGTAGTCCGGCAGCAGCAGGTGCGCCACGCCGCCCATGGCTCCGCCCGTCATCGCGCCCATGAATAGCGCGGGGCCGAAAATACCGCCGGCGTTGCCGGAAGCATAACAACCCGCGGTGGCTACGACCTTGAGAACCACCAGGAGCGCCATCGCACCCACCGCAATCTGCCCGTTCAGAGCCAGGCTGACGTTGCCGTATCCGACGCCCATCACTTGCGGCACAAACCAGCCGAGGATGCCCACCAGCAATCCGCCAGCGGCCGGCTGTAACCACTCCGTCGATTTTGGCATGGCGAGAAAATGCTTGCGCAGCCAAAGCAGCAGCTTGACAAAACTCACCGACACCAGCCCGCCCACCACGCCCAGCACCGCATAGAGCAGGAACTCTACCGGATGAACGAGCTGATAGGCGGGGACATGAAACAGCGGTTCGTCGCCCAGCAGCAGGTGGAGCACGATCCAAGAAGTGGCCGAACTGAGGACGATCGAGCCCAGGACCGGAGCGTGAAGGTCGCCCGTGACCTCCTCCAGGGTGAAGAGAACCGCGGCGATGGGCGTATTGAAGGCCGCCGCCAATGCCGCCGAAGAGCCAATGGGCACGAGAGCCCTGATGCGGCTGGGACTAAGCCCCAGGCGGCGTCCGAGCACAGACGCGATTCCGGCGCCCACCTGAACCGAAGGCCCTTCGCGGCCCAGTGCGATGCCGCTGGCCAAAGAGACGGAAGACAGACCGAATTTCCCAAGTACGGTGTGAAAGCTGATGAATCCGTCGCGGAGGAACAAGGCAACCTTGGTCTGCGGGATGCCGCTGCCGCGCGCATTCGGAAAATAGCGGGACAGCAATGCACCGGTGCTCAACGCCCCAAACACCGGCAGCAGGAAACGCCGCCAGGGAGAACCTCCCGGCGGATACATCCGTCCGCCAAGGTTCTCAGTGACATATATGAAGGCGACCACGACCAGCCCGACAATGGCCCCGATAATCAGGGTGAGCAACAGGAGAACCCGATCTTCGTGCCGGCGAATTTGTTGAGCGTCCATGATCCTGACGATCGTGCTACAGAATGCAGGGGGATGTTTCTTAAGCATAGCGTCCCGCAGATTGCGGCGAAAGCGGAGCCCATCTTGGGTGCGGTATTGCCGAGCAGGAACGACCGGCAAAAACTGCCTGCCGCTGAGGAAAATACTCGGGGTGGCAGGACGAGCGGCCTTTGATTTCAGCGCTGGGAGGGTTGGAAGCGCGATTGCAGCGGCGTTGGAATGATCGCGTGCCCCCTGTGCCGGGCGGCCGCCCGGAGGTCGCCCCCGCCGGCACGGCAGCCCTACACGCGGGGCGAAACCAACGCGACCAGAGCATGCTGTTTGCGGGCTGGGTGCGCGCGGTTTGGAACGCTGGAGGTTTGAGATGGAGTCTACCCTGAGCCAGGAACGCCGGAAGTGCAATCGCTACCCATTGGCCCTCCCCATCCGCTACCGGGTGACGCCGCGAAACGCACCGCCGCTGGCCGGCGGAGGAACGACGTGCGATATCAGCCCGGCCGGTCTCAGCTTTCAGTGCCTCGACGCGCTGCCCGTGGGGTCGCACATCGAGATCGTGGCGCAGTGGCCCGGGAAAACCGCCGGGCGCTACCCCCTGGAGCTGAGGATGACTGGGTTCGTGATCCGCAGCAACCAAGACGGCGTGGCGGTGCTAGTCACCTCGCATAAGCTCTGCGCCGATGCCGCGGCAGCGCTGGCATACCGGGCCAGCGCATAGGCGGGGCGGCCGGGGTGCCCCTGCCCCGGCTGCCCGCAGGACGACAACCCGACGCACTGTGTGATGGATGTCAGAGAGCATCGCGGTCGCGGTTGTGAAGCGCGCGCAATCGCCACCAAACTCAGTACGAAACAGCACAGCAGCTCCGCGCGCGCTGCGGTGCGGTCCCGCTAAAATAGAGGTGATGCGAGTCTGTCTGTGGGTGGCCGTGCTGGCCGGAGCCGCGCTGTGGGCGGCTGACGCTCCCGGCGGAGCCACGGTAAGCGGAAAGTTGATTGTGCATCCCGTGGCCCCCGCTGTGGTCGAGACTCAGGACCACAGACACATCGTTTTGGAGGGCGACGAATCTACCAGCAAAGTGCTCGCGGACCAGCGTCTGAACGGCTTTGAAGTGGAAGCGCGCGGCCGTTTCACTTCGCCGGACCATTTCCAGATCGATCCCTTTTACACCCACGGATTGATGGCGCGGAAGGACGGCAAGCTTAAACTCATCACCTATTACTGCTCGGTCTGCAACATTCGCTCGTATACGCCGGGACCGTGCGTGTGCTGCCAGCGCGAGACCACGCTGGAGCTGCGCGATCCCAATCAGCCCTGAAAGTTTGGTGGAAAGGCGTTTACAGTTGCAACCGACTGGGTTTTCAGGAGTTTTGTCCTGTGTGTTTCGGTACGCGCGTAGTACAAAAGTTCGGATTTGGCACTATATGGGAACGCCTTTACATGCGATAAGTATGTTGTAGTTGGTGCCACTATGAGCTATCGTCACTTTTCACTTGCGTGCGGATGTGGGGCCGCGCCGGCCCGGATCGAAGAGGTCGGGGTGACCGATGAACGGGAACTGGTGATCCATTGGTGGTGCGAGGAGTGTCATAAAGTGGTGTACGCCAGCAAAACGCTGGCAGACTGCTGGCGGGATTGTCCGCGCCCGGACGAGCCTGTCGACTTCGACGAACAGTTTCTCGAAAGCATCGGGGTAAAGCTGCCGGAGTAGGGGCCGCGGGCAGGACCACGGAGCTCATGTGGGTGAGCCTCGCCGAGTGCGGGCCGGGTGTCAGTCAGCGGAAGTTCGCAGTCAACACCAGGGTCGTTTCCGAGCGGTCCACGGCCGGGTACAGGATGTAACGGCCATCAGGGGAAACGGTGAACGTGGAAGCGGAGGAGGGGTCGGTGACAGGCAGGCGCACCAGTTCCCTGCTCTTCTTGCTTTGGAAATCGTAAAACCTGACGGTCACGGTGCGCTCCTCGCGGTCGAGCTCCAGATAGTACAGCCCCGCAGCGGCCGTCTGAAAGGCGGTCCAGCGGGCATCGTGATCGGGCCCAATCACCTCTTCTTCGGCGCCGCCCGCCGCCGGAACCCGCCAGATCGACCGTTCCCGGCGGAAATATACGTACTTGCCATCGGCCGATTCTTCGGGTTCGCCGTCGCCCCAGTTGTTGGTGAGCTTCTTCTGCTGCTCGCCATCGGCGCGGGCCTTCCAGATCTGGGCCATGGCCTCGAAGTAGATCCACTGCCCGTCATGTGACCAGGAGAAATGGCGGCTGTCACTGGGCAGCGGGACGCGGACGGGCGGAGTGCGCCCATCGCTCACCACCCGATCCACCTCCATGGCGCCATTACCGCGGACCGCGAAAAGAATCGTGCGGCCGTCGGGCGACCAACTCGGCCGGCCGAGCCGCCACATCTTGACATGAGTGATGGGCGCGCGGTTGCTGCCGTCGGCATCGCCCACCCACACCTCGTCGTTGCCGGTCCGGCTGGAAATGTTCGCAATCTTCTTCCCATCCGGAGACCAGCTTGGCGCGTATTCTCGGCCGTCGGAGCGGATCAGGAGGCGGGCACTTGCGGCCGGATCAGAATCGGTGAGGTCGATGCGCCAGATGGCATCGAGCGCCGGCGTTTCGGTGAATGCCAGCCTGCGCCCAGCGGCGGCGACGGCGGGAAATGCCGTGTCTCTGCCGCCAACCAGCAGGTTGCGCGGGCTCCCGCCGGACGCAGCGATGCGCCAGAGCTTCTGTTCGCCGCTGCGGGTGGCCGCATAGATCACGTCCCGGCCATCGGCCGACCAGGCGATGCCATGAATGTAATGTTTGTCGAACGTGAGGCGCCGCAGGTTATTTCCCGACAGGTCCGCGAGAAAAATATCCGCGCCGTCGCTTTCCTCTTCGCTATCGTGTTGCCCGTTCCGTCCGGATTGCCGCACGAATGCAAACGCACTGCCGTCGGGCGAGATTGCCGGCGAGTTATCGCCGGATGTGGCCGCAGGCGGCCGGGTGATGGGGCGCAGCGAGCCATTCGCAATTGCGATGTTGGCGATAAAGGACGGCTGCCCTTTCTCCCACGCAACGGCGTAAAGCGACCGGCCGTCGGGCGCCCAACAAACCGTGGGCTGCGGAGTGGGCGCCGGATCGGGAAGCGGGAAATCGGCTATTTGCCTGGGCTCACCGCCGCTGGCGGGAAGCACCATGTAGCGCGCGCGGTCCGCATCCACGCGCAGAAACGCGATACTGGCGCCATCCGGCGACCAGGCCGGACCGAGGTCGCTGGCCGGTCCATCGGTCAACTGCGCCGCGGCGCCGGTGGCCAGGGTTCGGACGACGATGCTGTAGGGAGCCTTCCTGCCGGTCTGGCGCAGGCTGAACGCTAGCCGCTTGCCATCGGGAGAGAACGCGGGCGCCGCTTCGGCTCCGCCTTCATGCGGCAGCGCCACGCGTTTGGGAGCGGTGGACGGCCCTGAAACCAGCCGGCTGAGAACGCTCACCCCACCGCCGATGAGGCACAAACCAAGAATCAGCACGACCGCCGGACGGCGGAAAAATGCAGTAGAAGACATGATGTCCGTATTATCGCCCTTCCCCATTAAGGACGGCCCCGAGTGGAAGGTATTACGCGCCGATCCGCGGAAAGTTGGCAGGCGAAATCCGCAGCGGACTCGCAATCCGGGGCGCACGCACCACTTGTCTTGGCGATAGCTGGTGTCATGACCGTGTGGAGTATTCCTTTGTGGGGCAGCTTGGCAAGCTGCGGTCCGATTGCCAATCGGACCTCGCGGCGGTTGCCAACCGCCGCGCAGGATGCCATCCTGCCCCACGAGTAGACCACATGTGCTCACGGTCAGATGCCTGGAGGGATTTCAAACGCGCCATCGATTGACTTACCGGCGGCTACGCGGTCCTGTTAGAATCAGGATCTCGATGCGGACTAACATTCTCTTGTTACTCATGCCAGTTTGCCTGCTGGGGCAGACCCAGGACTCAAACTATCGCGCGTTGCGCGACGGGAAGCTGGCGGAATCTTATAATACCGAGAACATAGTCCTCCAGCGTGATGCCGGAACTCTTACTTTCAAGTCCGGGGAGCTCAGCCTGCTGGCTCCGGTCCTCGGCCGCCAGGCCGTCGCGGTGTTTACCGGGCAAGGGCGATTCCATCTGAAACCCGCCCTCCCGACCGAGACCGCGCGCCTGTGGTTCACCATCGGCGCCCCGGAGATCGATGAGGAGTTCGACGCGGCGCTGCTGTATTTCACCGACGCAGCCGCGGAAGAAGTCCGTGCACAGGCCAAGGCCGGACCGGTGTCGGCGAAAAACCAGGCCGAGTTGCAGAAGTTCCGCTCGCAGTTGCGTACGCGCATCGAGACTCCGCGCAGCTTCATGGAGTACGAAATGTTCGGAGCGGATATCCCGAATCTGGACGCGGAGCTGCTTGCCGAGTTATACAATCCCGCGCACGCGGGATCTTTCATGGCGCTGCTGCACTCGCACAAACATCCGCAAATGCGTTTTCTGATCCGGCCGCAAGGAGCCATCCCCTCGATGGGACCCGAAGAGGTGGCCCTCATCGACATAGATCCGGGCGGGACGCAGGATGGCATCTGGTACATGGCGCACACCATGGCAGAGATCCATGCGCACCGGTATTCCTCGAGCGAAGACAAGCGCGTGATCGCGACGGAACACTACGATATGGACGTCCACGTGGGCCGCAACGACCATCTGGCCGGCAAAGCCACTCTTCGCTTCCAAGCGCTGCGCGATGGCGACCGCGTGATCGCCTTCAGCCTGCTCCCCAATCTACGCGTATCCGGCGCGAGCCTGGATGGCAAGCTGATCGACTTCATTCAGGAGGGGGCGAAGCAGGATGGGGAGCTGTCGCTGATTCTGCCGCAGGCCACCATCAAAGGGCATGAATACACGGCAGAGATGGAGTATGAAGGCAACAAGGTTATCCAAAACGAAGGCCAGGGCAATTACTCGGTGGGCGCGCGCGAAAACTGGTATCCGGCGGAATCGGCTTTCCGCGACCGGGCCACTTACGATATCACCTTCCACGCGCCCAAAGGCCTGACCTTAGTTGGCGTTGGTAAGCTCGTTAGCGAGAAACGCGAAGGCGGCGACATGGTCACCGATTGGAAATCGGACGAGCCGCTGCTGGTCGCCGGGTTCAACTACGGCGACTTCAAGAAGAAGGAACGCGTCGACGATGTGACCAAGACCACCCTGGAAGCTTATGCCACCACTCAGCCGCCGGACGTGATGGCCTTCGCCGCGCGCAATATCGTGCTGGCGCCTTCCGCGATGGCCGACCGCGTTCTGACGGATGCGCTGAACGCAGTGCGCCTCTACACGCACTGGTACGGTCCAGACGCTTATGGGCGGCTGGCGGTGACGCAACAGCCCGCCTTCGACTTCGGACAATCCTGGCCCACGCTCGTCTACCTTCCCATCAGCGCGTTTCTCGATCCCACCATGCGCTGGGAGTTGCTGGGCCGGAACACGTTCCGATTTTCCAAAGAGTTCGTCAATGTGGTCACGGCGCATGAGGTGGCCCACCAGTGGTGGGGCCACATGGTGGGCTGGCCCAGCTATCACGACAATTGGTTGTCGGAAGGCTTCGCCGATTTCTCCGCCGGACTGTTCCTGGAGTTCACGCAGCCCAACGGCGACGACGCCCAGAAATTCTGGGAGAGCGAACGCCGCATGCTGCTGGAGAAAAACCAGTACGGCAACAGGGCCAACGACGTAGGCCCACTGTGGATGGGCGAGCGGCTGAATTCGTTCCGGGCAAGCGACGCCAGCCGGCGCATCATTTATGCCAAGGGCGCCTTTGTTCTGCACATGCTGCGCTACCTGATCCAGGACCGGAAGACCGGCGACTTGCCTTTTATCGAGATGATGCACGACTATCTGGCCACTTACAGCGGTAAGAGCGCTTCCACCCAGGACTTTCAGCGAATGGCGGAGAAACACATGCGGCCGGAAATGGATCTGGAGCATAACGGCCGCCTGGATTGGTTCTTCCAGGAATGGGTCTACGGTACCGAGGTACCCAGTTACCGCCTGGAGTACACGCTAAGTGACGCCGACGGCGGCAAGACCCTGCTGACGATGAAGATCACGCAGGAAGGCGTCGACCCGTTATTCAAAATGCGCGTGCCTGTGTATGTGGATTACGACGGCCACCCAGTCAAGCTGGGCACGGTGCCGATATCGGGATCTTCCACCAGCAACGAGCTGAAAGTCACGCTGGCGAGGCGCCCGCGCCGCGTCTTACTGAACGCGAATGACGACATACTGGCTGCACAGGTGGTGCAGAAGTAGGGAGGGGCGCGAGATGGTAAGCAGCGGATTCGGCATGAGCCTCGCCAAAGCCGCGCGACTGGCGGCGATTGCCATTTTACTGGAGTTCGGTTATTGGGTTGTCGAAACTGTCCGTGCTCTGCGCCGGGGTCCTATTCTCGATACCGCGTCACAGCACTACGAGGTTATAGCTATGCCGACCTTTGGCATGACCTCCGTGGCGTCCATTCTCTTTTTATTCCTGCTGTATCGGAGCCTCGCTGGGCGGAACAATCGGCTGGCCTTGCAGTGCTGCGCGCTGGTCGCCTGCTCAGGATCCGCGTTGGAGGTCGCCCTTTGGTTCTTTCCACCCGCTGTCGTCATTCACATCACCTTCCTGTCTCGTGTGTTTTCGGCCGCACTGGTGATCCGCCGAGTCTGCTGGGCCGCGCTTTTCGGGATCTTCGGTGTCTGGGCGAAGCCGCTGACGCGCAGGTCCGTTCGCGTCATTGCTCTCGTGACGGCGGTGCTGCAGGCATGGCTCGGAGCGACGGTGAGCTTCCGGTTGTTCCGGATGCTCTGGCGCTTAGTGACTAGCACCTATCCTCTTTACCCTTTTCCCGAGCGGCTGGGCACTGTTCTTTGGGGGTCCGCCATACCGGCTGTGTTCGAGCTGTTCTATTGGACCACTCTGTGTTGGTTCCTTTTCGAGGTGTGGAGAAACCGGGCGGAGGAGCCTGCTACGCCATAGTTGGTTGCATGCAGGTCCAAGCGAAAAGAAATGCGCCCGCAAGCGGGCGCTGGCAGGTTGAAACCTGCCCCACCTACCGCAACTGGTTTTCGACCTCGTGCAGCCAATCGGGGGGCTTCAGCACTTCGCGGGGTTTGCTGCCATCGGGGGGGCCGATGATGCCGTCGCGCTGCATCATATCGAGGATGCGCGCGGCGCGGCCGTAACCGAGGCGCAGGTGGCGCTGCAAGGTGGAAGTGGACGCCTTGCCCATCTGCAGCACCAGGCGCACGGCCTCTTCGTACATGGGGTCGTGGTCCTCGCTCGCCGGATCGCCGGCGGCGCCGGGGTCTTCTTCGCTGGGCGGAGCGATCAGGAACGATTGATCGTACTCCGGCGCGGCCTGCTGCTTCCAGAAGTCGACCACGCGGTTGATTTCGGTTTCGGTGACGAAAGCGCCATGGAAGCGCGTGAGGCGGGACGAGCCCGGCGGCAGGAAGAGCATGTCGCCTTTGCCTAGCAGGTGCTCGGCGCCCATCACGTCGAGGATGGTGCGCGAATCGACGCGCGTGGCGACGCGGAAGCTGATGCGCGCGGGGAAATTGGCCTTGATGAGCCCGGTGATGACGTCCACGCTGGGACGCTGCGTGGCCAGCACCAGGTGCATGCCGACGGCGCGCGCCATCTGCGCCAGGCGCGTGACGCTCTCCTCCACGTTGCGGCCTTCGATCATCATCAGGTCAGCCAGCTCATCGATGAGAATCAGGATGTAGGGCAGAGGGCGCAATTCCTCCTGCGTTTCCTCGGGGTCGGCGAACAATTCGCGCGGCTCCTCCTGCAGCTTGCGGACCTTCTTGTTGAACTGGTCGATGTTGCGGACGCCGTACTCGGCCAGCAGGCGCAGGCGGCGCTCCATTTCGAGCACGGCGTTGCGCAGCGCGTTGGTGGCCTTCTTGGGATCGATAATCACCGGCGTCAGCAGGTGCGGGACGCCTTCGTACATGCCCAGCTCGACGCGTTTGGGATCCACCATGATCAGCCGTACTTCGTCGGGCGTGGCCTTATAGAGGATCGACATGATCATGGAGTTGATCATGACGCTCTTGCCGGAACCGGTGGAACCGGCGATCAGCAGGTGCGGCATGCTTTCGAGCGCAGCCATGCGGATGCGGCCGTTGATGTCTTTGCCCAGCGGAATGGTCAATCGCGAATGCGACTGCGCGAACTCTTCGGATTCGAGTATCTGGCGCAGGCCGATCAGCTCGCGGCGGGTGTTGGGCACTTCGATGCCGACGGTGGGCTTGCCGGGGATGCGCTCAATGAGGATGGATTCGGCCTGCAAGCCGAGGCACAGATCCTCGCTGAGGGTGGTGATGCGGCTGTACTTGATGCCGGGCTCTGGCTTGAATTCGAAAGTGGTGACGACGGGGCCGGGATTGATCTGGACCACGTTGCCAAGCACGTTGAACTCTTCGAACTTGGCCTTGATGCGGGCGGCGATGTCCTTGAGCTCCTGCTCGTCGTACGCGCTGCGGCCGGGCACTTCGTTGAGCAGATCGGTGGCGGGCAGATCGTACATCATGCGGCGCGGCTCGGGCGGCGCTGCGGGAGGCTCGATGGGAAGCGGCACCAGCGGCGCAGGCTCTGGCGTGAGGTCCTCGATTGGGCAGATCGGGATGTCCGCGAGGGCCGCGGCTCGCCCCAGGGGCGGCTCGTCCAGGTCGGCAGTGGCGGAGGTCTGCCATGGCGGCGCATCGGCCTGCGCCGGCGCGGGCGGAGCGGCAACGGTGGGCGGCTTCTCTTTCTGCTGCTTCCTGGCTTGCGCCGCTTCCGCCAGAACAGCCGCGGCCGCGGCGCGCCTTTCGGCGCGCAGGCGCGCTTCTTCGATGGCGAGGGCCCGCTTCCGCGCACGCCACAGGCGCCACCGCTGCGCAAACCGCCGGAGCCAGGCGGCCGGCCTGGCGAAAAATCGGGCGGTGTGTTCGAGCGCGAAGCTTGAAACCAGGTAGAGCGAAATCACCAGCGCGGTAGCCGTCACCAGCAGCGCGCCGGCCACATTCAGCGAATCCACCAGAGCGGCGGCCAGAGCCAGCCCGAGCATGCCGCCCATGCGCACCGTGCCGCCGAACAGGCGCAGGGGTATGAAGGAAAGCGCGGAGCTGGCCGCCAGCGACAGCAGCATGGCGCCGGCGATCTTGGCCGCGCCCGCCCGCAGCTCGTCGGAGCGTATCCATTTCCACGCCAGCCCGAAGGTGAGCAGCGGAAATAGAAACGCCGACGCGCCGAATAATTGCAAACAGAAATCGGACAGGTAAGCCCCGGGGTAGCCAATTAAGTTGAGAGGGCGCGAAGCAGCGGCCGTGTCCCAGGAAGGATCCTGGACATGGTACGAAATCAGACTCAACAGCGTCACCAGCCCCACGAACAGGAGCAGGAAACCTGTGGCTTCGTTCAGCCGTTTGTGCTGAGTCGGCGATAAGAGCTTCATCACGCTGGCAGGCGGATGAAAGCCAGAGCAAGCACTATTATGCCAAAAACGATGCGATAGTAGGCGAACGGTCGCAAACCACTGCGCCGCAAATAATGCAGAAACCAGGCGATGACGGCGCACCCGGAAAGCGCGCTGACGGCCACGCCCACCACGAAATTGGCGGTGATGAGGTCATGCAGGTGATGTACTTTGTGCATGTCCCAGAGAGTCTTGGCCGCGGCCGCGGCGATCGCGGGAGTGGAAAGCAGGAAGGAAAAGCGCGCCGCCGTCGGGCGGTCCAGGTTGCGAAACAGTCCGGCGCTAATGGTGATGCCGCTGCGCGAAACCCCTGGAACCACGGCCAGCGCCTGCGACAGCCCGATGGTCATCGCGTCCGGGCCGTTCACGGCCGACATGTCGCGTAGCTGGCGGCCCATGTTTTCCGCCACCCACATCACCACGCCGATCGCGATCAGCATCGCGCCGATGACGAACGGGTTGCGCCACGCGCCCTCCGCCTGCCTGTTGAACGCGAGACCGGCCACGCCAACCGGAATGCTGGCGATCGCCAGCAGCCAGAGCAGCATGTGATTGTGCTTGAGCTGATCGTCGTGCCCGACGTGAATTCCCAGGCCTTGCCCGATGATCTGCACCGAGTCCTTGAAGAAGTAAAGGATCACGGAGAGAAGCGTGCCCAGGTGGAGCATGATGTCGAAGTCCAGGCCTTCGGTATGCCAGCCGAGAAGCCAAGAAGTGAGGTACAGATGCGCGGTGCTGGAGACCGGTAGAAACTCGGTCAGGCCCTGCACGATGGCCAGCAGAACCACCTGGTAGATGGGCATAAGCATCCAGGGTACGGCATCGGGGAAAAAGTTGGCAAGCGGGGCAGTTGCTTGTTCGGCAACCGGCGGCAGAGAGCGCCGGCGCTACACGGCTTTTCCTTGGGGCGGCGGCGGCCTTTTGCCGTCGGCTCTTTTTCAGCTCGATTTCCGCGGTGAATACTTGGCGAGCGCGTCCAGTAATTTGCGCGCCGCGGCCGGCGGCTTCAAGCCGCTGGTGAGGATTTCACGGCTGGTCCAGGGCTTGCCGTACATGTTGCGGTTTTCGTCCAGATCGTTGCGCAGCGTCGCTCCGTCCAGCGAAATGCCGGCAAAAAGGCCGCGGGAGCGCGACCAGGAAAGAATCTCGGCGGTCATCATAGCATCGGTTTGCGCGGTGGCATTACGGCCCACCGGGCCCGCCGCGGCGCTGGCCTCACCGCCGATAGTGAATTTGTCCTGGGTGAGGCGCTTCATGCCGCGCTCGTTCATCACAAGCAGAACCACGTCGGAAGAGGATACGCCGAGCTGCAGGCCGAAGCTGCCTCCTTCAATGCGAATCGCCGCGGGCGGTCCCCAACCCTGACCATTAGCAGCGCGGCAAACGGCATATCCCTTGCCAAATTTGCCGCCAACCACAAAAGCGCCCTTCTTCAACCCAGGCACGAGTACGACGCAGGATGCCTTATCGAGCAGGCCCTGCGGAATCGAGCGGTCCGGAGCGCTCATGATTTCGGAGAACAATGAAGCGGCATCGTCCAGCCGATCATCGGTCTTGCGCGTTCCTTCATCGGCGACCAACAAGGTCGAGCCCAAGGTTATGGCCAACGTCAACGTGAGCAGTCGCATAGCCTTATGGTAGCGTGAACCGGAACGCGTGGAAGAGCGCCGGGGTGCGTCCCCAATCCACCGCCAGACGGAGTTCCAGGGAGACCAGGTGCACCTGCTGGCCGGACGGCCTGTGCGAGCCGGCTGGCTCAGCTCGGCGAATGAGTTTGAATCCCGGGCCCAGGTCCTTGCTTGGTTGCGGATCGTCCAGCTTCCATAGACGCAGCTCGTCGGGGCCGGCAACCTCCACGCGGAACTTGGCATTTGGACCGAGTTCCGCGCAGGTGTGACACACGTGATGCTGGGCTTCAAACGTCAGCGTCTTGCCGTCAATGCGCGGCGAAAGCAATGGCACGAGATACTCGGCTGTTACACGCCACGGACTATTGACGTCGGGGCGCTCCTGAAAATAGAACACAATGCTGCCGCTAATCTTTCCGCCGGCCTCCTCGATCTTGAGATCGATTCCCGGGAGGTCATTCAGCTTCCCTTCCCAGGTTCCGGCGAACGGGGA
>JBAVEN010000078.1:0-39204 GCA_049587755.1 Bryobacteraceae bacterium | reverse complement strand
GCCGCCGTGGCCTATGCAATCGGGGCTTGGCTTCGTGATCTCACTGGTTGATTCGTGGCGAAGTAATGGGGGTTCGAACCGGAGTTCGTGCAGTTGATTGACGCGCGGTGCCTTCCGTTATTAACTGTTAACAGCGTCGACAAACCCGATCGTCTGCGGCCAGATGACCGTGCTGACGCCCACAGCAGTCGCCGCGGCGGTGGCACCTGCCTACAGTACGCTAACCACTACCAACCGTACTGTTCCTATGGCCCGTCGTGCCCCAATACTCGGTGTTATGGAGGGCGCGAGCGAACGGCTGGTGCGACTGCCGAAGGACGCAAGCGCGGAGCGCCGTGCTAGGACCCGTTTTTCCCTGACCCTGGAGATCCGCTACGCAGTCTTAGGGTGCCGTGTGCCGGAGGACACGGGCTCGGGCCGCACTGTCGAACTGAGCAGCGGTGGGCTCACCTTCATCGCCGACAGGCCGCTGCTGACCGGACAGAATCTTGCGGTATCCATCGACTGGCCTGCCCTGCTCGACGGGGGCGTAAAACTGCAACTGATTATGTCGGGCGTCGTCGTCCGAACCAATGGAACAGCGACCTCATTGCAAATCCACCGGCACGAATTCAGAACGCGCCGTGTGGGACTGATCGGAGCCTGAGTCTTCACACCCCGTTAGAGCACGCGCTCCTTTCGGCCGGGCGGCTTGCAAGGTTTACTGAACGGCGGATGCGGGTGGTAGCCGGTGAGGTGCTTGTAGCTTTCGAGCGCGTTGTAGATGATTGGACAGAGCGCGGCCCAGCGGGCCAGCGAAGAGGGGCGGCCGCCGAGCAAGTGGGTGCCGACCGCGACGTGGGGGAAGTCGCGGCAGATCTTTGGGCGGGCTTCGTAGACCATGCAGAGGTTGCGATCCAGGAAGACGCACCCTTCCTCCGAACTCAGCAGCGTTCGTGAGGCGGGCGCGTCGGGATCGGGGATGGTGTAGAGGCGGGCGACTGCCTCCGGCGTGGTGCCGAGGCGCCGCGCGATGTTTTCGATCTCCGGCTTGTTGACGGACACCACCGAGTGGCGACAACAATTCGCGCAGGTGGTGCAGTCCACAAGCCGCTGCACGTCGCTAGCCAGGATCTGGAACGCCTTGTCGTCGTAGTGGTGGGCGCAGAGGTGGCGGCGAAAGGCAAGGTTCTCTTCCCCCTTCGCGGTTCCGAGCCGAAAGACTTCAACCAGGTCGGTAACCACGCCTAAGACTACTCCTGCGCTGCGGAGGAAGGCAAGCCGAGGGGCGACCACCATCAATGCCGCGGAGGCGGCCGCTGCAAGCCTCTCCTGACGCCCGGCAAGAGCGAGGGACCGTCCCTTCCCGGAACTCCGGAAATGGTTCCCTTTTGCTCCGCCATCGGAGAAATTCACAGAACCAGGCACGGCACAGGCATACACTTGGACTTGGAGGCCAGAAGCAGGCGCCTCCAGGGTGAAACAAAAGTGATGACGAAACAAGAATGCGACTTCACCATTGCTCACCTTGATGAACTCTGGGGGCTGATTCAGGCCTTGAAAGTGCTGCACGATTTGGAGTTTTCGGAGGTTTTGGAGCGATGCCAGGAACTGTTGTCTCGCCTGGCTGATGATTCCAGGTCCGTCGAGTTTCTGGAGGTCCACCAGTTCCTTGACTGGGCTGAGGGTATCATCAAGCCCAGGTTGCGGGAGTTCCCCGAGTACCAGCACGCCCTGCGAGATTTTCTCGTCGCTTGCCGTGTCACCGGACCGATAGTCTAGGGGCGGGGACTGATCGAGGCCGTCTCGCGGGTGGTCTGACCACGCGACAGGTCGGGTACCCCAGCGGCGGATTCAGTCGCGATCAGGATGGTGGCGCGCTCACAGAACTCTTCGACAATGGCAGCTTTCATATCAGCGGTGCGACTGCCGCTGATCTGGTCGGTTCCCTTGTGCCGCTCAAACCACTGCCTGTGGATAGCCCCGGACTCCGCATCAGCGTTGGTTCCGCTGATGAGGACAATCTGACCGGCGTAGCCATACTCTGCAAGCAGATCAAACAGATATCGTTGGGTGCGTAGCGATTCGGTGAAGACGACGGCCTTGTGTGGCGCGCCCAATTGATCGGCTTTCTCGAATGCCTTCTTCAGTCCTTCGAGAAGCTGTTCACCCTTGGAATTCCGGCGTATGCTTTCCGCCAGTTTGACGAACTCCTGGAGGTCGCGGATTTCGTTCCTTATTTTCCGGTTGCGAACTTCAGTGGGATCGGTCTCTTCTGGTGGCTGCTGCTGGTCGCCTTCCGGTTCCCATTCGTCCACCAATTCTTCGATGGAATCGAAATCCGCAGCGGCTTCGGCGGTGTCGCCGGGTTGGTCGCCTTTCAGTTCCGTTTGCAACCGTTCCGCCAGATTGCGTAACGTGCCCGAAATCGCGAAAGATGACGATGCCAGCAGCTTGCGGAGCACCAATGTAATCAGTTGCCGCTGGCTGGTGGGTAAGGGCCAAGCGCAGCTTCTGGCGAGCCGAATAGTCGCCGATAATGAATATTAACGCTTCGCGTGGAACGAGCGCCTCTTATGGCTGGACGAGGCCCGTTCGAAGGTGTGGCGACACAGCCAAGTGGGTGTGTAGACGCGTCGCCGTTAGCGGCCGGTAAAACGGCTTAAGCCCCGAGAACAGCCAGAACAGCCTATTGTTGCAAGCGGCCGTTGTGTACCATTGTGTGTATGGATCGGCCAGTCTCACCGGTCTCCATCGCTTTCGCTTTAGTGGCTGCTGTCGCATCAGCGCAAACAACTACTCAACGGCGAGAAAAGAACTGGCAGCAGGTCTGCGCGCGCGTTACGGCAGCGCCACTGACGATACCGTCCTTCGCCCACGTCGAAGCCGAAGACAACCTTCAGCATTGCGACAGCGCTGCTCTGTATTATGGTTTTGATCATCCGGCAGAGTGGACCGCCGCGCTGCAGTGTGCCTACTATCAGCGTTCGCATCCGCGTCCGAGTGAAGGTGATCCCTTTTACGGCCCTGGTGTACTCGCGATGCTGTATGCCAACGGCCACGGCGTTCCTCGCAATTACGATTTCGCTATTCGGTTTGCTTGTGAAAACACGTGGGCCGCTGAGGCTGAAATGGAGTTGCGTATCGGCCACCTGGAACAGCTTCGCGACACTCACGCGCTTGTAACAAATTTCGATCTCTGTGATGACGGAACGAGCGGCTTAATGGAGGGAGCCTGTGAATCCGTCCAGCAGCGATTCTCGGCTGTCAAGCGGCGGCAAGAATTGGACGTGATTTCCGTGATGTGGTCTCCTCAAGTCAAAGAAGCCTTCAAGACTCTCGATGCGGCTGAAGAGACCTTCGTAGCTGCTCGCACCGGCAAGGAAATAGACCTCTCCGGCACGGGACGCGGGGCGTTCTCGCTGGCAGAAGAGGGTCGCTTACGCGATCAATTCCTGACGAATCTCCGCCGCTTTGCCGAAGGCGACGTTCCGCCGGCCTCATTGTCTGACTACCAGAGTGTAGATCGCAGGTTGAGCGGCGCCTACCAGCACATCGAACAGTCTTCAGATAGCTTCTGGCAGTACGGCACGGTTAAGCCCGCAGGGATTCGCGAAACTGAAGGGGCCTGGCTGAAGCTATGCAATGCCTGGGTGGAGTTCGCCCGCGTTGCATATCCTGGCTTGAGTGCCGATACCGTCCGCACTGAAATCACTCGTCTGCGTCTGCACCAACTTCGGGCGCTGCAGCCAAGATAGCTGAACCACTACCTGAGGGCGCGAAATTCTCACGAACGACGCCAATTTGCTAGCGCGTAGTCGGCCAGGGTAGATATGAGCGCTGCCAAAGGGACGTATGACGCCGAAACTACGGATGTGCTTGGACTGGCAGCGTAGGGCTACCGATATTAGGTCATAACGGCCCTTCAGGGGTTCGCCGTCATTGAGGTTCCGCCGGCTCAAGCGCGGCATTTTTCAGGCCTGCCGCCCGCAGCCCTACTGGGGCGGGAAGTGCACGACGATTACGCATCCGTTGCGCTAGCACAGGCTGGCTCCGTTATTCACCTTGATGTTGGTGATGCGGAGGCCGTCGCCATGGCCGAACTCGCGTTCGTCGGCATGCGTGGTGTGCTGCCACTGGTCGAAGGGGAGTTCGCTTTGCGTCAGGTGCAGCCCCTGGTTGGAAGAGATGGATGAGATGGCAACCGATCCGCGCCGTAAGTCACCTGGACGATCCAGGGCTGGGTCGGGTCAACACCGCATGTCGGCGAGCTCGCACAGCGGTCGACGCCCGCTTCGGTGATCTGCAACCCGCTCAGCACACCGTTCGAGTTCGCGTGCCGGATTTCGTTCGGTTTGACGGTCCAAGTCTTGCCTGCATCGAGTCCGTCCGCGCGGAGCAGGATGGAGCCTCCGTCTTTGATCACGATCTTGGTGTCGCTTTGGGCCTGTATCCGCGATGGGCTGCCGCACAGCAGCAAAACCGCGAGGGCGAGAGCAGTTGCGAGTGTGAGCCGTGTTATTTGCTGTTTGTTCCTTTCCATCAGTCGATTTTAGGCGCCGCCGGGTTGGCGCGCAGCAGTTCCGCATGCAAGCGCCGGGTGACCGGGCGGTTCAGGTAAGACCGAAAATCCTCCGCGGGCCAAGAGGCCTTCAGTGTGCCGAGGGCGGCGGCGGCCTCGGCCGCTAGAGCGCGGTCCGGTGTGCCGGATCGCAGCAACAACACGCACGCCCGCCAGAGAGACTCCGGTTTCCTGGCCGATTCGAAAAAGGCGCGCGCACGGCCCGCGTATTCGACGGCCTCCGCGCGATCGCCGGCGGCCAACGCCGCTTCCGCCGAGGCCAGCAGCGCGTCCGCTTCTTCCGCGGGCTTACCGGTCGCTTCGGCGAGTTCGAACGCCTGGCGGCACGCCTCCAAGCCCCGTGCCGCGGAGCCGGAACGGGTCAACGCGAGGCCCAGCACCAGGGTGGCGCCGCACCGCGTTTCCAGGTCGCTCGGGTCGGCGCTCCGCAGCAGAGCCTCGGCTTTGGCGCGGGCCTCACTGAAATGTTCCTGAATCAAAATAATCTGGAGGGCGCTCAGAGAATCTGATTCCGCGGCCTGCTGGGACACCGCCGTGGCGTCGCCTGTATGGCCAAGCAGGGCGTGCATCAGGGCCACGTTGAGTTGATTGGTGGCCACGCCGGAGGAGTTGCCGATGGCCTCGAAGGCGCGCCGCGTCTGGTCGAACATGCGCAGCGCCTGCGGCCATCGGTCCTGGAGCAATTCGAGCGAAGCCAGCCCCTCCTGCGCCAGCGCCAGCGGGAGCGACTGCTCGCCCGGTTTCAGCGTGGCCAGCGTCTCCTCAAAAGCGCGGCGCGCGCCTTCATAATCGCCCTTGTCGCGCGCGGCGCGGCCCAGCAAAATCAGCGAGAGCGCGGCCTCCGTGCGGTAACTGCCCTGCCGGTAGTAGGCCAGCGCGGCCTGCACGTCCCGCCAGCCCTGTGCCATGTCTCCCGTCTGGATGCGGACGCTGCCCAGGTTCACCAGCGCGCGCGCTTCCGACCGCTTCTCGCCGTTTCGCCGGGCGATGTCGAGCGCTTGCTGGATGGTGCTCAAGGCCTCGGCGATGCGGCCTTTGACGAACAACGCGTTGCCCAGGTCGATCAGCCCCCGCGTGACCAGGTTCTCGATGCCGTCGGCGCGTGCGATGGCGATGGCGCGGTTGGCTTCGTCCATCGCTTCCGCGTTCTGGCCGGCCTCAAGATAGCTGTTGCTCGATAAAAGCAAGAGCTTGATCTGCTGCTGGTCGTTGCCCGTGACGCGGGCCGCCGCAAGCGCCTTGCCGATCAGGACGCGGGCCTGGGCGGGAGTGCCCGCATATCGGGCCCGTACGTAGAGGCACTCGGTAACGCCTTCGATGTTGGAAGCGGCTTGGAACAGGCTCTCCGCGCGGTCGAGGGAGCGGCCGGAGTCCTCCCCCGCGCCGGTCCGGGCCTGCAGCGTTCCCAGGCGCAGCCAGGCGGCGGCGTTCTGCGAATCCAGGCGAATCGCTTCGGAATACGTCGCCATGGCCTTCTTCGTATCCGGATTGCGTTCCTGCGAGCGGCCCAGTTCGAGCAGCGCGCCGCCGCGCTCGTCCGGCGCCACCATCGCCGCGATTTCCTGGTACTTCACCGTGGCGGCCTTGAACTCGCCGATGACGGTCTCGTGGATCGCGTCGAGATGGAGCTGCTCGACCGCCGGCAGCGAACTCAGCGACGCCATCGCTTTGAGCAATTCGTCCTTGGCGCGTTCCAGGTAGTCGAGTTCGTACCAGGCTTCGGCCAGGTAGGCGTGCGCCATGGCGTAAGAGGGGTCGATCTCCACCGCACGCACCAGGAGCTTGCTCGCCCGGTGATAGCTCCCGTTGTGCAGCGCCGCAAGGCCGTCGCGATACCACCTAACCGCGGCCGGCGCCGGGTCGCGGTGGCGCTTGGAATTCCACATCCAAGCTAGAGCGCTGCCTCCCGCGCAGGCCATGCCTCCGGCCAGCGCGGCCACGGCGCGGCGGCGCGAGTGGCGGCGTCCTGGAGCCTGCAGGTCGGCCAACAGTTCGCCGGCCGATGCGTAGCGTTTCTTCCGAGTCTTCTCGAGCAGCTTCAGGATGACCCGGTCAAGCTGGGCCGGCGATTTCGGATTCAGCCGCGAAGGCTGCGGCGGCGCCCACGTCAACAGTCGCGCCATAACGGATGGGAGGCTGTCCGCGGCGAATGGCGACCTCCCAGTCATGCACTCATAAAGCACCACGCCGAGCGAGAACAGGTCCGACCGCGCATCCAGGACTTCGCCGGAGGCCTGTTCGGGCGACATGTAGAGCAGCGTCCCGGAGAAGCCTTCCAGCGTACGGGTGACGTCCGTGGCAGCCGCGCCCGCCGTGTGCAGGGCCGCCGGCAGCGCGATGCCGAAGTCGAGCACCTTCACCTCGCCAGCCGAGGTGATCTGAATATTGCCGGGCTTGATGTCACGGTGGATAATGCCGTGGCGATGCGCTTCCGCCAGCGCCGACGCCACGCCGGTGGCCACTTTCAGCGTCTCCTCGATGCTTAGGCGCCGCTCGCTGAGAATGCGCCCCAAATTGGCGCCGGACACCAGTTCCATGGAGATGAACGCGTCGCCGCCGGGGTCCTCGACGAACTCGTAGATGTGCGCGATGTTCGGGTGCGAGAGCGAGGAAGCCGCGCGCGCTTCCTTGAGCAGGTTGGCGCGCAGTTTCGCATCGTCGCGGCCGCTTAAACAGAACTTGAGCGCTACGCGGCGTCCCAGAGTGAGGTCCTCGGCTTCATAGACCACGCCCATTCCGCCTTCGCCCAGCTTGGAAACGATGCGGTAATGGGTGACGGTTGCGCCGATCATAGACTGGCAGATCTGAATTGACCGGAGTCTCCATCTGGCTCCTGGGTACGTGTCAGTATACACCCGGCGACATCCTCGCCTCTCCTCCAGTGTCACGTTTGTTCCGGTTGGCTTCCGATAAGGCGCGATATCGGTAGCCATACTTCTTTGCGTGAAATCCCACTCCTTCCGGTTAACACCTTGCCACCGCAGCACCAGCGGAGCGTCGCCTGCGGTACCAGCCTCCGGCGGAAGACCAGCCAGGTGGAGGGCTTTAGATCTGGTTGCCACCTCTTCCGTATTGAATAGTGCCGTTGACCTTTCACGCCCATCAGCAATCGAGAGCTTTGGTGAGCGGTACGTTCCATCAGTACAGAGCTCACGGCTCCCGAATCACGGTGAGCGGCTTCCTATCTTCTCTCGATACCATGAACCGGGAGTGCCTCAGGTGGCCAGGTCTCCTCAGAACATCGCTTTCAGCGAGAACTGCACCTGCCGCGAGTTGGATGCTGTCCTGCTGATAATGCCGAACCCCGACCCCGTGAGGATATTGGACGGCAGTCCGAAGTTCACGATGTTAAACAGGTTGAATAATTCAGCCCGGAACTGCAGGTTCACTGACCTTTGCGACCGGCCGATCTCCCAAGCCGTGTCCTTGATCAGCGCGAAATCGAAGTTGTGCAGTGCCGGGCCTCGAAACGTATTGCGGCCGAGTGTGCCAAAGACGCCGCTGTTCGGCCCCGTCCCTCCCGCGACATCCACCGGGATCGAAAAATACGAAGCGTTGTCAGCACCCAGGCCGAAGTAGTCTTCCCGAACCGTGCGGCTCGTGGACAGCACCGGTGTGCCGATCTGATCCGGCCGATCCGTCCCCATCGAGCCTACTCCGGTCTGCTGCACACCCGAGTACACTGTGAACGGCAATCCGCTCGTCGAGGTCGAGATGCTGAGCAGTTGCCAACCGCTCGTCAGTCTCGGGCCAAGCAGTCTCAGTCCCGGCGCTCGCTCCGTATGCAGATCCTGGACCACCGTCGCGGTGAACGCCAGCTTCACATCGAAATTGGAAGGCCCTTTGTCCGCGCCCGGATCGAACGGATCCTGCGGCCACGCTGGCGCAGACGCTCCGGACGTGCTTCCCACGCCGGGCCCGACCGTGCTGCTGGTGTCGTCGAGCGACTTCGACCACGTGAAATTCACCTGAATCTGCGGACCGCCGCTTACGACCGACCCCTGCGCCGAGGTTTGCAGCGCATGATAGGTGGAGTGAGAGCGGTTGGTCATGAGCATATCCGTGCCGAATCCGCCTGTAATCTGTCCCGCGGAGTTGAACTGCGTATAGGGCGCGAAAGCCGCCGTCGCGCCCGGATAGGCGTTCGGTAAGTCGACCGCCGGCAGATGCATTCCCGCCGTGCCGACATATCCCGTACTGAGGCCGAGTCCATGCAAGGACCGCTCCAGGCTGAGCGACCACGTCCCCAGGTACGCATTCCGGAAGTTCTCGGCGATCGCGCTCGCATTCAGCGGGCTGATCAGGTGGCTCGGCGAGAGCTGCGCAAGCGCCTGGTCGAAGCGCGTCACGTCCCAGACCGTGTTAGCGGGCACGGCTTTCGAGTTGCCGGAAGCCAGGATGTTGGCTCCCTCGGGCGTATACACACCGGGAAGATCCGCGGGCGTGATCACCGTCCCGATCGGCAGCGGTGCGCCCGGAGCCGCGGTGATGCGCGGGTAGTCGACATAGGGCGCGGAGCCTGTGAGCAGGTTGTCCTGCCAGATGTTGGGCGGAATCGTCGTCAGCGCGCCGCCCGCCCGGATCCAAAGGTCTTTCGCTGCCTGCCAGCTCAGCCTGACGCGCGGTCCCCAGTTGTTTCCGAGCCAATGATAGGTCGGCTCCGGATTAATCAGGTAAAGCTGCTCCGGCCCCGATGGTCCGTTGACGAATTCAATTCCCGCCGTCCGCTGCGCCCGCTCCGTGATCGGCGAGTACAGCTCGTACCGCAAGCCGTAGTCCATCACCAGCCGCGGCGAAATCTTCCACGTGTCTTGCGCGTAGAGATTCACGTTGTAGCGCGAAATCGCCGCCACTCCGATCTGGTTGCCTTGCGGGAACTGCGGCGGCGCCACCGCCACCGTATACGAGAACGCGCTGCCGAGCAGGAACGCGCTCAGCGTATCGGGCAACTGCTGCCCCACAGCGATGTCGTGCCCCCCGCTCGCCGACAAGATCTGGCTCGTCGCGAATGCCGCCCCGCCGCCGAACACGTATTGGCCATTGGGACTCTGCCCGAAATACGTCGTGTCGCGGTTCGCCCGGAACTCGCCGCCGAAATTGAACGAGTGCTGCCCTCGCGTCCACACGAAGTTCTGCCGCCCCACGAACAGATTGCCCAGCGACGCGGTGACCGATCCGCCAGCCGCGTCGAACGCTTCATAGAGCCCATCCGCGAACACCACTGACGGATCCGTTTGGTCCGGGGTCGGGAAGGTCGGCGTCGTCCGCGTATAGCCCAGCGACGATTCTCTGGAGAAGTTGGGCGACGAGGTATGCGACCACGTCACCACCCCGTTCCGCTGGTGATCGACATACTTCACGCCGAACGCCGGGTCAATGGCGGTCTGGTCCGGATTGATCGTCGGCCCCCGCAGATTGTCCCAGGTGAACCGCGCAAACAGCTTGTCTTTTTGCGACAGCTCGTGATCCAGCCGCACCGAGAACTGGTCCGCACTGGTCCCGACCGGCGACGACGTCGCGTAGGTCCGTGCCCCGAACGGCCCGCTCGGATCGTTCGGCAACGGATACCGGCTCAGAATACCCGCCACGATCGGGTTGACGGGCACATACAGCGTATCGCCCGAATACGCCGTCGTGTCGATTCCCTTGCGCTCGGCTGCCGTCGGAACCGCCAGCACCTGCGTGGTACCCAGCACCTGCCGGAACCCTTGATACTCCACGAAAAATGTGGTCTTGCTGCGCCCCTTGTGTCCGGCGAGAGCGAGCGGGCCGCCCAGCGTGAACCCGAACTCGTTGCGCCGGAACGGCGGGATACGCTCCGGATTCTCCGGCGTCGAGTGGTCAAAGAAGTTCCGGGCGTCCAAAGCCGAATTGCGCAAGAACTCGAACACCGAACCGTGCAATTCGTTCGTGCCCGAGCGTGTGATGACGTTCGTGAACCCCGCCGCTCCCCGGCCGATCTCCGCTGGCATCCAGCCCGATGACGACTGGATCTCTTCGACCGCATCAACGTTGAAGTTCGAAAACGTCGCGCCGCCCATTTCCGGATCGCTCGTGTCGGCGCCGTCCATGGCAAAAACGGCCTCCACGCCGCGCTGCCCGTTTACCGCGAACTGCTGTGTGAAGTTCGTGGTGCCGTTGGTATCCGTCATCGTGCCGGCCGCGAGCAGAAGCAACTGGCTGAAGTCCCGCTTGTTGAGCGGGATCGATGTTACCGACTTGCTGCTGAGGGTCTCGCCGCCGCTCGCCTGTGGCTGGATTTCCTGCGCGACCGCAATCGACCCATCGGCCAGCAGCGTGACTCTCGATCGGCCCTCAATCGGAATTGCGACCGAAGCCGCCATCCGGAACAGCCGCCCTCCGAAGCTCACCGTCAGCTCGTACGAACCTCGCGCCGGCGCGTCGAAATGAAAGGTTCCGCCCTCAGTAGCCACCGCCGAGTAGCGGTTGCCGTTCCCCTCGATCACCAGCTCGGCTTTCGCTGCAACGCCGCCCGAGGCGTCGCGTACCGACCCGTTCCAGTCCACAGACGTCTGAACCTGTCCTCCAGCCGCCGCCCACGCCAGAAACCCGCTCGTTGCGACGATCCTGGCTAGGGCAAAGATCTTCACATTCGACATGGGGAACCGCTGCGCGATTTGGCGCGCGATCGTCAACGTTTCTTCGAGTGGAATCGCGCCTCGTGCAATGCGGTCTGCGAGGGTGGGACCTTCCACCAACTCCAGCACGAGATAGTTGGAGCCGACGTCGTGCAGCGTGCAGATGTTGGGATGGTTCAGGGACGCAATCGCACGGGCTTCGCGCTCGAAGCGCTCACTGAAACGCTGAGCGGAAACCTTGATGGCGACCTCCCGTTTTAAACGAGCGTCGCGAGCCCGGTACACCTCACCCATGCCGCCGGCGCCTAGCGCGGACAGCACCTCGTAGGGGCCGAGGTGTTGGCCGGGTGCTAGGAGGGGCATGGCTCCCCTGATTATATCCGGGTTGGTGAACGCCACCCCCGTTATTGGCTTCTAGCGGCCGATTACAGAGAATCCGCCTGAGATTCGCTCGGCCACTGCGTGGCTAGCCGCCGTCTCACGGAACTGCAGTTCGCCGCAAACTCCTCAGAAACGCTCACATCATCTGGACGAGAATCGGCCAACCCCGTGACTGTGCACCGGAAGAGCGCTACCGATAACCCGAAATAACGCTGCCTACAGGCCGATCGCAATCCGCCCTCTGCGGGCCCATTGTCCGTGTGGCCGACGATTCGGCCGGAGCATCCGGCATAGGGTACGCCGGAAGAAAGATGCGGCTTTGGAACTCAAAATATGCTATGCGTGTCGGTGATGAGGGCCCAGGGCGCCAGATGTCGGATGCCACTGCGACGGCGTCACGGTACCGGTTCCGGTCTACCTTGCCCAGCAGCCAGGATCGCGCGACACCGATCTGGCAAGTTCTAGACACCATGCCGAGACTCCTCCTGATTACCGCATCCTCGGACGAAATTCGCAGAGCGCGAAGGTACCGTTTCCTTAATTTCCAGCAGATTACGATGCCGTATTTGGCCGCCAGGGTTCCTTCCGATTGGCATGTAACTCACGTCGATGAAGAGGCCGAAGACATTGACTGGACGGATCAACCCGATGTGGTTGGCATTACTTTTCATGCGCCGAGTGCTTATCACGCCTACTCCCTTGCGGCGCGGTTCAGGTCGCTAGGGGCGTGCATTGTATTGGGCGGCCCGCATGTGACCTTGCTGCCGGAGGAGGCCAGCCGACATGCTGACGTGATCTTTGTGGGAGAAGCCGAAGGCCTTTGGGAAGAGTTCTTGAGTGGTTTCACAACGGGGACCTATCGTCGCGTGTACCAGCAGGCCGGCCCGACGGCTCTGGAGGGTGTCCCCATGGCGCGCAAAACGCTTTTCCACCGGAATGACTTCACGAGCGGCGTCCTATTTGCAACGAGGGGATGCCCGCACCACTGCGATTTCTGTTCCATCGTGTTGATGTACCAGCACGGGTTGCGTAAGCGGCCCATTGCCGAAGTTGCGGCGGAATACGGCTCGTTCCACGGGAAAAGAATTATCTTCTGGGACGACAATATCGCCGCGGATAAGGAATATGCAAAACAGTTGTTTCGTGCAATCACGCCTTATCGCAAATGGTGGAGCAGCCAAGCCACTATTCATGCGGCCCAAGATGACGAACTTCTGGACGCGGCAGCCAGGAGTGGGTGTAAGCAGCTGTTCCTGGGCCTGGAGTCGGTTTCCCAGTCTAGCATGAAGGAGGTACGCAAAAGCTTCAACCGAGTGGAAGATTACGCCCGCATCGTCAAACGGGTCCATGCACATGGGATTGCCGTTCAAGCCGGGATTGTTTTTGGTTTTGACAATGACACGCCGGCGATTTTCGAGGATACTCTTGATTTTCTAGAGGAGACCGGTATTCAGAACGCGACGTTCAATATCCTGACGCCATATCCAGGCACGCCACTCTTTCAAAGGCTGGCCGCCCAGGGACGCATATTGAGCCGAGACTGGCGGAAGTACAACGGGCGTACGGACGTGGTATTTCGGCCGAATCAAATGAGCATGGACGAACTCCTGGCCGGATTTCGATATGCGAATCGGAGGTTCTATTCTCTGCCCAGTGTGGCCAAACGGATGTGGCGGTCGCCCGTCCAGACATGGTGGACTCTGCCGTTGAACTTGGCGTATGCGCTCTCATGGGCCAGCGCGCAATGGGGCGCAAGACCTAGGTCTCCGGCGACTCGGAGTTCTCTTGTCGTGTGACGGGCTATTCGGAAATTGGCTTCGCGCCGGCGGCGCCGACGGGCCAGTCAAATTCCGCGATGTCCGTGGGCTCTGCTGGAGCATCTGCTCGATGGCCTGGAGGTCGATAACACCACATAACGCTGGCGTGGAACCAGCGCCGCCTGCGACCTTCCGTACGCGGAAAGTCTCGGGGCTAGTTGCTCGCGAGCGTCTGTGCGAACACGTCGGTGTCCACGTTTCCGCCGGATAGAATCACCGCCACTCGCCGCCCCTGCATGCGGTCCCGTTCTTGGAGCAGTGCCGCAAGCGCAGCCGCGCCGGCACCTTCGGCGACATTGTGGGTGTCGGTGAACAGGTGCCGCATGGAACTCCGGATCTCGTCTTCCTCCACTGTGGCGACGCGACCGACACCGCCGAGAATGATCTCGATCGCCGCCGGGTCCGGCACACGGCAAGCCATGCCGTCGGCAATGGTCTGTCCGACATCGGCAGCGATCGGGCGGCCGGCAGCGAATGACTGGGCATAAGCGCTGGCCCGAGCGGCCACCACGCCGATGACTTCGGTTCGCAGCCCCAGCGCGTTGCGCGCGGCTACGATCCCGCAAATCCCGGAACCCATACCAATCGGGGCATACACAGCATCCAGGTTCGCAACAGCGCCGAACAGTTCGAGCGCGTAGCTCGCCACGCCGGCAATTAGCGTGCTGTCGAAGGAGCGGACTAGGTGCAGTTTCTCAGCCTCCGCCAGTTTGGCCGCATGCTCGGAGGCTTCCTGAAAGTCTCCGCCGTATTCGATCAGTTCTGCGCCCAGGGCACACATCGCGGCGTTCTTCTCGCGACTGTTGCCGAACGGAACCACGATGACCGAGCGCAATCCCATGCGGCTCGCCGCGAACGCCACACTCTGGCCGTGATTTCCACGAGTCGCTGCAATCACCCCGGTGACGTTGGGTTCGTGCCGGTGGAGCGAATCCATGTAGACAATGCCGCCGCGTACCTTGAACGCCCCGACGGGAGAGTGATTCTCATGCTTCACCCAGGTCTCCGCTCCGACGCGAGCACAGAGCAGGGGCCACCGGATCTGAGGGGTCGGCAGCATGACACGATGGACAAGGTCCGCCGCGGCCTGGAGCGAAGCGAGGGAAGGTAGGGTCATAAGAGCACGCTTCTGACGATTGTAAACAATGCCTACCCCCACCGTTAATTGGCCGGGCGGCTGGGTGCCATTTCCAGATTCCCAGCATTTCACGCGGTAGCTCTGCTGAGGCCAAGCGGGCTCGCCGCGCATGCCGGGTCACCCAGCGGCGCTCAGGCCATTCGGTCTACGGCCTGAATGAGCGCGCGGATGTAGCCGTAGCAAAAAGCGAACGACTGCAGTCCGGCGGGATCGCTGGGCGCCTGAGGCACGTGGTCGGGCATCATCAGATAGGGATAACCGATTTCCTTGTAGACCTGGATAGCCTTGACGAAATCAATATCGCCTTCGTCCGGGTAGACCTCCACAAAGTCATTTCTACGCCCGCGGATGTTGCGGAAGTGCACGTTGAAAATCTTCTGTCGCGATCCAAAGTAGCGGATCACATCGTAAATCTCCCTGCCGGGGTCCGCGAGCATCTCCGAGACGGTACCCTGGCAGAAGTTGAGACCGTGATATGGACT
This sequence comes from Bryobacteraceae bacterium, assembly GCA_049587755.1. GTDB lineage: Bacteria > Acidobacteriota > Terriglobia > Bryobacterales > Bryobacteraceae > Bog-375. The sequence goes on along the minus strand of JBAVEN010000078.1, from coordinate 24,226 downwards.
TGCCTTGATGCCAATGACCTTTTTCAGGCCGTCCACCGTCCCCAGCACGCGATCCACTCCCTGATAGCCCTCTGGCGGCACGCCCGGATCATGCGGGTGGAGCGCCATGCGGATCTTGTATTCCTCAGCCACCGGAATCACGCGTTCGAGAAAATACGCGATGCGCTCCCAGAATGCATCGGCATCGACGTGTCCGGCGCGCGTCAAGGGCGTAGTCGGGTGTGCATCCCTGAGGTGCCAGGCGCTGTAAGCAGCATCACCGCGTCCCGGAGATTGGCCGGTGCGCAGGACGCCGAGGATAGACAAGTTGTACTTGATGGCCGGGATACCCGCGGCTGCGCAGTTGCGGATCAGGGTCTGCAGGTCCTCGATATCGCGATCGCGCTGGGGACTCTGCGCCAACATTATAGCCGGGTGCTTTTCACGGTCGATGTGACTCGACGACAGAAAAGGCGGTGCAATGCAGTCGGCGCTGATGTGGTACCTCTCGGCAAGTTCCCGGATGCGCTTGAGTTCATCCGCGGTTGCATAGAGGCGTCCGTCGGTGATTTCGGGATAGCCGCAGATGCCTTGAACGCCATAGCGTGCCAGATACTGAAGGTGCGGCTCGCCGGTGGGCGCGCTCTGGCAGCCCAGCTTCATCATGGCGCGTGGGGAAGGAGCGGCGCTGGCGGGTCGGGACGGAATGCCTGCGAGCGCCGCGGCCGCGGCTCCCGAAGACGAGACGAATGCCCTGCGATTCATTGTGTGCCCTTCTGCTGGCCAAGGATTTTATCAAAGGCTGGTTGAGCGGGTCGCCTGGTTCACCCGCTGGCACCCTCCACTCCGTGCGCGCCCTAGCGGAGTCTACCGCATACGGGGGCTGACTGTCCGCTCTGTCCCAGTATTGCTTGATGTCCCCGCCGCCCTGAGGTAATGTGCACATGACTACCGATAATGTAGTTCCGCAAACGAACCACTGGCAGAAACTCAAGGCGCTGGTGCTGGACAGCGTCTCCTCCCCAATCACGCGGCGCGTCTACAATCTCGGGCTCGACGAGTTTTGCTTGGTTGTCCGTCCAGGAGCCCCGACCCGGATTCACCAGGGCGACGGTGAGCGCTTGGCGGGTTGCGCTGGAGGCCCGCGGCCTCGGCGCGGTCTCGATCAACGTGCGGATCACAGCAGTACGGAAACTGGCGGTCGAAGCAGCCTGACAACGGGTTACTGGCGCCGGAGCTTGCCAACGGGATCACGCGCGTTAAAGGGGTGGCGTCCACGCGCCGAATGATGGGATCAAGTTGAGGGTTGCGGTGTAAGCGCAAGGTAGCTGTCAGCGTCCGCTTGGCCTTCGACTTCCGGTTTCATCGTTCAGCTTCGCCGCGCAGCTTCTTGTATGCCTCTGAAGAGAGCCAGCCCGTGACGAGCTTCTGAAACACGGTGTCGTTCATAAATCGAATGAAGATTTCCTCGTTCTGGTCCATTCGCTCCACAAACAGGGATTCCAGAAGGTTTTTGAACACGAGTTCGAACTTGTCGCCGGGGTTGACCGCCGCAACCACTCATCGCTGCCGGATGAGGATGTCGATCGTGAACTACTCGCGCCCACTCACTGCACGGCGATGGTGACGGTTTGCGAAGAAACCGAGTGGCCGTTGCTGTCCGTCATGGTCAACACCAGCGGCACGGCGCTGCCCACCGGCGCGCCGGAGGGCACCTGCGCGTTCACCTGATACAACGCCACGTATCCCGGCGCTAAACCGGAAAAGTTCACCGGAGCATTCACGCCACCGATCGTCGCCGTCGCCGTCGCGATGGTACTGAATAGCGGCACGCCGGACATGGGCGCCGGTTGCCCGTCCGCCGGCGGGGTCGAGCCACTCGGACCCGCCACCGCTCCCAATCCGGTGGCGTAAATCTGGATCCATTGCCCCCGGCCCACCGGCTGCTGCCCCGGCCCCGCCCCCGCCACCAGAGGCGTCCCGTTGATCAGGATCGATCCTTGGCCTTGCCCATTCTGCGCCGTCGTGAAGATGCCAGGCTGTAAACCAGTCACATAGGCCGACACAGGCACTGACCCCGCCGTGCCGCGCTGGACAGTCAACAGAATCTCCGTATCCACCGAAACACTTTGCGGGATCAGCCCATTCACTTGGCCCGGTGCCACGTACAACAACGGCAGCGGTTTCCCGCCCAGCAGTAGCTGTGTGCTCCCCAGGCTCACTGGCAACGGCATTGACGCCTGCTGTGCGGCATTCGCCATGCGGTCGCCGTATATCGACACATACCCGCCCGGCACCACCAGCCCCGGGTTGCTTAGGTCGAAACTGGCTGCATTCAACACCCCTGCCAGTTGCGGCGCCGAATTCGTGTTCGCCGGGAGTACCGTTACATTCACCACCGAGTTCGGCGGAGGCGGCGTCGAGATCCCTCCGAATGTCTGCCCCCGCGCTGCAAACACCCGCAACTGCACGTTCCCCTGCGCACTCGACGGGGTCCACTGACCGGTCCAGATCCCATTGACGTTGTTGTTGGAGCTCAGCGCCTGCGGGCTCGCACTGTTGATGTACACCACCGGCGAAGTCTCCTGTGTCGGCAACAGCGGCGCGCCGCAATCGTCCAATATCTGCACCTGCAGATTCTGCGGTTGCGACACCTGCAATTGCGCATTCGCCCCAGGACTCGCAAACGTCGCCACCAGTTTCGTCGGCGTGCAACTCACCGCGGGCGCCGCATGCGCGCTCAGCACCGCCCCGGCGCCACTCGCACCCGGCGTCGCCACCAGCGGCACCTGGATGGTTTGCACCGTCCCCTCGGAGAACGCCACTTGTAGCGTCCCGTAATACACGCCCGTGCTCATCGCCGCCGCACTGGCCTGAACGCTAATACTCCCCGCTCCCGCCGCCCCCAAGGAACCCGTCACCGGCGTCACCGACAGCCAACTGCCCCCATCCGCGGTGTATACGCTGGTGCTGTAATTCAAATTCGCGCCCGCTGGACTGAACACAGTGATGGCTTGCGTCACCGCCGTCGCGCTTCCCGCCGCCGCCGCAGCAATTACCCCAGAGGTCGATACCTGCGGCGCCGATCCCAACTCGCCTGCCTCCACCACGTTCAGCAACACCGACACGCTCTGCGGAGAGTTGACCGCCCCCGCCGACACCACGTTCACCAACGCATAGTACTGCCCCTCAGCCAATCCCGTGGGGTTCACCGTTGCCGTCGCTTGCCCCGGAGTGCCCGAACTGCTGCTTCCGGACAGTGTCACAGTCAACCAACTCTGGTTCGCCGCCAGATACTGCACCTGCGTCGACCAGGAAAGCGTCCCCGCCCCCAGGTTGAAGATCGAAACCGATTGCGCCGGCACCGCCACGCTGGCATTCTGCACCGCGAAAAACGTCATCCCCGTCTGCGAAAGCAGCATCGTGGCTTGCGACCCGTTCACCAACAACGCGACGTTGGCGACTTGCGAGCTCTGAGTACCAAGCTCTGTCACCGTGATCTGCCCCGCGTGCAGGCCGGGAGCCAGACCCGCGCCGGCATTCACCGTGAACGCAATGCTGGCCGGCGTCGATGGGGTGACGGTTCCGCTGCCGCTCCCGCTCAGCGTCAGCCAGTCGGCATCCGAACTCGCCGCAGTGCCGTAGTTCAGCGTCCCACCGCCGCTGTTCGCTAGCACCACCGCACCTTGGCTTTGTCCTCCTTGCGGCAGAGCGAAGCTCTGCACCGAAGGAGTCACCGTCAGTTGTGGAGGCTGCGATGGGCTCACCGTCAGCGTCACGTTCACGGTTACACTGGATGGCGTCGCATTGGGCGCGCTGATGTTCACCAGCCCGCTATAAGTGTTCGCCGCCAGGCTGGCTGGATTTACTCCAACCGCGATCGTCCCCGGCGTCTTGCCGGAGCTGAGACTTACCACCGGCCGCAACCACGTGCCTCCGTCACTGGTCGTCGACGTGACGCTCACCCCGGTACCGGCCGGGTTGCTCAACACGCCGATGTTCTGCGCAGGCGGCAGGTTGGAGTCCCCTTGCACGTAGGCAAAGCTCACCTGCTGCGGCGTCACCGAGAGCAGCGTCGTGGGCTGCGTGACCACCAGCGTGAAGTTCGCTTGCTGCGTCAACGGCGGCGCGGAGCTATCCTGCACCGTTACAGTGAATGGAAACGATCCTGCCGCCGACGGGGTCCCGCTCAACACCCCGCCCGTGCTCAAGCTCATGGTCCCCGGCAACGTGCCCGAACTCGACCATTGGTACGGCCCTGTACCGCCGTGCACAGCAAACGCCGTCGCAGGGTACACTACTCCCACCAGCCCTCCCGCTATCGATGACGTCGTGATGGTTAGGCCGAACGTCTGGTTGATCGTAAACGTCAAGCTATTGGAAGTAGCGGCACCCAAAACCACCGTGATCGTCGCTGTCCCCGCCACTGCGGTCAGGGTCGCGGGCACTGAAGCGGTCAACAGAGTGGCGCTGACAAAGGTGGTAGATAGAGGCGAACCGTTCCAGTCCACCACCGCGCCCGAGACAAACCCGCTCCCGGTGACGCCGAGATAAACCGCCCCTGCTCCCGCGGTCACACTGCTCGGGATGATAGCGGTAATGACAGGACCAGTGTTAATCGTAAAGCTGACGCTATTAGATATGGTGCCAGACTGATTCACAACGATCTGGGCCGTTCCCGCCGTTGCGATCAGGCTGGCAGGCACTTGGGCTGTGAGCTGTGTAGCGCTGACGTAAGTTGTGGCCAAGGCCGAGCCGTTCCAGTCCACCACCGCCCCGCTGACGAACCCGCTCCCGTTCACCGTCAACGTAAAGGCCGGCCCGCCCGCCGTCGCGCTCGACGGGCTTAGCGACGTAACCGCCGGCCCGGTGCCGGCCTGATTGATCGTGAACGTGGCGGGGGATGGCATGCTGAAGTTAATCTGGGTTTGCCTTGCGCTGCCCGTATTCGCGGAAACCGTGTACGACCATGTGGATGCACCCAACACACCTCCTTGGGTGAGCGCTGTGACCCAGGAAGCCCACCCCCCAAGCGCGCCATAACAACTGGACGGCGAGTAATATTCGGTGAATGAACCCGATCCGCCGGAGGCCGGGAAGTTGGCCGAAGGAGGCGAAAGCGATGTGATCGCGCAGTTCGGCGAATTCTCGTCGACCGACAGGTTCGTGGGAATCTGCGAGCCGTTTACGAGTACCGTTATGTTGACGCTAATCGGCGAGGAGGAAGTGTTCGCCAGAATGTTGAACGGAACTGTTACCGAAGTGGTGGAAGCCGTTCCAGAGGTGGCGCCGGTGAAACTGACTGGGGAGGGAGCCTGCACCTGCCAGGTGCAGCCGGTGCCGGTGAAGTTTATAGTGAAGCTGTTGCCGCTATACCCCGCCGACGTCTCGAACCACGCTTCCCCGGTAGTTACGCTGCCGAAGACGCTGATGCTGCTGAACGAGCACTGCCCCGCGCAAGTGCCCGGCAGCGCCAGCCAAATCAGTGCCCCCGCACATGCCTTAAGCCACTGCATACTTGCACCTCCCATTTTCGGCTCCTGCTGAACGGTAGCGTGGAATTTGGGGTGTGTGGGTTCCTTTTCCTTGACCACGAACCGAAGATATCGTCAGTGACGTGCGGCGCAGGGTACACAACAAACCGGCCGCGGTCGAACCGAATGAACGTGAAAACATGGACATTTCTGCCTCGGGGACATGCCCTACGATTCGTTCTCAGCCAGGATTTCCGTTTCGGCTTCCTCGCCGGCATTGATTATACATCGAGTCGCCTATTTTGAGATCCTGATATCTTCTTCCCCACCGTAGGGACTCCAGATGCGCAGGAAAGGGGCCAACTCCGTTCCCGGCGCGCCAGAGAAGTCGGGAACTGCTTCATTCTCAAACTACTTCGCGCCAACTGCGCTCGCCCGCCGCCCTTTTTTCGCCAAGGTTTCGCTTGCCACTGCCGGTCGCTCGCGGGTCTGGGTCCGGCTTTCTGCGGGCCGCTCAGCGGCTGCTAAGGGGTGGCTAACTACCTGCCCGTCGAGTATTATTGAATGGATCACAAGAGGTGCCTTGTGTTAGCGGCCGCCGATCGAGGTACGAGTGTGACACCCGAGCGAATCGGCAAATACGAGATCCGCGGCGAACTCGGACGGGGCGGGTTCGGCCAGGTTTTGCTTGGATTCGACCCCACCGTGGGCCGCCAGGTAGCCATCAAGGTCCTTTCTGCGAAAGGCGACCCCAGCAGCCTGCCTCGTTTCCGCAAAGAGGCTACAGCCTCCGGGAATCTCCACCACAAGAACATCGTCACCATTCATGAGTTCGGCGAGGACCACGGTACCTTCTATATCGTGATGGAATACCTGGAAGGCCACGATCTTCAGCACATCATAAGCACGGCCAGTTCTTTGTCGCTGCTGGAAAGGATGCGCATCATGTCGCAGGCCGCCGAGGGCCTGCAGTGCGCCCATCAGCACGGGATCATCCATCGCGACGTCAAGCCCGCCAACATCATGGTGCTCGACGATGGAACGGTTAAGGTGATGGATTTCGGAATCGCCCGCCTCACGGGCGACCGCTCGACGCGCCTCACCGAGACTGGGTTCTTGATTGGCAGCGTGTTTTATATGGCGCCGGAGCAACTCGCCGGCCAGGAAGTCGACGCGCGGTGCGACATCTGGGCATTCGGCGCCATTTACTATGAACTGCTCTGCGGGCACCATCCATTCGAAGCTCCGGATGCCGCATCCGGAATGTTCCACATCATGCAACGGGAGCCGGCAGCCATACAGAGTGTTTGTCCCCAATGCCCGAACGCGTTGGCCGCGGTCCTGACGAGACTGTTGTCGAAGGACCGCGACAGTCGCTACCAAAGTTTTGAAGAAGTTCTCTTCGATACAGCGCCGATTCTCCTCGATCTGGAATCGCGTCAGGCCAATCAGTTCGCCAGCGAGGCGCATGAGCTGATGCGAAGCGGGCATCTGGACCAGGCACAGGCCGTGGTCAAGCGCATCCTCACCATTGACCCGGCCCACCAGCAGGGACGCACTCTGTGGCGGGAGATCCAGGCAGGGCTCCGGCAGCGCTCCGCCCAGATGCGTGCCCAAGCGTTGATCGAGCAAGCGCAGAAGGCCGTCGCGGGGCGGGACTTCGCCACGGCAATCGAGGCGGTCGAATCCGCCGTCCGCGTGATTCCGAGCGACCTTTCGCTTCAGGCGCGTCTTACCGAGCTGCGTGCCGCCAAGCAGCGCGCCGATATGGCCGCCAAGTTGGTCGAGACCGCCCGCGAAAGCCTGCAAGCGAACAATCTCTCCGCCGCCTTCCGGCTGCTCAGCGAGGCGCTTAGCACGGAGCCCGGCAATTCCGAGGCCCAGCGCCTGCTGAGCGACGTCCAGGTCAGGATCTCAGAGCGCGACGCCGATAGGCGCATTCACGAAGGCTTGACCAAGGTCAATGAGCTGCTGACTCTTCGTTCTTTTGATGAAGCTATTGGGCTACTGGAGGATCTGTCCCGACAGGCCCCGGTATCGGAACCGATCCGGGCGACTCTCGAACTCGCTCGCCAACAGCGCCAGGAATACTATCGCCACCGCTCACTCCAATCCGAACTCGATGCTGCCAAGAACGAAATCAAGTCTAACCAGTTCGAAGCAGCCATTGCCCGGCTCGAACCGCTCGCGACTGAATCGGTGGTGCAGAACGACGCTGCCGGCTTGTTGGCTTACGCCCGGCGCGAGTTGGAAGCCGCGCAGCGCCTGGCTAAGATCAAGGCCGCCGGCGCCGAAGCGTGGAGGCTTTTCAAGGCCCAGGAGTTTGACCGGGCCTTGACGCAAGTGGAGACTGCGCTGCTCACGTTCCCGGACGATTCAACACTGCTCAGGCTCCGTCAAGCCATCGTGAAAGCACGCGCCGAGCAGGAGCGCGCTCGGTTCCTTCAGCAGGCTTTCAACGAGTCGGCGGAGCTGGAGCGTAACGGTCGCGATGAGCAGGCCTGCGCAACCCTGGAAAGGGCAATCGATCGCTACCCGGCCGAACCCTCCCTGACGGATGCCCTGACGCGCATCCGCCAGAAGCGGACTCGGCGGCAGGAGCAGGAACGCGTGGCGACGCTAGAGGGTGATCTGAAGCAGGCGGAAGCTCTCATCTCGCAGGGGCAGACAGTGCAGGCAGCGCAGCTTCTATCGCGTTTGAAAGCTGCCTGCCCCAGCGAAGTCAGACTCCATTCGCTTCTCGACCGCCTGCGGACGGAGGAGCAGCGCCGCGGCGCACTGGGTGCGCTGCTTGCCGAGGCGCAGCGCTATCTCGACGCCGGCGAGCCGGATCAGGCCTGTGAAGTTGTGGCGCGCGGCCGGAGAGAATTCGGACTCGATGCGAAACTGATCGCCCTCGAGGTTACAGCCGAGAAAATGCACGCTCGCAAGGAGGCGTTCGACCGCGCCCGCACGGCTCTCCACGAACGCAATTGGCATCTTGCCGCGGCCACCCTGGAAACCGTCCTCCAGCATAACGCGCACGATGGCGAGGCCCGCCGCCTGCTGGACCAGGTCCTGGAACAGGAGCGCGCCGATCTTCGTCGCAATCGCCGCGACATGGGCCTGATGGAAGCTGAGAAGCTGATTCAGGCTCAGCGGTTCGATGAAGCGGTGCGCCACTTGCGAGCGCTGCACGATGAATTCCCGGACGATACCGCCGTGGGTAACGACCTAAGGCGCGCGCTCCAGGAGGTCGATCGCCAGGCACGCCGGGAGGCTTACGCCCAAGGCCGGGACCGTGTCGCCGGCTTGCTCAAGGCCGGACAGTTCAAGGCTGCCATCGAGACGATCGAGACGTTAGTTGCCGAGTTTCCAGACGATGCAATTTTGAAGGAAGACCTCAAAGGCGCCGGCGAGGCCGCCCGCGAGCACGACCGCCGCGAACGTTACGCCACCGAACGCAGCCGCGCCACCGAGCTGATGCGGGCGCGTAAACTCGACGAGGCCATCGCCCTACTCAAGGCCTTGTTGTCGGGCTTTCCGGGCGATTCCACTCTCGAGGAGGATCTCAAGTCAGCTATCGGCGCGCGTGAGTTGCAGGAAAAGCGCGAGCGGCTGGATCGCGAAGTCGCGCAACTCGAAAAATTCTACCGAAAAGGAGATGCCAGCGCGGTCAGGGGAAAGGCTTCTGCTTTGCCGCCAGATCTTCAGGACGCCCGCGTTCGCGAGCTGCTGGACTGGGCCACCGGGGAGATCGAACGTTCCGGGCAAGAGAAGAAGCGCGAGGCTGCCGACTCTCTCCGGCACAGACGTAGCCGCCGCATTACCGTTGGTGCAGTTGTTGCTGTGTGCGTTGCCTCGGCGGCTGTTTTGATTCCCGTTGCGCTTCGTCAACGGCCGGCGCCCGAAAGACTGCCCGCGCCGGCAATCGTCGCCAGTGAAGATGGCGCGGCAAAGGCACGCACCAACGAAAAGGCGATTGTCTCTCTGCCCAAGGCTCAGTCTGGCGCATCCAGTTTGCATCAACCGATCAAAGCAGCGGTTCCTGCGCCAACCCAGGGCAAGGCGGCGACGATCCCGGCTCCGACACCCAAGGGGCCGCTGCCCACCGTAATTACTCCGCAGTCGGCCGGAGAACCGGCAGTGACGCAACGAAAAGTTCACTCGGCGTCGCTGCCCCTCCCTGCAGTTACCGACTGTGGTCCGACTTATCATCTGCCCAGAGCGGGGTACTTGCGCTGGGCGAGCGTCGGGGCGCCGCTGCCTTCCGGAGGCGTCCTGGTACTCGGCGGGCCCGATGAAAACCTGGCAGGGGGCCAAAAGCAAGGGGCCGGCCTACCTGGTTGCGAAGTGGGATTAGCCCCGAAAACCGCCGGCATCACGATTGAGGAGCCACCGTCACGCGCTGACGGATTCCGCCGTGTGAAGCTGCGCAATGCGTCCAATGTTCCCATCTCATCAATCGAGCTCAAATGGGAAATCAAATGAACGGGCGATTCATTGCCTTGCTATTGGCCCCGTTCATTTGTATGGCGCAGCCTTGCGATACGGCCCCCGCTCACAAACGCTACGCCTTTGTCATCGGCAACGGAAACTACACTAACCTGCCTTCCCCGCCCGCAGCAGTGGCTGATTCCGAAGCCGTCAGGCGCGCGCTGGAAAGCGTCGACTTCGTCGTTACATTGGTCGAGAACGCTAGTATGCCCGATCTCTTTGACAAAGATCAGAAGGGCTTCTTGGAAAAAGTCCAGCCCGGCGACATCGCCTTCTTCTATTACGCGGGACACGTCGTGCAAGGCCCCGGCGAAGACGACTTTCTCCTGCCCGTCAACTTCGACCTCTCCGAGAGCATTACCGACGCGTTCAGCTTGACCCGGTTCCTGCAGGATCTGAATAAGCGCGGGCCGGGAGTGACGGTACTCATGATCGAAGGCCCCCGCCCGGTGGGCCGGCCAATCCTAGGTGCTGTCGGAGCCGGACTCATTGTGCCCGATCTCCGCGAGATGGGCCGGATTCTGTTTGCAATGTCAGCGCAGCAGGGAGCAATGGTCGATGCTTCTCCCGGAGTTGCGGTCGATCTATTTACCAAGGCCCTTGCGCAGCGGCTGCAAATCCCCGGCCTCACACTCACCGAAGTCTTCGAAAAAGCGCGGCAGGATGTGATCGACGAGACTAAGCAGCACCAACTTCCGAGAGTCGACCCGATATCGTCCGGAGGCTTCTGCTTCTTGCCGCCCGTCACCAAAGTCGAAACTCCGGCACCAGCGGAGCCGGTGAAACCTGTCGTACTCGTCGAGACCGTTCCGAACAACAGGAGAGACCATGAAGAATACGTGAGGATTCCTCCCGGAACATTCAAGATGGGCTGTGTTCCCAGGGATTCCAAGTGCAAGGCTGACGAGAAACCACAGCACGAGGTCACGCTCACCAATGGCTTCTGGATGGGACGAAACGAGGTGGAAGTGCGGGCTTTCCTTAAGTTTTGGAGGGAAACTGCCAAAAAGAAAACTGCTCCCCGCCAGGCCCCGACGGACTACCGGGGCTGGATCCGCGACAACCTCCCCATGGTACGCGTCACTTGGGAGGAGGCCCGGGATTACTGCCAGTGGGCCGGCGGCCGCCTGTCCACCGAAGCCGAATGGGAATACGCGGCTCGCGCTGGCGCCACCGACGAAATCTACCCTATGAACAGCGAGAACAGCCGCGACAAGGCGAATTTCGCCGGCACACAGGGCAACGACACTTTCTTGGGCGTCGCCCCCGTGCGCAGCTTCGATCCCAACGGGTTCAACCTCTACGACATGTTAGGCAACGTTTGGGAGTGGGTCTGGGATTTTTACGATCCCAGTTACTATCAGAAATCGCCCGCCGTCGATCCCAAGGGCCCTGAGGCCGGCAAGGAACACATCGTCCGCGGAGGATCGTTTGAAAGCGACTGGCACGAGCACCTCAGGCTGTCTTTCCGGCTAGCTCAGGCCGGCGAAAACTTCAAGACTGGATTCCGTTGCGCCCTGGACGATACGCCAGCTACGCGGCAACTCCTGGGCGTTCCTTAGACAGGCTGAAACGACATGGGCAAACCTGTACAATCGGGATTCAGTGGGGCAGGTTCATAGAAAGGAGGTCCTTCGTGACCCTCAGCCGTTGTAGGTACTATTTCTTGCAGTGGAGTGTTCTGCTATTCGTACTCGCGCCCGCGACCCTTGCGCAGTCATCGGTGGTCCGCTCGGGAAGCGTTGAAATCGGTCCTTTCATCGGCGCCAGCTACGGCATCGACCGTTTCCGTGTGATGGGGGGCGGGAATATCACTTACGCCCTAAAGAACAGATATGTGCTCCCGTACTTCGAGGTCAGTTATTTTCCCGGCTTACCACACACTTCAACCGATGTAAGTGGCACTGTTTACAGTTACAGCACTGGCCTGACCGATATTCATGGTGGAGTGCACATCCGGCTGCCGATCTTTAAGGAAAGCCCGCTGGTTCCGTACTTAGTGTTCGGCGTGGGTGCGCTCCACGCCAGTGCGACCACCGGCACCGAGACGCCGGTGGGACTTCCCAGCTCGCCTCAGAGTTTCCCCGCGGCCACATCGTTCGCTTACAACGGTGGTGGCGGTTTGCGCTACTACATCGGCGGCTCCGGGAGATTCGGTTTCCGCGTGGAGGCCAAGGTCTACAAACCCACCTCCGGCGATTTCTCGAACTCCACCATCGGAAAAGTGGAGGCGGGGTTTTTCTTTCAGATCCGCTAACTCGGGCGAATGGTCCGAAAATCGGATCTGCATGAATCTGCACCGCATAGGCCGCAGCGGCCAGCAAAGCCGAAGATAATGTTACTTACCACATGGTAAAAATCCTGGATCCATTCCGGTTCGTGCTGATCGCGGTGGGGGGCTGGATGAATCAGCGTTAGGTGCGCGTCATCGAGTACCTGCACGAAGAAAACCGCGCCCTTCGCGAGCCACTGGGCCAGAGGCAATTGCGGCTCAATGATGATCAGCGCCGCCGTTGGGCAGAAAGGTGCTGGCCCAATTGGCACGATCGTTACACGCGACACGCTGCTGGCTTCGCCGCCAATCCGGTGGGCACGTCCACCCCACGAGACACCAGCGTGTGAATGTCCACGTAGTCCTTCCAACTCCCCCGAACCTGAATCACCCGCATCTTCATGCCTGCCAGGTCTATCAACGATGCCACCCAAACGCGAGATCCAGCCGCCCGCCTCGGATCCCCAATCCGCCGCAGAGTATCGAGTCCGCCAAAGAAGGCAACCTTAACCACTCCGTCGCGGTTTACGAAGGCCTCCAGGTTGCCGCGCTTGTAGTGCACCCAGACGTCCTGGTCGGCCGGGTCCAAATCCTTGAAAAACGGGAGCCGCAATCGCAATCTGGCCGGCTCAAAACCAGAGGACGAGAAGAAATCAAAGTCTTCCGAAACCCGGTGGCCGAGTCCGTATCAGAAGAAGGCGATCAAGTGGGTCAAAGACAACACAGTCTACTGCCAACGAGGGGTGTTCTGCCTCCACGGTTACCTCTGTGCCACTCTCAATCTATCACTGTTTCATTCGGTGCAGGATGACCGATGAGGAGGTGGAAAAGTCCATCCAGAGCCTTCCGTGCGACAGGATTGAGCTGGGGCGCAGCACGACGTCGCGGGCTTTTCGTTGGCTTTTGCTGGCCGAATAGCTGACGATATTGGTAGATAACGAGCCAACCAATGTGCCAATGGTGCCGCCGTGTGCCATGCTGGATGTTCTATGCGAGACCCGGAGATCATCGAAACTGAGCTGATGGAAATCAGCGCCATCGCTGAGGATACCGTCAAGTTCGAGCGCATCGTTGCCTGGTGCGCAACGCACCCCGACGAAGTCCCCTTCGCCATGCATCAGCTCCTGGGCCGGGGCGCCAAGCGCCCGTCGGAGAACCCTGAAACTTAGCCACCACAATTTTGCCGCCGCACAGCGCGTGTCCATACACGATGGCCTCTTCGACTTCTGGCTCGGCCAGGCGCTTCGGCGGCGGAAGCCTTCGTTGTGCTGGCGCTGAGGAATCGCAAAGCAACCAACCGGCCACTTCGCATGGGCCGGCAGCGAACGCTACCGATATCAGGTCATAACGGGCCGATTCGAGCAATTGCCGTCGGCCTGTATTTCCCCGAAGCCGGTTTCTGGATAGTTTCCGAGTTGCCGACGATCCGGACGCTATCCCGCCAAATTCGTTTGGTCGAGGGCGGTCATGCGGTTGAGAAGCTCTTTAGTTTGAGAAGCTCTTTAGTTTATGATAGCCTCAAATCCTGGCGAAGCTGGTAGCTGACGTTGCCGCCAAGCGCTCGCAAGAATAAGGGAGAGTCTCATGACGCGGGTTCTGCTGCTAGGCTACGATCCAGAGACTGTGGATTTTTCTGACCCCGCTTTGCCACCGGGTATGACCCTTGAGAAGGTTCGCGCCGGCATTGCGGTTGCGCTGAAGCAGTTCGCTGAACGCGGATGGGAGGGCGACGTTGGTTTCATCCGGCCTGATGAAACCGCTGGGCCGACAGTGGAGCGTCAGTTAGCTTCGAAGAGCTACGATTGTGTGGTAATCGGAGCCGGCGTGCGCCTGCCGCCCCGGGGCCTTGCATTATTCGAAGCCGTCATCAACGCTGTTCATAAGGCTGCCCCAGGCGCGGCGATTGCCTTCAATACAACGCCCGTGGATAGCGCCGATGCTGCCGCCCGGTGGTTGGTGGCTGGAAGCCGGGCTGTATAGGTTCTGCTGGTAATAGCGAAAGAACAGAAACGCGCCTGCCACAAGACCACTGGCGATCGCCAGCATCTTTGTCCACAACATACTCACTTCCCCTTGTGCGTCGTTTCATTCGGCCCAGAGTGAAGCGATATATGACAGATGCAGCTAAAGCTTACACCATCAAGAAGTGGATAGGTCCTGAGTGACGGGGCATCCGGAAACTATCCCGCACCCGGAACGTCGCTAATTTCTCGACGCGAGCCAGAAGTCCGGTTCTGGGAGATCACTCCGATCCGGGTTTCGCACGCGCTGATCCCGCGACGCCGCTGCCGGCGCGCCGTGGCGCCGCCGCAAGGCTACCGATATGGCGCGATATCGGTCCAAACTCTGGGCTCGCCCCGGTTCATACCTCGTAACGATGATCGTGATTCGGGCGGCGGCCGCCGATACTATTAAAGCGTATGCCGATCACCGTCTTCGACCTCAAAGGGATCCCCGGCCACCGTCGCGAGCGCATCGAGGCGGCCGTCGTGGCCGGCGGCAAACACACCAAGGCTCCGCATGAAGCGTGGATCGCCGCTGACCGTTTTAATGGCGGGTTCCGGGTTGCTCATCACGGGGTCGCAAGGTTTTGAGCGCACTGCGACGTTTGCGATAGACGAGGATCCGGCCGTCATTGCGGAGCGCGTGCGTGAAGCGCTGGAGGATTAGGAGAGCGCGTTCAGCGACCCGCTTACTTTGCAGCCCCAGTCTTTTTCAGCGCCCACCGTTTTCGCTGCGCCTCTGCTATCGGAGCGCGCCCAGCCGCACTCATCTTACGGCGCTTTCTCTTTGGCGCTAGCGGCGTGGCTGCGGTCTCAGCGGGACCGGTGGAGAGCATAGCCTTCAGTTCGATGATCGTTGAATCGATTTGTCGTTTCTGTTCCTCGAATCCGAGGATGGCGGCAGAAATGATCTCTGGTGTCAGTTTGATTGGCACGTCGGTTTTTTGCGAAACAACCACGTTAGCGCAATTGCGTCCGTGCGCATCGATGACAACTCTTCTTGCAGGATTGGTCAGGTGCCTTACCCCTCCGAACCAACCTCGCCGCAAGTTGCCGACGACCCGAACTGGTATGCCGATGGAGCGGGTTTGACGGCACGCTTCGAACGTGCGATCCTGCGCGCATGATAAGTGTCTTTCGAGAGCGCATTCTCGCTAGCAAGAATGCCTATATCACCGGCGGCACCAGTGGAATCTGTCTTGGCATTGCGGAACTGTTCGCGCGGCAGGGGGCGCGCGTCGCAGTACAGGGTCGCAATCCGGAAAAAGTACAGGCCGCGATGCAACTGCTGGCTAGTCACGGCAGCCCCGTGCGCGGCTGTCCAGCCGACGTACGCGACGCCGCAGCGACCGGAGCGGCGCTTCAATCCGTCCGCAATAACTGGGGCGAGATCGATATTCTGGTCTGCGGCGCCGCGGGCAATTTTCCCGCGCCCGCCATCGGCTTGTCGCCGAACGGCTTCAAATCCGTGGTCGATATCGACCTGCTCGGTACTTTCAACACGGCGCGGCTGGCCTGGGAACATCTGCGCAGGCCCGGTGCGTCGGTGCTGGCCATCTCGGCGACACACGGCGCGCAGCCGTACGAGTTCCAGGCCCATGTTTGTGCCGCCAAAGCGGGCGTTGACATGCTCTGCAAGGTGCTAGCACTGGAATGGGGGCCGGCAGGCGTGCGCGTGAACGCCATCGCTCCCGGTCCGGTTGATGGTACCGAGGGCATGCGCCGCCTGGCGCCAACGGATGAGGCGCGAGCCGCGGTCAGTTCAGGTGTCCCGCTGCGGCGATTCGCCAGCATCGACGAGATCGCGGCTGCGGCTCTCTTCCTTTGCTCCGAGGCGGCGGCATATGTGACTGGCGCAGTGCTAAACGTCGACGGTGGAGCAGCGCTGGTCGGGTCTCGCTTCATCGGCGAGGCGCTGGTGAACCCTCGCCAGGCCGGGCAGCTACCGATAACCCGAAATAACGCCGCTTAACGTTGCAGCAACCGCGTACGTTTCGGTGGTGGTCTAAAATGTCGACTCGACAGCCTGGCGCAGGTTAGTTGTTGCTGGGACCCGGTCCGGCGCCCTTCACGTATTTGTCGAACCACTGGAATTTTTCCCAGAGAACGTGCTCGATAGTCTCCTTGCCCCGGTACCCGTGCGCTTCAAAGGGGAGGAAGACCAGGCGGACGGTTCCACCGTTACCGCGCACCGCTTCGTACATTCGCTGCGACTGAATGGGCCAGGTTCCATCGTTATCGTCGGCTTCGCCGTGGATCAATAGCAGCGGCGCCTTGATCTTGTCGGCGTACATAAAGGGTGACATCTTGAGATAGACCTCGGGCGCTTGCCACAAGGTGCGCCGTTCGCTCTGGAAGCCGAAGGGCGTGAGCGTACGGTTGGCGGCGCCGCTTTCGGCGATACCGGCCTTGAACAAGTCGCAGTGAGCCAGCAGGTTCTCCGTCATGAAGGCCCCGTAGCTGTGGCCGCCTACGCCCACCCGGTCTCGGTCTGTGACCCCCATCTCGACGGCCTTATCGATGGCCGCTTTGGCGTCCTCGATGATCTGGTCCAGATAGTGATCGTTGACCAAATCCGGGTCGCCCACCACAGGCATGGCGGCGTTGTCCAGCAAGGCGTAGCCGTCCAGCACGAAGAAGAGCTGGGAGTAGCCGGTCATTTCCGTGAAGCGTTTGGTGGAGCCGCTCACCTGGCTGGCTGTGCCGGCGTCGTTGTATTCGTACGGATAGGCCCACACGAGCGTGGGCAGGCGGGTGCCCGGCTTGTAATCGGGCGGCAAGTAAAGAGTAAAGGAAAGCTCCACGCCGTCGTTGCGCCGATACTTCACCAGTTCCTTGTGAATGCCGCGGATGGAAGGCTGCGGGTCGGGATACTTGGTCATGGCGGCCGCCGAACCTCCGGGGCTGCGCACGAAATAGTTGGGCGGCTCTGAGGGGCTTTCTCGGCGCGTCAGATAGCGGGCGCCGTGATCGTCCAGCAAGGAGACCACAGTTTCGTAATGGCCGTCATCGCACTGGAACAGGCGCTCGGACTGTTTGGTGACGAGGTTAAACCGGTCCAGGAAAGGATGATCGCCTGTGGGCGACGATCCGACTCCGCTCAGGAAAATGTTATCGCCGTCCTGCAGAATGGCCTGAGAGCCGTTGGGCAGAGTCCGGGTCATCGGAGCGCCGGGGTCGTGATACCGGTCCTGCTGGTTTCGGCTCCAGATGAGCTTCGCCTCCTGCGGAGTCTTGTCCAGATCAATCTGGAAGGTGCGCACGCGCCGGGTCTTGCGTTCGAAATCCTCCACCAATGCCATGCCGCCCTTGGCAGCCAACTGCATACGGGCGAAGCGCTGCTCGGTCTTGAAAACTTCCCGCGCCTCGCCCGTGAAGGGAGCGGGTAGTGCGACGATCTTGTCGCGGAATGGCACCTGCTTTTTTAGGTCGCCGTCATCAAGCGCTTCCACCCAGAGCAGCGTAGCGGGCGCGCTGGGGCGCCACTCAACGTCGCGTGGGCCGGTCATCACGCCGTTGATCGGAACTTTATCTTCCAGCGGAATGCTGGCCACCTTGTCTAACACCTTGCCGGTGAGGTCCCATACTTCAATGTCCTTGGGGAACGCGCTGGCTGCGTGCAGGTAGGAGAATGGCCTGTGGATCGTGATGATCAGCAGATTCTTGCCGTTAGGCGAAATACGTACCGTAGAAATGATTCCCGCCTTGCCGATAGGCGTTACCCTACCGCTGACGGAATCGACCATGGCGAGCTGTGATGTGGCGTAATAGGCGAAGAGGTCTTCATCGTGCGGGCTCCGCAACATGTCCTCGTGAGTCACTTCGGGAGCCCTACCACCGAGGCTTTCCTGCACGTCGGGTCCGGTGGGCACGGCGGGCTCGGCCGGCGGGGCGCCGCGGTTGGGCTTTATGAGCTCCACGAGCAGCGTCTTGTTGTCGGGCATCCACTGGACGTCGTTGGAGACGGCAGGGCCGCCCCGTCCACCGCCGCCGCTGGCCAGCGCGCCGTTGAGGTGGACGCCTTCGACTTTGTGCGTTTTGCCGGTGGTGTCGCCAATCCACAGCTCAATGCCGGCGGACGTGCTGTTGGTAAAGGCGAAATGCAATCCTTCGGCACTCCAATGGCCGCCGCTGAACTTGCCGTTGGGCGGCAACTCCACCCTGATCTCCGTCCCCTCCGGCACCTTACGCAGCGTCAGCGAACTATTGAAGACGGTGTTGTGCAGGCCGTTGGTCCTGGGATTGATGCGCATTCCGGCGATGCGCAGCATGGGCTGCGCCAGTTCGGCGATCGGCGGATATCGCACGGGCTGATCCTGCACCGCGAAAGCGCGGGTTGGGCTCAGCGAAAGTTGCGGGGTGACGAGCGCATTCAAAACGTCCAGGATGGCCTTGGGCGGTTTTTGGTAACTGTCCGCCCCGAAAATAAGCGCAGTGGCACAGAGAACCAGCAAATAAGCTCGCAGCAAGGGTTTCATAGGGTTACGGCAATCTTATGGAAAAAGGTGACTCGAAGTCAATGCGCCTGGAAAGCGCGGAAAGCCTGCGTCGCGCAGCCTTCTGGGCGGTGGCCACACGACCGCCCAATCGAACAGCTACCGATATCACCACTTAACGCACAGTTTCGAGCAGTTGCCGGCGCTCACTGCCGTCTCTCTGGAGGTGGAGGGCGGTTCATCTCGAAAGATAGGTTTCAAAGGCGCTGGAAGCCAGCGGTGAACGCCTGCCCGAAGTACATCTTGTCAAGCGCTGGAACGGGGGCTACTCTCCTATTGTCCGTTTTCCGCCGTTACAGCGAGGAAAAGCAGGATGAGAACTGACAGCCCTGTGCGCGAGGCTCCTGAGAAAGCGGGCCCCCAGTGTCCAACCGCACCAAGACTCTTGGAGTCCATCGTGCGGCCGGCGGCGCTGCTAGACGTGATGATGGAGCAAATCGAGTATCTGGCTGGTCACGCGGTCGAAGCTTGTCCCTCCGGATGCGCCGACTGCGCACGGCTGGAACAGGTCAAGCGCTGGCTGCTCGCGCCTTTTCGCTAAACCGGCCAGGGCCGCAACTGCTCAATGCCTAATCGGGCCGGTGGGCCGCCGGAACTTCCAGATCAGTCTACGATTCGCTTACTGGCCGGCCTCGGACATGTTATTGCGCAGCTTCTTTACGATTGCCGCAGCCGCCCTGCCGGGACCATGGGGCCGAAGCCGCCCGAAGAACATCGCATAGTCGTTCACTTCGGCCCTCCACACCTGCTTGCCGCCATCGACCGCAACAATCTTGACTTGAATGTAGTGGCCCGGCGCAATCATGCGCGAACCCAACTCTTGGTAGAGGCTCGTCATCACAAAATCCGCTTCCTGCGGATGCGCAACCACCTGCACGGGCAAGCCCTGTCTGCGAATCTCGGCAGCAACAAACCGGTCGAGATTCCATTCCATCGACGCAATGTAAAGTTTCGCCCCCGGCGGCATGCCCCCGGAAACCGGCCGTTGGGCTTCCAAGGGGCCCGCAAGGGCGAGGCACATAACGAAAACCGCGAGCAGACGCTCAGTCATGTGACACACCCCGCAGTCTAGCCCTGGGATTTCCATTTTGGACTCCCGGGTCGTGTTTAGTATACGCCCAGCCACCGGTGGATCAACAGGAAGACCCGGTTCATTGGAATCGATGGCCTGGTGCCGGAGAAGCAGGCACTCGACGCCCTAAAGTGCGTTGACATTATTGTAGGCTGCGTGAACAACCTGACTGCTCGTTCGGACCTTCAGGAAGTCGCGTGGCGGTACTGTATACCTTATGTGGACGTCGGCTTGGGGCTGCACCCGCTCGATCCAAACGACGAACGATCGGAGATTGGTGCGATCAGCGGGAACGTTTTTGCTCTAGTGCCCGGCGGGCCGTGTCTATGGTGTTCCGGATTTCTCAGTGAAGAGAAGCTGGTGCGCGAATCGGGAGGTGTTAACCGATCTTACCTTCGTGATAGCCGCCGCATGCAAGGAGCTACTTCAGCTGCTCTTGTCTCAAGCTTCAACGGAGTGTTGGCCGGTTTAGCAGCGAGTGATGTCCTGCAGCTGGTCCTGGGTTTTGCACCAGCGCTCCCAGTCCGAAAACAGTATGACGGCCTCAGTGGGACCGTTTTGGAAGTCATCGTCGAAAAGAACTCGCGCTGTCCAAACTGTTCATCTACACTTGCGGCTGGCGACCCGCTGTGGCAGTAGTTGAGCCCAGGCCGCCGTGCATTGGCTAGACCATTTAGCACTCCGTAGCTAGCGGGTGTGCCAAGCTGCGGGATCACCTCCGTGAAACGCCGTCCAGTTCTTAGAAAGGTTTGGGATTGGGGTCTGCCCCCGTTTTTGGCGTAGAGCCCTTCGGGGAAGCGTTGCCGGGCTTTTCTTCTGGTGCCTTGCGCGTGCTGCCCCGTGCTGCCCCGTTGCCCGTAAGTGATAGAGGAATTGGTAGCGCTAACGGGAATCGAACCCGGTGACCGCCAGTCCAGTTCAGTCCAGTCGGGTCTAAGTAGTTGTGTTTTCGGTCCAGTTCAGTTCGCCACCTGGGCGTGAAGGGCCCCACGGACCGCTGACGTGCTGCCCCGGTGCTGCCCCGCAGCCAGATTCGGTTGCTGGGATCCGCGAGGTCATTTCCCGGTCAGCAAATCGAAGACTCCCTTCTCCTTGGCGCCCAGCACGGTGTCCGGCTGATTGGGGGTGCGGCGCGGACAATGTTCTGGTTCCTGGGCGGCGCCGACATGGCTGGCGTGTGGTTGCGCTCGACAGCGAAGCGGTTCATGCTTGATTTGAAAGGAAAGCCCCTCAATGCAACTCTCGGCGAAAGCTCTAGCGATCGTGTCAGCGATTCTCTGGGGCGCTAGCATACTCCTGGTCGGGCTCGTCAACTTAGCTGCCCCATCCTACGGCAGCAATTTCCTGCATGGACTCAGCTCCGTCTATCCCGGTTTCCACGCCTCACGTACGGTACTCGACGTGTTGGTCGGCACCGGATATGGAATCGTCGACGGCGCTGTTGGCGGCTACCTGTTTGCCCTGCTTTACAACTTGTTTGTTCCGCGGGCAGAAAAGGCGTAATCAAAAGACCTTCTCAGCGGAAAGGTGCGGGCGGACGGCTTTGCGTGCATCGGCTCTTCCGATGCTGCCGGAGGACCTCCGACTTCCGTAAAAGAAGTCGCTCCGCCCACCAGGTGGACGGTTCAGAGGATGAATGTCTTTTGCTGGCTCCTCCTGATTCTCGCCGCGTTGTTGGTCGCAGGACTTTGGTTCCTAGCTGCCGTGATCGCCATAGACATCCGGCGCAAACGGCATTGGGGTCACGACTCTCGTCTCCCCCCGCCCAAGAACCGGTAGTGTCTGAAATCAGCGATTCAAATGCAGCCCACCAAAACTGTTGCCGCTCCAGCTTTGCGTTGTGCAGTTCCCCTCGCCAAGATACAGCTTCCGATATTGGTACACAATGTTCCGGACCCAGCCAGAGCCTCGCTCAGGCCAATCAACGAGTAGGGCGTTTTCATCAAGTGACGGGATGGGGCACGGCACAGGGGATTCGGGTGGACCCTTTCTCCGAGCCGCCGACAATACACCGGAACCCCCCAACGAGTGCTTTGGCCTATTAGCGTCACTTGGCGAGCCAATCTACTCTTCCAACTCGGTCTCTTCTGGCGCGTCAGTCGGGCTCGAAAACTCCATGCGATAGCCGTCAGGATCAGTCACCGGCACAACCCACAAGCGGTTTCCCACAGATGGACGATTCTGCGTCTGGATTCCGCGCGATTTGAACTCGCGATAGAGCGCCAGCGCGTCTTCGCACTGAAAACAGACGTTGACACCAGTTCCGAGCATTTCCTTCGGCTGACGTCCCGGTAAAAACTCCTGCAGCATAATCGCAGCACCGCCAAGCTCCAGCCAGCACCAGCGAATCCTCCCGTCGGGCTTATAATCATGTTGACCATCAGCCTCATCTGGAATCCACCGGCGCTTCATTTTGAACCCAAGCCCCTCCACATAGAATCGCAGCGACGCTTCCATATTGGTCACGCCGAAAAACGGCACTGCCTGCTTTACGTTCGCGCTCGTCACGGTTTCGACCGGCATCATTCACCTCCCTGGCATCACTCATTATGACGGGTTGTCGCCGTTGCTGAGAAGTGGTCGGTTCCGCGTGATGGAGGGCCATCGCGCTCGTTAAACCGGGGCCAGTGGAAAGCGGAGCCGTCCATAAGGGAGGCCTTTACGGGGCGGGCCGGGCAGTCTGCCTTGCCTACCGCACGCTACCGATATGAGGTGATATCGCTCGCGTGGAGTGTGCGTCGCTCTTGGATGGGAGTTACGGTTGCGACGGTCCTTGCTCCTGCTCGCCCCAGGTGATGGTGAAGGAGTCGGTCTCATCCACAACCGTGTATCCGCCGGGCACCATGAATAAGGCTTGCGCTGGCTCTTGCGTGCTGAGGTCGGCGAATCGATGAGTTTCGACGCCGGAACGCGGGTCGTCGCGCGTCGAAAGCAGCATTAGCTTGAGCTCGCTGGACCACCAGTCTTCAGAAACCACGCTGAACGGTGCATCGTTGCCCTGGGAGCCGGTAGCATAGACAGCGGTCTGGCGCATCCCTTCGACTACGACGCCGTCGATCGTGTTGGTCCCCAGAGTTTCCGTGGTGACATCCTGCCCATGCACACTGGGCTTTTTCGCGGCCGCGGGGCGTTTGGGCGCCGGCGCTGCAGCTGCAGCCGCTTCCGCGAACAGCACCGAGCTTACGCCGCCATGAACGTAAACGCGATTGTCCGCCAGATTCCCCTCCGGCGGCGGTGGGCCCGCAACGCGGTGCGCCACTTTCTTCTCGACATCCAGCGTATAGAGGTATCCGGCCACTGGATCGCTGATCTGAATCAGCGTCGGAACCTCCTGTGCCACCCGCCCCAAGAGCGACATCGGCCGCTCCGTCCGCGTGCGGCCCAGCGAATCGCGCCACTCCTTCACGCGCGAGGTGGTCTGAGTGATGTGGACGCCGCTGGCGAGCGTTTGCACGTGCTCGGATACTTCCTCGGCAGAATAAGGCGCGCCGAGTACGGGCCGCAGCATATGCGCCGGCAACTGGAATGTCGCCGAGCCGTGAGTGGCGCCGTCCGGTCCGGTGGAGAACGACGATCTAGCCAGCATTTGCCCGCTCGCCGCGGCGGCAAGGAGCAGTAAGAGGAACAGCAAGGCGCAGGGACGTTTCATGCGGGTGCCTCTCACTTATTGAGTTTAGTCGGCGAGCAAACCGCTGACAAGGTGGGGCGCCGCTGCGCGGGGCGCTTTACGTGGTGTGGCCGAGCACCGGATTCAGCCGGGCTGTCGGCTTCCGCGGCGCGCACGTGCATCGCTGATGCCTCGGTGTCGGAAAACAGTTTCCGATAATAGCGAAGCTGGGTATGCACTTGACTCAGGTAACCCCAAGATCTTGTTGCCGACGGACCGAGGCTCGCAACAGTTTCCAGGGACTACGCCGGCCGCGTGTGTGGGAAGCGCTCCGTGGCCGATCAGGCCGACGGTGACGGTTTTCTGGGGCGCCAAGCCGTCGGGCGACGCCCGCTGGACCGATGCACGCTGCCTGCGCATTTCGGAGGCGAGCGACCTGCAGTTGCAACCCCAACCCATGGTGGTTACCTGAGTCAGGTGCATACCCAGGATAGCGAATATCGCCCGCGCGGAACGAGCGCCGTTCATGTCTGGGCTTGGCCCTAATGGTCTGATCAGGCGTCGATCTGGCCTGCAGCTGAACGGGCATCGCTTGTCTTCAAGGGATGGCGTGTATGGTTAAGAGGAGAGGCTTAATCTTTTATGGACCGTCGTTCCTTTCTGACATTCGGTGCCGCCGCGGCAACCGCCTCCGCGGCGCAGGCTCCGCCCCCGCCGGCTGTGGCACAGACGCCCGCGTCCCCGTTCACCGATCCGGACTTCGGCTTTACCGACCTGATTGCCTTGGGCCGCTCTTACTATCGCGCGGGAGACCCCGGAAAGCTGCTAGCGATCACGTCAAGAATCA
>JBAVEN010000077.1:0-152152 GCA_049587755.1 Bryobacteraceae bacterium | reverse complement strand
TCGCTGAACACGTCCCCGCGCATCAGGAACGCGTGGTCCTCTTCCAGGCAGTCCAACGCCTCGTCCAAAGACCCCGGCATCGACGGCACCGCCTTCATCTCTTCCGGCGACAGATCGTAAATATCCTTGTCCAGCGGCTCCCCCGGGTTCAGCTTGTTCAACACCCCGTCCAGCCCCGCCATCAGCATTCCCGCGAACGCCAGGTACGGATTCGCCGCCGTGTCCGGCGGCCGGAACTCCACCCGCTTCGCCTTCGGATTCGCCGAGTACATCGGAATCCGGCACGCCGCCGACCGGTTCCGCCGCGAGTACGCCAGGTTCACCGGCGCCTCGTACCCCGGCACCAGCCGCTTGTAGCTGTTCGTCGTCGGCGCGATGATCGCCGACAATGCCCGCGCGTGCTTCAGCAACCCGGCAATGTAGTGCAGCCCCAACTGGCTGAACCCCGCATACCCGTCACCCGCGAACAGCGGCACGCCGCCCTTCCACAAACTCTGGTGCGTGTGCATCCCGCTGCCGTTGTCCGCGAACAGCGGCTTCGGCATGAAGGTCACCGTCTTGCCATGCTGGTTCGCCACGTTGCGGCAGATGTATTTGTACAGCATCATGTTGTCCGCCGACTTCACCAGCTTGTCGTACCGCTGATCGATTTCCGCCTGCCCGCCGGTGGCCACTTCATGGTGATGACACTCGATGTGCATCCCGCACTGGATCATCGTCTGCACCATCTCGCTGCGCAGATCCTGATAATGATCCGTCGGCGGCACCGGAAAGTATCCTTCCTTGTAGCGCGGCCGGTACCCCAGGTTGTTCTCCCGCCGCCCCGAGTTCCAGCGCCCGTCCTCGGCGTCGATAAAGTAGAATCCCTCGTGTTGGTTCTGGTCGAAGCTGATGTTGTCGAAAATGAAAAACTCCGCCTCCGCTCCGAAGTACGCCGTGTCCGCCACCCCGCTGTTGTTCAGGTACAGCTCTGCTTTGCGCGCGATCCACCGCGGGTCCCGCTCATAACGCTGCTTGGTGATCGGGTCCTGCACGTCGCCGATCATCACCAGCGTCGGCGTCTCCGCGAACGGGTCCATCAGCGCCGTCTCCGGATCCGGAATCAGCAGCATGTCGCTTTCATGGATCGCCGCCCAGCCGCGGATGCTCGATCCGTCCATCCCAAATCCGTCCTCGAAGCTGCTCTCGTCGAGCTCGCTCATCGGATAGGAAACGTGATGCTGCAAGCTCGGAATATCGGTGAACCGCAGATCCAGTTGCTTGGCATCGTTCTTCTTGGCAAATTCCAATACTTCTTTCGGAGTCATTCATCCTCCCGGGATTAAGTTATGTGGGAATAGTGACGTTCGCAGATGCCGCTCAGGATAACCGATTGCGCTCCATCCGGTCAAGTTTGGGTGACAGCCTGGGCGGAATCTGGAAAACACCGCTATGGTGCTGGTGACACGGGACTTAGCGGCAGTGCGGAAACCCAGACGCCGGGCCCTGCCTTCGCCCCGCGCCAGTCTTTTTCGTGTGCCCTTGCCGGCGTTGCTACTCTGAATACATGGGATTCCGGTTGGCGGTGACCTACCAACCGCGTGGGGATCAGGAGAGCGCCATCGCCGAACTCACGCGAGGTGTCCGCGAAGGCGAACAGCACCAGGTGCTGCTTGGCGTAACCGGCTCGGGCAAGACCTTCACGATGGCCAAGGTAATCGAGGCCGTCGGCAAGCCCGCGCTGATTCTGGCGCACAACAAGACGCTCGCCGCGCAGCTCTACCACGAATTCAAGAGTTTCTTCCCAAGCAACGCGGTTGAATACTTCGTCAGCTATTACGACTACTATCAGCCTGAAGCCTACATTCCGGCGAGCGACGTCTACATCGAAAAAGAAGCCACCGTCAACGACGAGCTGGACAAGCTGCGCCTTTCCGCCACCAAGAGCCTGTTCGAGCGCCGCGACTGCGTGATTGTCGCCAGCGTGAGCTGTATCTACGGCCTCGGTTCGCCCGAGGCTTACTACGGCATGCTGCTGATGCTCGACAAAGGGCAGAAGATTTCGCGCAACCAGATTCTCTCCAAGCTGGTGGAGATTCTTTACGAGCGCAACGACGTGGATTTCCGCCGCGGCACGTTCCGCGTGCGCGGCGACGTGATCGAAGTCTATCCCACCTACGACGATTGCGCCTACCGCATCGAGCTCTGGGGCGACGAAGTGGAAAACCTCTCGCAGATCGATCCGCTGCTGGGGCAGGTCAAGCAGACATACACGCGCCTGCCCATCTACCCCAGGACGCACTACGTCATGAGCGAGGAGACCAAGCTCAGCGCCATGGAAAGCATCCGCGCGGAGCTGGACTGGTGGCGCCCGGAACTGGAGAAGCAGGGCAAGACCATCGAGGCGCAGCGGCTCTACCAGCGCACCATGTTCGACCTGGAAATGATGAAGGAGATCGGTTACTGCCACGGCATCGAGAACTATTCCCGGCATTTCTCCGGCCGCCTGCCGGGCGAGGCGCCTCCCACCTTGCTCGATTACCTGCCGCACGATGCGATTATGTTCATCGACGAAAGCCACCAGACCGTTCCGCAGCTTCACGGCATGTACCACGGCGACCGCTCGCGCAAGGAGGTGCTGGTGGGGCACGGTTTCCGACTGCCCAGCGCGCTCGACAACCGCCCGCTCACCTTCGAGGAATTCGAGCACCGCGTCAACCAACTGATCTACGTCTCGGCCACGCCCGGCCCGTATGAACTTACTAAGTCGGCGGGCGTGGTGGTGGAACAGATCATCCGGCCCACCGGCTTGATCGACCCGAGCGTGGAAATCCGGCCGGTTAAGGGCCAGGTGGACGACCTGCTGGGGGAGATCCGCAAACGGGTGGACGCCAACCAGCGTGTGCTGGTTACCACCCTCACCAAGCGCATGTCCGAGGACCTGGCCGAGTATTACTCCGAGGTGGGAGTGCGCTGCCGCTATCTGCACTCGGAGGTGACCACGCTCGACCGCATCAGGATCCTCCGCGACCTGCGCCGCGGCGAGTTCGACGCGCTGATCGGCATCAACCTGCTGCGCGAGGGCCTGGATTTGCCCGAGGTCTCGCTGGTGGCGATTCTGGATGCGGATAAAGAAGGGTTCCTGCGCTCCTCCGGGTCGCTGATTCAGACGATCGGCCGCGCGGCCCGCCACGTGGAGGGCCACGCCATCCTCTACGCGGACGTGATGACCGACAGCATGCGCAAAGCGCTGGACGAAACCGCGCGCCGCCGCCAGACGCAGGTGGAGTACAATGAGCGCAACAATATCGTGCCGCAATCCATCGTCAAGCCGATCGATATGAGCCTGGTGGCGATTGCGGAAGCCGACTACGTCACGGTGCCGCTCGAGGAGGACCAGGAAGTCGACAACCTGACGCCGGAGCAACTGCAGAAGTTCATTGCCAGTCTGGAAGAGCAAATGCGCGATGCTGCGCGCAAGTTCGAATTTGAAAGAGCCGCGCAACTGCGCGACCGCGTGAAGGCCCTCAAGCTGAGCGACGCGTGATGGCGGCCCATCTTCTGCCGCCACTTCGGCGGGAGTTCCCCAGAATTCTGAGAATCGCGGCTGACTGAAATCACTTACCTTACAACGCTAGAGCTGTCGTTTCTCTGAGACAGGTCGATCCAGCGGCCGAATGCGCAGCGGAGTGAGCGGGCGCGAACCCGTATCTCCGCCCGGCCCGAGGACCGGGTTCCTCGCGGAAATCCGGCGGACCCTGCCACCGCGGCAGCCGGCTTGGCCATGCGAGATCCCCTGATAGGGCCGGTGACTGCAATAGCTGCCGGGATTCTGGCAGCCCGCTTCGTGCCTTTCCGCATATCCGAGTTGCTGCTGGTCATCGCCGCTTTTCTGGCGCTCGGCGCCGTCGCCATGGTGCGCCGCGCGCGAGTGCTGGCCGGCATCTGCTGCCTGCTGGGCCTGGTGGCGGCGGGCGCGGTCACGGCCCTGGCGCACCGGCCGGGCCCGGCGCCCGAGTTGGATGTGAGCGGCCGCGAAGTGGTGATCTTGAGCGGCTGCGTGGTCGAGCCGCCCGCACTTTCCGGCGAGCGCGAACGATTCCTGCTGGAGCTGGAGCCGCACGCCCGCGTTCAGGTGACGCTGTATGCCAAACCGGACGAGACGCTGCCGGCGCTTGTTTACGGCCGCAACATCGAACTCGATGCCCGCGTGCGCCCGCCGCGCAACTACGAAAACCCCGGCGACTTCGACTACCGGCTCTACATGGCGCGCCGCGACATTTACTGGACGGCCTCCGGCGCCGCCGGCACGGTTCGCGTTCTCCCCGGCCGCTGCGGCTCGCGGTTTCAAAAGGCCGTGATGGATCTGCGCGCCGCCGCCATGGCGCGCATCGACTCGCTCTATCGCGGCGATCCCTACCAGGCCGCCATGATGCAGGCGGTGCTGCTGGGGCAGCAGTTTCAGATGCAAAAAGTGTGGACCGACGATTACCGCTCCACCGGCACCTTCCACACGCTGGTAATCTCCGGGACCCATGTGGCCATCGTGGCGGCTTTCGTCTTTTTCGTCTTGCGGCTATGCTTCGTTCCGGCAAGCCTGGCAGGGGCGCTGACCGCGGCGGTTGCGTGGCTCTACGCGCTCATCACCGGGTTCCACGCGCCATGCGTGCGGTCGGCCGCGGCGCTGACGCTGGTGATTGCGGCCGGCTATTTCTTCCGTC
Organism: Bryobacteraceae bacterium; assembly: GCA_049587755.1. Taxonomy (GTDB): domain Bacteria; phylum Acidobacteriota; class Terriglobia; order Bryobacterales; family Bryobacteraceae; genus Bog-375. The sequence continues at coordinate 147,452 of JBAVEN010000077.1, read as the reverse complement.
AAAAGCGCCCCTTGAATCTGCTCGCAGCCGTGGCGCTCGGTTTTCTGCTGCTCGATCCGGATCAGTTGTTCGATGCCAGCTTCCAGTTGAGCTTCCTGGCGGTGGCGTTTCTGGGGGCGTTTGCCACGCCGCTCATTCGCGCCACCTCGGGCCCGCTCGGGCGCGGCCTGGCGGATCTCGCCAATCGCGACCGCGACATCAACCTGGAGCCGCGTGTGGCGCAGTTTCGCATCGAAATGCGCCTCCTCGCCGAGACCATGCACGGCGCGTTCAGGCTCTCCCTGAACGCGGCGCGCCGGTGCGTGGCGGCGAACGCGCGGGCGCTCTTCTTCCTTTACGAAATCACCGCCATCTCTGCCGTCATTCAAGCGGGGCTGGCCCTCCCCATGATTGTGTACTTTCATCGCGTCGGCCTTTCCGGGCTCACCGCCAATGCGTTGGTGGTCCCGCTGATGGGGCTGGCGATTCCGGTGGGCTTCCTCGCGGTGTTTACCGGCTGGGCATGGGTGGCCCGCTTCGGCGGCGCGCTGCTCGTGTTGTCGCGCGCCGTTGTTCACTGGCACGCTTCGCTCGATCCCGATTGGCGCATTCCCACGCCGCCGCTGTGGCTGGGCATTGCGTTTTCGCTCGCGTTAATTGCCGCGGCCGTGGCGCGCGGCCGCTGGTGGCGGCTGGCGAGCGGCACGGCGGTGGCCGCCCTGCTGGTGTTGTTGCTGTGGCAGCCGTTCCCGCCCGACATCCATCGGGGCGAACTGGAACTCGCGGTGATCGACGTCGGGCAAGGCGACGGGCTGCTGGTGATCTTTCCCGACGGCAAGCGGATGGTCCTCGATGGCGGTGGTATTCCCACGTTCGGTAACCGGCCCAAGCCGCAGCTCGACGTGGGCGAGGACGTGGTGGCGCCATATTTGTGGGATCGCCGGATCCGCACCGTGGATGTGGTGGCGCTGTCGCACGCGCACGACGATCACATCGGCGGCCTCCCTGCGCTGGTTTCCGATTTTCGGCCGCGCGAATTGTGGACCGGCGCCACGCCCGACAGTCCCGTCTGGCGCGGCCTGCGCGACCGGGCGCTGCGCCTGGGCGTCAAAATCGTGCCCATGCTGGCGCCGCGGCGTTTCGCCTGGGGCGGCGCACAGATCGAGATCCTGGCGCCGTTTGCCGATTACGTCCCGGCCGGCGAGCCGACCAACGACGATTCGCTGGTGATGCGCGTCAGCTACGGGAAGCATTCGTTTCTTCTCTGCGGCGACGCCGAGCGGCCCATCGAGTACCGCATGTTGTCGGAACACGAGCTGCAACCGACCGACGTGCTCAAGGTAGCGCATCACGGCAGCCGCACCTCCAGCACACAGGCTTTCCTGGATGCCGTCAGGCCGGTATTCGCCATCATCTCCGTTGGCCAGGACAACAGCTACGGCCATCCGAACGCCGACGCGATCGACCGCCTTCTCGACCACAATGCGGTGGTCTATCGCACCGATCTGGACGGCCTGGTGAGCATTCGCACCGACGGCCGGCGTTTCCACGTCCTGACCTGGCGCGATCTCGCGCCGGCGCTGGCTCCGATGCCGGGTTACGAGCAGTAAGGTACTACCGCGGCGCAGACATCCTCGAAGAGAAACCCGCAATCCAACGCGGCCCCACCAACGTGGATCTGCCCTACAATAGGGCCTATGCGAATCACCCTGTTAGTGCTTTCGGCCCTCTTGTTGCGCGCGCAGGGGCAAGCTCCTCCCAAAGATGTTCCGTCGCCACCCCCGCGCGTGCGCATGCTCGACCAACTGGCGCGAATGGTCAACGACTACGGCAACACGGCGCGCTACGCGGCCGAGGATGAGAAACTGCTTCCACCGGCGGCGGCCGAGGATCGCGTGGTATTCATGGGCGATTCCATCACCGATTTCTGGGGCCGCGGCGCCGGCGTCTTCTTCCCCGGCAAGCCGTATATCAACCGCGGCATCAGTGGCCAGGTCACGCCGCAAATGCTGTTGCGTTTCCACCAGGATGTGGTTGCGCTCAAGCCGAAAGTCGTGGTCATGCTAGCCGGCACCAACGACATTGGCGGCAATGTCGGCCCGATGACCCTGGAGGCTACTGAAAACTATCTCATGTCGATGGTTGACATAGCTCGCGCCAATGACATCCGGATCGTGCTGTCATCGCTGCTGCCGGTTTGCGACTATATCAAGCCGCAGACGGCGCAGAGGCCTCCCGAGAAGATTCTGGCGCTCAACCGCTGGCTCAAGGATTACGCCGGGAAGAACAGGTTCGTCTATCTGGACTATTTCAGCGCCATGGTGGATGACAACGGCATGTTGCGCAGGGAGCTGACCAACGACGGCCTGCATCCCAACGCCGCGGGTTACGAGGTGATGACGCCGCTGGCGGAGAAGGCCATCGCCTATGCGCTGGCACGGTAGGAGCTCAGTGGGGAGAAACGAGTATAGGTGCCGGCAACCGCTCCGTCACGGTCGTGGCTCCGAAAGGCCCTTCCGAGCCGCGACGATTAGGGGTGGTCGGTAGCTTGGTACAGTTGTCAAGTAACGAGGCGTAGGGCCGGGAAAGCGAGGAATCGATGAGCGAGCATCCAAGACGCGATTTCGTGCGCGGCGCGCTGGCGGCGGCCGGCATTGGCGCCGCGGCATCGCCCGACGCGCTGGCGCAAGCCGGAAGTGCGGCCTTGCCCCTGCTGCCCGCCTATGCGCGGGCGCAGCATTACCGCTCGCTGAAACAATCGAGCTACGACCGCGCTGGCGGCAACCACGACTTCTGGAGCATTCCCGCCGGCGGCGCCAAGGAGGTTTTCGCGGCCGAAGGCGCCGGTGTCATCAGCCACATCTGGTTCACCATCGCCGCCGGCAGCGCGCATCATCTTAAGGAACTGGTGCTGCGCGCCTGGTGGGACGGAAACGCCAAGCCCAGTGTGGAAACCCCCATCGGCGATTTCTTCGGCCTGAACCTCGCGGCCTATCGGATTTACGAATCCAGGTACCTGGCTTGTTCACCCGGCAAATCGCTCAACTGCTACTTCGCCATGCCCTACCGCCGTGGCGCCCGGCTCACCGTAACGAACGAGGGCAAGCAGGGAGTGGGCGCATTCTATTCGAACATCGATTACATGGCCGTGCCGTCGCTGCCCGCGGACGCGCTCTACTTTCACGCGCAGTACCGGCAGGCGGCACCCTGCGTGCCGGTGACGGGCGAAGCCGCGAAGCTGAACCCGCTCGGCCGCTCCAACTACGTCTTTGTGGAAACGCTCGGCCGCGGCCACCTGATGGGCGTTACGCTCGGCGTGCTCGAAAACGCCGATGGCTGGTGGGGCGAGGGCGACGAGATGATTTTCGTCGACGACGACGCCAAGCCGCTGATCAACGGCACCGGGTCGGAGGACTACTTCCTGGGGAGCTGGGATTTCGGCGGCCGCGATGGCGCGCAGCCTTTCGCCCATCAGATGTATGGGGCGCCGTTAATCGCCGGGGCGGAGCGCACCGGCGGCCGCTACTGCTGCTACCGCTGGCACGGCGACAACCCCGTCACCTTCGAGCGGTATCTGAAACACACCATCGAGCACGGCCATGGCAACGACCGCGGCGATAATTTCTTCTCCGTGGCCTACTGGTATCAGTCCGCGCCTTACACCGATTTCCCCAACTTGCCCCCGCTAGAGACCCGAATCCCACAAGTGCACATGGCCTGAGGGTGGGCATGCCGGGACCGGCGGCAGCCGATCCGCGCCAACGGGTCAACGCGTTCCAGGACCTGTTCAGGCGCTCTGGTTCGTGACATAATAGCGTCAGCGTTCCAGGAGGGATGCGCCGGGTGACCCGCTTCGAAGGAATGCGGCCGCTGGTGTTGCTCCTCGCGGTGCTATCGCCGCTCGGGCCGGCTTGGTGCCAGGCGCCGTCGAGCAGTGGTCCGGCTGCTGCAATGATCAGTACCGCCCAAGGCAACGCCACGCTTTCGCCGGCCCCCGCGACCAATGCGCCGATCCTGCTCACCGGCCGCGTGTTGATGGAGAATGGATCGCCTCCTCCGCGCCCGGCCAAGATCGAGCGTGTCTGCAATTCCGTTCCGCGCTCCGAGGGCTTTACCGACGCGCAGGGCTACTTCGGAATCCACTTCGGTTCGACAGCCGCGGTTACGCAGGACGCCGACGAGCAGGATCGGCTCTCGCCTTCGGCTACCGCGCCAATTCAGGTCTTGCCCTCTGTCAGCAGCGACGAGGCGGGTGCATCCATCAGCTCGGACAACAGGCTGCTCGATTGCGAGTTGCGCGCCGTGCTGACCGGCTACCATTCGCAAAGCGTGCCGATCAAGCCGCTGCATTTGATGGAGAACCCGGACGTCGGCGTGATCGTCATCCGGCCCGACGTGGCTCCCGGTGGCACCGCCGTGGTCACCGCGCAATCGCTGGCGGTTCCCAAACAGGCTCGCAAGCTCTTCGCACGCGCGCAGGAGGAAGCAAGCGCCGGAAAGACCGATCGGGCCAAACAGTACCTCGAAAAGGCGGTCGCCGTCTATCCCGAATATGCCGCCGCCTGGTGCGCGCTCGGCAAACTACAGGTGGCAGGCGGGGGGCTGGATGCGGCCCGCGCCTCCTTTGAGCGCGCCCGCCGTGCCGACCCGAATCTGGTCGATGCATATCTCCAGTTGGCTACGGTGGCTTTGTGGGATCGGAAGTGGCAGGAACTGGCGGACCTCAGCGCTAAAGGAATCGAGCTGGATCCGATCGATTACCCGCAACTGTTCCTGTATGCTGCCGTGGCGAATTATAACTTGCACCGACTCGATGTGGCGGAGCGGAACATCGAGCGGGCGCAGGCGCTCGATTCGCGGCACGCTTTTCCGGAGATTGAACGCATCGCGGGCGTGGTTCTCGCCAGCCGGAAAGAGTACGCCGCAGCCGCGGAGCACCTCCGCGCCTACCTCCAACTGGCGCCCAACGCCGGTGACGCCGACAACGCCCGGGCGCGCCTTGCGGAAGCCGAAAAAATGACCTCCCAGCCCCCCGCCAGGTAGTTTCCCCGGTCGCTCGAAGCGCGGACGGACTTAGCCGGATAAGCAGGTCCGTTTTCCCCACACCGATTCTGTTATGATGCTTGATTCAAGTGCGGCTCTGGCGGGGGCCGCTCTGAGTGTGCCTGTACCCACGTGCGACGACCGGGTGCGGGCCGTGAGAGGTTAGGTCTCCGGTGCATCTGCATTTCATCGACATTGCAATTATCGTCCTCTATCTGGCCACCACCGTTCTGGTTGGCTATTGGGTTTCCCATCGCGCGTCCCGCGACATCAAGGCTTACTTTTTGGGCGGCAACACCATGCCCTGGTACGTGCTGGGCGTATCGAACGCTTCGGGCATGTTCGACGTCAGCGGCACCATGCTTCTGGTGTACTGGGCGTTCGTTTACGGCGTGAAGAGCGTCTGGATCCCGTGGCTGTGGCCCACTTTCAACCAGGTCTTCCTGATGGTGTTTCTTTCGAGCTGGCTGCGCCGTTCCAACGCCATGACCGGCGCCGATTGGATTCAGACGCGGTTCGGCAAGGGACGCGGCGCGCAGCTTGCGCACATCATCGTGGTGGTGTACGCCTTCTTCGGCATCATCGGGTTCTTCAGTTACGGATTCAAGGGAATCGGAAAATTCGCCGCTAACTTCCTGCCGTGGAATTTCACCCCCAACCAATACGCGCTGATGCTGATCGCGATCACGACCATTTATGTCATCAAGGGCGGCATGTTCAGCGTGGTGATCACCGAAGTGCTGCAGTTCTGCATTCTCTCGGTCGCCTCGTTCGCGGTGGGCATCATCGCCATGATGAAGATCGCCCCCGGGACGTTGACCAGATTCGTTCCCGCCGGCTGGGATAACCTTTTCTTCGGCTGGCACCTGAACATGAACTGGTCTGCTTTGATCCCGGCAGCCAATGCGAAGATCGCCGAAGATGGCTACGGCATGTTCGGCTTCTTCGTGATGGCGCTGCTGTTCAAGGGAGTGCTCATCAGCGCCGCCGGCCCGGCCCCTAACTACGACATGCAGCGCGTGCTCTCCGCGAAGAATCCTCGAGAGGCTTCGATGATGAGCGGCTGGGTCAATGTGGTGCTGACGTTCCCGCGGTACTTCCTGATCACCGGGCTGACCATCCTGGCGCTGGTTTTCTTCAGCGACCAGATCAAGGGAATGGGAACCAAGATGGACTTCGAGCTGGTGTTGCCGTATGCGCTGGGCCGCTTCGTCCCGGCCGGCTTGCTGGGATTCCTCATCGCCGGCTTACTGGCGGCTTATATGTCGAACTTTGCCGCCACCGTCAACGCCGCGCCGCCCTACTTCGTCAACGACATTTACAAGCGATATATCAATCCGACCGCGAACCCCCGCACTTATGTGCGGCTGAGTTACCTCAGCTCGTTTCTGGTGGTGCTGATTGGAGTCTTGATCGGCTGGTACGTTTCTTCGGTGAATTCGGTTGTGATCTGGATTGTCTCCGGCCTATGGGGCGGTTACACGGCCTCCAACGTCCTGAAGTGGTATTGGTGGCGCTTCAACGGGTACGGCTACTTCTGGGGCATGGTCAGCGGCATCACGGCCTCACTGGCGGTTCCCGGGATCCTGAGCAGGATTCCCTCATTGCAGAACTGGGCGACCCTGCACTCGCTGAACCTGGATGTCTCTCTCGGCTTCGGGCTGGTGTTCGTGATTGGCATGATTGGCTGCCTGCTCGGCACCTTCCTCACCCAGCCCGAGGAGGACGAGGTTCTAATGGAGTTTTACCGGCGCGTACGGCCGTGGGGTTTCTGGGGCCCCGTCAAGGCTAAGGTAATGGCGCAGTATCCCACGTTCCAGCCGAACCGTGATTTTCCGCGCGACATGTTCAACATCGCTGTAGGCATAACCTGGCAAGTCGCCCTGGTCGCACTGCCGATCTACATCGTGATCCGGACCAACATTCCCGCCATCTGGTATTGCCTGACCGTGGTCGGGGTGACGAGCGTCATCCTGAAGTTCACTTGGTACGACCATATGTGTAAGGTAAACGCGGAGATTGCGGCGGACGAAGCAAGGGCGGTGGCGCCGGCACCGGCGGCGGATTAAGAACGTCGAGGAGCGGCTGGGACTTGGAGTATCCTAGTTTCAAGAGGCCTCCACGATGAGGGCACCCATCGTTTTCGTTTCGTATTCTCACGATTCTGAGGCGCACAAGGCTTGGGTCAAGAAACTCGCTACGGATTTGCGCAACCAGGGAGTCGACATCATTTTGGATCAGTGGGACTTGGCGTTCGGCCAGGATATCGCCGCGTTCATGCAAGACGGCGTCTCACGCTCCGACCGTGTGCTCATGATCTGTTCTGAACCCTACATCATCAAGGCCGACGGACGTTCCGGTGGCGTCGCTTATGAACGGTTAATCGTCACCGCCGAATTGATTGAAAACATCGACACCAAGAAGTTCATTCCTGTCATCCGGGATAATGCATCCTCGCGGAAAGTGCCACAGTTTCTCGGCCCGCGCGCTTATGCTGATTTTACACGCGACCAGGACTACAGCGATAGGCTGGATGACCTCCTGCGCGAGATCCACGGGTTTGCTTCGCTGGCAAAACCACCGCTGGGGCCAAATCCGTTTTCTAGCGCTATCTCTTCGGCAGTACCATCGCCGCGGATCGCCGGTCCAACAGGTATAACGGATACAGGAAAATCACTACTCGAAGACCCGTGGTTCGCCCGGGACGCTCAGACCGCTTCGAGCGGACTCGAAAAACTCGATTTTAAAGGATCGATGGAGTTGCGATACGCGTTACATGACCTAATCAACAGATCACAGGTTGAACTCCTGAACGCGGTGCGCAAGTCTGAGATTCACACCTTCGGCTGGCCCATCGGTGTGGTGCTGGACAACAAACCAGAGTACAGACCACGGCCAATTGTGGATGGCATCTACGCAGAGATTTCGATTCCGAAGTCGGCGATGACCGGCCGGCCATCATATGATTACTGGACGCTTCGAAACAACGGCGATTTCTATCTCCTTCAGAGCCTATTCGAGGATGACCGCGACAAGAACGCGATCTTTTTCAATAGCCGGATAGTCAGAGTCACGGAGGGATTGCTGTTCGGTGCAAACCTATACAAAGCGCTGGATGTGCCCGACGAAACCAAGGTTAGCGTGCGGGTAGCGCATCGCGGCTTCGCCGGTCGCACGCTTTCCAGCTCAAATCCTCAGAGGCATATTCTGCCGCGTCAAGCTGTGGAGGACGTATCTGAAACGGAGATCGTTGAGGAAGTTGGACAGCTGCGAATGCACCTTGTCGATAATGTCCAACACCTTTTGGAGCCGCTTTTTACGCTCTTCGACTTCATGGAGTTCGACCACAAGGTCTATGAACAGATTGTGACCGACTTCGCCAACGGGCATTCAACATAAAACGGCGGAAAAGCCCTTACCTCATATAGAACAAGCTCAGCCGCGGTAGCCCGGATTTCTCCAACAAGCTTCGCTCCAGGTATTGCCGCTCTAACATCGCCAGTTGATCCGCGGTCATTTTACCGCGGTAAGGACGTAATTGGGTGTCTAACTGGCGGCGTGCTTCGAGTAAGTCTTCGTCGCTTTGGCGCGCGCGGGCGGCGGCGATCATTTTCTCTTCGAGAACCGTCAACCGCTGTTCCAGGCCTTCCAGGTCCTGATAATGCGTTTCTACCTCGGCGGCCAATCGTGTAAGAGACGCGGCGATTTCGCGGTAGTCTTCGGGCAGGGCCGCGGCGTTGGCCTCCAGATACGTGCGCAGATCCTCCAGCGAAAACGGCGGCGCGGCTTCTCGGCGCGCGCGCGCGTCCGGCTGGCCGGCCATGGCCTGGGCCTCGGTGAGCACGGCCTGCGCGCAGAAGGCGAGCGAGTTGACCATCTGCGTTTTCACCCGGCGCCCGCGCCATTTCTCAAAGGCTGCGTCAATCCCGCGCAGCACGGCTTCCAGCGGCACACCCCCGTTCTTCCAGCTTTCCACCAGCGCCCAATCGAGCGGCGACATGAGAAACAGCGCGGTGCCGCGGGCGCGCTGGAAGTGCTCCTCGACTTCGGTGAAGTAGTTGAAATAGTTGCGGAGAAAGTCGGGCTCGGGTGTCACGGCCGGTGCATCCGCTCCCAGATCATCTGCAGGCCTTCCAGCGTGAGGTGCTCGTCAACCACCTTCAAGTAGCGCGAACCGGAGACCACCAGGCCGGCCTGGCCGCCAGTGGCGACGGTTTTGGTGTCGGGCCCCAATTGCTCGATGATGCGCTCCAGAATGCCATCCACCATGCCTACCGCGCCATAGTACAGACCTGATTGCATGCTGGCGACGGTGTTGGTGCCGACCACCGTTTTCGGCGGCCGGAACTCCACCAGCGGCAGACGCGCGGTCTTGGTGAAGAGCGCCTCCACCGCGATTCCCACGCCCACCGCAATCGCTCCGCCCAGGTAATCGCCCTCGCGCGAGACCACGTCGAAGTTGATGGTGGTGCCGAAATCGACAATCACGCACGGGCCGCCGTACTTGCGGAAGCCGGCGACGCCGTTTACCAGGCGATCTGCGCCCACTTCGCTGGGGTTGTCGTAGTGGATGCCAATCCCGAGATCCGTCTTCGGGCCGACGAACACGGCTTCAGTGTGGAAGTAGCGCAGCGTCATGGCGGCCAGAGTGGAATCGATGGGTGGGACAACGCTCGAGACGATGATGCCGTCGACCGCCTCGATGTTGAGGTTCACCGGCGAAAACAGGTTGTGCAACAAAATGCCCCACTCGTCGGCGGTCTGCTCCTGGACCGTGCGCAACCGCCACTGGCAGAGCAGCTTGCTGCCTTCAAATGCGCCGATGGTGATGTTACTGTTGCCTGCGTCAAGAGCCAGCAGCACGTACGCCTCCCGCAATAATCAGAGTATCGGTTCCATTGTCCCGGCGCAGCACAAGGAAGCCGTCCGGATTGAGGCCGGCGGTGACGCCGCGAATCACGCCACTGGGTTGTTCGACCTCCACGCGGCGGCCCGCGGCATAACTGGAAGCTTGTGTGAAGAGGCGCAGGATGGCGGGCGTGCCATATGCGAGATACTCATCGGCGGCGCGCAGCAGTGCGGCAATGATCGGCTCGCGTGGAATCGGCGCACCGCGAAACTTGTGCCACTCAGCCAGCGACGTGGCTTCGCCCGCGAGCGACGGCGGAAACGATTTGTGATTTACGTTGATGCCGATGCCGGCGATCGCCTTGGCGCAGGACAATTGCACCAGGATGCCGGCGACCTTGCGGTCGGCAATCATGACGTCGTTGGGCCAGCGCAGATCGCAGGCGATGCCGGTGGATTTGGCGATGGCATCATGCGCCGCCAGGCCCAACGCCAGGGTGAGAACCGGCGCAGGCGCCAAAACCATAGAGCAGTAGATTCCGCTGCCCGCCTCGGAGTGCCAGGTGTGGCCGTGGCGGCCCATGCCGGCGGTTTGTTCTTCGGCCAGCACCACATCGCCCGGTTCCAGCGCGGCGGCCACGCGCATCGTGGAATCGATGGACGCGTAGTAATCGATGCGGCGAAGCGGAAACTCGCGCCGGAGGGCGCCGATGTCGAGCGGTGTCATTCAGCGCCCGGGTCGAGCTTGCGAAGCTGCGCCTTATACTCGGCGAGTTTCTGGCGCATGCTCTCGATCACGTGTGCGGGAGCGCGGCCGAGAAACTTCTCGTCCTTCAACTGGCGTTCGTGGTTGGCGATGTTCTTGAGAAGCTGCTCGCGCTCTTTCTCCTCGCGCTTGCGCTGCGCTTCTTCCTGAGCTTTGGGAAGATGCAGCGCTAGATCAAAGTCAGGGCCGGAGTGGATGCCGGGCGCCCCAGGAGCTGCTTCGGCTCTCAGTTCCAGATTCACATTGGCCAGCTTGCGAATGGCTTCCGCATTGCGCCGGGCCACCTCGAGCGCGGACCCAAGAGAATAGAGCACGCCCGCAACCTGCAGTTTCGGATCGAGCTTCGCCTCGGTGCGCAGCGTGCGGGCCACCGTTACGATCTCCTGCAGGATGCCGATCTCGCGTTCCGCTTCGGCGTCGGCCGCATCGTCGCGGTATTGTGGATAGCCGGCCAGCGCGATCGAAATTGGGCGCGCGGAGCGATCCGTCGCCAGCCGTTGCCACAGTTCCTCGGTGAGAAACGGCATCGCCGGATGGAGTAACCGCAGCGCGGTTTCAAATGCCGCCAGCGCGTTGCGCCACCCCGGCGTGAGGCCGGAATTCTCGCGGAATTCGAGCTTCTTCAGCTCCAGGTACCAGTCGCAGAATTCGTGCCAGAAGAAATGCCACAGCACCTGCGCGGCGTCGTGATAGCGATAGGTCTCGATGGAGCGGTTGACCTGCGCAGCGCAAGCGTTCAGGCGGCTGAAAATCCAGCGGTCCTCGATCGGCAGCGCGCCGGTTTCCGGGTCGGCCTCTGGTCGGAATTCTTCTAGGCTGGCAGGCAGCCAAGGCTCGACGCCGCAGAATTCCATCTTACCCAGCAGAAAGCGCGCGGCATTCCAGATTTTGTTGGCAAAAGCCCGCGAGCTTTCCATGCGCTCTTCGGTGAGCACGATATCGGTGCCCGGCGCGGCGCCTTGCAGCAGCGCCATGCGCACGGCATCGGTGCCGTACTTTTCCGTCACAATCAGCGGATCGATGGTGTTGCCTTTCGTCTTCGACATCTTCTGCCGCTCGGCGTCGCGCACCAGGCCGTGGATGTAGACCTGGCGGAAAGGTACGTCGCCCATGAACTCGATACCCAGCATGGCCATCCGCGCCACCCAAAAGAACAGGATGTCGAAGCCGGTGATGAGCAGCGATGTGGGGTAGAAGGTTTTGAGATCGTCGGTCTGGTCCGGCCAGCCGAGCGTAGAGAATGGCCAGAGGCCGGAGCTGAACCAGGTGTCGAGCACGTCCGGATCCTGCTCCGGGTTGGCGGAGCCGCAGCGGTCGCACTTAGCGGGCGCTTCGCGCGCCACGATGATCTCGTGGCACTCCCCGCAGTGCCAGGCCGGAATGCGATGACCCCACCAGAGCTGCCGCGAGATGCACCAGTCGCGGATGTTGTACATCCACTCGAAGTAGGTCTTGCTCCAATTGGCGGGAACAAAAACGATGCGCCCCGTTTCCACCGCTTGGATGGCCTTTTCGGCCAGCGGCTTGGTTTTGACGAACCACTGCGTGGAAACCAGCGGTTCGACAATCGTGCCGCAGCGCGCGCACTTGCCCACGTTCAGCGGGTAGTCTTCGGTCTTCACCAGCGCACCCATCGCCTCGAGATCCGCCAGCACCTGCCGGCGGGCTTCGAAACGATCCATCCCCGCGAACTTACCGCCCGCGGCGGTAATGACGCCGTCTTCGCCGATCACCTGAATCTTGGCCAGGTTGTGGCGGCGGCCCGCTTCGAAATCGTTGGGGTCGTGCGCAGGCGTGACTTTCACCACGCCGGTGCCGAACTCGGGATCGGCCAGCTCGTCGAGGATCACAGGAATTTCACGGTTCATCAACGGCAGGTCGACAGTGCGGCCATGCAGGTCAAGGTAGCGCTCGTCCTTCGGGTTGATGGCCACGGCGGTATCGCCCAGCATGGTCTCCGGCCGCGTGGTGGCCACCGTGACGGGGCGGCCGGGCAAGCCGTGCAAAGGGTACCGAATGTGCCACATGTGGCCTTGCACGTCGGAGTGCGCCACTTCCAGGTCGGAAAGCGCGGTGCGGCAGCGCGGGCACCAGTTCACCATGTACTCGCCGCGATAGATGAGGCCCTTTTCGTAGAGCCGCACGAAGACTTCGCGCACGGCGCGCGAAAGGCCGGGGTCGAGCGTGAACCGCTCGCGCGACCAATCGCAGCTTGCGCCCATGCGGATCATCTGCCGCTTGATGTTGTCGCCGTACTCGGCTTTCCATTCCCACACGCGCTTCTCAAAAGCCGCGCGGCCCAAATCCTGGCGGCGAATGCCTTCTTCGGCCAGCTTGCGCTCGACCACCATTTGCGTGGCGATACCGGCGTGGTCGGTGCCCGGCAGCCACAGTGTGTTCTCTCCCAACATGCGGTGCCAGCGGATGGTGACGTCGATTTCGGTGTGCTCCAGCATGTGGCCGATGTGCAGCGATCCGGTTACGTTGGGCGGCGGAATGACGAGCGAAAACGAGCGCGCCGCGGACGTTGCGGCCGCGTGAAAGATGCCGGAATCGATCCACCACTGCGCCCAATGCGGCTCGAACCGCTGGGGCTCGTACACCTTCTCAATTTGCATGGGAATTTACTAATATAGCGCGCCTGTGGGGCAGGTCCCTGAGCCCTTGGCAGGAATCATCCTGCCCCGCTACGCGCGCGCAAAGAACCGGCGGCAAGACCGCCAGCGCTACAGCCTCTCGCGAAAATGTGGAAGCGCCGCAGTCAGGTCGGGGACCTGCCTCACCAAGGCCAACCGTCAGAACACGGCGAAACAGAAAACCTGGTTCGATCCGCTGGCAAGGAGCGCGTACTCGCCCGGGTCCAGGCCGTTGTTCGGCTCAATCTTGGATAGCAGCCCCTCCAGCTTGGTGACTTCGACGAGGATGGGTTCCGCGGTCCTGTGCACGACAAACTCGCGATGACCGTTCTTCGATTCCATCTTGAACAACTGGAGGTTTTGCGGGTCGATCTTGCCGCTCACGAAGAGCAGGATCGGCGCTGCCAGCGGCGTCCTGGTGGGCGAGTTGGCGCCATCGACAATATACACCGTGTCGTCCTTCTTCTTCTCTGTTCTTGCCTCCACCGCTTCGGTGGCAAGCAGCCGATCGGCGTGTTTGATGTACGGGAGGTCCGGCTTCGGCGGTCGCGGCCCGTCATATCCTTGAGCGTTAGCCGCGCACGCCGCGACAATGGTCGACAGCAGCACCCGGAGCAACATAGCTATACAACATTTTACCGCCGCCCGCGGGGGGCAGCGCAGCACGGGCTGCATTCTGGTGGCTAGCACCTGCGCGATCCTTCGGGAGGGTGCACGCGCTTGTCGACCACGGCGCGCCCGGGTGCGAAGGGCCCGCGCCGGCTCAGCTCTCAAGGCGGAAGCGCGATTCGGCCAGACGGTACAGCGGGCGCCAAACCGCCCGGTTGACGCATACCACCAGCATCGCCATCACCATGGTGGAAAGCAGCAGCAGCTCGCTGTTGCCGGAATCGGTGGCGGAGCTGATTTGCGCGCCCAGTCCCAAGGTGGTCATGACCTTGCCCTGGAAGTGGAAGTATTCGGCCACGATGCTGGCATTCCAAGCGCCGCCCGAAGCAGTCACCAGGCCGGTAACGAGATAGGGGAAAATGCCCGGCAGGATGAGCGTCCGCCAGCGCTGCCAGCGGGTAAAACGGAACACCGACGCCGCTTCGCGCAGCTCGGTGGGGATGGCCATGGCGCCGGCGATCACGTTGAACAGGATGTACCACTGCGTGCCCAGCAGCATGAGGATGATGGAGCCCACACCCAAACCGCCGCCGAGCCGCACCAGGCCCAACAGCACCACCGGGAACAGCGCGGTGGCGGGAACCGAGGCCGCAATCTGCGCCAGTGGCTGCGCCACCTTGGCCAACCGCGGGTTGGAGCCGATAGCGACTCCTGCCGGAATGGCCCACAGCGACGCAATCACCAGCGACGCAGCGACACGTCCGAAACTGGCGGCCGCGGCCTGAAAAGTCGCCAGCAACTCCGCGCTGTGCAGGCCCTTCAGCAGCAGGACGGCTTTCACCAGCAGGTAGGGTACGGCCACCGCCAGCGCCAGCAGCAGGCCGGCGCCGACGATGCGGCCGCGGCTTCTCGTCCGGCCGATGGACGGCGCCTCCCGAGGAGGACTGGTGGTCAGGCGCTCCCAGAGGGGCTCCACGGCACGCCTACGCACCCAGCGCGAGACCTCCGAATTGCGCAACAGATGAAGAATGGGCGAAGTGACTTCCGAGGCGCTCTCCACCTGCTCCATCTTGAATTTTTCCGACCACGCGATGGCCGGCCGCCACACCAGTTGGTCGAGCAGGACGATCACCGCAATCATGGCGGCGAGGCCCCAGATGATTCCGGCCGTATCGCCGGTGCTTGCCGCCGTCTGCAGATAGGAGCCTAGTCCCGGTAGGCGAAAATCGTGGTGGCCGAGCTGGAACATTTCACATGCCATCAGGAAGAACCACCCGCCGGCTACGGAAACGATGGAATTCCACACCAGGCCGATGGTTCCGAATGGCAGCTCCAGTTCTACGAAACGCTGGGTGGCGCTGAAACGGTTGATAGCGGCGGCCTCGCGCAACTCGCGTGGAATGGATTTGAGCGAAGAATAGAAACTGAACGCCATGTTCCACACCTGGCCGGTGAAGATGAGGATGATCGAACCCAGCTCAACTCCCAACTGCCTGGTGGGAAACAGCGCCACCATGGCAAGCATGACACCGGGGAGAAAGCTCAGCACGGGGATGGACTGGAGGATATCGAGCACGGCGATCATGACCATTTCCACGCGCCGGTTGTAGGCCGCGATGTAACCGTAGGCGACGGCAAACACCAGGCTCAGCAGGTACGCCGCGGCCATACGCACCAGGGAGTAGAAAGCATAAGCCGGCAGCGCCGCCGGCGACCGCGAGATGTGGGCGGCCGGCGTCACCACTCCCATCCAGTAGCGCACCGTGGCCAGCACCGCATAGATGCCCGCCAGGATCGCGGCGAATACCAGCGCGTCCACCAGGACGGACCAATTGCGCTCCCGAATCAGCGAGCGGCTCAGCAGCGGGAAGGCCATCAGCGGTTGCCCGCCTGATCGCCCGTAGGCTGTGCCGCTTCTTCGGAAATGAAAAAGCGGCCGGAGGAATCGCGGTCGAACAGCTCCGCGTAGCGGCCCCAGGTCACGGCCGTTTCGAGCTGCCGCTCAGTCTCCTCTTCGCTGAAATGCTCGTCGAGCAGGTCATGAAAGAAATCGGCGGGCATCGAGTGGTCAGCTTTGTTGGCCAGCGCGCGATTGATCTGGCGGATCAGCGGCACGCGCTCGGCGGCTACGCGGAAAAGTTCCTTGCGACGCAGAATGCCAGCCTCGGCGAAGCGCTGTCCCTCAGGAGTCAGCTCTGCGTCGCCTTCCTTGACGACGATATAACCCAGCAGCGAGGCCGCCTCGACGATTGGCAACAGGTCGTCGATCTCAAAAGCCAGATCGTCCGCCAGGTGGTAGATATCGTCGCGGCCTCCGCGGTCCGCCAGCAGCTCTAGCAGGCCCGCGATTCCGCCCGGGCGGGCGTGTGGCATCATCGGATACTTGGCGTGGGTCGCGCCGGCAACCGCCGGAGCAGCTTCCGGCTCGGGCTGCGGCGCGGGCGCCAGGTCGGGCTGGGTGAGCACGCGGTAAATGTAATCGACGGCTTCCACGAAGCGGGGATCCTGACGGTCGCGCGGCCTCGGCATGGCGATGCGGAAATCGGTGCGGACCCGTCCTGGATTCTTCCCCAACACCACCACCCGGTCGGCCAGCGTCACCGCCTCTTCAATGTTGTGCGTGACAATGAACACGGCGCGCGTGGGCATCTTCTTGCCGTCCCACAACTCGAGAAGCTCCGAGCGGAGGTTCTCGGCGGTGAGCACATCCAGAGCCGAGAAAGGCTCATCCATGAAGAGCACTTCCGGCTCCACCACCAGCGCGCGGGCAAAGCCGACGCGCTGCTTCATGCCACCGGAAAGTTCCTTGGGGTAGGCCATCTCGAAGCCGTCCAAGCCCACCGAATCGAGGATGCGCAGGGCGCGCTTCATGCGCTCCGGCCCCGCAATGCCGCGCGCCTTGAGCGGCGCTTCCACATTGTCGAGCACCGTAAGCCAGGGGAACAGCGCGAAGCTCTGGAAAACGATGGAGACGTTCGGGCACGGGCCTGCCACCGGCCGGCCGTGCCACAGCACCTGTCCGGACGAGGGTGCAGCCAGGCCGGAGAGCATCCGCAGCATGGTGGACTTGCCCGAGCCCGATGGCCCGAGCAGCGCCAGAATCTCGCCGGCGTACACAACCAGGTCGGTGGCGGCCAGAACCTGGATGCGGGCTTCGGGCGGTCCATAGAATTTCTCGATGGCGCGGGCCTCGATGATCGGCTCTGCTGCTGGTGTCACTTGTCCTCGCTTGCCGCTGGATTGGGACGACGCGTCCCTCATCCTTTATACCGCGGGGCGAGATACAGCGACTTGCAAGACAAGCGTGCCCTGCAGCAGAGGCTTTCGTCCACTGCGTTTTTGAGCATGTCACTGCCCCTGCAAAGCAGCCCACGCGAGCCGTGCTATCGGGTACCCTGAGAGGGAGCGCGCAGGTCTAACCTGACCGACTCAATGCGAATCCTTTACATCCACTCGACGCAGGTGCCGCCCCCGCGTGACACGCGCACGGATCGTTTTTTTTTGCTTTCGGAGACCCTGGAAGGCGATGTTCTGCAGCCGCTCTGGTTCCAAACGCCGGAAGAAGTGGAAGCTGAGCTCGGTCCCGGTTCCTTCCCGGTTTATGTGTCAGGACGATTTCGCTATCACTGGTTCCTGGTGTCGCGCCCCAACGGGCGGAAGCGGCCGCGTCTGGCGCAGTTCTGGTTTTACATTCGCAAGGGTGTGGAACTCCACCGCCAGAAAGCCTTCGATTGCATAATCGCTTATTCCCATATGACCACGGGACTGGTGGCGGCCTTGGTAAAGCTGCTGACGGGTGCGAAGCTGATCATCGAGCTGGTGACCACGCCGCAACTGATCTACGTGACCAATCGGGCCCGGCCCACCTTGGGCGACCGCTTGATGAGGCTCTACTCCGATGTGTGCCTGCATCTGTCGCTCTGGATGGCTGACCGGGTTCATCTTCTCTATCCGGGTCAACTCGCCGCCTATCCGCTGCTCCGCAAAGCCAAGACCTCGGTGTTTCATGAATTCGTTCCGGTATCGGTGATCCCAGCGCACGCCGAAGGCAAAGAGCGGTACGTGCTGATGGTTGGCTCGCCGTGGTACCTGAAGGGGGCGGACCGGTTGATCGAAGCATTCAAACGGCTGGCGCCAGATTTCCCCGACGTCAAACTCAAGATAGTCGGCTGGTACAAGCAAACGGAACGCGAGCAACTGGAGGCGCTGGCAGGCGGCTCGAAGCAGATTGAACTGGTGCGCGCGGCGCCGAACCCTGTCACCTTGCCAATCATCAGCGGTTGCCTGGTCTTGGTGCACCCGTCCCGTTGTGAAGGGCTGCCCAGGACCGTGATTGAGGGTTTGGCCGCCGGCGTTCCGGTGGTCGGTTCCGATGTTGGCGGGATCCCCGAGCTGATCCATCAGGGGGAAAACGGGTTCGTTGTGCCGGGAGGCAACGTCCGGGAGTTGGAAGAGCGGATCCGCGAGCTGCTGGCCGATCCGAAGTTGCGTCGCCGGCTGGGTGCGAAGGGCTACGAGTTGGCGCACGCGCAATTGACCGAGCAGGTCTACGTGGAGAATTTCACCGCGATGGTTGCGGCCACGGTGCGAGGCGCCCCGTGAGTCCGGACGCACCGCACTCAGTTCGCAGCCTGGACAAGACGCTGGCGGGGGGACTGGCCTGGGCCGCGGGCGCCAAGTCGGCAACACAGTTTTTCACCTGGGCATTCACCCTGATTGTGGCGCATCTTCTTTCGCCAGCCGACTTCGGCCTGGTCAATATGGCCGGCTTCATCAACGTTCTGACCAGCATGCTGGCCGAGTTCGGCATGGGACAGGCCGTGTTGCAGATGCCCGAGCTGGAGGCCGGCACAGTAGCGCAGTTGAACACCGCTTGCGCCGCGATCTGCACGGCGGCATACGGCCTCCTGGTTTTGGCCGCGCCGCTGATTGCAGCGTTCTTCAAGTCCGATCAGCTCAAGCTGCTGGTGGTGGTCAACAGCCTCGGGCTGGTCATTACGGGGCTTCAGTCGGTGCCGAATGGGCTCTTGGAAAAGGACCTCGACTATCGCCGGCTGTCGCTGTGCGAGTCGGTCACAGTTTTGCTGCAGGCCGTGGTCACGGTGGGATTTGCGCTGACCGGATTCGCGTACTGGTCCCTGGTGATAGGCGCGCTTACCGGGCGAATCGCGGGAGCCGCGTTGACGTACTACTGGAAGCCGGTTCCGTTCGCGCTGCCGCGATGGAAACAGATCCAGGCGCCGATGCGCCTCGGGGCACATGTGGCAATCGGCAGAATTGCCGCCGGGGCGTACGCGATGTCGGACGGAGTGATCGTGGGGCGGATGCTGGGCGGAGCGGCGCTCGGCGCGTATCAGATGTCGATGTCCCTGGCCAATGCGCCGGCTGAAAAGGTCGGGCTGCTGGTGATGCGGGTGACCGGACCTTTATTCGCGCGGGTGCAGAAGGACCAGGAACTGGTGCGCCGCTATTTCCGGATTATCAGCGAGTCGGTATCGCTGAGTGTTTTCCCGCTGCTGCTCGGCTTGGCGGTGGTGGCGCCGGAAGCGGTGCGAGTGTTGCTGGGGCCGAAATGGAGCGCAGCCGTCGGGCCGATTCGGTGGCTGGCTGTCTTCATGTGCGCCCGGACCCTGTCCACGCTGTTCAGCCAGGTGCTCACCTCGCTTCGATACACCCGTTTTAATATGTGCGTCTCGCTGGTCAGCTTCGTGGTGATGCCGATTGTATTCATCGTGGCGTGCCACTGGGGTACCAATGCGGTGGCCGCGAGCTGGTTGATTCTGAGTCCGGTGACCGTACTTCCGTTCGCGGTGAAGTTACTCCGATCCATAGGATTGCGATATCGAGACTACTTAGGCATGTTGATGCCCGCGCTGAGCGGATGCGCGGTGATGGTGGCGGCGGTTCTTGCGGTCCGCCTCTGGACTGGGAACTTGCACGCGGCGGCCGTAGCCAGGCTGGCGGTTCAGATAGCTGCAGGAGGCACTGCCTATTTCGGGTTCCTGTGGATTTTCTATCGCCAGAAACTAAACCGGTATATCCATTTTCTTTTGGGCCTGCGAAAGGAAGGTGCAGTGCTGAGTGAAGCCGAGTTGTGAGAACCGAGGGCACCTTAGTTCGAGTGCCGGTACCTCCTGGTGCGGGCGGTACCAACGGAGGGAGCGCCGGGGCAGTTCTACGCACGTCCCTGCATAGGACCGTGTCTCAGGTCCGCGATGCGCCCGGGCGTGCGCAGACTATCACGAACTGGATAGCAAAAAGCGCGGGCCACACTTTGGTCAGGGCCCCACGCAATGCCTTCGGAAAACCTGGCCACTGTGGCGGCCTGAAGTCCCACGCACTAACGGTGAGTCCGCACTGCTCCACCATGTCGTGGGCCGTCTGTCGTGTGTAAAAGTGAAGGTGAGTCCTGTCCAAAATCCCCCAGTCTGTGTAACGAAAACGCCCGAGGAGCACTCTCAATCTGACACCGAGGTATGCGAAGTTCGGAATCGAAATCACTGCAATGCCGTCAGGGACCAAATAGCGCAGCAAATGAACGAGCGCTCGTTCCGGATTCTTCAAGTGCTCCAGCACGTCGCCGAAAACCAGGACGTCGAAATGGGATTGAGGATAAGGCAACAGAGGCAAGTCATCCAGGTCAGCCTCTTGCAAGCTGTCGCAACGCTCCCGTGCCAAAGCGGCCATGGCTTTGTCGATCTCGACCCCAGCGACCCAGCACTTACAATGCCGTCGCAACCAAGCGGCCCGGAGACCGGTCGAGCAGCCCAAGTCCAAGACTTTGGATCCGGCAGGGATAAACTGCTGAACCAAGGGGTTGCAGATGTCATCGTATCGCAGCAACCTCGCGTCTCCGTCTGGCGCTGCGGACGCAGATGAAGCTGACTGCATTGGGTTGCCGTAACGCGGCATCAGTGTGCGGTACCCCTTGGTGTGCCCTGAGCGCAACGGCTTCTCGAGCACTCCACCAAGTGTCGGCCCAACCGCGCCGGCGCGAGGTTCTGATCAAAATAGGCGGCCGAGTTTTCCGCCACGGCCGCGATCAATCCCTTCTTGGATAACCAGCCCTCAATCCGTTCGATCACCCGGCCGGTGAACTGTTTCGACGTAAGGTTATGTTCAGGTGGCACATTCAGGCTGAGGTAATGTACATCCTCGAGTAACGGCACGTACCACTGCGTCCTCGACCTGTAATCCAGCACAGGGCAATGTCCCATCGCCATGATGTCGGTCATCCGCCACGGAATGCAATCGTCAACGCCATGGCGCACAATGTTGAGTTTGGAACGTGCCGCCAGACTCCACAGTCTCTTCAGGGGCATGGGGTGAGTTGTCCAGGCGACACCAACCTTCTCCAACCGCGCAGCCTCAGTCGCAAAGTCAGCCGAGATCAAATAAGCGATCAATTTCTTCCGGCATCCGAGCTGGGCCAGGGCTTCGAAGAGAGCTAGATTATGATCGATCCTTCCCCACACCCGAAAAAAACCGAAGAGATCCCATTCGGTTTCGCAGTTTCGGTAGCCTCGAAGCTCCTCCCGTCCTGTGAACACCAAGGGATTCACATTTGCTAAGGGACGAACCTTAGGGTCGTACTCGCGCTCGGGCCAGTAATTGGTCTTGAAATACAAATCACTCCAATCGAGTAAACCCGGCAGCTTGATTGCACCGGAGTCCTCAGCGTCGATGCATATTTTGATCTCTGCCCCATCGCCGTGGTAAACGTACTTGCCCACGGTGTGTTCGACTAAAGTACCCGCTCCGAGTCTGGCAGCAACGCCGTTGAGCAGCGGCGTGCGAATTCGAGCAGGCACGATTCCGTTGAGGCGGTTCGACTGACGCGCACGTCCGAGGAATCGCAAGGCGCCGGCAAAGCGCGACCCATTTTCCCGATAAAGAATGCCCTCCTGCTCGCAGTATGCCGAAATGCTCTCCCTGTAATAGGATTGGTACAAATCCTGCATCCGGGAGTACGGCGCCAGCGTCGTCTCGAAGCACTCCATGAGGAGATCTGAACTAAGTATACGTCAAACACATTGGCTTCACCGTTCCTGAAATCGAGCGCGATCAAGGGACGTTTCTTTGCGACCTGCGCCGCCGCTGCCCCTTGCGATCCGGTCGAAGATCGCTCGCTCCCGGCAACCTCCGGGCGAGAGAGGCCAAAAACGGGTGCAACAGCATGCAGAGGCGGGCGGCGGCACTTCCCTCTTGGCTGGCGCGGGCAACGATTGTGCCGTGCTTTCCTTCCAAGGTACGCGACGGTCCCCCCCACCTATTCCCCCGCGCCGCAGGCTTCGGGCTTGGGGATTGTCTGGTCCTGATTCCGCTCATAGCACCAACCGACCAGCGCATCAGGATTGATGCCTGCATTGGCGCGGCGCAAATCGTCCAGGCTGAGCTGCCGAAACTCGAACTTTATGGAGCCGTCCGACATGACGGTTCCCAGCAGGTAGCCGTAAACATCGGTGCGGCTGATAGTGCCGCCCTCGATCCCCGGCGGCAACCGGTAGCGGACAGCTCCGGCAGTGCCCACGATCCATCCCGGCAGCAAGCGATCACCCCAGTACGGCGTACGGAAGACATCGTCCATCACGAAGTGGGAGTGGCTGGCCAGCACGTAGACCCGCTTGCCACTCTGCTGGAGGTCCCAGAGCAAGTTGTAGACCTCGCGCCCGGTTTCGATTCCCGCGCTGGAATCGCACATGCTGTGGCTCAGGCCTTTGCTGCCCGGCAGCGCCTCGTGCATGCCGGCGACGATGGTGGTGATATCGGCGGATTTCCGGTCGGCGGCCAAACGGGCGCGGATCCATTTCATTTGATCCGCGTCGAAGCTGTTGCTGGCGTTGTCGAGCGAAAGGAAATCGGTATGGTTCATCACCCAGTGATAGTAAGTGCGAGCGCCGGCCGGGTCGCCATCGGCCTGGCGCTGGGAGGCCAGGCGCGGGCTGTTCAGATAGCTCTCAAACTGGGCCACGTAAGCGCTGCGCGTCTTGGGGAAAATCAATTCGTGATTGCCGATGCCCAGGAAAACTTCCAGCTTGCCGAACGGGTGGAGCTGATGCTCGATGAAATTCGGCCACGCGCTGCTCAGGTAGGTGATGATGTTGAGGTGAGGCGTTTTCAGATGGAGCTCGCGCGGCGGCGCCATGTCTTCATCGAAATCGTAGATGGCGCGAAAATCGCCCAGGTGCCAATAGAAGCTAGCGCCGCTCGCGAGCACCTGCCCGGCTACGGCGGGCATCACAATGTCGCCGCAATTGCGTGAATCGCCGGAGACGGCGAATTTCCAAACGGGGGTGGGCGCGTTTTGCGCCGGCAGGCAAAGGGAAAGCGCGAGCAGCAAGAGCAGCTTCGTCGCAAGGTGGCGTTTCGTCATGTCCGTGTACCTCCGCGCTAGGCGGCGATGCGACCGGCAGCCGCCCCACCTTAGCTTTGTATCACAACGGGACGTGGAGGCCAGTTTGCTATGCTGAGATTTGACCCGCTCCATCGTGCTCCGTCTGGCGCTGCCGCTCGGGCTGGCAGCCGTCGCCACGGCTCAATCCACGCTTGTGGTGGATGCCATGTCCCAGGAATTGGCGCGCAACTTCCAGGCTCTCAAGAATAAAGCCGACCCTCCGCCGTACTTTATCAGTTACGAAATCACCCAGGAAAACGTCCACACCGTGTCTGGCACTTTGGGCACGATTGACTCAAACGGCGGCGGGAAATCGCGCGTGCTGGATGTTTCGGTGCGCGTCGGCTCTCCCAAGCTGGACAACTACCATCGCGTGCGCGGCGCCGGCGGCGGCGCGCCGCAGTTCACTTCCGAGGCGCAGATCACGTACGAAGACAACGCCAATTCCATCAAACAGCGCCTGTGGGAGGAGACCGATCGGGCCTATCGCGCGGCGGCGGAGCGGCTCATCCGGATTCAAACCAACACGCAAGTGAAAGTGGCGGAACAGGATTCCTCGGCCGATTTTTCGAGCGCGCCGCCGCAGATTTCCCTCGCCGCGCCGGCGACGCTCAAATTCGATGTCGAGGAATGGACCGGGCGCATCCGCAAGCTCTCCGCGCGCTTCCAGAATTACCCCAGCGTTCTCACCAGCCGGGTGACGGTTACGGGCCAGGCGGAGACGCGGTACCTGGTGAACACGGAAGGAACGCGCCTCGAATTTGGCCGCGGTTACGCGCGCATTTTTATTTCCGCCTCCGCCAAAGCCGCCGATGGCGCCGACGTCGCCGATTTCGATAGCTTTGAGGCGGAAGGCGCCGGCGGCCTGCCGGACGACAAGACGGTGCTGGCGGCCATCGATCACGTTGCCCAAAACGTGACGGCGCTGCTCGGCGCGCCCGAAGCCGAGCCGTTCGTTGGACCGGCCATTCTCTCCGGCCGCGCGGCAGGCGTGTTCTTCCACGAAATCTTCGGCCATCGCGTGGAAGGCCACCGGCAGAAGGATGAGGACGAGGGCCAGACCTTCACCAAGAGCGTCGGCACAGAGGTGCTGCCCGATTTCCTGTCGGTGATCTTCGATCCCACGCGGCATTCCATGGCGGGCGAAGACCTATACGGCTGGTACGATTACGACGATGAAGGAGTAAAAGCAAGGCCGGTGACCGTGGTGGAAAACGGCATGCTGAAAACATTCCTGATGTCGCGGTCGCCGATTGCGGGTTTCAGCGAATCCAACGGCCACGGCCGGCGCCAGCCGGGATATGAAGTGGTTTCGCGGCAGTCGAACCTGATCGTGGAGTCGGCCAAAGTGGTCTCCGATGCCAGGCTGCGCGAGATGCTGATCGAAGAGATTAAGCGGCAGAACAAGCCTTACGGGCTCTACTTCCAAGACATCACCAACGGCTTCACCACCACCAGCCGCACCGGGTTGCAGGCCTTCAAGGTGATTCCGGTGATTGTGTACAAAGTGTATGCCGACGGCCGTCCCGATGAGCTGGTGCGCGGCGTGGATATAGTAGGCACGCCGCTGGCGAGCTTCGCCAAGATCCTGGCCACCGGGGACAAGCCGGAAGTGTTCAACGGCTACTGCGGCGCGGAAAGCGGCACGGTGCCGGTATCCGCGGTCTCGCCGGCGATCCTGGTATCGGAAATCGAGATCGAAAAGAAAGCCAAGGCGAATGACCGGCCGCCGCTGCTTCCGGAACCAACGAAGCTCGAGAAAGGCGGCCGGCAGTGAAGCGCCTGATGCTGGCCGCGGTTGCTGCCGTGCTAGGCGCATTGGCGGCGGATGCTCCCGCGCCGGACCCGCTGCTGGCGGCGATGCGCGATGAGATGGCGCGGGCGCGCAAGCTCACCGTCGCCAATCTCGACGCCCCCTACTTCATTCAATACGTGATCGACCAGGGGGACGTCTTCAATGTGTCGGCTTCCCTTGGCGGCCTGCTGATGCGGCGGCGCGACCATATCCGGCAGCCAGAGATCCGCGTGCGCGTGGGCGACTATAAGTTCGACAATACGGACTTCGCCGGCGCCGTCAGCGGCACGCGCTACGACCTGGGACGCTGGCCGCTCGACGATTCCTATCCGGTGCTGCGCCGCTATCTCTGGCTGGCGACTGATTCGGCGTACAAGGGCGCCGTGGAAACCATCGCGCGCAAGCGCGCCGCGCTGCGCGATCTCACCGAGAGCAATCCGGCCGATGACTTTTCGCATGCCCAGCCGGTGGAGTATGTACACGATCTGGACCGCCTGGCGGTCGACGAAGACGATTGGGCGGCGCGGGTGCGCGCCCTATCCGCGATCTTCGCCGATTATCCCGGGGTGTTGGACTCGCGCGTGGAGCTGGACGCCGAGGCTGGCGGCTACTACGTGGTGAATTCGGAAGGCACGGTGGTGCGGGCCCCGGAGAATGCCAGTTGCCTGCGGGCGCGGGCCATCTCGCAAGCGGCCGATGGCATGGTGCTGCATGATGCAGTTACCTTCCTCGCGCTTGACCCGGCACACCTGCCGGGCGATGCCGCCGCGAGCGGCGCGCTGCGCGCGATGGCGCAGAACCTCGAGGCGTTGGCCAAGGCCCCGAAGGGCGAGGATTACAGCGGCCCGGTTCTGTTTGAAGGCGCAGCCAGCCCGCAGATCTTCGCCGAAGTGCTGGGCCGCAACCTGGCGCTGCCGCGCAAACCGGAAGGCGCCCGCGGCGAGTTCAACGGCAGTGAGCTCGAAGGGCGCCTGGGCGCGCGCGTCTTGCCCGAGCCTTTCACCGTGGTGGACGACCCGACGCAGCGGGAATGGCGAGGCCGGCCGCTGTTCGGCAGCTATGACGTGGATCGCGAAGGCGTCCGCGCACAGCCGCTCACCCTGGTGGATAGAGGCGTTCTCAAGAACTTCCTGCTGACGCGGCAGCCGGTGCACGGATTCTCCGCCTCCAACGGCCACGCCCGCCTGCCGGGACGGAATGGCGCAGATACCGCCGGCGTCGGCAACCTGTTCGTCAACTCCTCGGAAACCATGCCCGCGGGCGATCTCAAGAAAAAGCTCATCGAGCTGGTACAGTCGCGCAGCCTGGCTTACGGTGTGCTCGTGCGCAAAATGGATTACCCGTCCACGGCGTCGATCGGCGAATTGAGGCGTATTTTCACCACGGCGGAAAGCACCGCGCATCCGCTCAGCTCGCCGGTGCTGGTCTACAAGGTCTATCCGGATGGCCGTGAAGAGCTGGTGCGCGGCCTTCGCTTCCGCGGGCTGGACGTTCGGTCGCTTAAGGACATCGTGGTGGCGGGCGACGATAACAACGTATTCGACTACCTGGACAACGGCGCGCCCCTGGCACTGGTGGGAGCGAGCAGCTACACCACGGAAAGCTGCGTGGTGGCGCCCTCGATCATCATCGATGACCTCGAGCTGCACCCGGTCGAAGAAGAACTGCCCAAGCTGCCGGTGGCGCCGCCGCCGGAGATGGTGCGTTAAGGGCCGGCTATGCGCCTGCTGGGCCGCTACGTGTTCCGCGAGATTTTGACCAGCGCCGTGCTGGGCACACTGCTGGCCACGTTTGTCATCTTCTTGCGCGCGGCGGACAAGCTATTCGCGGTCCTGGTGGGAGCCAACAACGCGTCCTTTTCCACCGTGGTGGAGCTGATTCTCTGGGCGATGCCGCCCGTGCTGCCGCTGACCATTCCGTTTGGCGTGCTGGTGGGCATTCTGATTGGGCTCGGCCGCATGGCGGCGGATGGCGAGATCACCGCCATGCGCGCAGCGGGCGTCTCCAGCCGGAGGGTGATCGCGCCCGTGGTGCTCTTCGCCACGCTGGGGATGAGCGTGGCAGCTATGGCGTCGCTGCGGCTCACGCCGTTGGCCTACCGCAGGAGCACCGACATTATCAATGAGCTGTTGCAGGGGCAGGTTTCCGCGGAAATTCCGCCGCGGGTCTTCAACGAGAATTTCCCCAACCGGATCCTCTACGTGGGCGACGTAGGAACCGGGCCGGTGGTGAAGTGGCGGCCGGTGTTCATCGCCGATGTTACGCCGCCCGAGCAGCGCGTATCCGGGATGCGCGAAAAAGCGGAAGGCCCGATGATCACCGTGGCGCGCAGCACCATCGCCATGCCGGACCCAAAGAACAACCGCATCCAGATCACGCTGTACGATTACTGTTCGCATGAGATGGGCAAGGACCGCGTGGCCAACGATTCGTGTGCGCCCATCAGCACGCAGGTGCTCGATGCCTCACCACCGGAGCACAAGACGCCGCCTACGGCCGCCATGAACACGCGCGAACTGCTGCGCTATCCGCGTTCCGGGGAAGACTGGACCGAGGTGCAAATCGAGCTGCACCGCCGCTTTTCGCTGCCGGTGGCCTGCATCGTGCTGGCCCTGGTCGGCATTCCGCTCGGCATCGCCACGCGCAAGGGCGGTAAATCCGCCGGCTACGTCATCGCGCTATTTCTGAGTTTCTTCTGCTACCACCTTTCCTCGCTTACGTTGATCGGATTCGCCAAGCAGAGGGCCTTGTCCGTGCCGGTGGCGGTGTGGCTGCCCGATGCCGCATTTTTCCTGGCCGGGCTGATTTTTCTTTACCGCATGGAGCGCCCCGGAGACCGCGACCTGCTGGGCGGCATCACAGGCAGGCTGGCCCGGATGGGCGACCGGTTGCGGCACGGCGAGCCGGAACCGGCTGCGCGCGCGGCCCGCCTCCCGCACTGGAGGCTTCCCGTCCTGCCGCAAATCGTCGATGCCTATATCCTGACCAGCTTCATGTTCTATCTCGCCGTGGTGCTCGCCAGCCTCTTGTCGATGATCCTGGCTTATAACTTTTTCGAGCTGATGGGCGACTGGATCCGCAACAAGATTCCGCTCATGGAGATGTTCTCGTATCTCTTCTTCCTCACGCCCGAGTTGATCTACGAAACGCTGCCCTTCGCCATTCTGGTGGCGGTGTTGGTTCACCTGGGCGTGCTGAGCAAGCAGAACGAAATCACCGCGTTCCGGGCATGTGGCGTGAGCCTGTACCGGCTGGCGATGCCGCTGCTGTTAGCGGGCACGGTATTTGCCGGCGGGCTGTTCGCGTTCGATTATTATTACGTGCCCGGCGCCAATCTCAAGCAGGACGCCATGCGCGACGAGATCAAGGGCCGGCCCAAGCAGACGTACCAGCGCGTGGACCACAAGTGGATCATGGGCCACTCGCGCGTCTATTACTATGAGTTCTTCGACCATACGGCCGGCGTCATGCACGGTGTGGACGTGTTCGACATGGACCCCAACACATTCCGTCTGAAACGCGAGATAGTGGCGCAGCGGGGGCAATGGAGCCCGGCGCTGAAGACATGGGTGTTCGAAAACGGTTGGAGCTGCCGCTATGCCGGCGACTCGTGCAGCGCGTACCAATCCTTTTCGAGCGCGAGCGAGTCTCAGGCCGCTACCTTCCCCGATCTGACCGAGCCGCCCGATTACTTCGTTACCGCGGCGGTGCAGGAGAAGCAGATGAACTTTCTCCGCCTGGACCGCTACATTCGCGATCTGCAAGAACGTGGTTTCCCCACCGGCAAGCTCCAGGTGCAGTTCTATTTGAAATTTGCGCTGCCCCTGTTTGCGCTCATCATGGCGATGATCGCCGTGCCTTACGGGTTTTTGGTGGGCAACCGCGGCGCGATGGCCGGCATCGGCGTCAGCCTTGCCATCGGCGTCGCGTACAAGGGCGTGGGCATTCTCTTTGAGAAGATCGGCGACGTGAATCTGCTTCCGGCTACTATGGCAGCCTGGTCCCCGGATGTCATGTTTGGCTTGGCGGGGCTTTACCTGCTGCTGCGGATGCGGAGTTAGCGCGTGCCCATTAACTTGCAAGCCAGGCTGGACTGATCGCCGAATGACCGCCAAGATTCTAGACATCGTTTGTATTGCTGTTCTGTGCACCATTTTGACGCTCGGTCTCTGGCCCTTTCATGCCCCCCAGAACGACGTCACCTGGCTGGGAGCGCGCAACGGTCTCCACTTCGGCAGGTATGGAACGGTCATCAGCTCCGGTGCGTTTGAGATGACGGGTCCTCAGCCGGACGAGCTGCCCGGCAGCCTTGAAATCTGGCTGCAGCCCGGCCGTATCTGGGATAGCGGCACTTTCCTGGCATTTTGCGCTCCTGAGGATCTTTTTCGATTCTCCCTGCGCCAATCGCAAACGGACCTTCGGCTGCAAGCCGCGGTTGCAAACGATCGGAGGAGAGCGGTTAACCTCTACGTTGAAGATGCGTTTCGCGAGGCCACATTTCGCAACGCAGCACCGACATTCATAACCGTCACCTCTGGCGCGAAAGGATCGGCGGTTTACGTCGACGCCGTTTTGGCCAAGCGAGCGCCACAGTTGCGACTCTCTTCGAATCAGTTCACAGGCCGCATGATCCTCGGTGACTCACCCGGGCAGCCCGATAGTTGGTCCGGCCGGCTATTCGGCTTTGCGATGTACAATCGCGAGCTCACAGAGTCGCAGCTCTCAAGGCACTACCAAACCTGGACCCACGCGGGCCGTCCCGAGATTCGGAAGGATGAGGGCAATGTGGCGCTTTACCTTTTTGACGAGCATGCCGGGAACGTAGTCCACAGTAGCGTCAAACCAGGGGTCGATCTGTCGATTCCGGCAAAGTATGCGGTTTTGGACCAGATCTTCTTGCAGCCCTTATGGACGGAATTCAGCATGTCACGGAGTTATTGGGGCGCGGCTCTCAAAAACATCATCGGATTCGTCCCTTTGGGTTTCTGCTTCTGCGCGCGCTTGTTCGTGGCGCGCCGTGTCAAGCGGGCGGCACTAACAACCATTGTATTGGGAGCGTTAATCAGCGTCACTATCGAGATTCTCCAGGCATATCTCCCGACGCGAGACTCCGGCATGACGGATATCATTACCAACACGCTTGGAACCTGTGCCGGGGTCGCGTTGTTTGACAACAAGGTGGCCAGAGATCTGTTCGCGAAAGTCCTTCGCTGGAATGATGCCCGGGCGGGAGGCGCCTGACGCGACTAACGCTGAGTGGGATGCCTGCGAAGTGCGGCGCCGGTTGCCCTGCGCGTAACCGGGGCCGGGCAATCGACGTCTAAAACTGTGATGAGAATGGTGTTGACGAAATTCCCCGCGCTGCTGGGATTCTTCCTGGCGATGGTTCCACCCGGCGTCGCCGGGCAGTCGAAGAGCGTCGCGGCTGCCAGCTTTCCTGCCAACTATGAAGGCGGCACCTTGCCCCTGCACCACAGCAAAGTGAAAGCCACGCTGGGTACACATGAGGTGATCCTGGTCCAGCATGGACATCGGATCGCCGTGCCGGCCAGCAGTATTACGGAGATCGCTTGTGCCACCGGTGTTCACCGCCGCCTCGGCGCCGCCGTGCTCGACGTTGTTCCGCGCATGCATTTGGGAGAAACCGAAGACCACTACGTGGGAGTTACCTGGCTAAACAGCGCCGGGACGGGTGGAAGGACGCCCAAGGTGGAGGTTCTCTTCAAGTTGAACAAGAGCGAGTACCGTAATTTTCTTTCCGGGCTGGAACGTTTGACGGGAAAGACAGCCGTCGACACCAATCGGATGCTCACGACCGTTCACTACGACTATTGAAACGTCCCGTGCCAGTAGGTTTCATCGACCCGCTGAGCAAGCCGAGTCGGTCGCCGCGCTCAGCAGTGCGACAATAGCGGAGATGCCGCGTGTCGCCTCTTCCGTCGAGCGAGTGCCGTACTCCGGCGTCCGCGAACTGGCGGAGATCGCCATGTCGATGGACGGAGTGCTGCGGCTCTATTTCGGCGAATCGAACCTACCCACGCCGGATTACATCAAAGACGCGGCCGTGCGCGCCATGCGCGAGGGCTACACCTTTTACACCGAAAATGCGGGGTTGCCTTCCCTGCGGCGCGCGATAGCCGAGTCGTACCGCAAACTGCATCAGGTGGAGATCGACCCGAACGGCGAGATCGTGATCACGGCGTCCGGCGTGCAGGCGCTGAATGTCGCAATCCGGTCAACGCTTGATCCCGGAGATGAGGCCCTGCTGCTGACGCCCGCTTGGCCCAATGCGGCTTCGATCGTCGTCCTCTCGAACGCAGTGGCGCGGCAGATACCGCACCCGTTGTGTGGCAGCCGGTACGCCATCGACTTCGACGCGCTCGAAGCAGCAGTGACCGCGCGCACGCGCCTGCTGACCTACATCTCACCCTCGAACCCATTGGGCTGGGTGGCGGCGCAAGCCGACCAGGAGCGCCTGCTTGAATTTGCCCGCCGCCACGGACTGTGGCTGCTGGCCGACGAAGTGTACGACCGGCTGAACTACCTGGGCGCGCGCCTCGGCGAGCCTGCGCCATCGATGCTGCGGCTTGCCTCGCGCGACGACGCAGTGATCGTGGTGCAGTCGTTTTCCAAAACCTATCGCATGACGGGATGGCGGCTTGGCTACCTGATCGCCCGCCGGGACCTGGCGCAGAAGGCGGCGCAGTTGAACGAATTCATCGTGTCGCACGCTCCCAGCTTTACCCAGAAAGCCGGTGAGACTGCACTGGCCGAAGGGGAAGACGAACTGGCGCGGATGCTTGAGGGCCTGCGGCGAAATCGGGACCTGTGTCTCGAGGCGCTGCGCGGCATGCCGCGGGTGACCGTTCCCGAGCCCGATGGCGCGTTTTACCTGTTCCCGCGGATTGAAGGAGTTGCCGATTCCTTTGCATTTTGCCGGCGCCTGCTGGAAGAGACCCGCGTGGGGCTGGCGCCCGGGGTGGCGTTCGGCGCCGGCGGTGAAGGCTCGGTGCGCATCTGCTACGCGGCGGAGCGGTCGATTCTCGAGCCTGCCATGGAGCGCTTGCGAAAATTCTTGAAACAGGGTCATGAATTCGGCATGAATAGCGGGAGGAGAAAGCGATGCTAAAAGGTTTTAAGAACTTTGTGAGGCGCGGCAACGTGGTCGACCTGGCCGTGGCCGTGGTGATGGGCGGCGCTTTTGGAGCGGTGGTGACAGCTTTGGTGAAGGATCTCATCACACCGATCATCGCAGCCGTGGTGGGCAAGCCGGACTTCTCCGGAATTGTATTCACTATCAATGGCAGCAGGTTTCCGATCGGGGATTTCATCAACGCTGCGGTGGGATTCCTGCTGATCGCGCTCGCGATCTACATATTCGTGGTGGCACCTATGAATGCGCTGACGGCCCGCTTGCGCCGTGGCGAAGCGCCGCCCGACCCGACCACCAAAAAGTGCCCCGAGTGTCTGAGCGAGGTCCCCATCGCCGCCAAAAAGTGTGCCTTCTGCACCAGCACGCTGCCGTAAAAGCACGTTGAGCGATCGGCCCGCCTGCTCACTGGTAGTGCAGTGCCTTGCCCGGATCGGTGGCGGCCGCGCGCCGGGCGGGAATGTAAGTTGCGGTCACGGCAACCAGCGTGAGGATCGCAGCTACCGCCGCCAGGGTCCACGGGTCGCCGGCCTTGACGCTGAACAGCAGGCTGGCGAGGAACCGCGTCAGCAGGTAGGCCAGCGCCAGGCCGATCGCCACGCCGATTCCGGCCAGTTTCAAGCCGTGGCCTAACATCAGCTTCAGCACATCGCCGCGGCTCGACCCCAACGCCATGCGGATGCCGATTTCCTGAGTGCGTTGTTCGACGGAATACGACATCACGCCGTAGATGCCGATCGCCGCCAGCAGCAGAGCAATGGCGGCAAAGATAGTGAGCAACAGCATGTTGAAATCCTGTCGCGCCACGGTTAGCGCGAGCACTTTCTCCATCGGCTGTACTCGGGAAACCGTCATGGTGGCGTCGACCCCCTGGATTTCGTGCTCGACGGGCGCGCGCAGCGCGATCGGGTCGCCGTGCCCTCGCACCGCCCAAGCCAGAGGGAGGAGCTGGCGCACCAACTCCATCATTCCCTGCGGCACCTGACTCTGCGGAAGGTACATCACCCCGACATCGCCATTGGCGACGCCGTTTTCTTTGACCGTCCCTACCACGCCGACAATCTGCCGCGGAGGATCGGCGAATTGCGGGCCGAGGCCCTGGCCGATGGTGATCACCTGGCCTATGGGGTCCTGATTCGGCCAATATTGCTTGGCCATGTGCTGATTAATGATTACCACCGGCGCGGAGTTGCCGGTGTCGGTCTCGGTGAATCGCCGCCCGCGCAGCAGCGGAATCCGGAACACCTGGAAGCAATGGCCGGCGACGAACCTGTATTGCTCGTCGCCATTGTACTGGTTGCCCTTGGCGGGAGGCTTGCCGGCAATGGTGAAAGGCAGGTCAATCCCCAGGTTACCCGCCGGAAGAGCCACCATGGTCGCGGCCGCTTCCACACCGGGAATGCTCTCCACGCGGCGCAAGGTCTCGTTGGTAAAGGCCTCAATCTTGCCGGTGGTGGAATAGGCCCCGCTGGTGAGCGAGGTCATCATGGTGAGGACGTTATGCGGGTCGATGCCCGGCTGGGCGTTGCTGAGGCCGACAAAGGTGCGGATCAACAGCGCCGCCCCTGCGACCAGCACCAGCGCCAGCGCCACCTCGGCGACCACCAGGGTGGACCGCGCGCGATTGTGCCGGCGGCTGGTACCGGAGCGGTTGCCTGCCTCCTTGAGGGCGGAGACCAGATCGAGCTTCGACGCCTGCAGAGCGGGAATCAGGCCAAAGAGAATGCCGGTGAGCAGAGCGGCGGCCAGGGTGAACGCGGCGACGCGCCAATCGAGCGGCGGCGGCACAGCGCGCACCCCATCCGCATCCATCAGCCGCGGGATATTGGCGGGAACTAGCAGCAGCAGCGCGCGCACTCCCCAGGAACCGAGTGCGTACCCAAGCGCGCCGCCGATGCTTGCTAACAGCACGCTTTCGGTGAGCAGTTGGCGCACCAACCGCCAGCGGCCGGCCCCTACCGCCGCGCGCACCGCTATTTCGCGCTGGCGCACGGCGGCTCTGGCGAGCAACAGGTTCGCCACGTTGGCGCAGGCAATCAGCAGCACGAATCCCACCGCGCCCAGCAGTACCAGCAGGGCAGTCTTGATGTCGCCCACGGTAGCTTCGCGCATGGGCGTCACGGCCACGGACTCGTCTTTGTCCATCCACTTCGGATTGTTCTTGCGGAACCGCTCGCCGGCGATCTTCATTTCAGCGCGCGCTGCGGACAGGGTGACGCCGGGCTTGAGACGGGCGGCGACATTCAAGTAGTGGCCCTGGTTGGTAGACTGCGGATCGGCCTGGAGCGGCAGGAACACTTCGGCCGGGGGGTCCGGATGGAAGCCTTTGTGGAGGATGCCAAGAACCGTGTAAGGCTGGCCGTTGAGCAGGATGGGGCGCCCGATGATGTGTGGGTCGCCGCCCAGGCGCGATTGCCACATTTCATGCGTCAGCACGGCCACCGGCGGCCCGTTTGGCACATCTTCAGAGCCGGTGAAGGTACGTCCCGCCTCCGGGCTCACGCCGAAGACCTGGAAGAAGCCCGCGGAAACCGGAAGCGTCTTCACCTGCTCCGGCCGGTCGCCCGCGCCCAGGTTCATGCCGGCGGCGCCGAGCCCGTAGAGCGTCATCGCCTGGAAGGCGTGGTTATCCCTCCAGACCATGTACTTGGGAATCGAGATGGAATTCCCCCGGCCATTGGGAAACTGGCGTTCGACGGCTACCACCCGGTCCGGCTCCGGGTACGGCAGAGGTTGCAGCAGCACTGCATTCACAACCGTGAAGATAGCGGTGTTGACGCCGATCCCCAGGGCCAGCGCCAGAATCGCGATGGCGGCGAACCCCGGATTCCTGGCCAGCATGCGGAATGCATAGCGAACGTCGGAAGCGAATGTGCCCATACCGCTCATTACGCTCGCGAAGGGGATTGCGTTCGCAGGAAACAACATGTCGTTCGAGCGCCGCGGGGCCAAAATCACCTCGTCGCACCTCAACGCCAGTTGGGGAATGGGTTGGCGCGGGCCTGGCGGCAGGCGGCAATCAGCTCGGGAAGCAGTTTGCGCCGCTCGAAGAGGCGCTCGAGCAATTGCGCCACCGCGTCCTCTTCGTCCTCGATCCACTCCGGCGGGATTGCCTTCCAGGCTTGGTCTATCACCTCTTCCGGAAAGTGCATGGTCTGGTCGAGCCAAGGCTCGAAATCGTCGAGCGAGCGCACGCTTTCGTAAACCAGGCGGCGAGGGTATAGCCCTTGCAGAGGCGAGTCCGGAAAATCCCAGTACGGACCGTTGAAGGCGAAGCCGTTGTCGATCATGCGGGCGACGAAGCCAAGGCTGCCGCCGGCGGATTCCTGACGGCGCACCGTGGCGCGGTAGAAGATGCTCTGCCGGCCGTCGGCGTTTCCCACCCATTTGTCGAACACCAGGATGGCCCGGAAGTCCTCCAAGTTGGCCACCTTGGGCAGCAGCGCATCGGGCAGGTAATCGTAAACCGCGGTGCGCGCCGGGTCGCCGGGGTAACGCGAGCCGAAATGCCAGCCAGGTTCGACAGGAATCTGGCGGCTGCCGAGGGTCAGGTTGATGGCCGGATTGTCGGCAAGGAACCGGTCGCTCAGCCGCACCAATGCCGTTTCCGGAGCGGCCACCTGGAGATAGGCGAGCAGGCGGGAAGCGAGCAGCTCATTGACCAGAACACGGCGGTGCTGCGGATTATTGCGGAACTTGACG
Source organism: Bryobacteraceae bacterium (assembly GCA_049587755.1). Lineage (GTDB taxonomy): Bacteria > Acidobacteriota > Terriglobia > Bryobacterales > Bryobacteraceae > Bog-375. The sequence goes on along the minus strand of JBAVEN010000077.1, from coordinate 111,530 downwards.
ACGTACCACTGGCCGTCATCGGCCTCCAGCAGGTGGGACTGGGCGCCTCCTCGCATCTTTCGGATGTGCCGGACAGCGGTGAGCGGCATCGGCTGGAAAATCGGGTAACCTAGAGTTGTATCACACGGAGGGATGGATCACAGATGGCGGAAACGGGAACCCCTACGAACGAAGCAGACGCCGGCGGCCAGGCGCCCCCGGCGGGTGGACGCACGAAAGACGAAGTTGCGCTCGAATTGATGCGGTTTATCGCGTTGCAGACGGGCTATGGCAAGTCGCCCCAGTCCTCGGCGGGCTTTTCCGGAAAACCCGGCGCCCATTCCCCGGAGGAGCATGCGGAAGCGCTTCTTGAGCTCTTCCTTCGCTGCCGGCAAGTGGTGAACCAGGAAGATTAGCGGGAACGCCCGTACGCGTTCCCGCTGCGGATCAGCGCTTTTTGGCGGCCTTCTTCTTGGCCGGGGCTTTTTTGGCGGCTTTTTTCGCCGGCGCCTTCTTCACGGCTTTCTTGGCGGTCTTCTTCACCGCGGCTTTCTTGGCAGCTTTTTTCGCTGGAGCCTTCTTGACGGCCTTCTTGACCGGGATCTTCTTCGCGGCTTTCTTGGCGGGCGCTTTGGCCGCCGCCTTTTTCGCCGGCGCTGGCTTCGGCGCAGTCGCCTTCTTCACAGGTTTCTTGGGCGGGGCTTCCACAACGGCCGCGGGTTCCGACGGCCCGGACTCAGCCGGCGCCGGCTGGGCTACGGGAGGAGCTACGCCTTCCACAACGTCAATTTCCATGATGGCTTCCTCTTCTTCTTCTTCGTCTTCCTCGTCGTATTCGTCGAGCTTAGATTCCAGATCTTCGTGCTCTTCGTCCTCGTAGTCGTGGAAGTCTTCCATCTCTTCTTCGTCTTTGGCAACGATCAGTGAGCGATGCGACATTCACCAAGCCTCCTGCGTCTGGGCACAATCAACCCTAGAATACCCCTTTTTGCCGAAGAGGCAATAGTGAAAACGGTAAGTCTACTCAAAAATCCAGCGCCGCCTATCTTGCAGCGGAATGCGCCAACAGCGTGCCCGGCTTCGGCGCGGGGTGATGCTGCGCCGCAGCCACCGGTTTGACGGGTTTCCCGCTTGCGCCCGCTGCGGCGGAACGCGGTCTGGTCGCCGCATGCCGTGCCGGGGCGCGCCGCCGCCCAGCTTCGGCGGATGCATGCGAGCTCGTGCGGCTGGCCGCGAAGTGCCTGTGCGCAGCGCGCCGCGCCGCCGGTGCCGGCCGGGGGGCAGTTGGAACCACCAACAGGTCGCCTTCGACCGCGGCGTGCGCCTCCAGGCCGTTGGCCGCCAGAAGGCTTGCTGTGGAGACGCTGTACCGGCTGCCGATCGCGCCCAAAGTCTCACCCGCCGCCACCCGGTGCAAGCGCCAGGCGGCGCGATGATCGACGGGAACCAGGGCCAGCGCATCCATCAGCCGTGCGCCCGAGCCCTTGGGCACGTGCAGCGTGTAGTGGGCTGGCGCCAGGTTGCCTAGCAAAGCCGGATTTAGCTCAGCCAACTCGGCAACCGAGGTGTCGGTGGCATCAGCCACCAGGGGAAGGGAAGTGAGAGCGGAAAGCTCAACCGTGTCGTACTCGAGCGGCGAATCCATCTGGACCTGGTCTAGGCCGTAAGCCTGCGCGTTCTTTTCCATGATCGTCATGGCCAGGATGATGGGCACGTAATTCGTGGTTTCGATGGGCAGCACGCCGCGCGCGCGGAGCTCCCAGAAATCCGCGTAACCTGTACGTTCCACGGCTGATTGCACGGTTTGCGGGCCGCAGTCGTAGGCCGCAATTGCGAGGTACCAATCGCCGAACTCGTTGTAGAGATCGTGCAGGTGGCGGGCGGCGGCGCGGGTGGCCTTCTCCGGGTCCATTCGATCGTCGGCGTACGCCGTGCGATCGAGTCCGTACTCGGCGGCCCGCCAAACCAGAAACTGCCACATGCCGCCGGCGCGGGCCCTGGACATGGCACGCGGCATGAAGCCTGATTCGGCCTGCGCCAGGTGAATAAGTTCTTGCGGCACCCCCTCCTCGTCCAGGACGCGTTGGATCATGGGGCGGTAGCGTCCGGAACGCTGCATGGCCACCACGATCGTGCTGTGTCCGCGGTTGGAGAAATAGTTGATGTATCCCAGTACTGCGTCAGTCATCGAAAGCGGCAACTGCGAAACCGTGGCCGCCATCTGGTCCCGCACGCGCTCCTTAATCTTCGGGTCCACCGGGAAGGTCATTTGCAGAATGTCTTCGAGCGGCGCCTTGTCGAACCGGCCCTCGGCGCTGGTGTCGGAGGCGCCCAGGCCGGCCAAGTCGTAATTGTGAATCGCGTCCACCATCTGGTCCATCCGGCGCTCGAACGCCTGGCGGTCCACCGGGTGCTGGTCGGAGGCGTCCACCATGGCGTCAATCGCCAGGTCGAATTCCTGACGCGCGGTGACAAGGTCCTCGGTGGCATAGGCCTGTTTACCGGCTGCGAAGTGACGCTCAGCGTCTTCGATCAGCCCGTCGCCGCGAGTGCGGCGGGGAGGCATCTGAGTATCCTCGAGCAGGAAGCCGGGAACATCTTTGCTATAAATGCTGGGTTCCACCACGGGAGGATGGTCCAGGAAGAGGTCGGCTTGATCGGAGCGGGCAGGCGGCGGGAGAAAGGCGTTTTGGAATCTGGAGTGCTGCTCTACACCGCATCCGGCGGTGACGGAGGCCCCGGCGAGCACGAAAAAGGATACCAACGTCTGCGTTCGCGCGTTCATCAACACACTCGGCGAAAGATTCTAAAGCACTTACCCTAGTCGCGCACCGAAAGCAACGCTAAGACATTACAACACTGTGAGTGTGCAATGCAACTGGCGTAAGGTAAGGTCCGGACTACTGTGTATCGGCAACACCATACGGTGTGTCGTTATTCCTCTTCTTCCTCCTCGCCCGTCTTGGCGGCTTTGGCCGCCGCAATAATCTTCTCGGCCTGCAACTGGGGCACGTAATCGTAGTGATCGAATTCCATCGTGAAAGACGCCCGGCCTTGCGTCATGGCGGTCAGATCGCTTTGATAACTCAGCATTTCGGCCATCGGCACCTGGGCGCGGATGATCTGCGTGCTGCCCTTGGTTTCGTTACCCGAGATGCGGCCGCGGCGGCTGTTCAAGTCGCCCATTAAATCGCCCGCATATTCCCCCGGAGCCTGGATCTCGACGTTCATAATCGGCTCCAGCAGCGACGGTTTGGCTTCCTGCATGGCCGCCTTAAAGGCCTTGCGTGCCGCCAACTTGAACGCCAACTCCGAGGAATCGACGTCATGATAGGAGCCGTCGTAGACGGTCACCTTGAAGTCGACCATGGGATAGCCGGCCAGGAACCCGTGCTCGGCGGCCTCGACGATCCCCTTTTCTACGGCAGGGATGAAGTTGCGCGGGATGGCGCCGCCGAAGATTTCGTTGACGAATTCGAACTTGGCGCCGCGCGGCAGCGGATCCATCTTGATCCAACAATCGCCGAACTGGCCGTGGCCACCGGTCTGCTTCTTGTGGCGGCCCTGCACGTCGGCGTGCCCGCGTACGGTCTCACGGTAGGGAATCTTGGGCGCTTTGAGGGCGACGTCCACGCTGTAGCGCTTCTTGAGCCGGCTGACCACAATCTCGACGTGCTGCTGGCCGGCGCCGGCGAGCAGGAATTCGCGGGTTTGCGGATCGCGGTAGAAGCGCAGCGACTGGTCCTCTTCGAGGATCCTGTGCACGGCATTTCCCATGCGGTCTTCGTCGTTGCGCGACTTGGCTTCGATGGCGAAGGCGATGGAAGGCTCGGGCAGCTTCACCGGCGGGTAGGTGACGGTAAAGCCCTTGTCGGCCAGGGTGTCGCCGGTGAGGGTGTCCTTCAGCTTGGCCACGGCGCCCAGATCGCCGGCATGGAGCTCGGTAACCGGCTGCAATGTCTTGCCCTGGGGGCTGCTGAGATGAGCCAGCCGCTCGGTCGCGTTGCGCGTGAGGTTTTGCAGCGCGGCGTCATTCTTTACCACGCCGGTGATGACTTTGAAATAGGTGATGCGGCCGGCGAAGGGGTCGGCCGTGGTCTTGAAGACGAACAGCGAGCAAGGGCCGGTTTCGACGATCTTCTGCGTGGATTCCTCCCCATCGGCCACCCGCGGGAAGCCTTCGCGCTCGGTGGGTGCGGGCAGGTTTTCCACGATGAAGTCGAGGATCAGGTCGCTACCCACATTGTGCAAGGCCCCGGCGCAGAGTACCGGGAAGATGCGCATCTCGCGGACGGCTTGCTTGAGGCCGGCGTCGATCTGATCGGGCGCCAGCGTGCCCTTATCGAAGAATTCCTCCATCAGGGCATCATTGCCCTCGGCCACCATTTCGATGAGCGCGTCGTGAGCGGCCTTGGCGGCATCGGCCAGGTGGGCAGGAATCTCGCCCTCTTTGCCTTTGCCATCGCCATCGGCGGTGTGCGTGTACGCTTTCATACGGACGACATCGACCACGCCCGAGAAATCGCGCTCGACGCCGATGGGGATCTGAATCGGCACGGCGAAGCGGCCGAAGGCTGCCTGCACGCTTTCCAGGGCGCGCCCGAAATCGGCGCGCTCGCGGTCCAGCTTGTTAATGACGATGGCGCGGGGCAGCTTGAAATGGTTGGCGAAGTCCCAGACCTTCTCGGTCTGCACTTCGACGCCCGCCACGCCATCGACCAGCACCAGGGCCGAATCCGCAGCCACCAGCGAGGCGCGGGTGTCATTGATAAAAATGTTGTAGCCGGGAGTGTCGAGGATATTGATCTTGGTTTTCTTCCACTCGGCCACCGCGATGGCGGTGGAGATGGTGATTTTGCGGGAAATCTCTTCCTCGTCAAAATCGGTGATCGTATTGCCTTCATCGACGCGCAGCAGCCGGTTGGCCGCCCCGGCGGTGAAGAGCAAGCCGGCGGTGAGCGATGTCTTGCCGGAATCGCCGTGGCCCACCAAACCGACGTTCCGGATATCCTTGCTTTCGTAAACCTTCACGCTTGGCTCCCAGTTTGCAAAACGGAATAGTAACACGGGTCTTTGACCGCTGGCGCAGATGAAGGCCCAGGGGGAAACCGGCCCGGCGGGTCGGTTAGTGCACTTTCCGTGTTGCAGGAAGGCGCGATCCGCGCGCCGGCGTCATAAGGGGTCGCGCCCGGCGAACTGGCTATGCCAGGCCGGCTGAACGCCTAACCGGCCGACGATTCCTCAATCACCGGCAGCGCCGCCAGGGGGCCTGCCGCCAACAGGGGCTCGGACCACGTCCAGTTCCTGCGCTCGATGATGGTCCGCGGTTCATAGGTCTGTCCTGCCGCCAGGCGGCGCTCTTCGCGACGAGCCGACCACAGCATCACCGGTCCAAGGGCTCGGCCCAACACGCGCGAGAAAAGGCCGAACTCGCGCCCCACCTCCTCGCGCAGCGTGCGGATCTTCTCCGCTACTGCCGCGTTAGTGCTCGCCAGGTGGCGCTCCATGGCCCACAGCGCGGCTGCATAGCCGTCGCGCAAGGAGCGCGCCTCCCGGGCGAAGCGGGCCCTTACCCGCGGGTCTGGATCGTTCTTGTAACGCAGCCAGCCTTCCAGCGTGGTGCGGCAGATACGGTAGATGCTGGGCCCGTTGCGCTCGAAATCGCGGCGGAACGCCCAATCCAGAAACCGCTTGGAATCCTCGCGCGAAATGGCGGCGTGCTGGAAGTTGAACTGGCCCTGGCCATGGATATCCGCCAGATCCACACCATCCAGCATCCGGCCCTGCTCCTGCATCTCGAAAAACAGGGGTGTGCCGGGCACCGGCGTGTAGAGCATGAACTGGTGAAAATCGGTGTCGTGCGCGACGGCGTGCTCAATTTCCTGCTGGATGTTCTCCGGCGTGTGGTGCTCCAGGCCGACGATAGTCGAACCCAGCACCTTGATGCCGTTCTCATGCAACTCGCGCGTCAGCCGCATGGAATCGGTGCCCTTGAGCTTGTCGTAAGCGGAGTTCTCCGATTCCAGGCCCATCCACACCCACGATACGCCCAGCTCCACCAACTCCCGCATCGAGTACTGTCGGATCGCGTTGGCCGAGGAGAAGACGTATAGCGACCACGGCTTGTTCTCCGCCTGCATGTATTTGAGCAGTTCCAGGGCACGGCGTTTGTGCAGCAGGAAGTTCTCGTCCATCATGAAGAACGACCGCGTACCCAGCTTCGATTCCATGTGGCTCATCACGCCGAACAGCTCGTCGCCGGTATTGTAGAAGTTGAGAAACTTCCCTTTGCCGCCGAAGAACGCCGAGGTGGTGCAGAAGTTGCATCCCATGGGGCAGCCCACCGAGGGAATGATGGTGGCCGCGGTCGAGCCCTTGGATTGCGGCAGCCGCATTCCCAGCGTGCGCGCGCCGAACCCGGAAACGATCTCAGGATGGGCCACCGGCGCGGTTTCGTCTTCACCCAAAAAGCGGCGCATCCACGAGATGCCGTCGCCGCGCACAACCTCGTCGGCGTCGATCATCTTCTCGATGCCCGGAATGGCGGCCACGTGCCCGCCCACCACGATGGTGGCTTTGGGCGCCAGCCGCCGCACCATCCGGCACATCTCCCGCACTTTGCCCACGTTGACGATGATCGACGAGATGCCCACGATATCGTAGTCCTGGCTGGTCAGCTCGGCTGCGAACGCCTCGCGCGTGGGAAAGTCGAGCACCGTGGTGGGGGCCGAAATGTTGCGCTGGATCATGAGAATGCCCCAGGAGCGGTGGAACATGCGCAACGAGAACGCTCCCTGCTCGCGCGTCACCTGGTTGTGATACAGCTCCATCGGGTTGATGGTGCGGCTGCCGTACGCGTCGTCCTGCGCGTAAGGGCCAAAAACCGAACTGAGGAGAATGCGGGCGCCCGTGCCCTTGGGGTGTTTGGTCATTTCAAAAGAGAGATTGAGTGCCGGTACACCTAATTGTACCACCGGCCCGGCACAGGCGTTTCTGAAGATGCGGCGACCAATGCGGGTGCACGACGCGAAAATGGCGGGCGTTGGTTGCCGAGGAATCCGCCGCCCACCCTGTCGCGGCCCGCGGCCACTACCGCGTCAGCCTGAAAATCACCGTAATGGGGCCGATCACTTCCACCGGTTTTCCGTCGAGCAGTGTTGGTGTGTAGATCCACTGGCGCACGGCTTCGAGCGCGGCGGGCACCAGCAGCGGATTGCCGCTCAGCGCGTGCAGGTCGCGAATCCGGCCATCGGTGCCGATGATGCCTTCCAGTTCCACCGATCCGGAGATGCCGGCAATGATGGCTATTTTGGGATAGCGCGGCTCCACGCGGTAAATCGGGTGCGCCAGACGAACGTCGCCGCCGCGCAACCGGATTGGCGCTGCGGGGGTGGGTGGAACCACCGCGGCGGGTCTTTCCCGCAGGCGAATCTGGACCGCCGGCCGCGAGTTCAGGATCTGGGTCAGCAGGCTGTTTGACCCTTCCCCTTCGCCAGTAAGAGAGCCGCCAGGGAGGCCGGAAACATCGCCGGGAGGGTCGTCGATGCGCGCCGCGTGAACCGGAGGCCTGGTCGGCAGCAACAGTCTGCCGTCCGCGGGTGGATAAGGCCGGACGGGGACCATGCGGTCCGGTTGGCGACGTGCCTCGACCGGCGCCTGCCGGACAGGAGGCCCGGGCGCTACCAGGGAGACCAGCATCCGCGCGCGCGGCAAGACGTCCGGCGAAACAACTGGTGCCAGGCAGGCGGCCAGCACCAGCAGCGCCTGGGCCGTCATCCCGGCGCAAGTGCTCCAGACGCGTTTAATAGGATTGGCAAGAACCGCTTGTTCAAACATCTTCGTCGCTCCTTTCCCCGCGCGGGCACACTACGGGCGCGGCATCCCGAAGGGCGGGAACCCCTTGTTTCAGCATTCTTTAAGCCGCTTCCGCGTGGCGCGCTCACCCCGATAGACACCACATCCGACGCGGAAGTTCCGCGCGGTTTTCGGTCATGATGGAGGGATGCAGTTGCCGCGGCATGTCCGCGAAGCCATCGAACAGCGCGCCGGCGAGGTTGGTTTCGCGGCACTCGAACAGGCCGCGGCGGCTATGTCCGACGCTTACCGCGCAGGGACGGCCCCGCCGCGCATTGCCGCCGCGGAACGTACGGCTGCGTACCTGCTGACGCGCATGCCGGCCACTTACGCTGCCGCGCGCGCAGTGTTACGCGAGACGCACCGCCTGCTGGGAGGCCGCGAGATTGCGAGCGTGCTGGATATCGGCGCCGGCGCGGGCGCGGCGTCGCTCGCCGCGCTCGAAGAGTACCCCAGGACCACGGTGACACTCGTCGATCGCGATCGCGCGCTACTGGAAGCGGCGCGCCAATGGCTGCCTAAGGCGCGCGCCATGGCCGAAGATGTGACGCGCACGCCGTCGCTCGAGCCGCACGACCTGGTGATCCTTGCGTACTCGGCCGGCGAAATGGCGCCGCCGCCGCTGGCACGGCTATGGCAAGCCGCGCGCGTGGCGCTGATCCTCATCGAACCGGGCACGCCGCGCGGTTTTGCCAACATCCGCGCGGCCCGGTCGGAACTGCTGGCCGCCGGCGCGCACATGATTGCGCCTTGTCCCGCCGCCGGCGCGTGCCCCGTGGTCGATCCCGGCTGGTGCCACTTCGCGGCGCGCGTGGAGCGCTCCTCCCTCCATCGGCGCATCAAAAACGCCGGTCTGGGCTACGAAGACGAGAAGTACAGCTATGTGGCCCTGGCGCGGGACCCGGCCGGCCCGGCGCCTTCGCGCATCGTCGGCCGCCCGCGCCATCATCCCGGCCTGATCGAGCTGGAGACCTGCACGCCCGCCGGCTTGACCACCGTGCGCGTGAGTAAGCGCGAGCGCGACCGCTTCCGCGCCGCCCGCCACGCGCAGTGGGGCGCGCCCGGATATGATGAATGGCGATGATCGATCGCGAACAGGCCTGGAACATTTTGTGCGAGTTCACCAAGTCGGAGGGTTTGCGCAAGCACGCGCTGGCCGTGGAGACTTGCGTGCTCGCTTACGCCAAACGATTCGGCGGCAATGGCCAGCAGTGGCAAGTCACCGCGCTGCTGCACGACTTCGATTGGGAGATTCATCCTACGCTTGACGGGCATCCGCAGCTCGGCGAGCCTTTGCTGGCCGAACGCGGCGTGGACGAGGAAACTCGCCGCGCCATCCTGTCGCACGCCAATCACACCGGCGTGCCGCGCACAACGCCGCTCGAGAAGACGCTCTTCGCCTGCGACGAACTTGCAGGCTTCATCACCGCGATTTCCTACGTCAAGCCGCACCGCAGCGTATTCGAAGTGGACGTGGCATCGGTGAAGAAAAAGATGAAAGACAAGGCTTTTGCGCGCCCGGTCAACCGGCAGGATATCGTCGATGGCGCTGCCGAGCTGGGCGTGCCGCTCGACGACCATATTGATTTCTGCCTGAAGGCCTTGCAATCCCGCGCCGAGGAACTGGGCATCAAAGGAAGCCTGTGAAAGCAGTCGGCAGCTCCCGCCATGGCAACCGCTTGCCCAGCGAGGAGTCAGGCCGGCGCGGCATGGAGCGTTTTGTCGTGGCTGAGGTGCCTGGCTATTTTGATGGTCCATGTGCTCGGATGAGCATCGGCCAGTTTCGTTTTGCCTTCCTCTTCGGTCATTAGCGCGAGCTTATTGCGGGCTTTCATCGCTCCCAGGCGAATGTGCTGCTGCAGATAGTAAGTCTTGCCGGCTTCCACTTTCAGGGGCAGAAGGCTGTGGTTCTCGGACTGGGAGCAGAAGTAATGCTCGCCTGGATCCAGCGTGAAGAAGAAGTAATGACCGAAATCATTTTCAAAGTCGGACGTTTAGAGTGCGAGTAACTTAAGTCGTCGGCTCAAAAGCCCTTCGCGGCTAAAGCTGGGTGGTGATAGCAGGCGGACCTGGTGTTCGCACGCAACGGCACGCCCGGGCCTTTTCGTGGCATAGTAAGTCACCGCTGTATCTTGAATCGCGTCGCGGCCGTCCTGGATCGGGGCACCGGCGCCCGCCCGTGTTGCCGGCCAAGGGTGAAGCCGGGCTACCGAGCCTTGGCTACTTCGACGGCGAATACGTAGGCCGGCCCGAACATATTGGAGCGGAACACCACCCACTTCCCGTCCGGCGTGAAGCTCACGTTCGGCTCCAGGCGGTAGTGGTGCTTCGACATATCCACAAGGCGTTCGGCGCGCAACACGCCTGGCTGGATGAGACCCTTCTCTTGAAGGCCGCGATTTTCGATGAGCTCCGGGCTGAAGAGGTAGATCCACTCGCCATCGGGCGCCTTCGCCACCTGTCCGGGGTCGCCCCCGTCGCCGCAGAACATGCGGCCGTCGCGAGATACGTTGAAGTGGATGGACCACTCGTTGCGTTGCAGGCGATACCAGGTCCGCGCGCCGCCGTCGAGGTTGTAGCCGGCCAGCCAGAAATCCTCGCCGCGCGGCGTCTGAAGATCGTACCAGATGGTCTTGCCGTCCGAGCTCCAGAACTCGTGGCCGGCGATCTCCATCGCCATGGTGCGCGTGTGGATCTTCTTGAGTCCGGAGCCATCGGTGCGGATGGTCCAGATGCGGTCCACCTTGTGCCACGGTCCCTCGTGGCAGAACATGAGAAGCGTGGGGTCGGTCGGCGAGAACAGGAAGTGGTTGAGCCAGTCATGGCTGCGGTGGATCGTCTTGATTTCTCCGTTGCGAATATCGAGCGTGAAGAGGACCATGGGAAGCCGCGCCGCCCAGCGCCGCTCCATCATCTCTCCCTTGTTCCTCGGCTGATCGAGAGGATGGGACTGCTGCTCGGGGGCGGGCCGTGCCTCCTGTCCGTCGCCCTCGACGTACGCGCCGGCCAGCAGCGTCTCATCGGCATTCACGGTAGACACAGAGCCGCGAGGGGGCAAAGCGCCGATGCGGCGCGTTTCTCCGGTATCGGCGTCCGTTGCAAAGACGGCGCCCTCGCGAATGTAGTAGATCCGCTGGGTCTTTCGTCCGGCCTCAATCAGGCGCACGCGACCCTCCACAATTTGCCGCCTTTCCCGCGTGGCCAGGTCGAGAACCGAAATGCCCTCCGGCGTGCTGTAGACCAGCTTCCTGCCATCGGCGGTGTAGCCGTTCTGGTTGAAGTAGAGGCTCGCGCTGCCGGGTTCGCGGGTGAGGCGCAGGACGCGGTGGCCGGTAGCGGGATCGATCCAGGATATGGGCGGTTCGGGAGCGGGCGCTTGCGCATACAGCAGGGGAAGCCCTGCCATGAGCCATGAGGCAAGGGGGCGTTGTCGCACGAACCATTCTAACCCTGAGCCGCGGATCTCCACTTTTCCGGCATCGATTATATCTGGTATCATTTTGGGAACCGCCCTGCCGAATCTTTTCGAGGGCGGCGGAACCCGCACTGCCGCGGGTTATTTGGCGCACGGAAGCTGTTTTGCCGGGAAGGGACACAGGGCTCCGCGGTTGGCCGTTCCGCCAGTTGAAATGAGCATAGAGAGCAACGGCCCGCCGTTGCGGTGCAGGCGGAGCGCGCCGGCCGGCCGCCGAGCCACTGGCGCCGCTTTCTGGCTGTGCCTGGCTCTCCTGTTCGCCGCACCTTGCGCGTTCGCCGTGGCTCCCGGTGCAAACCGGGTGGAAGCCCGCCTGCTTACCCCAATTTCCACTTACAGCACGAAGCCGGGCACCACCGTCGAAGCCGTGATTACCACGCCGCTGTGCCAGCAAGGCGCGTCGTTACCTGAGGGCACTACCGTGCAGGGTGTGGTGAAACGGGTGCGGAAGGTGGGGCTTGGCCTGATTCACGAGACCGCGTCCCTGGACCTCGATTTCGAGATCTTGCACCTGCCGAATGGAACCGACTACCCTGCGCCCATCCGGCTGGTGGGAATCGACAACGCGCGCGAGCGCATCGACGGGCGTGGCGAAATCCACGGCATGCGGGCGACCGCAACCATCTCCAACCGGTTCGGCCAACGGCTGGCGTTTTGGGCGTTCGTGCATCCCATGATGGCGACACCGCTGTTTCTGGCCGAAACCGGCCTCTTCCGCTTCCCCGATCCGGAGATTGAGTACCGCCGCGGCGCGGAGTTGTACCTGGAAATCGAGTTTCCGGAATCGTTTCGCGGGCTCTCGCCGTGCGTCTTGCCGACCGCCGATGGCTCGCAGAAGGATCTGGACGATCTGCAGGACCTGGTGGACGGTTTGCCTTACTGGAGCTATTCCAAGCGCCAGTCCCAGCCGCTCGACCTGGTGAATCTGATGTTCATCGGTAACGAACGATCGCTCGACGCTGCGTTCCAGGCCGCCGGCTGGACCGGATCGGCGCCCAACTCCATGCGCGCCGGTTTTGGCGCCATCCGCGCGATTGTGGAAGACCGCTCGGATGGCGATGCTCCCATGCGGACGCTCCTGCTCGGTGGCGAGCAGCCGGACCAGCAATTTCAAAAAACGCTCAACACCTTCGAAAAGCGGCACCATTTGCGCGTTTGGAATCGTTCCGAACAATGGCGGGGCCGGCCTGTGTGGGCTTCGGCCGCCACCCAGGATGTCGGCACCAAGTTTTCCTTCCGGCCGTTCGGTTTCACCCACGAAATTGAAAACGATGTGGACCAGGAACGCGACAAGGTGGTGAGCGACCTGGTTTACACCGGATGCGTGGATTCGCTCACCTACCTGCGCCGCCAGCAGGAGGTGCGCGGGCCCGGCCGGGGGTACCGCAAGGGCGTCTACACGGACTCCCGCGTGGCGGTGGTTGTGTTGAATGCCTGCCGCCAGCCACGCCTCGATGTGGCCGGCGGCGCGCGCAGCCCCGAACCCTCGCTCCTGGTACGCTGTTTTCGGCGCGTCACCTTGACAGCGCGCAACCACTTGCTGCGCGACAACATCGTGTGGCGCTCGGGAGACGCTGTCCTGCTGGGCATTCACACCCTACGTGATTGGCGCGCGCAATGGAAAGACGAACGGCTGGCGCGGAAGCTGGACAGCGAACCCGGCGATAACCAGGCCGTGGAAGCCGGCGCCGGCGGGCTGGAATACGCGCCTCCACCGGCCGAAGCCGGCGGCTGGCATCTCAATCCGATGGTGGTTACTGCACGCTGATGTTGCCCGCATTGCTGGCTTGGCCGTCGATGGTGACGACCAGCGGGTAGGTGCCGCCGGCGAGCCCGGCAGGCACCAGCAGATTGACCTGCGCCAGGCCCACCCAGCCTGGCGCCAGTCCGGCGAATTGCACCGTCGAGACCGGCGTGGTTCCAATCGTGGCGCTGACGGGCGCAGTGGCATACACCAGCGAGTTGAGCGGCGCGGCCACGCCATCAGTCGCCGCCGGACTCACCGGTCCGGAGCCGGTGAGGTACGCGGTGATGTAGCTGCCCGGCGCGGCCGGATGGCTGGGACCGTTTAGTGTGTAATCCGCGGCGTTCTGGACAATGGCCGATGTGCCCGACACGAACAAGCCCGGACCCGCCGAGACTACCGGCACAGTGACCGCATTACTCACCGCGCCCGCCACCGACACGGTCACGGTGGCTGGAGTGCCGACGGCGGTTTCCCACGGAACCTGGAAATTGATCTGCCCCGGCGATACGAAAAATACCGGCGCCGCCCGGCCATTGACGCTCACGCTCACTCCCTCCCCGCCCAGGCTGGATGCGCCCACGCTGGTCGGGTAAGGAGGAGCGGACGTATAGGTTGCATTGCTCAAGCTCGTTCCAAAAAGAGACGCCAGCGCTCCGGGAGAGACCTGCGGCTGGAAACTGGCGGCGTTGCTGACGCTGCCGGAGGTAATGACCGGGTTCGACTCCGGGGTCAATTGGCGGATCGCGTCATTCTCGGTGTCGGCGATATAGACGTTGCCGCTATGATCCACGGCCACGCCGCGCGGCGACGACATCTGCGCTTCGAGCGCCGGGCCCCCGTCGCCCGAGTAGCCGAACTTGGTCATTCCTGCAATCGTCGAAATGGTCCCATCCGGCGCCACTCGCCGAATGCGCATATTCGCTGAGTCCGCAATGTAGACGTTGCCCGCGGGGTCAGTCGCCAAGCCGATAGGATCGGACAACTCCGCGTCCGCCGCCGGGCCGCCATCGCCGGCGAACCCAATTGCCCCATTGCCCGCGAAGTTCAGCGTGAGCACGCCATTGCCGAACTTCAACACGGTGTGGAGCTCGACGTCGGAAATGTAGATGTTGCCCGAAGCGTCCAAAGCCACCGCTTCGGGGCAGATCAAATGCCCGGCGGTGGTGCCCAACCCAACCACAGTGGTAATGATGCCGGCGGTATTGACCATGCGAATCAGGCCTTGTGTGGTGGTCGCGTTCTGGTCGGAATGTGAGTCCGCGATGTACAGGTTTCCAGCGGTATCGACGGCCAGGCCGATCGGGTTGTCTAATTGCGAGCTGGTGGCGGCCACATTGTCCGGGCCGTAGCCTTCCCCCATCCCGTTGTTGCCGGCATAGGTCGTGATGACGCCCGCCGAAGTGACCTTGCGAATCACCTGGTTTTTCATGTCGGAAATGTACAGGTTCCCGGCGCCATCCACCGCTACGCCCGAGGGGAAGTTCAACTCGGCCGACGTGGCCTGCCCTCCGTCGCCCGAGTAGCCAGGTGTTCCGTTGCCCGCCACCGTGGAGACAGTTCCATTCGAGATCATGCGCACGCGGTGGTTGACCGAATCCGCGATATAGACATTCCCCTTGGGATCCACCGCCGTCGCCACCGGGGTGCTGAATTGGGAGCCAACCGCCGGTCCGTCCACGTATCCAGCGACGCCGTTGCCGCCGATGGTGTTGATGGTGTACTGCTGCGCCGTGGCGGAGAGCGCCAGCATAACCGCCGGCGCGACTCGTCTGAAATGAAGCCGTAGTGACATGTCGGAACGTTTCAAGTTGAGACCGGTACCTACGAGGTTAACACGGAAAAAACCGGTGTCAGGTGTTGTAGCGGGGGCACTCAGCGTGCCGTTTCGGCACTCCGCCGGATGGCGCCATCGGCCGGGAAACCAGCTCTACCGGTATGGCGAGAGTTGCGGCGGATCCCGGTCGCCATCGAGCAGCCAGACCCGGCGTTGATGGAAATAGCGAACCAGTTCGGCGTTCTTCTCCGCTCCCATGTCGCGCGCCCACACGATCGGCGCACGGTCTATATCGGCATTGTTAAACACGTACTCCCGAAACGGATCGTGGCTCGACGAGTAGCGAACAATCACCAGGTGCTGGCCGCCTGCGGCCTTGAGTCGTTCGACGATCTTTTCGCGCCCCAATGCGGGCGACCAGGTGGTGGCCCAGGTCATGGGATAGTGCAGCACGAAGGGGATTGGCGTCACCGCCATGGCCACCCGTACCGCCAGCATCGCCACCACCACGGCGGGAACGGCGCGCGCCACGGCCGGCCGCCACCGCCGGAGCGCCCGCATGCCCTGGATCAGCAGCGCGTAAATCAGCGCCGTGGCGGGCGCGATGTAGTGCGGCTCAAACCACGGAACCACGGAACTGCCGAGAGCCACCGCCGCAGCGAGAAGCAACAGCCACCGCGTGCGGCGGCTCTTCCAGGTCCAGGCCAAAGCGAGAAGCGGCAGCGTAAGCGCCGGGCCGATGAAGAAACTCCACGCTTCCGACAGCTTGCGCCATTCGTTCTTGAGGATACCCGCGGGCGTGCGCACACTCTCGAAGTAGCCAAGTTCCCAGCCCTGATAAAAATCGCGCATCGCCGGGTGACGATACGCGGGCGCCGGCCGCGGCGCCTGAAAGAGAAACATGGGCGCCATGGCGTAGGTGTTGCGTTGCATGCTGTAGGGCAGGGTGGTGGGGCTGCCGAAAGCCCGCCAGTTATAATAAGCCATCAACGCGGCTGCGCACAGCAACACCGCGGCGGCCGGCGCGAGCACGGCCGCCAGCCGCAGTTTCCGCGCCTGCGCCAGCGCCACCGCGCCGATGGCGAGCGAGAACACCAGCCCCTCGTATGGCCGGCTGTTGGCCATGATTGCGATGCCCAGCGCGGCGATTACGGCGTCGCGCGGCCGGCTGGAACGGATTAAACGTGGTAGCGCTCCGAACAGCAGCGCGCCGCCGAGCGCCGCCGCGGCTCCGCCCCAATAGCTATCCGCCCAGTAGCTGAATACGCCAAGGCGGATGGCCGCGAGAACGCCGCCGAAAAAAGCCCAGCCGGGCGGAAACCAGCCGCCCAGCGCCCAGCAAATGGCCGCGCACATCGCGCCGGCGCTCAGCCACACGCCGGCAAAAGCGACTCCCGTCAGCAGCCGCCCGGCCGCCAGCACCAGCCCTTGCATGGGAGGGTACATGGAAACGTACGCCGGCTGCTGGTCCACGTGCATGGTTTCGAAGTGCTGCCACATCGGGTGGGTAGGATTGGCGATGCGGCCGTGCACAAACGTGTCTGCGGCCAGCAGGTAGCTGAATTCGTCGTGGACCGCCGGGTTCGGAACCGGCTCGATCGGGAGCACCGCCGCACGTAGCGCCAGCGCGAGCACCCCAATTACCACCGGGGCCAGGCGATGGCGCGCCACGCGGTGCAGAAAATTTTCCGCGCGCCCGGCGCGCCACGCGATCGCCGTGGCCGGCAGCAGCAGGGCCGCCTCAAGAATGAAAAGCAGGTGCTCCCACACCCAGACCCCAAACTGCATGGGCCGGGCTCACTTCTTGACGAGGGCCTTGATTTCGTCAGGCAGGTCGAATTTGTCCTTGGGTATGTCCGTGTTGTACTTGATGGCGTCGAACGTGATGGCGATCTCCTGGGGACCCTCGGTCAGTTGAGTTTTGTGGGCCAACAGCAGGTCTCCTTCCTTGCGATAGTCGCTGAGCACGGTCTCGACCGGAATCTCGCCCATGGGGGTGTTCGCGGTCATGGCGATTTTCACCAGCAGGCCGGTCTTCTTGTCGAAGTACTGGGTTACGGGGTTGCCTGCATTCGGCGTCAGCAAGAGCTTGTAGCAGTCCTTGCCGTCCACGGTTTCCACGCCCACCGTCTCGACTTTCTTGAATTCGTCGCGCCAGTCTTCCTCGTGAAAGTGGGCCTGGAGCGCGGCTTCGGCCTTCTCGGCCCCATCCTTGATGCGCGCTCCCGTCATGGGGTTGGTTTCCCAAGCCACGCTGCCGTCGTATCCCTGCTTGATGGAGCCTACCCCGTCGATCTCGATTTCGACCAGGCTCTTGTCCGGCTCCGCCGCAGTGATCACCATGGTTCCCTTGATGCCCTGGGCGGTAACCTCCATGGAGCCGGTGATCACCCTGTTGTGCATCTTCGCGAAGGCGGCCTTGCCGCCGGTTACCTCGAAGGACTTATCGAGGATGGTTTCTGCCTTGGGCAGTTCATCAGCCGCGCACAGCGTGGCGCCGGTGGCGGCCAGCACCATCACCGCGCAGGCGGCCATGGTTCGTTTGCTTGGTAAACGTTTCATAAGGACTCCCGAAAATATCGATCCGCTCTCAGCCCAGGCAGCGCGTCGGCGCGGCTGATAACTAGGGCTGCCAATTACCGGCGACCGCAACCGGTCGACCCGGCCTGCCGCTCCTTCCAGTCTACGTTGTTCCCGCGATTCCCGGATATGCGTGCGCGCAGGGCAGGCGCTTTTTCCTGCCACCGCTTATCGGAGGCGCGACCGTGCGCGAGCGATTGTCGCGAGAACAATGACACAACCACTCCTAGTTCTTGCCGCCCTCGATCCATGCCAAGGCGCGGTCGAGCGCCGGGTCGCGGCCCTCCAGCAACGCGCGTCGCGTCGGCCCGGCCGTTTCGTCAGGAATCACCCCGGCGCCTTCCAGTTGCTTGCCTCCCTCCGAAATATAATTGGCGATCGCGTACTGGAACCCATCGCCGTTGGGCAGCCGTTCGAACACGGACGGCAATGCGGCGCCGGCAGTCTGCATTCCGAAGACGCGCGCCCGCTTCAGATCTTGCATGCCTCCAGCGAAGATTTCCGAAGTCGAGGCGGAACAGCCGTCCACCAGGATCGCCAGCGGCCCGCGAAACGGCGTCGGCCGGGGGAACACCACGAATTTGATTTTTTCGTTGCGCAGGAACATATCGCCCAGACGCAGCCCCGGCCGATCCAGAAACCAGCCCGCCACTCCCAGCGCCAGCCCGCCGATCCCGCCCGGATTGCCGCGCAAGTCGATGACAAAACCGCGGCAGGCCGCGCAATCCTTGACCGCGTGCTCGACGGCCTTATTCAGCGCCTCCGGCTCGAAGAACAGGTTGAACCGGAGGTAGCCGACGTCGGGCCGCACCATGCGCGACTCCACCCAGAAATTCAGCGGCGGCAAATTGCCAAAGGAGAATTCCGCGCCGCGCGGGCGGGCGCGCGCTATTTCGAGCGTCGTCTTTTGGCCCCGCGCGTTGCGAAAACTCACTTTCACATGGCTTCCCTCGCCGCCCGCCAGGCGCGCGCTCACGGCGTGCTCCAGCATCAGGTCGTGGAGCGTCGAGTCGCGGAAATTCCGGTCGATCTTGCGCAAGCCCGGCTCGAGCGGCTTGCCGTCCACGCGCTCGATTTCCCAACCAGGAGTTACGCCGCTCCGGTCGGCTGGCGAATCCGGCTCGGTCGAAACCACCAGCGCGCGGCCTTCCTCTACCCGCACTTCCATGCCGGTTCGGCCTGTGCCCTTGGCGTCGCCGATTTCCCGGTAAACCGTGCCGGGCACGATGGCGAAATGGCTCTGCTTAAGGCGCGACAACATGTCCTGCATCACCGTGCGTGCCTGTTCCATGGTGGCTGCTTTTTCCAGTTGCGGCCGCAGCTCATCGTGCACCGCTTGCCAGTTGAGGCCCCCCAGCTTGGGGTCCCAATGTTTGTCGCGCACAGTAGTCCATACGTGCTCGAACGACTCAATGTTCAAGCGCTGTTGTTCTGGGGTAAGGCGGATCCGCTCGCCGGCGGGAGCGGTACACACTACCGCCAGCGCCAATACTGCCGCGCGTGGGAGCATTCCTTCCGACTATAGCCGATTGCCGCGGCCACGATCGGCGTCGGCGATAGGCCTCGGCGATAGGCCTCGTTTGGCGCCGCCGTTGTCCCCAAAGTCCCATAAGCACGGGGCGTGATTCTTTGCCGGGTTTCGAGCGCGGGTAGTGTAAACTGGATTGTTGCGTCTCTTATGACTTCGGTTGCGCCAAGGGAAATTGTCAGCGCCCACAGCCCCGATTCCGACGATGCCTTCATGTTCTACGGGCTCGCCACCAAGAAGGTGCGCTCGTCGAAAGTGACGTTCCGTCACGTGCTGGAAGACATTGAAAGCCTGAACCGGAAGGCCATCGAAGGCCTCTACGACTTGAGCGCGCTCTCCTATCACGCGTATCCGTATGTAGCCGATAAATACGTGTTAATGGCCAGCGGATCGAGTATCGGCGACGGCTACGGTCCGATGATCATCGCTGCCCGGCCGATGGAGCCGGAGGAGGTGAAGGGCAAGCGCATCGCCGTCCCGGGCACGCTGACCACCGCCTATTTGGCGGCCAAGCTCTTCGAGCCGGATTTCGAAGCGGTGGTGACGCCGTTCGACCAGATCACCAACGCCGTGCGCGACCGCGCGGCGGATTGCGGCCTGATCATTCACGAAGCCCAATTGACCTACGACCGCGAAGGCTTTCACCGCATCGTGGACCTGGGGCGCTGGTTCAAGACCGCCTACGACCTGCCCCTGCCGCTGGGCGGCAACGTGCTGCTGCGCTCGCTCGGCGCCGAGATGCATAGCGAGTGCTGCCGCCTGATGCGGGAGAGCATCCAGTACGCTCTCGACAACCACGACGAAGCGCTCCAGTACGCGCTGCAGTTCGCGCGCGACATGGATCCACGCCTGGCCGAAAAATTCATCGGCATGTACGTTAACCACTACACCGTGGACGCCGGGGAGTTGGTCCCGAAGGCCGCCCAGAAATTGCTCGACATGGGCTTCGAGGCCGGCCTGATTTCGAAGCGGGTGGAAGTGGAATTCGTCCGCTAGACGAGGCGCATCCGGGCTGCTGGTCTTCACTTGGCATGTTGCCGCAGCCGTACCGGCGCTGCGAACCCTGCGTTTGCCGCCGCGAGACCCACCCTGCCCAGGGGAGCGCGATACAGTAAGAGTATGCGCCTTTCGTCAGCCTGGTTCCCGGCTTTTCTGGTTGTGTCCGGAGCGTTCGGGCAAGCGAATCTCCGGCCCAAAGATGTTCGTGAGATTGCCCGCGGCGGTCCCAGCGCCATCCCGAAGTTGCAGGCCCTGCTTTCCAATCCATCGGTCGAAGTGCGGGCGGAGGCCGTCCGGCAGATCACCGACATCGGGCCTCCGCGCAGCCTGGATCCGCTCATCCAGGCCAGCCGCGACGGTGATCCCGGAGTGCAGATGCTGGCTACCGATGGTCTGGTCAATTTCTATCTGCCGGGTTACGTGAAACACGGCGTGGGCGGGACCTTCGAGCGCGTGGGGACCAGCATCAAGAGCCGGTTCACCGATACCAACGACCAGGTGATCGACGCTTACATCACGGTGCGCCCCGATGTGATCGCCGCACTTTCCGCGCAGGTGCGCTCCGGCAACATGGATGTGCGCACCGACGCGGCCCGCGCCTTGGGCATCCTGCGCGGCAAGGCGGCAGTAGTGGATTTGATCGCCGCCACGCGTTCCAAGGATTCCACGCTGATCTACGAATCGCTGATCGCCTTACAGAAGATTCGCGACGAATCGGCGGGGCCGCAGGTGGAATTCCTGCTGCACGATTTCGACCCCAAAGTGCAAATCGCGGCCATTGAAACCGTGGGCCTTCTGCGCGACAAAGGCGCCGTGTCGTCGCTGTCGGTGGTTCTCGGCCAGAGCAATAACATCAAGGTCAAGCGTGCCGCGTTGACCTCGCTCGCCATGCTGCCCGACCCTGCCTACAGCAGCCTCTATCAGCAGTATCTCCACGACAAGGACGAGAAACTGCGCGAGGCAGCGGCCGAGGGATTGGGGCGGCTGAAGGACCCGCGCGATCTGCCTGTGCTGCAGCAGGCATGGCAGGACGAAGGAAAATCCGAGCCGCGGCTGTCGCTGGCTTTCGCCCTGGTCATGCACGGAAAGACCGAGCTGAGCGAATTCAGCCCCCTCCAGTTGCTCATCAACAATCTGAATATGTCGGCCTACAGCGGTGTTGCCTTACCTTACCTGACGGAGTTGGCGCGGGATGAGCGGGTGCGGGCGGCGCTTTACGTGGCGATGGGGAGCGGGACCAAGGACGAGAAGATCGGCCTGGCGCGCGTCCTCGGCGCCAGCGGCGACAAGGAAAGCGTTGCGCATTTGCAGCAGTTGGTGGACGATCCGGACCCGGCCGTATCGCAGGCTGCCCTCAACGCCACACGCACGATACAGGCCCGGATGTAATGTAGGGAACCCGGCCCGCGAAACCGGTCCGCGCTTACTTGGCTTTCTTCTGTTTTTGCTGGCCGACGCGGATCTTGAAGTGCTGCTGTTTGGATTCCTGGAACGCCTTGTGATCGTGGCGCGCCACGGTATCCTCCAGGTACTTCGAAACGTCGGCGTCCTTCGGCAGCACCGCCATCACCGTGAAGCTCTCATTGCAAGTCGGGCAGAACGGCCGGAACCGTTTCACATTCGGGATTGCCATAACCCTCAGTGTAGCAAAACCGCCAATTCGGGGCCAACTACGGCACCGAACCCTTGTGGCTGGAGGCCACCCTAGCGGCGACCGCGTTGCGGCCGCAGAGGCGAAGGCTTTTTCGACGCACACGCGACAACGGAGGCGGATTTGCCGGCAGGGCCGACTTCCTTACGCTCCAGTCCCACTTGCGGCTGAGCGCTTGGAAATGCATTTTGCATCGTCTGTGTTGATACATAAGTGAAATTTTCTGGCCTCATGTTGGTCATATCGGCTCCCCTTTATCGAAACTTTATCCATGAGTCGGAAATCTGCGTCCCGTCTCGCTTCTTGACTATGGCGATCGCTAGGCCAATTTCAGTTGTTTGCAGCAGCCCACCCACGTGAACCAAAGGGTCAACCGTATTGGCCACCGCTGGCACGGCCTTTTGGAACTCAAGTAGATATTGAGCTTCGAGGCTCCCGATCAGAGTGATCAACTCCTCGTCTGGCCTTGTCACGTGCAATCCGAGGTCCGATTCTACATCAGCGCGCGAAATCGGAAAGGCGTGCGAGAAATACTTGCCAGAAAGAACATCAATGATTTTCTCGACCTTCTCGTCCGGCAGCCTGTCCCTATGCGTGGCCAGCACCTTCCTCGTGATCAGACGTGACAGATTGTATGTCTGTTCAAGTGCACCAAGTGCTAAAGGATTAATGTACTTGAAAAGCTCTGATACGATGACCGCCAGATCCTGCTGAGCGTATGAGTCTCCCAATTGCTCCTGAATGAACTGGATACAGTGTTTTAGATCTTGGACCGAGGTCGGAATCGTCTCGTTCTTCGGGTCTTTTGGCAACAATGGGTGATTTCGAGTCGGATCAACCGGACCGAGCATTGCGCACGGACCCATAACGAGCTCATCTGCCGCTATTGCAATGTGGCATCCCCCGCTCAGTGCGAAGTTGGAAACGATAACGCCAAGAACGTCAGTGAATTCCCTCAAAATACTAACGATACGCCATGGAATTTCGGCTGCTCCTCCCGTCGTCCGGAGGACGAGATCTAGCTTAGGCACTTTCCCCATTGCCGACAGAATCTGGCCCAGCGCCGTCGTTACAGGAAACGCCAAAGCGCAAGCCGCTGGGGGCTGATCGTTGTACGTTAGACAAACGACGCGGCTCCCACGCTTCTGCTCGATAGCGGAAATCGCCGCGGTCGAATCCACCACGTTGAGCTGCGTGGCGAGCCCCTGTGGGGTGATGTTCGCCGGTGGCACTATGGCGAAGTTTAATCCTCCACTCGCCCCAGCGTCAATTCTCCTTTTGTTCACTTGGGTTTAATGGAATCTACCGGGGACGCGGATTTACCGCACTACCGACTTACACCACTCGCACTTACGGCACCCTTACCACCGAGTAATGCTGCAGAGCGATGACATCCGTGCCGGCGGCCACCGAACCCAGAAACGTCAGCGTCAGCCCCGCGCTGTAGGAATCGGGTGCGCTCACCACGCTGGTGGCGAAGCTGGTGCTGGCACCCCAGGATTGCGAACCCACCTGGGCGCCGGTGGTCAGAATGGAGCCATCCACCCTCCCCGTGAGCATGGTCTCGAGCGCGCCCGCGCTGACGTTCAGCGCCGCGGTGGCGCCCCACTGGACGGAAATGGCGGCTCCGCCGGCCGTACCCAGGTGAGCGTAATCGAAGTGAACTTCCAGCCGGTCGCCGGGGGCGAGCAGCCCGGCGGGAATGTTGCACATCGCCAGCGCCGTCAGGCTGGCCAGCGAGGCGGCGGCGCCGGTGCCGCTGCACAGCACCTGCGGCGATGGGTACGAGGTGGAATTGCTGCTGGCGGTGCGGTAGCTGGCCAACAACACATCGGTCGGCTGCGGCGTGGAGGCTGTTACGAACTGAATGGTGCCGTTCGAAAACATGTAGTCGAAGCCGGCCTTCTGCAACACCCCGTTGCGATAGAGGGCGATGCTGGTGGTCGGGTTGGGTACCCCGTTCAGCGTGAACGTGGTGTTGGAGCCATCGATCACGCCGGCGGGCGAATCGCCGTCGACGAAGTTGTACCCGACGCCGCCGCTGCCGCAAGGGCCGGAGGTGCCATCCACGTATACGCAGTCGGCCGGGTTGCCCACTACTGCATCCACCTGGCCGCTCGAATCGATCATCGCGGCGTGGCCTGGCGCAAACCCGGGAGCGGCCAGCGGCCGTGCCCCCAGGTCGGCCACCAGCCCCACCACGCTCGATTCCGGGATTGATGTTGCGCCCGTGTCCATCGTATCCGATCCGCCCGGCGACGCCGGCGCGGTGCGCACGTCGCGGACGTGCAGCGGCGTCAGGCTGGACGGCACGCTCCAGGTTTCCTGAAACTGGACGAAGCCATCGCTGTTGTAAGTCACCGTGTACATCGTCGCCGGCGTGCTCGTCGTATTGGGAACCAGTGCGACGCGCAGATTGCCGTTCACCACTTTGACGGTCGTGCTCTGCGTGACCACTGAGGTGTTGTCCACCGCCTGGAAGCTGGTCCAACTGATGGTCAGGGTGCCGTTGAAGGGCTTGCCGTCGGCTTTGTACAGCACATCCTGAATGGTGGTCAACGGCGGGCTGGCCAGAACCGGGCAAATCGACAACGCGGCGGCGACGAACAGACGGCGAATCATGAAACCTCCGGGAAAGAAGAGCGGCCTCGCGCCCGTCCGGACACGAGTTGGCAGCAGAACCCTCCTGCCGATTTCAGTCTAGCCACGCGGTCTCCCAGTAACGCCGCTCGCGCGCGCGCACCAGCGCCGCTAAGCCACGGCAAACTCTGGATTTCCACGCTCGCCTGATTTTCGCGACCGTCGGTGACCGGGAATCTCCTTGGGCTCGCCGGAATGCTCCGTGCTATAGTCGTCACCGTTGATCGTCCAAGTGCGCAATCAAACCCGCGGCACCGGGTTGGGCGATGCCGTGCGGGTGGCGGATACCAGCCCCGAGCGCAACGTCGGCCTGCTTAAACACACCGGCTTGAACCCCGGCGAAGGCCTCTGGATCGTCCCCTGCCAATCGGTTCACACGTTTTTTATGAAGTTTGCGATTGACCTGGTGTACCTGGACAAGCGGCGGCGCGTGCGCAAGGTGTGCCATGCCGTCCGGCCCTGGCGCATCAGCGCATGCATTTGGGCCCACTCTGTGCTGGAACTGCCCGCCGGTTGCGCGGCAGAAACCGGAACCCAGCCCGGCGACCAGGTGTCGATCGAATAGCGGTAGGACAGACCATCGACTTTCGCGATCTGTCGTGCCTCACCGAAGCGCGACGCGCTCGAAAAACATCCGCCCGAGTGTCCTACCGCATCGTGCCGCACACGGCGGCGCCGATCAGCGCCAGGTCGTGGCTGTTGGAGACGATCTCGAACAGGCTGCCTTGCAGCGAGCTCATCTTCACCATTTCCTGCAGGTACATGCCGAGCAGGCCGGCATCGATGTAATCCGTGTTGGGGCCGGCCAGGTAGAAACGGCCGGGGCCCTCCAGGTGGACGCTGGTAGCGGTGGCGGCGGCCAGCGCCCGGTGCCAGAGACGGACGAAACCGGTGGCGCGGACATCGTTCTGCCGCGCGGCCAGAAACACCTCTTCCGGCTCCAGATCGAGGAAGCGGAGGCGAATCGCGCGATTGCCCATGATGCCTTCCAGATGCCCCAGGCCGCCGCAGCCGCAGTAACGCTCCTTGGGGTCGAGCGACACCACCGTGTGGCCACCCTCCCAAACCCCTTCGCCGCGCGGATAGCGCCCGAAGCCGATGCCATCGCCCAGGTACCACACGCGCACCAGTTTTTCCATTGCGCCGTGGGTCGCTGCGATGCCGGCGGCCAGGGCATCGGCGTCGTTGAGAGCCGTGACCGGAGCGTCGATGCCGTCCGTTTTGAGCGCCTCTTCCAGCCGCGCCGCAATGGCGAAACCCTTCAACTGGCCCAGGTTGGGCGATTCTTCGATGATGCCGTTGCGGACCACGCCGGGAATCCCGGCTCCCACCGAATCCACCGTCACGCCCTCGCGCACGGCGGCGATCAACTCGCGGATCACGGCGACCATCTCGTCCGGGCGCAGCGATTTCAAATCGATGCGCTCCGCTTCGCCGGGATCCGGGTAAGAGCGCACGGCGCCCAGGCTGGTTCCCTCCACCGCGCCGGCCCAGAGGTAACGGGTGGCCAACACTCCTATGCGCAAACCCATCTTGGCCTCCTCAAATCCGCATCAGCTTGTTGATACCATTAAAGGCCGCCATTTTATAGCATTCGGCCAGCGTCGGGTAGTTGAATACGGTATCCACGAAATAGTTCACGGTTCCTTTCAGAATCATCACCGCCTGCCCGATGTGCAGCAACTCGCTCGCGCCCTCGCCGATGATGTGCACGCCCAGCAGCTCGCGCGTCTCGCGATGGAAGATCAGCTTGAGCCGGCCCGTGGTGTCGCCGCGAATCTGGCCGCGCGCGGTCTCGCGATAGTAAGCCAGGCCCACTTCGTACGGAACGTCCTCTTCCGTCAACTGTTCTTCGGTCTTGCCGATGAACGAAATCTCGGGGATGGTGTAAATGCCGTAGGGATAGGTGGCGCGATTGGATTCGATCTTGAGTCCGAAAGCGTGTGCGGCCGCGATGCGGCCCTGCTCCATCGAAACCGACGCCAGGCTGGGAAAGCCGATCACGTCGCCGGCGGCGAAAATGTTGGGCACCTGGGTCCGATAGCTTTCGTCCACGGCGATGCGCCCGCGCTCATCCGCCGTCAGGCCGGCCGCGGCCAGGTTCAACTCATCCACATTGCCCTGACGGCCCACCGCGTACAGCAAGGCGTCGCCGGCAATCCGTTTGTTGCTTTCCAGGTTCGCCACCACGCGGCCATCCGGCGTCTCTTCCACTGCGGCCACTTCCTCGTTTAACCGCATGGTCACCCGGTGATCGCGCAGGTTGTAGGAGAGCGCTTCCACCATTTCCTGGTCGGCGAATTCGAGCAGCCGCGGCCGCTTTTCCACCAGGATCACGCGCGAACCGAGAATAGCGAACATGCACGTGTATTCCACCCCGATCACGCCGCCGCCTACCACGATGAATGTCTTGGGTATTTCCGGCATGTCGAGGATCTGGTCGCTGTTGATGATGTTGCGCCCGTTGATGGGCACAGTGGGGGAGGAGGCCGGCTTCGTGCCGGTGGCAATCAGAATGACCGGCGCTTCCAGGTCCGACTGGCCGCGCGCGCTCTCCACCCGGATGTGCGTCGCATCCAGGAACGCGGCGCGCGCGTAGATCACCTCCACCCCGTTGCGCGCCAGTTGCGCCTGCGTCACATCCACTTCCGTCTTGATTACCTGGTTGACGCGGAAGCCCAGGTCGGCGATGGTGATCTTCTCCTTGACGTGGTAGTTGATCCCGTAAATGCCCTGGTATTGA
Source organism: Bryobacteraceae bacterium (assembly GCA_049587755.1). Taxonomy (GTDB): domain Bacteria; phylum Acidobacteriota; class Terriglobia; order Bryobacterales; family Bryobacteraceae; genus Bog-375. The sequence goes on along the minus strand of JBAVEN010000077.1, from coordinate 84,560 downwards.
TAGCCCGAAAGGTGCAATACAGCCTCACGGATCGTCTTGCTCGGAATGGTTCCCGTGTTGACGCAGGCGCCACCGACAATTTCGCGCTGTTCGATGACCGCCACGTTGCGCCCGCACTTGGCGCCTTGAATCGCGGCCCGCTGTCCAGCCGGACCGGAACCGATGACGATAAGGTCGTATTTCTGCATGTCGAACCCGTGTCGCCCGCCTATTCTCGCACGACCGGGTTAATGCGTGATGGCACCCTTGATTCTCTTACCGGCGATCCCGTGGGCGGGTCACCGACCTTCCAAGGCCGGGCGCCAGCCCGGCCCGCGGCGTCATCGCAGCTTGCGAGCGATAGTCAGCCCCGCAGACGCATTACTTCACCGAGTTGAAGCGCGATTCGATCTCGGCCCAGTTGACCACGTTCCACCAAGCGTTGATGTAATCCGGCCGGCGGTTCTGATACTTCAGGTAGTAAGCGTGCTCCCAAACGTCCAGGCCCATCACTGGGAATTTACCCTCCATCACCGGGCTGTCCTGATTGGCGGTCGAATAGATGTCCAATTTGCCGCCCGCCTTCACTAGCCACGCCCAGCCCGAACCGAAGCGGGTAGCCGCGGCCTGGTTGAATTTCTCCTTGAAGGCGTCGAAGCCGCCAAACGTCCCCGTAATGGCTTGGGCCACATGGCCCACGGGCGGGCCGCCTCCGCCGGGTTTCATGATTTTCCAAAACATCGAGTGGTTGATATGCCCGCCGCCGTTGTTGCGAACAGCGGTGCGGATGTTTTCCGGAACGATCGCGCAGTTCGCGGCCAGCAGCTCTTCGACGGTCTTCCCGGCGAGTGCGGGCGCCGATTCAATCGCCTTGTTCAGGTTGGTGACGTAAGCGTTATGGTGCTTGCCGTGGTGGATTTCCATGGTCATCTTGTCGATGTGCGGCTCGAGCGACTCGGGCGCGTACGGCAACGGTGGAAGTGTGAATGGCATAGTCTGTCCTCTCCTCGTGTGTGTTGTCCCCTCGGGCCCGGCCTACCCGGCCCCGGCCTCAATTCAATCCGCCGGCCCGTTCAAAAGCATCGGCGATGCGGAACATGGTGGTCTCGCCGAAATGCCGGGTCAAGATCTGCATCCCCACCGGCAAGCCTTCGGCGGTGCGCCCGCACGGAACGCTCATGCAGGGTATGCCCGCCAGGCTGCCGGTAATCGTGAAAATATCGGATAAGTACATGGCCAGGGGATCGTTCACCTTCTCGCCCAGGCGGAAGGCGGGAAACGGCGAGACCGGCGCCACCACCGCATCTACCTCTTCGAACGCCTCTTGGAAATCGCGGGCGATGAGCGCGCGCACCTTCTGCGCCTTCAGATAATAAGCATCGTAGTAACCGGCGCTCAGCACGTACGTCCCCAGCATGATGCGCCGCTTGCATTCGGCGCCGAAACCCTCGCCGCGTGTGTTGCGATACATATCGGCCAGGGTGGCCGAATCGGCGGAGCGAAAGGTATAGCGTACGCCGTCGTAGCGGGCCAGGTTGGAGCTGGCTTCGGCGGTGGCAATGATGTAGTAAGTGGCAATGGCGTAATCGGTGTGAGGCAGGCTGATTTCGCGCACTTCGCAGCCGAGTTGTCGCAACACCTCCACGCCGCGGTGGATCAGGCTGCCGGATTCGCTCCTCAAATCTTTTAGATACTCGCGGGGCAGTCCAAGCTTCAGCCCTTTTACGTTGCCGTCCAACGCCTTGGTGTAATCCGGCACCGGGGCTTCGGCGGAGGTGGAGTCGCGCGGATCGCGGCCCGCGATCACGCCCAGCACCCGTGCCGCATCCTTCACCGTGCGCGCGAACGGCCCGATGTGGTCGAGCGAGCTGGCGAAAGCCGTCAGGCCGTAGCGCGAAACGCGGCCGTAGGTGGGCGTGACGCCCGAGACGCCGCAGAACGATGCCGGCTGGCGGATCGACCCGCCCGTATCGGAACCCAGCGCCACCACCGCCGTGCCCTGCGCCACCGCCGCCGCCGAGCCGCCGCTCGAGCCGCCCGGCACGCGGTCCGGCGCCACCGGGTTGCGCACCGGCCCGAACGCCGAGTTCTCCGTCGAGGAACCCATCGCAAACTCGTCGCAGTTGGTCTTGCCCAGGATCAGGCCGCCGGCCTCTTCCAGGCGAACGATGGCGGTGGCGTCATAGGGTGGGATGTAGTGCTCCAGCAGCTTCGAGGCGCAGGTGGTGCGTACGCCGCGGGTGACAATCACGTCCTTCACCGCAACCGGCACTCCCGCCAGCGCGCCGGGTTCCTCGCCGCGGGCGATCTTTTCGTCCACCCGCCGCGCCGCATCGAGCGCCCGCTCGGGCGAAAAATGCAGGTAGGCGCCCGTCTTGCGGTTCTCCTGTTCGGCGAAGCGCAAAGCCTCGGCGGCCAGCTCCTCGGCGCGGAAACGGCGCGCCAGTAGGCCTCCGCGGATTCGATCGATGGTTAAAGAGGCGATTTCCATCTTGCAAGGTGGGGCAGGTTTCAACCTGCCAACGCCCGCTTGCGGGCGCGCTTTTTTAGCATCGCACGGCCCGGCGCAGGCAACAACATCGCTGCGTGCCCGTCAGCGTTCGATCACTTTAGGCACCTTGAAATACCCGGCTCCGGCGTCGGGCGCATTGGCCATGGCCGCCTGGTTGCCCAGCGGCGGCAAGGGGACGTCGGGCCGCAGCGTGGCGGTATCCTCAGCCTCGAACAGCACTTGAGACATGGGGACGGTGTCGCCCGTATCGAGCTCGTTCAACTTGCCGATGTGTTCGAGAATCTGGTCGAGGTCCATCTGAAAGCGGGCGACCTCGGCGTCGCTCAAATTGAGGTTGGCCAGGCCGGCCACGTAACGGACTTCCCGCTCGGTGATCTTCACGCCCGCGCCCTTGCCCGGGAAGCTTTGTAGAGACCGCGCAAAACGGGATCGGCGATCGTGTCCGCTTCGTCGGCGGCCAGCGCCGGCGCGGATTGCGCCGCGCGCTGCGGCTCGCGACGCCGCGGCACCACGCGGAATTCGAGATCTTCCACCACGTCCGGACCAAGCTGCCGCTCGAGGTTGCGCACAATGTGGTAGCTCAGCACGAAAAGCTGCCGCTGCCAGATTTGATCCTCGACTTCCACCACCAGCCGCCGGCGCACCAGCTTGGCGGCGCGCGTGTGAGCCGCGATGCGCTTGCCCACCGCCTGCGGCCACGCCGCGCAGGCAAGGTCGCTCTCCGTGATCATCTCGCCGGGCAGTCTCAAACCGCGAATGAGCTTGCTCAAGCGTTCCATCTTGGTGGCCGGTTTGGTTATTGTAGCATGCGCCCGGAGAAGCCGGCCCTTTTGCGGCGCCGGCCGCGCCAGTTCGAAGAGTGGGAAGCATTCGATCTCATCGGGAATCGCTACTGTTGATCCTGACGACAATGGCGCGAACATCGTACGCAATATCGACGAAGAGCGCGATCGCTTCCGCAACGGCCTTCAATGCAAGCCACTGCAGCGCCGCCGCAATGAAGCAGCCTACCGCAGTTGGCACCGCAAGCGCCTTCAACTGGCCCGTGGGATAGGCCAGGGCGGCGATTCCGGCAAGAACCAGCGCAGCCGCGACAAGCCAGGCTGCAACTCGGAACACCGTTGAGATGGTTTCCAGCGCCGCGTAACGGGACTTCTGCGGCTCGGTGCGTGAAGACGTCCCGGAAGGGCCCGATGGCTTCCGAACATAAGATCCTGAGGCAAAGGAATACCCGCAGTCACACACATCGGCCGATGGCGGGTTTTCGAGGTGACACCTGGGACACTGCACTTTTTTCTCCTTACGATGCCGCCATTCTAGCACCGCCTAATCCAGTTGGCCCGCTCTTCAACAGCTCTTCAACAAGTTCCTGAATGAACTCGGGGAGAACTGCGGCATGGCAAGAAAACGCTCGATGACTCTCGGCCCAGGCGGCTTGACAGCCGGCGCCACGGCGCCTGGTTTCAGCCCCGGTGCTGATAGATGCCGAGCACGTTGCCTCCCGGGTCGCGGAACCAGGCAGTGAGCTCCGGCGCGTCTGCGCCGATGGGGCGCACAATTTCGCACCCGTTGGCGACGATCGCATCGACGGTGGCGGCCGCGCTGTCGACCATGATGGAAATAACAAAGCCCGGCTCCGCGGCGGGCGGGCGCCCGAGCACCCAGGTGCCGCTCACCTCGCCGACCCCGTCGTCGAAGGCGATGCTGCCATCGTCGCGCCGCCTGACGTTCCAGCCAAACACTCGCTCGTAGAAGTCAGACGAGCGCACAATGTCCGTGGCCGGAATCTCGATATAGCAGATCTTTCCGTTTCCAAATGTGGGAGGCATATGTTTTCCTTTTTCGATCGCCCTCACCGGCCCGCGATCGTCGCGCCCCATTCCTCGGGACTTACATCGCGGGCGTGACGCGAGAAGAGCCAGTGATGACCTTCCAGGTCTTCCACTCCGTACTGCCGTTCGCCATACTCCGTCTCGTGCAGGTCCTCGACGATCTTGGCGCCTGCCGCCTTCGCCCGCTCGAAGTGCGCATCCACATCGTCGACGAATACCGTCAGGCTTTGCGTCCCGCACCCGGCCTGCGCGGGGCTGGCGCACCCCGGCCGGGCCCGATTCAGCATGATCCAGGCATCGCCGAGATGCATCTGCGCGCCGTTAACCCGCCCGCCTGGTTGGCCGTAACGGTAGTGCTCGGCGAAGCCAAACGTTTTCGTCAGCCATTCGAGCGCGCCGGCCACATTCTGATAAGTGACGTGCGGCAGTATGACATTGGCCGGCACGGAGCGGTTTTTTATCATGAACCCACCTCGCAGAACTCACTCCCAGCGCAGCGCCACCACCGGGTCCACCCTCATGGCTCTGCGTGCCGGCACATAGCTTGCCAGCATCGCGGTCGCCGTCCATCCAAGCGATGCTACTGCGAATGCAACCGGATCGAGAGGGCTCATCCCGTATAACAGCGTTGCCAGCAGCCTCGTCACTCCCGCGCTTAGCGCCACCCCGACGCCGATCCCCACGGCGGTGAGTCCCAACCCGCGAGCCAGCACCATCCACAGCACGTCGGCCTGCTGCGCTCCCATGGCGATTCGCACGCCGATCTCCCGCGTGCGCTGCGCCACGCTGTAAGCCACCACGCCATACAACCCAACCGCCGCCAGCAGCATAGCCAGCCCGCCGAACACGGCCAACAGAGAAGCCTGCCAGCGCACCTTCCAGAGCGATTCCGAAGCGTACTGCTCCAGTGTCTGGATCTCATAAACCCGCAGGTTGGAGTCCAGGCCGTGCAGCGTTGCGCGCAAAGGCGCCGTGAATTGGGCAGGGTCGCCGGAGGTCTCAACGATCGCTGCCAGGAATCCCACCCAACTCTGCGCCAGTGGGCGGTACACGAACGGGCGCGGTGATTCATCGAGCGATTCGTACTTGGCATCCCTGGCGACCCCGACCACTTCCGCCATGGTACGCGGCCCGCTGCCATTACACCCCAGCCAGAGCGTCTTGCCAACCGGGTCCTCGTTCGGCCAGTAACGCCGCGCGAAGGTCTGGTTGACGATCGCCACCGGCTGCGAGCCCGGCTGATCGGTGGACGCGAACTGGCGCCCGCGCAAAATCGGAATGCCGAGGGTGTCGAAATATCCAGGGACCACGACATCGGAAGCGGTGCCGCGCGGGCGCGCGTCCGGCGTCGCCGAGGTACACACGGAATCCGAAAAGGTGAGCGGGGTGGTGTAACTCAGGGTCGCGCTGCGCACGCCCGGCACCGCCCGCACCGTGTCCAGCAGCCGCGTCAGAAACAGTTTCCCGGACTCCGGCGAGAATTCCGGCTCGGAAACGTAGATCCGTGCCGCCAGCCTGTGGTCCATGGCGAAACCTGGATCGATTCCTTGGGCATGCTGCAAGGCGCGCAGCAGCAGTGTCGCCGCAATCAGCAGCGCCAGCGACAAGGCGACCTGCGCCACCACGTACGCATCGCGCTGCCGCATGCGCCGCGCATCCGCTCCTTCGCCTTTCAAAGACGATGTCAAGCCCGGCCGCGAGTGTTCGATGGCCGGCGAAATCGTGAACAACACGGCGCTGGCCAGCGCCGCCGCTGCCGCGAAGGCAACCACTCGCCAGTTCACGTTCAAATCCAGCGTCACCGTGCCCACGTGAGGCAGCGCGGGGAGCGAGTGGGCCAGCAGCCGGTTGGCGCCGCAGCCAAACAATAATCCCAGCGCCGCCGCGCCCGCCGCCGCGCCCTTCGAACTCCTCGCGCAAATCGCCGGCTATTATTTCGCCTTCCCGCCCCGGCACCAGGCGCCGCAGCAGCCGCTCGGCGATCCGCGGTGGCCGCTCAGGCAAGCCGCACCCCCTTCCACATGCGATCGAACATGCCTTTCGCGAGGGCGAGCGCTTCAACTCCCGGCGGCTCGAGTCGAAAATAGCGGCGCGACCGCCCGCCCCGCTCCGCGGTGGGGTCCGCGAACCACGAGCTCAGGTATCCCTTGGCCTCCAGCCGGTCGAGCGTTGAGTAAAGGGCCCCCACGGTGACTTTGCGGTCGGTTCGTTTTTCAATCTCGCGCCGGATGGGCACGCCATAAGCGCCCTCCGCCAACCGCACCACCGCGAGCAACACAAGCTGCTCGAACTCGCCGAGATATTGCTCGCTCATATTAGTTCTGAATTGTAGAGCAAATGCGGTTGTCCTGGCAATCGTCAAGCCAGCGCGAGCGGACGAAATCGCACATCTGCTTGGCGTATCGGCAGCGCGGAGCTTAACCCGGTCCGGCAGCGGCTCAATAGCCGTTCAGTTGCTTGAGGGGCTGACCTTCCTCGCACTCATACCCGCCGGTGCGAATGGCGGAGAATTCCTGCGTCGCGCCGCTGGGCCATTGGATGGTCAGGCGCGTGACGGCGTCGCGCGGTCCCAGGCCGAAGGTGAGCGTCAGTTCGGATTGCGAGAGGTAGCTGGAGCCGGTCTTGACCATGCGCGATTGCGTTCCTTCGGGTGTGGTCACGCGCACCACGGCGCCGATGGCGTCCCGGTTGGACTGTTTCCCGGTCAGATGAATGCGCAGCGAGCGGAAGCCGTTGCTGATGTCGTTGCGGTAGAGGTACGCCGGCCCCTGGTTGGTGGTGACCAGCAGGTCCAGGTCGCCATCCCGGTCGAAATCGCCGTATGCCAGGCCGCGCGCCACCTTGGGTGAGGCAAAGCCGGGACCGGCTTCCGCCGCCACGTCGTGGAAACGGTCCTGGCCGTCATTGTGAAACAGGTGCGGTGGCTGCGCGTAGCCCACATTTCTGCGAATGTGGCGGACGGTCTCATCGATGTGGCCATTCACCGCGGCCAGGTCGAGGCGGCCGTCGAGGTCGATATCGAGGAAAACGCAGCCGAAACCGAGGCTCTCGCGCGAGGCCTGCCCCACGCCGGCCCGGATGGCCGCATCCGAATAGCCGCCCGTTCGCGAGGCGCGGTAGAGCGCCATCATTTCGTTGTCGAAGTTGGTGATGGCGATGCCGTAGGTCCCGGAGTTATCGAAATCGGCGGCGTCAATGCCCATTCCGGCGCGCGCTTTGCCGTCTTCGCTAAAGGCGACGCCGGCACGCACCGCGACGTCCTCAAAGGCGCCGTTGCGCAGGTTGTGGTAGAGCTTGTTGGGCTGGGTGTCGTTGGCTACCAGCACGTCCAGCCAGCCGTCGCGGTCGTAATCCAACAGCGCCACGCCCAGCGATTTGCAGGTGCTGTCGAAGATGCCGCTCTTGGCGGTCACATCGTCGAACGTGCCGTTGCCGCGGTTGCGAAACAGCCAGCACGTCTCGCCGTGATAAGCCTCCGGAGTGCAATAGGATTTGCGGTGGCCATCCACGCTGCAGAAGACGTCGCGCTCCGGCGACCATTGGACGTAGTTGCAGACCAGCAGGTCCAGGTGGCCATCGCGATCGAAATCGAACCACGCGGCCGACGTCGAGAACGACGAGCGCCCGCCCAGGCCGGCGTGCTCGGTGACATCGACGAAATGGCCGCGCCCCGTGTTGCGGAACAACCGGTTCTGGCCCACTGCGGTGATCAGCACATCGGGGAAGCCGTCGTTGTTGTAGTCGGCCACGGCCACGCCCATGCCGTACATCTCCACCGCCAGGCCGGCGCGCTCGGTCACGTCGGTGAAGGTGCCGTTGCGATTGTTGCGGTACAGCTTGAGCGTGCTGCGGCGGCGCTTGTGGCCGGGCCAGTCCATGCCGTTCACCAGCAGCAGGTCCAGCCAGCCATCGCCATCGTAATCGAAAAACGCGCAGCCGGAGCCCATGGTTTCCGGCAGATACTTGGCGCCGAACGCGCCGCTGTTTTGATGAAAGTCGATGCCCGCCGCCGCCGTCACGTCCACCAGCCGGAAGCCTAGTCCATTGCCAACCGCGGGAAACAACGGCGCCGCGAACCCGGCCAGCCCGCCCAGAAACGACCGCCGCTTCACGCGATGCTCACCAGCCCTTCGCGGATGGCGTAGACCACCAGCTCCGCCGTATTGTGAATGCCCAGCGTCTGCATGATATTGGCGCGGTGCACGGCCACCGTATTGGCGCTCAGGCCGAGCACGGTGGCGATATCCTTGTTCGACTTGCCGTTGACGATGAGCTGCAGCACCTCGAGCTCGCGGGTGCTCAATGCGGGAGGCGTGTTGCCGGCTTCCGCCATCGAGCCCAGCCGCGGATCCAGCACGCGCGCGCCGCCGGCCACCTGTTTGACCGCCTGCACCAGCTCCAGATCCATCGCGTTCTTGAGCAAATAGCCGCGCGCTCCGGCCTCCAGGCAGGTGCGCACGTAGGACGCTTCCGCATGCATGCTGAGAATCAGCACTGCGGTCTGCGGGCTCTCTTTGAGAATCAGCCGCGTCGCCACGCCGCCGTTCATGCTGGGCAGAGCGAAGTCCATCACCACCACCGCCGGATGCAGGCGCGCGGCTGCCTCCACCGCGTCATGGCCGTCGCTCGCCTCGCCCAGCACTTCAATTTCGGAGTCGTCCTCTAGCATGCGGCGAAAGCCGCGGCGAACCAGGGCGTGATCGTCGACCAGCAATACGGTAATGGGCGACGTGGGCACTCACGCCTATGGTATGCCAGCGGGCCGGCCCGGCTCAACGTTCCAAGCGGTACGCGTTCGTACCGGTTCCCATGCGGCCGGGCTCGCTGCAAATTCGGCCCACTCGGGGAGCGCGCTTGCTCCGTGCCGGCGTTTCCGATTGACGAACCATTCTCGCGTTGCAAATCCGGACCGTGTAACCTGTGGATAAGCCTTTTCGCCTATGCTAACGAAGTTGAGAACCGAGCCAGCGGCCGGCTGCGGTGCGGCATGCTGGTAGAGTTCGAGCTGGTCCGGCGCGCGCAACAGGGTGACAGTGCGGCATTTAACGACATCGTCCTGGCGTACCGGAAGCGCATCATGGGGACGATCGGCCGTTTGATCGCCCGTAGGGAAGATGTCGAGGACGTCGCACAGGAGGTCTTTTTACGCCTGTATTTTTCGCTCGATCAGTTGCGAGCGCCGGAGGTTTTTGAACCGTGGCTGTACCGGCTGACAGTGAATGCCGCTTACGATTACCTCCGCAAGCAGCGGCGGCGTCCGGAGTTTCGTATGTCCGACCTTTCCGAGCAGCAGGTTGTGATGGCGGATGCGGCGGCCGGCGGCAAGGTGGAGCACGACGAGCAGCAGCAAAAGAAGCTCCGCGAAACTGTGGATTCGCTGTTGGGCGCGGTTTCGGAGGCGGATCGCGTTCTGCTGCTGATGAAAGAAGTGGAAGGGCTATCCTTGCGGGAGCTTGAAAAGATTTATCGCGTCAAGGAGAATGCTCTTAAGGTCCGGTTGTTCCGGGCGCGGCAGCGGGTCTTGAAGGCCATCGGGACGGCGGAGCAAAAGAAGCAAAACGGCTGAGGCCGTTGGAGCAAGTAAGCGATGTACCCAATGCAGGGCGGCGACGACAAACTGGATTCTCTCTGGCGGGCATACCGGGCGGCTTGCCCGGATCGCGAGCCCAGCGCCAATTTCATGCCCGATCTTTGGCGGCGGATCGAATCGCGGCGGAACTTCACGTTTTCCTTTCAGCGCATGGTGCGAGGCTTTGTGACGGTGGCGGCAGCCGTCGCCATTGCCATCGGCGTTTACGTGTCGCTGCCGCGCTCCACGCCGGTCTCCGGAGTGAGCTACCTGGAAGCGCTGGCGGATGCCAACGCGCTGGATACGCCGGAAATCGTAGGCCCAGTGCGGCTGGATTTGAATGAATCGGGCCGCTAAGTTGACTCCCATGCCCAAGTCGCGTTTTCTCGCCTTTCTGGCTCTGCTGGCAATCTTCGTGTGTGGCGCCGTATCCGGCGCCTTGGGTTACCGGCTTTACGTGGTGTCTCCGGTATTCGGCCACAGCCAGCCGGCCGGCACGGTGAGTCTGCGCAAGGGTCTCGCGACGGATCCGGAGGCGGTGCGGAAGCACCTGGTGGAAGAGATGCGCCAGCGCCTCAAACTGGACGATGCACAGCTCGCAAAGCTCAACCAGATCTTCGACGAGACCCGCGCGCAGTTTGACCAGATCCACAAGGAAATGAACGACCGCGGCCATGCCCTTTGGGACAAACAGGTGGCCGAAGTGAAGGCCATCCTGCGCCCCGACCAGGAGCCGCTCTACGATAAGCTGCGCGCCGAACACGAAGCCGCCCGCAAGCGCCGCCACGAGCAGCAAGCCGAAAAGAAGTAAGGCGGACGCGGGAAGTGAGCGGCCTGGCCGCTGTGCCAACATTTGCAGTGACGTTTGCGCCTAAACGAACGCAAACCAAAGAACAAGCCCGAACGCCGCGACCGCTACGGCTCCAACCAGGGCTCCAATCAGGCGCTTCGCATCTGGCTTTTCCACCGCCCTCGTCTTCGTGAATACCAATCCCAGCCCCGCGAAAAGAACCAGAACAGCCAGGCAGTGCGCGATCCAAGGATTGCCGGTAAGCGACTTCATGAAGTCGTTCAGGGGAGCGTACGCGTCCCTCGTCCAGGCAAGGGCGGTATTGAACAACACGGCGATGATGGCCGCAAGGACGAAGCCAGAGGTTGCGGCCGTCAGCTTCGGCGATTCGGGAGCCGTCGCGGAATTCACTGCTGGACTCCTTTCGAGCCGCCGCGGAGCAGAGCTACCTTAACCCCATGTTCGATGATGGCGCCCGAGCCTTCCACCGCCAGCCCCGTAATCACGATCAATCCCGCCACGGAAAGAACAAGCTTGCGGGCCACGGCGTTCGAAGGCAGCTTTTCCCGAGCTGCCACGGGGAGGAGGAACGCCAGGATGGCGGTGATCAAAAACAGATACTCTTTCGTTTCCATGAAGAGGTTGTGAGCAAATGGCCACGGTCCCCCGAGAATTAGTATTCTGTCCGCCGGGTAGAAATAAACGTACCAATATCCGCCGCAGAGCCATGCGGCGGCCATCGCGAGTGCCGTCACGAAAGCCGCCGTCCGGATGCGGGTGGCGTTCCCCGGTTGTGCGTTGAGCGCCTCGACGAACACCCACAAAGCCGCCAGACATCCGGTGACGCCGAACGTGGCATGCGCGAGAAGGATTGCGTCGCTGGCCGTGATATTCATGCATTTCCTTTCGTGGCGTGCCGGCGCTATGGGTGTCCCATCAGGCCCGGAGGCGCCATGCCATTGAATGCGGCACCCGCGGTATCGCCCGGCTTGCCGCCCTTACCCCAAGTCCAATACAGACCGAGGTAGGCGTAGTTTTCGGTTTGCCCTATGGCAGTATGGCCGTAGCAGAACAGCAACTGAAATCCGGGATCGCGAAATTTGTAGTAACCGCCGACATCGACCAGCGTCGCCGGCCTCGTCTGCGCTGTCGCCAGTCCTTCCGGGCCGTGGTAAAAGATTTCGGTTCCCAGCGTCCACTTCTTGCCCACGTCCCGTTGAACCAGCCAGCCGGCGAACGGATAGTTGCGATAGCCGGGCGCATTCACCACGGTCGCTCCGCCGCCACCGTAGGTCGTCCATGGGCCAGAGCTTTTCTGCACCCAGAGCGGAACTTTATACCAAGTCGAGCCGACTCCCAGGCCTTTGGCGGCGTTGCCGCTCGGCATCTCGAACATGGTAAACGTGCCGATCATGGGACGATGTTTGGATTCCTGCACAAACCGGTACTTGATCCCGAGCTCGATGTCGCCTATTCCGAACGCTCGCGGACCAGTGCCGGCGGGAGCCAGGGCGGGATTGTTCGAGGGAAAAATCGCCGCGGCGGGAACGATGATGTGGAGGTGAACATTGGGAAGCGGCCCCCAATTGAACTCCCAGGCGGGGCCGACCGTGTCGGTTTCCACCGCGGTGCCGTCCGAAGCCGCGAACATATAGAACTCATAATGTCGGTAGTCGATTGGCTCCGGATCGTCGGTTTGAAACGGCGGGCCGGCCAGGGCAGCCGTCGAAGCGGACACCAACAGCGCCAGCGCCCCGCATGCTCTTACCGCTGCGAACTGGTGCCTCCGCCTACCTCGCTTCAACCAGCTCTCCAAACAACTCGCTCACTTTTGCCTTCATGGCCTTAAGGGCCCTTCTGCCGAGAGGAGTGGCCCGATAGACCTTGCGAATCGACTGCCCTTGGCGCTTCTCCGCCGAGCGCAGGTATCCCTTCTTTTCCAGCCCGTGCAGAAGGGGGTAAAGGGTTCCGAGGCTGATCCGATAACCGTGCCGCGCCAGTTCGCTGGCCATTTCGAGTCCGAAGATCGGCCCCTCGACGGCGTGATGAAGAATATGGAGACGGATCAGGCCCGAGTAAAGATCGTGGTACTCAAAGCGATTATCGAAATCGTTTTTCGTTATCGTCATTCGATAGCGTAACCAGTATATCCGGCACCTGAGTCCGGCGTCAAACGGCCGGTTGGGGCCGGCAGCTCGAGCAGTGGCGCCAGCAGGCCAGCCAGGACGTCGGCGTGCCGCAGTTGATACGGAAATCCGCCTGCTTCCACGTTGTGACGTCTGGTTAGCTGGCCGGCGTCTCTCCTTTCCTCCGGGTCTGGCGATAGCGATCGCTAGGCGAGCGCGGAACGAAGATCAACCGTGAAGCGGGGCGGCTACGGCGCGCTCGACCTTTGCGAATCGCACTATCGCAATTACACGCGCGCGGGAGAGCCGCCCCTGGCACTGCAATCGAACTGCCTCAGAACGAGAGTCGCGCCCCGATCTGAATCCGCCGCGCGGCGCGGTAGGAATTGATCTCACCGAACGAGCTGCTGGTAATGTTGGTGCTGGCGAACCCATTCGGGTTGGCGTGATTGGTCGCGTTGAGAAAGTCGCCGCGAAGTTCCAGCTTGGTGCGCTCCGTGAAGTAGAAGTTCTTGACTAGCGCCCCGTCCAGGTTTCCGAAACCCGGCCCGCGTACTACACCGCGACCGGCGTTGCCTGGACGGATGGCGCCCTGCGGCACGGGGGCGAAGCAAGCGGTATTGAACCAGGTCGGCAGCCCAGGCCCCGTGAATCCGGGGGCCTTATCCGGTGCGTTGGCGTTGGGATCGCACACCATGTCGGGCCGCGAGCTCGACGCGCTGTTGCCCAGCAGGCCGAGGCCGGCGGGGTCAACGCTCGAAGTCGTCACCGTGAAGGGCGAGCCCGTGTACATGCTCAGAATTCCTGACAGCTCCCAGCCTTTCAGCGCATAAGCCAGCGCCCCATGGCTGGCCTTGAAGATGGGAATCTCGTACACGTAGTTGAAGTTGAGCACCTGTTGCCGGTCGAGCGTCGCCGGACCGTATTCGCCCTCGTGATAGTTGTAGCTGCTCTGCGGCGCGTTGGAACGGTCGGAGGCGTTGTCCGTCAGGTTTTTCGAATATGTATAGGCGAACCCGATCGTCCCGGCCGCGCCAAATTCTTTTCGGATACTCACCAGCAGCGCGTTGTAGTTGGAATCGAACGCCGATTCGATGGCGTTGATGGCGTTGTAGCCCAGGTAGGGTCGAACCGCGTTGATATGCGGATCGTCGGCCGTGGTGAAGATCGTATTGCCGTTGGCTGCGTGCAAGCCGGCGGCCAGCGCGGCGCCCGGAGGCGCCTGGTCCAGATCCACGATGCCGATCAGGTGGCTCCCCTTCGAACCGGAGTAGCCCACGTCCATCACCACGTCCTTCGGTAACTGGCGCTGGATGTCGACGCTCCATTGCTGCACATACGGGACCAGGTTGGGAAGCTGCGTGGCGCGGGCATACACGGTTGAAACCGTTCCCGGAGGCGTGCCCGCCATGATGTCGTTGAAGGGCGCGTTGCTGAGCGTCGCACTCGATACAAACGGCGGATTCTGGAAGATCGACTGTTCGTAGGTCCCGAACAGGCTCGAGTCGTAATATATGCCGTAGCCGGCGCGAACCGACGTCTTGCCGTCGCCGATCGGATCCCAGGCTACGCCGAGGCGCGGAGCGAAGTTCTTGTATTGGTCCGGCGCGATCTTCGAGCCCCACGGCGAGTTCTGCCCGCCGATGATGATGCCGTTGCTGTACGGCAGCGTCACGCTACCGGCGATGATGTTGCCCGAGGTCGGATCGATCTTGGGTGCCGCCGACGGATTGTAGAGCGCCGCATCGAAGCTGGAGAGTTCGCCGTTGGCGTCCGTGGGCTGCCCGAAGTACGACCAGCGCACGCCGGCCGATAGAGTGAGCCGCGGGCTCAGTTTGAAATCGTCCTGGGCCCAGGCCTCATCCTGCCAAGCCCAGAGATTGGGCGTAATATCGGTCGACGGTTGGGTGAAACTGGCCACGTTGCCCAGCAGGAAATTGGCGAACGATTGTTGGAACGCCGACGTGCCGGATGGGGCGCCAGTGTTCGAAAAAGAGAACGTTCCCTGATCGCTGGCGGCGTTTTCCGTTTTGTTGTAACGGTTCACGGTGACGCCGAATCTCATCGTGTGCCGCCCGCGAATCCACGTCACACTGTCGTAAAAGTTGTAGTTCTTGTTGAATTCGTTGTACGGACCGTAGCCCACAATGCTCGATCCGCTGGTCATCCCCACCGTCGGAATCACCCCTTGCGTGTCCTTGTACGGCTCCGGAGGGTTGATGTCGGGACTGTTCACCTTGGCCGAAAGCCCTTCCGGCGTGGAATGGATCGCGCTCTGCGTAAAGTTGAAGCTGGCGTCGTTCAGCAGGTTCGGACCGAAGGTGTAAACGGCATGAGCCACGTAGGCCCGTCCCGGCGAATTGGTGCTGGTGGTGGCCAGGCCCGGAATCGTCGAGCCCGTGAAAAGGCCGCCCGGCTCGGTGGTGGGAATGCTGTCGTTCTCGAACTTGCCCCACACCGAGAGCTTATCGTTGAAGGTGTGGTCGATGCGCGCAATCTCCTGCGTGCTGTTGTAGAGATTGCGCTGTCCGAAGAATTCGGAGGAGGTTGCCGCCACCGAGTTGGTCGCCGAAAGCGCAATTTTGTCGTAAATATCCTTGATGTACTCGGCCGCAATCGGACTGATCGAAGTGGCCGGAATCTGCGTGGCCGTGGTTTGGCAGGAAGTCGTGTAGGAGATACAGACCGGCTGCGAAAACGTGCCCTGTAGCATCGCCGCGGTCGGCAGAACCGGGTTGAACGTCGTGTAGGTGATGATGCGCCGCGCCTCTTCGGAGAAGAAGAAGAAGGTCTTGTGCTTGTCCTTGGGGCCGAGCGGCACCGGGCCGCCGATGGTCCCGCCAAAATCGTTCCAGCGCAACGGCGGCACTTGTACCGAGCCGTTCACCACTACTTTTTCGGCGTTATTGATCCAGTTGTTGGCGGCGAAGTCGTTGTTGCGAACGAACTCGTACAAGTCGCCATGGAACTGGGCAGTGCCGCTCTTGGACACCACGGCGATCTGCGCGCCGCCGGCACGGCCCGTATCGGCCGTGTAAAGGCTGCGCTCTACTTTGAATTCCGCGATCGAGTCGATGCTCGGGAAGGTCATCAGCGTCAGGTTGCTGCCGCGGTCCACGTTATCGGCGCCGTCGACGGTCCAGTTGTTGGCCGAATTGCGGTTGCCGTTCACCGAATAGGGCAGCGTGGCCGCAGTGCCCGCCGGTGCTGAGTTGCCGATGTAAAGTTCGTCGGTGGTGTTGGCCGTGACGCCCGGCATCAGCGGCACCAGTTGCTCGTAATTGCGCGTGGCCAGAGGCAGTTCCCGCACCTGCGTGCCGTCAATGGTGTTGGCGTTGGCCGCCGTGCCGAGTTCCACCGCTACAGCCTGCGACTGCACCTCCACGCTCTGGGTAATCTCGCCCACCTGGAGGGAGACGTTGATCTTTAGGTTGTCGTTTACGTTCAGGACGATACCGGTCCGGTCTTCCGTCTTGAACCCTTTGGCTTCCACTTTCACCGAGTAGTTCCCGATCGGCAGCAGCGGGGCCGAATAGACGCCCAAGGTGTCGGTTGTGATTTCACGCTCCACCAGTTTGCGGTCGGTATTCGTGATCGTCACTTTGGCGTTCGCCACGGCGGCGCCACTCGCGTCGAGAACCGTGCCGCCAATGGTTGCGGTAATGTCTTGCGCGGCGAGGCACGCCGCGACTCCGATTGCCAATAGGCAAACCCTACGAAGTTTTTTCATTTTTTCCCCCAAGCAATCTTGCATATACCGGAGTTCCCGTTATATCCCCGGTTGCTCGCCAGTATACACCCTGCCGCGGTTCCTGGATCCGGCGATTTGCGTTTCCGGGAACCGGCTTCGGCTCCGCCAAGCCATTTCCGCCCGGGCCGCGGACGAAGCGGCGGGGCCGATTATTGGCGCGGCAGACTCACGGTAAAGGTTGTGCCCGCGCCCGGCTGGCTCGCGAAACTCACCGCGCCGCCATGGCACACCGCCCTGCCATCCTTGCGCGGCAGTAAGACGTCCAGCACCAACACGTCGTACGCGTTGATCGCAGCTTGGTAAAGCGCCTCCTCGCCGTCGCGCGCTACATCCACCGCGTATGCCTGTTCGCGCAGCCCTCTGCCGATCACGCCCGACATTCGCGCATCGTCTTCCACCAGCAGAATTCGCAATTCCCGGGACCTCTGCACCCCATTCTCGGCGAAGCCGGGAGGGCGCACAATCGGCGGCTAGGGTTTCTGCGCGCCCGATGCCTCCGGCGGCGGCTGGCACGGTTCCAGCTTCACCGCGAAAGCCGCCATCGAGCTCCAGCGTTCGCCCTGCCGGTGCTCGACGTGATAGGATCGCGAAGCCGCATCCGCCCGCACGCGCCAGTCGGCGGCCGGGATGGATTCTGGCAGCCGCAGCGGCTTGCGGCTCTCCTGGCGGATGTTCCAGCTTTGGCCGCCGGTTTCCGATTGGAATAGCGCATACCGTTCGAACTCGCTTCCTTCGCCCCGGTCCAGAATCAGGCTGCCGGTGCTCTTCGAGCTGAAGAAGAACTGCAATACGGCGCCAAAGGGGTTTTCGGAAGATTCGCGCAGCACGGGCTGCTCGGTCCATGTCTTGCCCCCATCCTCGGTGAGCAGCAAGAAAGGGTTCCGGGGAAGAGGTGAGAGCTCCTCGCCGCTGACCCAGCCGGTTCCCGAATCCAGGAACTGGATGCGATCGATTCCCGCGCCGCGGATGCGTTCGTGGGCCTCGCTCCAGCTCTTGCCCCCGTCGTCGCTGGCCAGCAGGACCGAATACAGGGTCACCGCTTCGCCGTGAATGTTGCCGGAAACCACGGTGCGTTCTCCCCATTGCGCGGCGGCGGAAAGTTCCAAAAAAATCGGGCACGGATCGTCGTCGCTGCAGCTCATTCCCGCCCAACGGATGTCCTCGGCCGTGCAGCGAAAAGGTAGCTGCATTGGTTTCCCGTGACTCTCCAATAAAGCAGCCGGAGCAGGCTGTTCCGAACCCTGGTCCTGCGCCTGCGATGCCATCCCGAGGGCGGCCGGCAGAGCCAATATCAAGGCGGCAAATCGCATGGTCGCCCAATTGTAGCTCAGGCCCGGCGCCGCAACGTAGCCGCGCCATGAGGCACGCGTCCATAGCCCTTAAGAGTCATCGAGGGGTGACTCTTTCGAGTCAACCAGATTTCCGTCCGCGGCCTGTAACCCCGCCGCCGGGTTCAACCGTCAAAAGAGGTAAATCCCCGTTACGACGGCGGGCGCACTTACCCCTATCACCCAAAATGCGCCCGCTTTTTTCTTCTCCGCGCCGCGAGCGTGTGTTTCCCGAGACTTTCGCCCGAGCCGCCCGGTGTCTCGGTGCCACACGGCCTTTTCACTCGCAGTACAGTATGAAAGAGCGGGACCGCACGTTATGCCGGGCTTGGACCAACCTCTGCTGATCAATGTTCTGGGTCATGCTGCCGGCGCGCTGATCTTCACGATTTTTCTGGTTTTGCTTTACAGCGGGCGCGGCTGGTCCGGCTCGCGCGGGCGATACCTGCCGGGCCTGGCGGCGGCGCTGGCGCTGTTATGGAACCTGGGCTCGTTGGTCGTGCTCGCACTGCCGGGCCTGCCCGCCGCGGTGCAGAACGTGCTGGCAGCCTGCAGCTTTTCCGCCCTCAGCCTGCTGGCCGCGGTTTTGCTGCACATCTCGCTGGGCGGCAGAAACCGCGCCCTGGCGACGGCCGGCTACCTGCTCGGCGCAACAGCGGCGGGCATGCATTTTGTCGAGATACGGGGCAACGCCGCTGCCTGGCACCAGGCCGCGCTGCTGGTCACCACCGTCGGCTTCCTGATCCTCACCGCCCTGGCCGCTGCCGCCGCCGCATACAGCCGGCGGCCTGGCGGAATACGAATCCTGGCTGCCATGTGCCTGGCCTTGTTTGCCATGTCGTTCGTCCATTTTGGCGCAGGCCACGCCAGCCAGGCCTGGGCCAGCGAGCTGGTGGTGCATCACGCCGGCATCCCGCTCGCCCTCTTTCTCCTGCTTCAGGACTACCGCTTCGTTCTGCTCGATGCCTTCATCCGCTTCCTCGCCAACGCACTGCTGGCGGGAATGTTCACGCTGCTGGTGATCGCCGCCGCCTTTCGCCTGCTGCTGGTGGAACGCATCGCCGAACCGTTGCACGAAGCGGCGTTGGTGATCAGCGTCTGCCTGTTCCTGGTGTTTTTTGCCTGGCTGCGCAACCGCTTGCAGGCGTGGCTCACCGGCGTGGTTTTCCGGCAAAGCAGCATGGCCGGTCTTGCCGCCCGCATCAAGAACTGCCCGTCGTTCACCGGGGAAGATCGGTTACTGGAGTGGTCCGCCTCCACCATGGCCGCCGCAGTGCGCACGCCCCAGCACACCGTGGTGGAGCAAGCGGAGATAGCGGGCGCGGAAATCCTGCGCGCCCCTGCGCCCGCCAGCGCCCTCATGGAACCGTCGCTGCGCGGGTGGGACTGGGTCGAGACGGTGGTCCCGGTGCGGCTTGGCTCCGGCAGCTCGAAGCTCATCCTCCTCGGCGGTCGCGAGGGCGGACGGCGCTACCTCAGTCAGGACTTCGACATGCTGGCCAGCGCCGCCATGGAGGTTTCCGAAATAGTGGAATCGCTGCGCCGGCGGGAAATGGAGCGGCTGGTCTCGCAGGGCGAGCTGCGCGCGCTGCAATCGCAAATCAATCCGCATTTCCTCTTTAACGCTCTCAACGCCATCTATGGCACCATACCGCGCGAAGCCGCGCGCGCGCGCCGCATGGTGCTCAACTTGGCCGAAATCTTTCGCTACTTCCTGCAATCGGAGAAGACCTTCGTGCCGCTGGCGCAGGAAATGCAAATCGTGCGTGCTTATTTGGAAGTGGAGCAGGCTCGGCTGGGCAGCCGGCTAAGCGTGGAGATCGATGTCGACGAGGCGCTCCTCGATGTGCCCATCCCGGCGTTATCGGTCGAGCCGCTGGTGGAAAACGCCATCCGCCACGGCATAGCCCCCAGCACCGGGCCCGGCTACGTCCGCATCCACGGCGAATTGCTGGATGGGCAGGTGCGCATCACGGTGGAAAACAGCTCCTCCGGCGACGCCGCCGGCAGCCCGGGCACCGGCGTTGGCCTCGACAATTTGCGGCGCAGGCTCGAAATCTGTTACGGCCCCGCCGCCTACCTCCGCCTTGCGTTCAATCCACTCAGCGCCGCCGCCGAGTTGTCCGTCCCCGCCGCCAGAACCCCGGCCGCGCGCTGACGTACAGCGCCCTACTGCGGCGCCACCTGGTACGTATGCGTCACGATGGTCTGATTGCCCGCCACGTCGGTCGCTGTCACCGCGAAGCTGAACGTCCCCGCCGTGCCCAATGTGATCGTCGCGCCATTGGCCACCGGACCGATGCAGGAGGCAATGCCCGATCCGGCATCCGAACACGAGTAGTCGGCGGTGATCACCGATCCCAGCGGATAGCTGAATGCGCCCAGCGGCGAGCTCAATTGCACCAGCGGCGGCGTGGTGTCGATGTTGATGCCCGTGTGCGTGTTCGACGACGAGTTCCCCGCCAAGTCGCGACAAGTGCCGGTCGCCGAGAGATTCGTCCCGTGGCCGGAAACGATCTGGGTGACGACGGGGGCCACCGGCCCCGAGCCCGAATCCGTGCACCGCCAGCTTACCGTCACCGGCCCATTGCTCCAGCCCGCGGCGTTTACCGGCACGGCGCTCAAGAACTGAATTACCGGAGGCGTGCGGTCTATGTCGATCCCGCCGAACGATGCCGTGGTCGTATCGCCAAAGGAATCGCTGCACGGCAAGCTGACGGATTGGTTCAGTCCGTCCGTGGAAACCGTCTCCACGGTGGAAGTGCTCGGGCCGGTGGCGGGCGAGCAGGTGAACGTCACCACCACGTTCTGATTCGTCCAGGTGCCCGAAATGTACGCCAGACCTCCGGCGGTAGCGGTCGCGGTTTCCACGGGCAGCGGCGGGCTCACCGTAACTGAGCCGGAGACGCTCCCGGCGACGGGCACCTGCGTGCCCGTGGCATCGTCAACTCCCGTTCCCTTCACCAGGAACGCCAGCGGGCCGCGGCCCATCAGCGGGCCGCAGTGAAACCCGAACGTCTGGCTGCCGCCGGCCGGAATCGAAGCCATGGCCGGGTCAGGCGCTCCGCAACTGGCTCCGGCTTCGCCGCTCGATTGCGGGCTGGCCACCACGGCCACGTTGTCCGCCAGCCCTCCCGTGTTTTGCACCGCCGCGGTAACCGTGACCGCGGCGCCGTCGGTTTGGGTCGAACCCTCCACGCCGCCCAACGAGACGCTGGTCACCGCCAGGCCGGCGCCCGGGGCGACGTAAATGCTCAGGTCCTCCACAATTGGCTTCGAAGGAGGAGTTGCGCTGTCTGTTACCTGCACGCTGAAGGAGTAATTACCCGGCTGCCCGCCGATAGTGCCGGAAATGGCGCCGTCGGCGCCCAAGTTGAGCCCGGTGGGAAGCGAGCCGGAAACCAGGGTGAACATGTACGGCGCCGTGCCGCCGGCCGCGGTCAGGGCAGCCGTGTATGCATCGCCCACCATGGTGGAAGGCAGGTTGGCGCTGGCTGCGAACAGATGGGTGGCAGCGAAGCTGGGTAGCGCGGCGCCGGTGTTAACGGCCTGCGAAATCACGATCGTGTTCACATCTTGCAACGGATCGAGGCCCAGCGGCTGCGTCTTGTCGGCGTTGAAGAAACGCAATGTCAACTGAACGGTCTGCCCCGGAGCCAAGGTGATGCTGGTGTTGCCCGCCGAGCTGTCGGTGATGTCAGTGATGTCGCGCGGCCCCGGCCCGGCCCCGGCCCCGCGTTTCCCCCGCGCCAGCGCCACCAATTGCCGGCCCAACGCCGTCTGCGCCAGGTCTTGCTGCAACACCAGCGGCGGATTCGGCGTGTTGGCGATCACAATGGGCGTAGGCTGCTCCGTCAATTGGCAGCCGTCAGCCACCGGCGTCCGGTAAATGTTCTCCACAATCAACTGCGTGCTCACGCTGGCGGCCGGTGCCTGCGCCAGCAGGAAATGCACGTTATAAGTGGCTGTCGAGTCTCCCTGGTTGGAAATCGTCGCGTTGGAATCGCTGATCGCGGCGTTGGCAATGTCGGGATTGGCGATATCCGGGTTCGCGATGTCCGGGTTGGCGATTTCCGGATTGGCAATGTCCGGAGTGGCCACTCCCAGGTTGGCGATGTCGGGATTGGCGATGTCGGGGTTGGCAATGTCCGGGTTGGCAATGTCGGGGTTGGCTATATCCGGGTTGGCGATGTCAGGATTGGCAATGTCCGGATTAGCGATATCGGGGTTGAAGATTTCGCCCTGCGTGGTGGCGGGACTGCCCGGGTTGCTGGGATCGGGATTGAGCAGCACCGAACTTTCGAGGCCGCCGGCTAGCGCGGCGGCTCCGGGCGCCGCAATCTCCACCACCTTCACCAGGATCGGCGCGCTCGTGCTCGGCGCCGTGACATAAACCATGCGCGAGGCGCTGGAGCCCGGGTTCACGGTGATATCGAGCGTGGTCAGCGGATTGGGTAAGCCGGGCACAAAGGATTGCAGAAATGAAGCCAAGCCTCCGCCTGGCTGGCCGGCAATCGTCAGCCGGAACGTTTTTACGCCCGCCGAAGAGTTCTCCACCAGCACCGGGAAGGAACGCTGGATCGTTGCCAGCGCCTTGTTATTCGCCGGCGATGACGCCACCAGGCCTTGCGTGATCCGCGACGTGTAAATGTTCTGGTTACGGTCGCCGGTTTGTCCGGACACGCAGGCCGGTTGCGCTTGAGTGGGATCGAACACGCTGATGCCGGTGATGGCGGAAGATTGCGGCGGTGTGTAATCGGTCCAATCGCCATCGGCCGGCGGGCGCACGTCGCGGTCGTCGGTCCAGACCGCCTGAAACGTCGCCGCCGAGCTTGGCGCGGTGTTGAACTGCCACGTACCCGGCTGCGCGCCCGGCATAATCGAGGGCACGGCGGTGACGTCCAGGTAGTCGCCGACAAACGGCACCGTGCCTTGCGAGAACATGGGGAAATTGGGTGGGTCGACCTGGAGCTGCTGGACCGTGCCCGATCCCGGCAGGCTTCCGATCTCGTATTGCGAGATGCGCAGCGCGGTGAAGCTGGGGACGTCCGCCGCTGCGGCCTGGGCCCCCCACACGTCCACCGTGTGGCGCCGCAGCAGGCCGCCCTCGTTCAGGTCCGCGGGTGCGGCATCGATCACATATGGCGTGAAGACCTTCTCGGGATGCGGTGGCGTGGTGGCCAGGTCTCCAACCGGCAGCCGTGTTTCCGAGTACAAGCCGCCGCCGAGAGGAGTGAAGTTGCCCACCGTCGAGTCCTCGCGCAAGTCGTAGAAGATAATCATGAGCTGGCCGCCGCCGAACGTCATCGCCGGCATGTACTGGTGGCCGCGTCCGGCGAAATCGTCGACCAGCATGGGCGCACTCCAGTTGACGCCATCGTGCGAAGTAGCCAGCACCACGCGCGCATCGCCGCCCGAGGCGGGTTGGCCGGCGCCGCGCTGCGACCACGCTATGTAAATCCGCCCGGTGCCATCCACTGCCATGGTGGGATAGTCGTTGCTGCGGAAGCTGAAATCGGTGGTGCCCTGATCGAACGGATTGATATTGGCCACCACTACCGGAGCACTGAAAGTCTGGCCGCCGTCGGTGGATTGCGTCACCAGGATGGCGTCGCTCAGCGTCCCGTTCTGGAAGCGGCGCCAGGCCACGTAAACCGTGCCGCTCACCGGATCGATGGCGATATTGGCGCCCTGGTTCACGGTGTCGTCGGAAAGCGGAACCGGCTTGCTCCAGGTCGCCCCGCAATCCTGCGAGCGCGAAAACTGGATTTGCGCCGGCGGCAGGCTGTCGTTGGCAAAAGTCGTGTAGGCGACATAGAGGTTGCCGGACGTGACGGAAACCGGCTGTGTGCCGCCGCCCGGCTGGGGGGCGTTAATCGGGCAGCCCCGGCTGCCCGGGCGCGGCACATCGACCGCCAGCCAGGGCTTGTCGACAAATACACTGCCGGAAACCGAGGCCACTGGCGTCGTGTCGATGTACTGGATGGAGTTGCCGCTGTCGGTGTTGTTGTTGTCGATGAAGCGGGCGACGAACACCACGCTGGCGGAATTGGCGCTGCGTATGAAAGCGATGCCACTGTAATAAAACATCCCGTTGGCGCCGGCGCGCACTACCGGGTCGGCCGCGGCGGTGAATCCCGCCAGCGCCGGAGCGCCCGCGCACTGCGGCACCTTCTGCTGGCATCCCGGATGCACCGTGCTGGTCCACGTCTGGCCGCCGTCGTAGGATTGGAAGACCCCTAGCCAGGCATCTCCGGTTTCGCCGTTCGGCAGCCCTGGCAGGTCCACCGTGCGGTAATCGTTGGCGCCGGCCAGCAGGTGGCGTGGGTTGCGGGAGGAAGCGGCCATGGAGGGTTCGTTCTGCCGCTGCAGGAACGGGTCCCCGTCCGGCCAGGTGGTACCCGACACCATGTTGATATTGCGATCCGCAATTTGGGCGAACCCCCAACCGCTGGCCGCCAGAAAAACCGGCAAGCCGTGTCGCAATATTCGCCACATATTCGATACCCTCGTGCTCGATCGGCCGATCCCCTGCCGCATCTCGCCCCCTTAAGTCCATCCTATTATGCGACAAAACCTGTGTTTCCAACGTTGCCCGTTGGTCCCATAGGCCGAGATTAACAAAAGTTGTACTCCCGTTGTTAGCTCTGCGCAGACATTCGGGCTACCCTTGGCGGTAACATTCCGGCTAACCAACGCCATCCTGGATAGGTCACGGAGTTGCAGTGTATATTGCCAATGTCATGAGCCTGGAAAGCCTGGGAGCTACTACTAACCCCAATCTCATCATTTTGGAATCGCGCGGCGTCCCGAAGCCCGTGAACAAGCCGGTCGCCGCACCGAAAACACTGCCGGTCGCCCCCCCGAAAACACTGCCGGTCGCCCCCCCGCCGTCCGCGGTTGCGGCCACCACCGAAGAAGTTCGCGTCAGGCCAACCACGCCCGACCGGATCGGCGATCTGGGGATTCCGCGTGCCATGGTCAGCGATCTGATCTTGCGCTATCTGTGGCTGCACGGCACCGGTACGCTCTCAGCACTGCACGAGTCTTTGAAACTCTCCTTCCCGGTTCTCGAAGCCTTGTTCCATGATTTCCGGCAGCAGCAGTTGCTGGAAGTGAAGGGGATGGTCGGCAACGACTACTCGTTCACCCTGACCGGTGCGGGCCGGCATTTGGCTACGGCTCGCAGCGAGGTTTGCCAGTACGTCGGGCCCGCTCCGGTCTCGATTCAGCAGTACCACGAAGTGGTCAGAGGACAGGATGCCAAACTGCGTCTCAGCCGCGACAGCCTGCGCCGGGCGTTTCACGACCTGGTGATGCCGGATTCGTTGCTGGATCAATTGGGCCCCTCGCTCATCGGCCACCAGTCGCTGTTTCTGTACGGCGGAACGGGCAGCGGCAAAACCAGCATCGCTGAGCGGATTCTGCGAATTTACCAGGACACCATCATCGTTCCCTACGCCGTGGAGGTGGACGGCCACATTATCGCTGTCTTCGACCCCATCGTGCACCGGCAGATCGAAGCGGAAGACGAGTTTCTCGATCCGCGCTGGGTCATCTGCCATCGCCCCTGCATCACCATGGGCGGCGAGCTTTCAGCCGCAATGCTGGAATTGCGCCTCGATGAGTCCACTCACGTGTTCATCGCGCCGTGCCAGATGAAGGCCAACAACGGCATCCTGGTGGTCGACGATTTCGGGCGCCAGATGCTCTCGCCGCAGCAGTTGCTCAACCGCTGGATTGTTCCGCTGGACCGCCGCGTCGACTATCTCACCCTGGCCTCGGGTATGAAGTTCCAGGTGCCGTTCGAGCTCATGGTGGTTTTCTCGACGAACCTGGACCCGGCCGACCTGGCCGACGAGGCCTTCCTGCGCCGCATCCAGACCAAGGTGCTGGTGGAAGACGTCAGCGACGAGATTTTCGACCAGATCGTCAAGCAGGTCATCACCGTTCACAGCGTACCCGCCGAAACGGGCTGCGCCGAGTACATGCGGGAGCGCTGCTTCGCCGCCGGCGCCACTACATTGCGTGCCTGCTATCCGATGGACATCCTTAAGTTGGTGAAGGCAATTGCCGAGTACGAAGGCCGCGCCGTGCGCCTCACCCGCGCCAACATCGATCGGGCCGTGAACCTCTATTTCGCCAAGGCTCCGTCCCGCAAGAATACCCCGGCAAGATAAGGCCCTCGCTGAGTAATCGAGGAGCGTTCGCCAGCGCGTGCTCGAGCGGCAATGAGCGGCTGGCGCAGCCTCGGTCCGCATCTAAGGTCTCACGCCCGCCTCGGAGCTATCCTTGAAGGTCTGGATGCCCCAATGAGTAAGGCTCGCGCAAAACGGCCCACTCGCACGAAGCGGATGACAGCCGCCCGGCCCCAATGGGCCAAAAAGGCTGGATCGAAGTGGCGGCTCCATGTGTTGCCGATGTTGCTGCTGTGGCTGGTCGCCCTGATCGCATATTCGAACTCATTCGAAAACGGCCTCATATTCGATAGCAATTCGGCGATCGTCCAGGACAGCCGAGTCTGGTCAGCCACGTCCGGGAACCTGAAGGCTCTCGTGACGCAAGGCTACTGGTACGCCAACAAGACCAACGGGCTCTACCGGCCGCTGACCAAAATCTCCTATCTATTCAATTACGCCGTCCTCGGCAGCGGCTCGAATCCAGCCAGTTACCATTCGGTCAATCTTGCGCTCCACGCCGCCAACATGCTGCTGGTGTACCTGCTGGGATTGCTGTTGCTCGGGGAGTTCCGGCTGGCAATCGCGCTGGCTGCGGTCTGGGGACTGCACCCGGTTCTGACCGAATCCGTCACCAACGTCGTGGGCCGCGCGGATCTCCTGGCGACTTTCGGCACGCTCGCGGGGCTGCTGTGCCATGTAAAGGCAACCTTAGCGTCGGGTGGGCGCAGAGGCGCCTGGCTTGTAGCCCTGGCGATGAGTGCCGCTATCGGGCTTTTCTCCAAAGAGACTGCCGTGGTCTTGCCGGCGGCGATGCTGATTTACGATGTGGCGCACCGGCACGCCGCGCCCTGGCGGGCCCGTTTGGCCGGCTACTTCGCGGTGGCAGTGCCGTTTCTGGCGTATTTCTACCTGCGTGCGAGGATGATTGCCGCGTCGTACCAAACCGAAGCGGGGAGCTTCGCGTTTGTTCAGAACCCACTGGTCGGCACTGACTTCTCGACCGCGCGGCTGACCGCCATAAAGGTCATCGGCAAATTCGTGGGACTCTGGCTGTGGCCGGGCCGGTTGTCATGCGATTACTCCTACAACCAGGTCCCCCTGTTCGACTGGAAGTTCGATAACGCCGAGGGGTGGTGGGCGCTAGCCGCAGTGGCCGGATGCGCCGCTGCGGCAGCGGGCGCGATTGTCTGGTACCGCTCCAAGCCCACCCTGTTTTTCTTGATTGCCTTCTTTTTCGCCGCCCTTGCTCCTACCTCAAATCTGGTTATCCTCATCGGAACCATCATGGCGGAGCGTTTTTTGTACATGCCCTCCATCGCCCTGGCCGCTCTCCTGGTGCTGGCAGTGTTCCGCGCGGGCGACCGTTACACGGCAACCCGTCTTGGGCGGCGGGCGTCTTGGGCCATCGTCGGCGTGGCGTGCGCGTTGTTCGCCATCCGAACCTATGCGCGCAACTTCGACTGGCGGGATGAGCCGAGCCTGTGGGCCAGCGCTGTCAAAGCCGCGCCGGGAAGCTACATGACACACCTCGGAGTGGCAGCTTCGGCGATGAACGACGGGACATCGAGCCCGGAGGCGGTCGACCGGGAGCTGAACCAAAGCCTCGCAATCATCGACCCCTTGCCCGACGACCGCAGCGTCCCGCTGCCCTGGGCGACCGCCGGCTACTGGTACCGCACGCGGGGTGACATGGCGGCGAGCGGCGCGGGCGGCTTCTGGTATCAAAAGGCGCTGAGCGTTCTTCTGCGTGCCAGAAGAATCGATCTTGCGTTGAGTGCGGAATTGCGCCGCCGCAACCGCTTGCGCGGCAAGGCCCTGCCGTACGACAGCCCGTCGCCGAATTTGTACCTGGACTTGGGGCGGGTCTATTTGCGCCTCTCGCAACCCCGGCAAGCGCTGGACGCCCTGGAATACGGCCGGTTGCTCAGCCCGCAGCCGGCTTTTTCCGAAGAGCTGGCCAATGCGTATCGCGCGCTGGGAGACGACCGGCAAGCCGCCGTCGCGCTGCACGAAGGACTCATTCTGGCTCCGGGCCAACGCTCCTTTGTCTCGCAGTTGGTCCAAATCTATCGAAAGATCGACCCGAATGGCTGCTCGGTCGAGGCGGCCGGAAATCGCTTGGCCTTGAACGTCAAGTGCCCGCTTGTGGAGAACACCTTGTGCAGGGCTGCGCGGAACGTGGTGGACTTCTATTTCAAGACCGGCCGGCGAGCCGAGGCGGAGCGGCTCAGGATCTCGGCGACGCGCGATTGGGCCTGCCCCGCGGGCATGTCTCCGTAGCGCAACGGTGCTGCGCCGGTGGCGCCGCGAATCCCAGCGCCCGTTCTCATGATTTCCGTGCCGTGTGCGGGTGCGGCTTTTTCCCGGAATGCTTCTTGCTTTGGGCGGTCAGTCAGTGAGGCTGGCGCGGGTCGCTGCGTGAGTCGCGTGAGTCGCCGCGCTTTATCTGCGCGCGGCGCCGGCCGGTTGCCAGATTCGCCGCCGCCTTTTGTTTCGCCGCATCACTGAGCTGGATGCGGTTGTTGACGGCCAGCGCGCCGGCGGCTTTGGCCATGCGGGTGGCGCTGCCCTTGTGCTGTATCACGCCGGTTTTGCCTTCGATGGTGGCCACGCCGCCTTGCACGTGCACCTGAAAACGGTCTTGGGATATCTTCTGCGACTTGGCGAACCTGGCGCGAATGTTGGCTTCCAGTTGTGCGTCGGAAAGACGCGGCTGTGCGGCCGGGGCCGCGGCTCTGGGACGGACGACGGTTGCCTTGGCGGAGGAGCGCACAGTCTGTGCGCCGACGGCAGCGGCGAGCATCGCCAGCACTGCCAGGACACGAACACGGGACATAAAACCAGAGTGAAACGAGCCCGCCGTCACTCTCAGGTTTCTGTGCTACAGTTAGTCTTTCTCAAGGCTTAGAGCACCTTTCATGGCCGAACAAATCCTGCTCCAAGGCAAAATCCTGGGTACGGAAGCGTTTCTCTCGGCGGCAGCCGCCGAGACGCGTCCCGCGCGCTCTGCGGGCGAGGATTTGCTGGTCGGGCGGTCGCAGTGGATCACGCTGCTGAGCGAAGTCTTGCCGCGCGCGCTGCTGGCGGAGCTCGGCCTGGCGCGCATCCTTTTGGGATCGAGCGGCGGCGGCCAGTTCCTGCTGGTGCTGCCGGGCGCGGCGCGCGAGACGGCGGAGAACTTCCTGCGGGCGGCGGCGCAGCAGATGGCCGACTTGAGCTCCGGGCACGTGAAGCTGATTTGGGGCGTGACCGACAATCTGGGTGACTGGGCCGTGATCCGCCGCCGCTTGAACGAAGAACTGGACCGGCAGCGCAACCGGCCGCTGGCGGACTTGGGCGCGGGCGCGTTCCAGCCTTCCACGCCCGTCCCGAATGCCGCGGCCGATGTCTACTTCGCCAAGGAACTGGGAACCAGGGTGCGGGAAGCGAAACAGGCAGGCTGGTCTCCCGAGTCGCCGGGAAAAGTGTTGGTGGAGGGCGCGAAACACACCTGGAGCCTGACCGCCAATCTTTCGCCCGACGCCATCCTCCTCGCGCGCCACGCAGCGCCCAGCGATGACGCCAAGCAGGCTGCGCCCGTGCAGGCGCTGGCGCGGCGTTCGCAGGGGCGCGCCATCTGGGGCGTGCTCCGCGGCGACGTCGATAACTTCGGTTTGCGGCTGCGGCGGGTGAATTCGATTGAAGAGCACGTGCCGCTTTCGGTGCTCTACAAGCAATTCTTCGCCGGCGAGCTGGAAGTGCTGTGCTCCATGCCGGAATTCTGGCGCAAGGTCAGCATCCTCTATTGCGGCGGCGACGATTTCGCCGTCTATGGGGCGTGGGACGCGCTGATCGCGCTGGCGCGCGAAGTGCAGCGGCTGTTCCACCGTTTCACCGAGGAGAATTTGAAGGAGTACCCGGGGCCGGAAGGCAAGACCATCTCCATGGCGATAGCCCTGGCGCCGGAGTCTCACTATCCGCTGGCAGCGGTGTATGAGGACGCGGGGCGCAATCTGGACCTGGCGAAATCGGCAGACAAGGATTGTATCTATCTGCTGGGGCGCATCCTCGAATGGCGCCACCTGGCGGACGCGGCTGAGCTCAAGGATACGGTGACGCGGCTGGTTCACGACTTCCGCATGTCGCGGCAGTTCCTGTACCAGTTGCGCAGTTTCTACCGGCACGAAGCTTATGCCGATGGGCCGGCGGGCCAGGCGGAAGCGCAGCGCACCTGGCGTTTCCAGCGGCGCTTCAACCGCATCTTGAGCGGCACGCGCGACCGCGAATTTCAAAAGCTGCGCACCCACTTGATTAATGAAATGACGGGCCGGAAATCCGCCGAAGTGAAGCTGCGGCCCGCCGGGCTGGTGGCCCTCGAGTGGGCCAGATTGGTGACCGAGGTTTAGCACATGACACAAGAGAATGAACAGCGGAACCGGGAGCCACGCCCGCCGCGGGAAGGGCGCCCGCCGCAGGGCGATCGCGGGCCGCGTCCCGATCGCGGAGATCGCCAAGATCGCGGCGATCGCCGCGGGCCCGACCGCGGGCGCTTCGAAGCCCCGCCCGAAATCGAGCTCGAGAAGCTCATCCACGACAGCTTGTATCTGGATAACCAGGCGCACGCCGTCGTCAGCCGCATGCGCGACATGGATTCCGGCACCAAGAGCCAGTTGCGCCGCCTCTATGGCGCGGTGCGCCGCGCCGTGCGCGCGCCGGAAAGCGGGCGCCAGCACGAATTCGTCATGCTGCGCGCCCGCCTGGCCTACACCATCGCGCGCCACGGCTTGCGCAGCCTGGACCAGTTGGAGAAACTCCTGCTCCAGGTGACCCGGAAAAACGACACTAAGGGATACGAGCGGTTCAAGGACCTTTTCGAGGCCATCGTGGCCTACAACGAGTAAAGCATGAGCGCACACACTTCCCAAACCGAGTTGAAACTCATCGGCAAGCTGATCCTGGATGCGGAAATGACTTGCGAAACCGGACTGCACGTTGGTGCGGGCAAGGGTTCGCTCGAAATCGGGGGGTCCGATAATCCAGTGGCGAAAGACGCGTTCGGCAGGCCGTACGTGCCGGGCAGCTCGCTGCGCGGCAAGATCCGCTCGCTGCTGGAGCAGAGTTCCGGCTTGGCCGTTTCCGCCGAGTTGGTGTACCTTTCGCGCCGCAAGGGCCAGGAAGTGCGCATCCACCAGAGCGACCGCGCCGACGACGATATTTGCCTCCTGTTCGGGCGCAGCCCGGGCCGCATGGAGCGGGTGCAAGGCGAAACGCTCGAGACCACCCAGGCCACCCCCGCGCGGCTGGCGGTGTTCGATGCTCCGCTCGACGTGGAAAGCATCACGCCGCAGATGCGCGAAAATCTGGACGATGAGCTGACCGAAGTCAAGAACGAGAACGCGATCGACCGCATCACCTCCCAGGCCAACCCGCGCACCATTGAGCGGGTGCCCGCCGGTGCACGCTTCCAGGCGCGGCTGGTGATGGACGTGCTCTGCGAAGAAGACGCTCCGCTGTTTCTGCGCGTGCTGGAAGGCCTGCGGTTGCTCGAAGACGATGCGCTCGGCGGCGGCGGTTCGCGCGGCAGCGGACGCGTTTCCTTCCACAAACTTCGCCTGGTTTGGCGCGGCCGCGGCTATTACGCCAAGGGCGCGGTGGAAAAAGAAATCGCGGCGGGCGCCGACCTGGGAGTCATCCAGGCGGCGGTTGCCGAGTCGGCCTTCTCCTTCCTGCGCGAGGAGTCATGACGCCCGGGTTGGTCGTCAGGCTGCGGCCGGCCGGGCCGTGGCGCATCGGGCCTGATTCGGGCGCCCGTAACCGGGTCGACTCCATCTACCACAGCGATTCGGTCTACGCGGCGGTGACGGCCGCGATGGCGCGCCTGGGCATGTTCGAGGCGTGGCTCGAGGCGACCGCCCGGTCCAACGAGCCGGCCGTTTCCTTCAGTTCTTGTTTCCCCTTTCTGGATGACCTCGGCTTCGTGGTGCCGCCGCGGACCATCTGGCCGCCGCGCTCGCCGGCGCTGATGGGCGCGCGCGTGCGCTGGAAAAGCGCCCGCTTTGTGCCGCTCACCGTGGTTCAATCGCTGGTGGCTGGCGAACGTCCCGATGAAGACGCCTGGAGCGTCGATGGCCCCAGCGAGTGCCTGGTGCCATCCGGCCGTTCAGGCCCCTTCCGCTCCGCCGTACGCTGGAGCGCCGCGGTGGACCGCTGCAGCGGCGCCAGTGACCGCCATTCCGTGGCGTGCCTGGAATTTCGCGCCGGCGCCGGGCTCTGGCTGGTGGCGGCGTTTCGTCATGAGCCGGCGTGGGAGCGCTGGGGCGATCCGGTGAAGACCGCCTTCCGCCTGCTCGCCGATAGCGGCTTTGGAGGCGAGCGCTCTCGCGGCTGGGGCCGGTCCGAAACTCCGGAGTTTACCGAAGGCACCTTGCCGGAAATGATCCTGCCGTCCGTGGGACCGCCCCGCGCGCCGGTGGAAACCCCTCCGCCGCCAACCGAGCCTCCCGGCGCAAACGAAGATCTTGGCTCGGCAGCCGCGCCTACCCCATTCGGCCTGGAACCGCTTACCGCGCCGCCAGGAGAGGACGGTCCGTCGCAGCCCAAAGACTCCGGCGCCAGTGCCGTTGTCGATACGGCCGCCGCAGGCGCCTGCGCCGTGAACGGCACCGAATCCGCCATCGGCGTGCTCGAACTGGAGGAGCCAGCCGAGGTTGCCGCTGAGCCCGTCGAGGAAGAACCCGTACCCGAGCCCATGCCCGAAGAAGAAGCTATCTTCGAGGCCGGCCCCAAAGCCTATTGGCTGCTCTCGCTATTCGCGCCCGCCGAGCAGGATGCGGTGGATTGGTCGCGCGGCAATTACTGGTTGATCGAGCGCGGCGGGCGCATCGACAGCCCGGCGGGATCGGGCGAGTTGAAGAAGACGTTGCAGATGGTGGGCGAAGGATCGGTGATCTATGCCCCGGCCGCGCCCTGCGGCGCCGCGCCCGACGTGGCGCCCGCCGGCTTTCCGCATCCCGTCTTCCGCGCCGGTTTCGCGGTTTCCGTCCCGCTGCCCGAGGTGAGTTAATGCGATACCGCCTCACATGTCTGACGCCGCTCCTGGTCGGGGACGGCCGTAAACTGAGCCCCATCGATTACATGGTCTGGAAGGACCACGTCAACGTGCTCGACCAGTGGCGCATTTTCCGCCTGTTGGCCAAAGGGCCGCGCCTGGAAGGCTACCTGGCTCAGCTCAAGAAGGCCGACAAGCTCGATTTCGCTTCCTGGGGCGGCTTCGCGCAGAATTTCGCCGGCCGCCGCATTCCGTTCGAAAATGCAGCTTACTCGGCGTACTGGAACCGCGCCGCCGGCGAGAGCCTGCACATACCAACGTTCGCCGCCGGAGCTGCCGGGCCTTACCTGCCCGGCGCCGCTATCAAGGGAGCTTTGCGCACCGGCATGCTGTTCGCCAATTGGCGCGACGGCATGTTGCAGGACCTCGCCGCCAAAGTGAAGAACGAACGGCCTCCGCGCCGGCCGGCGGAAAGCGTGGAAGAACAGGCGCTCGGATCGAGCGGCTCCAGTCGCATGAGGTTCGTGGGCGTGGGAGATTCGGCCACCGTCGCCGTCGACGCGTTCAAAGTCTACCTGCTGCGCACCTCTACCCTGCAGCCCCGCTCGGGCGGCCTGGTTTTGGGATGGAAGCAGAGCCCGCGCGGCGCGGTGGATGGCGCCCGTCCCGAAGAGAGCACGCCGGCGTTCGCTGAAATGGCCGCGCCGGGTACCGTGTTCGAGGGCCGCTGGGACGAGAACCATTTTCTGCTTTCGCCGGATGTGCGCCGCAGCGTGCGCTGGCCGGAATCGTTGAACCGCGCCCGCTTTTTCGAGGCAGCCAACGTGTACGCCGCCGGCCTGCTGACCTTGCAGCGCCAGTATGCATCGTGGGCCGGCATGGGCCTGCTGGACCAGAGCTTGCAAGCCTTGGAGCAGCGCCTGGCGGAGGCGCGCGAGCGGGGCGCCTGCCTGCTTTCACTCGGCTGGGGCGGCGGCCTGCCCGCCAAGAGTTCCTGGCTCGACACCTCCAACCCCGATTACCGCGAGATCCTCCGCCAGTACTCGATCTACAATCGCGCCCTGGACAGCAACCTGCCGTTCCCGAAAACCCGCCGCATCGTTTTTCTGAACAACCGGCCAGCCACGCTGCCGGGATGGGTCGAGTTGGGCGTTGCCGAATAGGGGACCGGTGCTCCTCACGCACCCGGTCGCTTCGGAGGGTCGGAGGCATCTTAGCCCTGAGTCACCCGCGATGGTCTGCTGCCCAGGCCGCCGCGTCATGGGATCGCTCCGGCTGTCACCGATTTGCCAACGGCGTGCTTTTTGAAGGGAATAACTTGAATTGCCAAACAAGCGTCACACAGTGCTCGTGGCCGCCGGTGTAGCGTGCCTTCTGGCGATCCTGGTAACTCAGATGGCGTTGTCCATCCGCCAGGAATCTTTGACCTGGGATGAAGACGACCACATTCTCGCCGGCTACATGTCCTGGAAGACCGGCGATTTCGGATTGAACCCCGAGCATCCGCCGCTGGTAAAGCTGCTGGCCACCATCCCCATTCTCAACATGCCGTTACACGTGCCGAAACTGCAAGGCCGCAATTTCAAGATCGAAGCCTTTCTCGACGGCAAGGAGTTTCTCTCGAAGAACGATGCGGACACCATACTGTTCCGCGTGCGCATGGCCGCGTCGCTGTTGACGGTCCTGATGGTGTTGCTGGTGTTCCTGGCGGCTACCGAAATGTTCAGCCTGACAGCCGGATTCATCGCGCTCGCGCTGGTGGCGTTCGATCCGAATCTGCTGGCGCACGGCGCCTTCGTTACCACCGACATGGGACTCTCCTGTTTCCTGTTCGCCTCGGTCTACGCTCTCTACCGGTACGTGAAAGCGCCTTCGGCGTGGCGGCTGGCGCTGGTGGGCGTCGCCGCGGGTTGTGCGCTCGCCGCCAAGCACACCGGCGTCCTGGTGTTCCCGATGCTCCTCGCACTGGCTGTCTTTGAAGCGTTTCGCCGGCGCGGGTGGAGGCCGCGAGCGCGGTTGGCGCTGGCGCTGGTGCTGATCGCCATCATCGCGGTAGCGGTGTTGTGGGCCTTTTATGGGTTCCGCTACCAGGCACGTCCGCAAGGCCTGGCGATGAACCCGCCACTGGCGGAGTTCGCGCGCGGGTTGAAACCGTTCGATGGCTGGCTCATTTCCACCTGCGCCCGCTGGCACTTATTGCCCGAGTCGTACCTGTATGGGTTCGTGGATGTGCGGTACATGGTGGGTTACTATCCCAGTTACATCTTCGGCAAGGTGTATCCGCACGGCGTCTGGTTTTACTTCCCCTCGGCTTTCGCCATCAAATCCACCATTCCCTTCCTCGCCCTGC
Organism: Bryobacteraceae bacterium; assembly: GCA_049587755.1. Lineage (GTDB taxonomy): Bacteria > Acidobacteriota > Terriglobia > Bryobacterales > Bryobacteraceae > Bog-375. The sequence continues at coordinate 49,116 of JBAVEN010000077.1, read as the reverse complement.
TGATGCTGGCCGCCGTGGCCATCGCCACCGGCAAGCTGAGAGACTGGCGAGCCATCGTTTTCCTGAGCGTCCCGGCGGCGATCCATTTCGCGGTGGCCACGTCTTCCACCATCAACATCGGCCTCCGCCACATCCTGCCCGTCTATGTGTTCCTGATTGTGCTGGTGGCCGGCGCGGCTTGGGCCTTCCTCCGGAAAGACCGCCGCTGGGCCTGGGCCGTGGGGCTGCTGCTGGTCTTTCAGGCGGTCTCATCGGCGCGCAGCTTTCCCGCCTACATCGCCTACGCCAACGAGCTGTGGGGCGGCCCATCGAACACCTATAAGTACCTGAGCGATTCGAACACGGATTGGGCGCAGCAACTCAAGGCGGCGAAGAAGTATCTCGACGGCCGCGGCGTCAAGAACTGCTGGTTCGCGTACTTCGCCGAGGGAGTGGTGGACTCCACCGGATATTACGGGATTCCGTGCAAGCCGCTGATCACCGCCGACACCATGTGGGTGAACGAGGAGACGAACGTTCCGCCCGTCATTGACGGGCCGGTGCTGATCAGCGCCGGTACTCTCTCCGGGTTCGAGTTCGGCTCGAGCGACCTGAATCCCTACCGGCAGTTCCTGTGGCTCAAGCCGGCAGCCATGATCCAGAATGGAATCCTGGTATTCGACGGACGCTTTCCTGTCGCCCTCGCATCGGCCCTAAGCCGCGTGCAGAAAGCCCGTAATCTGATGCGCGACCGGCAGTTGAACCAGGCGCTCGCGGAGGCACACATGGCCGTGGCCGTGGACCCCGGCTGTTTCGGCGCGCAGCAAACGCTTGGCGATGCGCTGATGGCGCTGCACTGCGGCGACGAAGCCCGTGCCGCCTGGCAGCAAGCGCTGTCGCTGGCGAAGAAGCTGGAACCGGGCGTCCGCGAAGATAGGATTCGCGACATAGAACGCAGGCTCGCCAGCAAGTGAAGGCACCGCAGGATTCATAGGAAGTTCTGTTTGAAAAACCGCGCCTGCTGGCCTCTTTATTGGCCCTGAATTGAGGCTACGTTCGGCAACTATTCAATTGGCGCCTCCAAATACAGAGGACGCTTGCTCAAGAATCACAGACGAAAGTTGATTTCCAGTGTCGCCCTCACAGGGCGGACGTAATCGGTCCTCGGTGTCAGGCCTCGCCAGAAAGTGGTGTGGCGCCGCCGCTGAAAAAGCGGTAGGTACTTATTCTGGCTTCTCGCTGCCCACTTCGCGCTTAGGCCTTTCGCGCGCGGAGTGACCTCCTTACCACATCATCCCGGCTAGACCCAGCAGCGCCAGTGCCAGCCCGCCCGGCTCGGGGGTCACCTCGATCCCTGCCGCTCCGGACGAACCGCCCACCGGCAAATCGTCGAGGCCGAGCTCGATTTCTCCCGACACCTGTGTGCCCGTCGTATATGGGTTCCCATCGTACTCGAAATAAGTCAGCACGATGTTGCCAGTATCCGTCGCGTAGAGCGGTGCAGCGGGATCGATCGAGTAAGTGCCGAGGCCGATACCCACGGCTGCATTATAGGCCTCGCTCAGCGTGCCCGGCCACGCCGCGGGCCGTCGAAAGACTCGTCAGCTCAATGCGGTGGAAAAAGATCGATTGCCCCCATCGGGGGGCAATCATGGGCCAGGCTACGAGCGCTGACGGTGCGCTGGCGGGCCAGCCCGCGCGCTGATTCAAAACATCGTAGACTCGTTTAGACACCCATGCATCTTTATGCGATCGATTGGATTGTTGCGCTCGTCTCAGTCGCAATTTGCTTTGCGCCCGCGCTGTTTGTCAGCAAGCGGTCTGGCAGGAGCACGACGGAGTTCTTCGCCTCGGGCAGGTCGGTACCGTGGTGGCTGGCCGGCCTCTCGATGGTGGCCACCACTTTTTCCAGTGATACCCCGAACCTGGTGGCCAACTTCGTGCGCACCCAGGGAGTGGCCGGCAATTGGCAATGGTGGGCTTTCACGCTCACCGGCGTGGCCACGGTTTTCTTCTACGCGCGGCTGTGGCGCCGTTCCGGCGTCCTGACGGACCTGGAGTTTTACGAGCTGCGCTACTCCGGAAAAGCCGCCAGCGCGGTACGTGGCTTCCGCGCCATCTACCTCGGCCTGTTCTTTAACTGCATCATTATGGCCACGGTGAATCTGGCCGCCTGCAAGATCGCCGCCGTCTTGTTCGGCTTCAGCCGCTGGGAAACGCTGCTGGCGGTGGGCCTGCTGAACGTGGTGTTCGCCGCCCACTCGGGCCTTTGGGGAGTGCTGGTCATCGATATGATCCAGTTCTTCATCAAAATGGCCGCTGTCATCGCCGCCGCTTATTTCGCGGTCACGCTGCCGCAGGTGGGCGGCATGGCGGGCCTGGTCGATAAGCTCTCGCGGGTGCGCGGGCCGGGCGGTCTGCACTATCTCAACATGCTGCCCGATTTCACCAGCAACTGGGACCTGGCGGTGGCCGTTTTCATCTTGCCGATCGCGGTGCAGTGGTGGGCCGTCTGGTACCCCGGCGCCGAGCCGGGCGGCGGCAGCTACATCGCGCAGCGCATGCTGGCCTCGAAATCGGAGAAGGATGCGCTCGGCGGAACGCTGTTCTTCAACGTCGCGCATTACGTACTGCGGCCCTGGCCGTGGATCCTGGTCGGCCTCGCATCGCTCGTCGTGTACCCGCAACTCGACGATATCCGGCGCGCCTTCCCGAATCTCGACCCCACGCTCATCGGCCATGACATCGCCTTTCCCGTGATGCTGCGCTACCTGCCGGCGGGCTGGCTGGGGCTGATGCTGGGCGGCCTGGTGGCCGCGAATTCCTCGACGATTCTCACTCACTTGAATTGGGGCGCGTCTTACCTGGTGCACGATTTCTACCGCCGCTTTCTGAACCGCACCGCCAGTGAACACCACTACGTAACCGCCGGCCGCCTCGCCACCATTCTGCTGTTCGTGCTCTCATCGGCAACGGTTTTCCTGCTCGATACCGCCAAGGACGCTTTCAGCCTCATCCTGCAAGTCGGCGCCGGTACCGGCCTGCTGTACCTGCTGCGCTGGTATTGGTGGCGGGTCACGGCGTGGTGCGAGATCGTGGCCATGGCCAGTTCCTTCGGCATTTCCGTCCTCTTTCTCATCTTGGTGAAAAGCGGCATTGTCCTCGGTACCACGCGCCAGTTGCTGCTCACCGTCGCTTTCACCACCGTGTGCTGGCTGCTCACCGCCTACCTGGGGCCGCGCACCGACACTGAGACGCTGATCCGCTTCTATCACAAAGTGCACCCGCCCGGCCCCGGCTGGAAGGCTGTCCGCGCGCTGGCCGGCATCGGCGCTGAAGAGGCCGCTGAAGACGCCGCCCACGTGCCACTCGCCCTGGCCGGCTGGTTCCTGGGCTGCACCATGATCTGGTCGGCCCTGTTTACGGTCGGCAACTTTCTGTATGGGCGAACCAGCTACACGCTCTTTCTGCTCGTCATTTTCGTAGCCAGCGCCGCGGCGCTGATTCGCGTGATTCAACGAATCTGGAGGTAACCATGGACAACCACGATCTGGCGGCTTCGCGCCGAGATCTGCTGCGCCTCGCTGGGTTGGCTTCGCTCGGCGCGGGAGTCGCGCGCGCCACCCAGGATGCAGGCCCGCCCGGGCAAAGCGTGGCCGGCATGCGCTTCGAGGTCCGTGCCAGGGTGCGGCTCGGCTTCATCGGCATCGGCGGCCGCGGCAATTCGCTGATCGATGAGTTCACCGCCATTCCGGATGTCGAAATTCTTGCGCTTTGCGACATAGTGCCGGAGAAGACCGAAAAGGCGAAAGCGCGGCTAGTCCAATCCGGCAAGCCGGCGCCCGCGCTCTATCACCACGGCGACCACGACTACGAAAACCTGGCGGCGCGCGACGATCTCGACCTGGTCATTATCGCCACTCCCTGGATTTGGCACGTGCCCATGGCGCTGGCCGGCATGAAACAAGGCAAGCACGTGGGCGTGGAAGTGCCGGCGGCGCGCACCATCGACGATTGCTGGGCGCTGGTCGATACCTCTGAAGCCACCCGCCGCCACTGCATTCAGCTCGAAAACTGCTGCTACGGCTACAACGAAATGATGGTGTGGAACATGGTGCGCGCCGGCCTTTTCGGCGAAATCACCCACGCCGCCTGCGCTTACAACCACGACCTGCGCGAGATCCTGTTCTCGAATGAAGGCGAAGGCCTGTGGCGGCGCTTCGAGTACCTGGACCGCAATGGCAACCTCTATCCCACGCACGGCCTGGGTCCGGTGGCGCACTATCTCGACATCAACCGCGGCGACCGTTTCGACACGCTGGTTTCGATGAGCTCGCCCGCCGCCTCGCTCGCCGCATACCGCAAAACTCACCTGGCCGCCGCCGACCCGCGCCAAAAAGAGGTCTACCACTGCGGCGATCTCAATGTCAGCCTGATCCGCACCGCGCGCGGCAAAGTGATCCGGCTCGAGCACAACACCTGCACGCCGCAACCCTACGACCGCATCAATTTGGTGGCCGGAACCAAAGGCATCTTCCGTGATTACCCGCCGCGCATTTACGTCGATGGCTCGCCTAAAGAGGAATTCGCATCCATCGACGCGTACAAGCCCAAATTCGAGCACCCGTACTGGGCCAAAGTGGGCGCGCTGGCGCGCCAATTAGGCGGCCACGGCGGCATGGATTTCGTCATGGCTTACCGTTTGATCGAATGCATGAAAGAAGGCGCCCCTCCCGATATCGACGTCTACGATGCCGCCGCCTGGAGCGCCCCCGGCCCGTTGAGCGAACAATCGGTCGCCGCCGGCAGCGCTCCGGTGAAGTTCCCGGATTTCACAAGGCACAGGTGGCAGCGAGCGTCCGGTTAGCTGACACCACGCAAATCGTTTAGATTGAGTGCATCGCACTCCATAACTCGAAAAACTCGAGTCCCGCGTGGGAAAACAAGAATGGAACTTCGCGCGACCGCACTGCAGCCATTTAATAACATTATTTCAGGTATTAAAACCCCTATTTTCGGGATATAATCCGTCTCGAAAGCTCGAGCGAATGGCCGAGCCAGACGTCTTGATCGGGACGGAGGATTTCTCATGCAGAAGGCGGTTCTTCTTTTCTGCGCAGCAACGGTCGCGCTGCCTGCACAGACTTTCAGCACCTTGGCGAGTTTTAGCGGAAGCGACGGGGCTAACCCACAGATGGGCGCCCTTGTTCAGGGTACCGATGGCAACTTCTACGGGACTGCCCAGGCCGGAGGGGCCAACGGCAAAGGAGTAATTTTCAAAGTCACGCCGACAGGCGTGCTGACGGCCCTGCACAGCTTCGTCCTGACCGATGGCAGTGGACCGTCAGGCGGGTTGATTCAAGCCAGCGACGGGAATTTCTACGGGACCACCTATGGCGGCGGAGCCAATAGCTACGGCACAATCTTCAAAATTACGCCGGCGGGAACCCTGACAACCCTGTACAGCTTTTGTGCCCTGCCGAATTGTGAGGACGGCGAGAATCCATTTGCCGGGCTGGTTCAAGCGACAGATGGCAATCTCTATGGCACCGCCAGCGCAGGCGGAGCTAACGGCGATGGCACCATTTTCAAGATAACTCTCTCCGGTGCGTTTTCGACTCTGCACAATTTCAATTCGAGCGATGGCATGACGCCCTACGGCGCGCTGATTCAGGCCACCGATGGCAATCTGTACGGCACCACAGGCTGGGGCGGGTCGACGGATGCGGGCACCGTCTTCCAAATCACCCTGGCGGGCGTACTGACTACGCTCCACTCGTTTTCATCTCTGGTCGATGGCCAGACGCCATACGCCACGCTGTTCCAGGCCAACGACGGGAACTTCTATGGGACCACCGAACGCGGCGGGAGCAACGATCTCGGCACGATTTTCCAGATCACGCCAACCGGCACATTTGCGAGCCTCTACAGTTTCGCCGGCCCGGAAGGCGAGCAACCGTATTGCGGCGTGATTCAAGGCGGCGACGGAAACCTGTACGGGACCGCGCTGAATGGCGGCGCCAACGGCTATGGCTCGATCTTCGAGATCACCTTGGCCGGCGCGCTGACCACCGTGCACAGCTTCACCTCGACGGACGGTGCCAAGCCGTTTGGCATGCTGATGAACGCCGCCGATCGCAGCATCTATGGCACTACCTCTGAGGGCGGGCTTAGCGGCGATGGCACGGTGTTCAAGCTAACCCTCGCCAACCCGTTTCAAGCCCCGGGGGTGACGACGGGGGCGGCTTCAGCGGTGACCGCCAGCGCCGCGACACTCGGCGGATCGGTGAATCCCTACGGTGCGGACACGCAAGTCTGGTTCGAGTACGGTGTCAGCGGTTCCTTGAGCGCCAGCACTTCCACGCCCAAGCAGGACATTGGCTCAGGCACAAGCGGTTCGGCCGTGACCGCCAACATTACCGGGCTGAACGCGAGCACTACTTATTACTTCCAGGTTTGGGCACAGAACTCCGCCGGGACTAGTCAAGGCGCCATCACGAGCTTCACCACCAGCGCCGCCGCCACCACTTACACTCTTTTCGGAACGGTGACGCTGTCGGGGAGTGGTCTGAGCGGTGTCACCGTAACCGTGAGCGGACCCAACAACGCCTCCATAACGACAACCAGCTCGGGGATCTATGATGTTATCGTCTCGGCGGGCGGCACTTACACGGTCACGCCTTCGCTGATCGGATATACGTTTGTGCCGTCGAGCGCCACGTTTAGCAACCTGAGCAGCGATCAAACGCAGAATTTCGTGGCTACCGCCGTGCCAACGGGTGGGATGACCCTTACCACCCTAGTGAATTTCAACAGTAGCAACGGCGCTACTCCCGGATGGGTGGGTCTTCTCCAGGCGAGCGATGGGAACTTCTATGGGACAACAGGCCGTGGCGGAGACGGTGGCTATGGCACGATCTTCAAGATTACCCCGGCAGGTACACTGACAACCCTGCACAGCTTTGCTGATACCGATGGCGCCTACCCGCAGGACGCATTGATTCAAGCCAGCGACGGGAATTTCTACGGAACAGCCAGCCACGGCGGAAGCGCCAGCGATGATGGGGCTGTTTTTAAGGTCACGCCGGGGGGCGTGCTGACAGTCGTGCATGTGTTCGGCGGCACCGATGGCTCGGTGGCCGAATCCAGCCTGGTTCAAGCCACCGACGGGAACTTCTACGGGACAACCGTCGGCGGAGGTACCGGAGGTTTTGGAACGGTGTTCAAAATCACCCCAGCGGGTGTCCTGACGACGTTGTACAACTTCGCTCTTACCGATGGAGACGGTCCCTACGCCGGGCTGATTCAAGCCAGCGATGGGAACTTCTACGGAACAACTGGCAGCGGTGGGCCCAACGGATGGGGAATCGTCTTTAAGATCACTTCAGCAGGTGCAATGATAATTCTGCACGGTTTCGGCGGTCCCGACGGCCAATACCTCTATGGCGGGCTGATCCAAACCAAGGACGGAAACTTCTATGGGACGACGGCCCAAGGCGGAGCCAATGGTTTTGGGACCGTCTTTAAACTTACTCCAGCGGGCGCATTGACCACCCTGCACAGTTTCACTTCGACCGACGGCGCGCAACCTTATGGCGCGCTGGTTCAAGCCAGCGACGGCAACTTCTACGGCACAACTTATGAAGGCGGCACCAACAACGAAGGCACGATCTTCGAAATCACTCCCGCGGGTGTGCTGACGACTCTGCATAGTTTCAACGTCACCGACGGCGGTTACCCGCTGGGTGCGTTGATTCAAACCAGTGATGGGGCCTTCTATGGCACAACCTCATTGGCGGGGAGCGATAACGGCGGCACCGTATTCAAGCTCGCTCCCGCTCCGGCCCCGCCAGCCATCAACCCGGGCGGCATAGGAAGCGCCGCCAGCTATCAAGCGGGCATTGTTCCGAATTCCTTGTTCACCATTTTCGGAACCAATCTTTCGTCGACGACCGATAACTGGGCCAACGCGATTTTGAGCGGTACCCTGCCGGCGGAGCTGGACGGAGTAAGCGTCAGCGTCGGTGGACTGCCCGCTTACATCGCTTACATCGGCCCGGGACAGATCAATGCGCTGGCTCCCAACGTCGCTCCCGGTAACGTATCGGTCACGGTGACCAACTCGAACGTGACCAGCGCGCCCGTCACCGTAACGGCGCAAGCGGTTCAGCCTGCCTTCTTCCAGTGGGGCAGTTACGCGGTTGCTACGAGAACCGACTATAGTTGGGCCGTGAAGAACGGGACTTTCCCCGGCGTTACGACCGTGCCCGCCAAACCCGGCGATGTGATTATCCTGTGGGGGACAGGCTTCGGCCCGACCACTCCGCCGGCGCCCGGCGGTGTCGTGGTGCCCTCCGGCACTACTTACTTAACCGCGAATACCGTGACCGCGACGGTGGGAGGCCTGCCGGCAAACGTTTACGACAATGCCGCCGCCCTGTCCTCTGGTTATGCCGGGCTGTACCAGTTGGCGATCCAGATTCCCAACATGGCTGACGGAGACTGGTGGGTTATCGCAACAATCTCGGGCGTGTCGTCGCCTTCGGGCGTTCTGATTACGGTTCAACAATAGCCGCTCCTGAAAACCGAATGCAGAGCTGCGCTGGCGCACCGCCGGTTTACGGCGCGAAGCCGGGTTCTCGAGGAGTTCCCTGTCTCAGATCGCGGCCGCCTACCCGCCCGCGATCGCTCCCACAATCAGCAGTGGCTCCGCGCCGTTCGCGACTGCGTCGGGCAGCGGTGCATCCGGGGATTCGTGAGACAGATCCTCGGCGCAGGCGAAGAACCGGACGAAAGGTCTGCGCTGTTGCGTGACATGGTCGCGGATGGTCCCTTCGAGCATCGGATAGCGGGCCTCGAGCGCGTCGAGCACCGAGCGCTGCGTGACCCGCCCCTCCACTTCAAGCTGCACCTCGCCCGCGATGTGCGCCAGGTTCCGCAGATGCGCGGGCAGCTCAACCCGGATCATGGCAGTGTCTGGACCTCGACGGATAGCACCGCCGGAAGATCGCGGACAATCGGTGCCCAACTGTCGCCGGCATCGGCCGACGCGTAGACTTGCCCGCCGGTGGTGCCGAAATAGAGGCCGCACTTATCGAGCGCATCCACCGCCATCGCGTCGCGCAGCACGTTCACGTAACAGTCGCTTTGCGGCAGGCCTTTGGTGAGCGGCTCCCACTCGTTGCCGCCGGTGCGGCTGCGGTACACGCGCAGTTTGCCTTCGGGTGGAAAGTGCTCCGAGTCGCTCTTGATCGGCACCACGAAAATGGTTTCCGGCTCGTGCGCGTGGACGTCGATGACGAAGCCGAAATCGGTCGGCAGGTTGCCGCTGACCTCCTGCCAGGAGTCGCCGCCATCGTCGCTGCGCATCACGTCCCAGTGCTTTTGCATGAACAGGACGTTCGGCCGCGAAGCGTGCATCGCCATGTGGTGAATGCAGTGGCCCACCTCGGCGGTCGGGTCGGGGATGTATTGCGAATGCAATCCGCGGTTGATCGGCTGCCACGTCACCCCGGAGTCGTCGCTGCGGAAGGCGCCCGCAGCCGAGATGGCGATGGAGATGCGGCCGTTGCCCCTCGGATCGAGAAGAATGGTGTGCAGGCACATGCCGCCGGCGCCCGGTTGCCAGCGCGGCCCCGAGCCGTGGCCGCGCAGCCCCGCGAGTTCCTGCCACGTCTGCCCGGCGTCGGTCGAGCGGAATAGAGCGGCGTCTTCCACGCCGGCGAAGACCGTATCCGGATCGGTCAGCGACGGTTCCAGGTGCCAAACCCGCTTGAATTCCCAAGGGTGCGGCGTGCCGTCGTACCACTGGTGCGTGCCGGGTACGCCATCATAGACGAACTTATTGCCCACCGGCTCCCAGGTTTTGCCGCCGTCGTTCGAACGCTCGATTACCTGCCCGGACCAGCCGCTCGACTGCGATGCGTAGAGCCGGTTCGGGTCCGCAGGCGAGCCTTTCATGTGGTAAATTTCCCAACCCGCAAAGTGCGGGCCGCTCACCTCCCACTTATCGCGCTTACCGTCCGAAGTCAGCACGAACGCTCCCTTGCGTGTGCCAACCAGTACGCGTACGTTGCTCATATTCCCCTCCTATTTAATGACTGTTTTAATGACTTTCCGACCGCTCCCTCACGGTCGCGGCTCCGATGCGTTCGTCTCCTTCAGAGCTGCGACCACAGGGAGCGGTTGCTGACTGAACTGGTCATTTCCTGACTTGCCCTAATTCTTCGGGAAGTTTGGATCGGCCTTCACTTCGAGAATCTGTTTGGTGTGTCTCTCGCTGTGCGCCGCGATATACAGCAGCCATTCGTATCCGTCCAGCTGCTGCCGAAGTGGGCTGTCGGCGACATGCTCGCGTAAGCCCGGCGTCGATTCCAGGAACGCGATTGTTTTGGCGCGGCTCTTCAGAAAATGATCGAGGCACTCGGCTGGCGTCCAATTGCCCGTGGGCACCAACGGCGGCGGCGCCTGGACTTTGTGGCTTCGGTCCGGGATCCTGGCCAAAACCATGGCGTCGATTTTCGCCGTATCGCGATCGGCGGGTCCCGCGGGCGCCTTCATGACCGTATCCGTTATCAGCTGGAAGAGCAAATCTTCGGCCTTGGCAATGTGTTCGAGCGTTTCCGCCACAGACCAACGGTCCGGCGCCGATTTAAACTTCATCTGAGCGTCCGAGAGTCCCTTCACAGCCGCGACCACGCCGTCGCGGGTTTGCTCGAGATACTGAACACCCCGCTCGCGATCCGCTTGAGTGAGTGCCTGCCCGAATGCCGTAGCGCCCAATAACAGCAGCGCGCCTGAAAGTACTGAAGTTCTTGTCATTGTAGTCCCCTCCTTTTATCTCTGCGTAGCGTCTTCCCCAAATTTGGGGATCAGCGGAGTCGAATCGCGTTCTTGCCACCGTCGCCGGGCTTCAGCTACGACGGCTTCGCGATTTTTCGCCATTTCCTCGATTGCGGCGCACGGCGCACCTGTCTCTTCGTGCCGAGCTCCCCAGATCAACAACTCCAAAAGCACCGGCGCCAGGTCAATCCCTTTCTCAGTCAGCCGGTAATTTACCCTTCTTCCATCCGTCTCATCCGCTTCCGCGGCGATGATTCCCGCCGCTTCGAGTTTCTGTAGACGGTCCGCCAGAACGTTCGAGGCAATCCCTTCGCCCGATTCCTGGAACTCCTTAAATGTCCGGAGCCCGCGCACCATCAGATCGCGGACAATCAGCAGCGACCAGCGATCTCCCAACAGTTCCAGGGAGATACTCACCGGGCAGCCAGACCGCCTTTTTGACTTCGGCGCCCCAGGCATTTCCCATAAATTATCGGAGTCACTTGCAAAATACAAGTTAAATTTGCGTGGGTTCGTATTGCCTTGTACCAATTGACACCGCGGCTCATTTCTGTAAAAATCAAGTAGGCGAACAAAAGGCGAAAATATGGGCGCGGCGGTACTTCGGAAACAGTTCGAAACTCTGCTCGGCGGTCACCTGGGGTGGCAAGAGAAAACGGCTGCCGAAGCGGTTCCGAGCGGCGTTCCGGAAATCGACCTGGTGACTGGCGGCCTGCCGCGCGGGTGTCTCACGGAGATTTTCGGCGCGCCATCTTCCGGCCGCGCCAGCCTGCTGGTTTCGATTCTTGCCCATGCCACCGCGCGACAGGAGTTCTGCGCCCTGGTGGATGCAGAAGACGCGTTCGATCCGCTTTCCGCCGCGGCGGCCGGCGTGGATTTGCCGCGGCTGTTGTGGATTCGCTGCGGACACAACGCCGAGCATGCGCTCCGTGCGGCCGATCTGCTGCTGCAAGGCGGCGGCTTCGGCGTGGTGGCGCTGGATCTGGGCGATACTCCGGCGCCGGCCGCGCGGCGCATCTCGCTCACTTCTTGGTTCCGTTTGCGCCGCGCCGTGGAGCACACACCCACCGTGCTGATTGCAGTGGCGAGGCAATCGAACGCCAAAACGTGCGCCAGCCTGATGCTGGAGTTGTCGCGGCAGCGCACGCACTGGTCGGGCGTGCTCGATTCCGCCCGGCTGCTCGGCGGCATGCGCGTGGCGGTGGCGCGGCGCAAGCCTGGTCGCGCCATTACCGCCGTTTTCGATACCGGTCGGGGACTGACACCACTGTCCCAAGGCGCCGACTTTGCGCCGCGTGGACAGTGGTGTCTGTCCTCGATCGGACGCGAGTAAGCTATGTTCGCCTGTTTGCATGGCGCGGGAAACCTGGCGGCGGTGGCGTTTGATTTTTCGCCGCTGGTGGAGCAAACCGCGCCCGACACCGCCGTTTGCGACGTGGCCGGCCTGGACCGCCTCTTCGGCGCCGCGCAGGAACTGGCCGCTGCCCTGGCGCGCCGCGCCGCCGAAAGCGGTGCGCAGGCGGCTATCGCCCTGGCCGCCAATCCCGATGCCGCCATCTGCGCCGCCCGTGGATTCATGGGCGTCAGCATAGTTCCGCAGGGCGATGAAGCCAAGTTCCTGGGCAAGCTGCCGGTCGCGCTGCTGGGGCCCTCCGCCGAGTTGCAGGAAACGCTCGAGCGCTGGGGCATTCGCCGCTTTCAGGATCTGGCCGCGCTGCCGCCGCTGGGAATTGCCGAGCGCCTGGGCGCGGAAGGATTGCATCTGCGCGAGCTGGCGCGCGGGGAAGCGGAGCGCAAGCTGACGCCGTTCGAAGAGCCGCCGCGGTTTGAGGAAGAGATCGAGCTGGAATATCCTGTGGAGCTGCTGGAGCCGCTCGAGTTCCTGCTGGCGCGCCTGCTGAATGGCCTCATCACGCGGCTGGCCACTCGCGGGCTTGCCACCAATGAGTTGCGCCTTTGCCTGCATCTGGAAACCCGCACCGTTCATGAACGCACGTTGCGGCTGCCGGCGCCCTCGCTCGATGGCAAATCGTTATTGAAATTGCTGCGGCTCGATCTTGCCGGCCATCCGCCCGCGGCGCCCATCGAACGCATTAAGCTTGGCGTGAATCCCGTGAAGCCGCAAGCCGCGCAGGGCGGCCTTTTCGTGCCCGCCGCCCCGGAGCCCGTGAAGCTGGAGCTGACGCTGGCGCGGATTCAAGCAATCGTCGGCGAGGGCCGCGCGGGCTGCCCCGAGTTGCTCGACACCTATCGCCCCGATGCGTTCCGCATGCAGAAACCGGGGGACAGACTTCACTGTCCCAAGGCGCCGCTTTTGCGCCGCGTGGACAGTGCTGTCTGTCCTCCGCACCTTATTCTGGAGACCAGGGGACAGACTTCACTGTCCCAAGGCGCTGCCTTTGCGCCGCGTGGACAGTGCTGTCTGTCCTCCGCAACCTCGCTTGTTCTCCGCATGTATCGCCCGCCCCGCATGGCCCGCGTCACTCTGGCTTCCGGCCAGCCCAGTTTCCTCGCCGCCGAGCAAATTCGCGGCCGAATTCTCGAACGGGCTGGCCCCTGGCGCACCTCCGGCGACTGGTGGACTAGCGACCCCTGGTCGCGAGACGAATGGGATATCGCGCTTTCCGATGGCGCCCTCTACCGCATCTATTGCGAGATAAGGGGCTGGTTCGTGGAAGGCAGTTATGACTAAGTACATCATTTCGCAAATACGCTAACCCATCCTCGCGTCAATCGTAGGGGCCGGGCACGCCCGGCCCGGCTAGTAAACAAGCGGTTGTGAGCATGCATGGCGCGGGAGGCATGCCTCGCCCTTACAGGCAGTAAAGAATTCCATGTACGTGGAACTGCACGCACGCTCTGGTTTCAGTTTTCTCGAAGGCGCTTCGGTGCCGGAAGAGATGGCGGGGGCCTGCGCGCAATCGGGTGCGCCCGCCATGGCGTTGGTGGACCGCAACGGCGTCTACGGCGCGCCGCGTTTTCACATGGCGGCGAAAAAGGCCGGCATCCGCGCCCATACGGCCGCGGAGATCACTTGCACCAACGGCAACTCCTACCCGCTGCTGGCGGCCACGCGCGAAGGCTATCAAAACCTCTGCCGTCTGATCACCCGCATGAAGCTGCGTGCCAAAAAAGGCGAAGGTGCGGCCACGCTCGAAGAGCTAGCCGAATTCGCGCGCGGCCTGATCTGCCTCACCCGACATCCCGAGGCACGCCTGCTCGATATATTCGGCCGCTCCAACGTGTACGCCGAGCTGCAGCGCCACCACCAGCGGGAAGAGGAGGCAGCCAATCAGGCCATCATCGAACTCGCGCGGCGTCTCCGCATTCCGCTGGTAGCCACCAACGGCGCCGCTTACGCCACGCCCGCCCAGCGCGAGCTGCTGGACGTGTTCACCTGCATCCGCAACCACGTGACGCTGGCAAACGCCGGCCGGCTGCTGGAGCGCAATGCCGAGCGCCACGTCAAAACTCCGGCGGAAATGGCGCGCCTGTTCGCCGATCTGCCCGAGGCGCTCGATGCTACGCTCGAAATCTCCTCGCGCCTGGAATTCACGCTTGACCGTCTCGGTTACGAATTTCCGCGCTATCCCGTGCCCGCAGGGGAAACCATGGCCGGCTTTTTGCGCGCGCGCGTGGATGAAGGCGCGCGCCGCCGCTACCAGCCCTACCACGAGCGCGCGCGCCGGCAAATCGAGCGCGAGCTGGCGCTGATCGAAAAGCTCAAGCTCGCCGGCTATTTCCTCATCGTTTGGGACATCGTGCGCTTCGCCAAGACTAGCGGCATTTTGGCGCAGGGCCGCGGCTCGGCCGCCAACAGCGCGGTCTGCTATGCGCTCGAAATCACCGCCGTGGACCCGGTCGGCATGGACCTGCTGTTCGAGCGCTTTCTTTCCGAAGAGCGCGGCGAATGGCCTGACATCGATATCGATCTGCCCAGCGGCGAACAGCGCGAGCGGGTCATCCAGTACGTGTACCAGCGCTTCGGACAGCTGGGCGCGGCTATGACCGCCAACGTGATCACCTACCGCGGCCGCTCCGCTGCGCGCGAAGTGGGCAAGGCGCTGGGCTTCGAAATCACCTCGCTCGAAAAACTTTCCAAGCTGGCGCATACCTGGGAGTGGCGGGATCCCAAAGACACCGCCGACCGCCAGTTTCGCGAAGCCGGCCTGGATCTCGCCAATCCACGCGCGCGCAAATTTTTCGAGCTGTACAAAATGGCGCAGGACATGCCGCGGCATCTCGGCCAGCATTCGGGCGGCATGGTGATCTGCCAGGGGCAACTGGATTCGGTGGTGCCGCTCGAACCGGCCAGCATGCCCGGCCGCGTGGTGGTGCAGTGGGACAAGGAAGACTGCGCCGATATGGGGATCATCAAGGTGGACCTGCTCGGCCTGGGCATGATGGCGGTAATCCAGGACAGCCTGAAAATGATTCCCGAGATCTACGGCAAGCCGGTGGACCTGGCGCGCCTGCCGCAGGACGATCCGGCGGTTTATCGGGCGCTCCAGAAAGCCGACACCATCGGCATGTTCCAGGTGGAAAGCCGCGCGCAGATGTCCTGTCTGCCACGGATGAAACCGCGCCGCTTTTACGACATCGTGGTGCAGGTAGCGATCATCCGGCCGGGGCCGATCGTGGGCAAAATGGTGCATCCCTATTTGAACCGGCGCCAGGGCAGGGAAGCGGCCGATTGCCTGCACCCCACGCTGGAACCGGTGCTGCGCCGCACGCTGGGCGTGCCGCTGTTTCAGGAGCAGTTGCTGCGCATGGCAATGATCGCCGCCGGATTCAGCGGCGGCGAAGCCGAGGAGTTGCGCCGCGCCATGGGGTTCAAACGCTCGGAAAAACGCATGGCGGATCTCGAAGTGCGGCTGCGCGCCGGCATGGCGGCGAATGGCATCACCGGCGCCGTGCAGGATACCATCGTGCACTCGATCACTTCTTTTGCGCTCTACGGCTTCCCCGAATCGCACGCGGCGAGTTTCGCCCTGCTGGCTTACGCCAGCGCATATTTGAAGTGTCATTACCTGGCGGCTTTCACCTGCGCCATGTTGAACAACCAGCCGATGGGCTTTTACTCTCCCGCCGTGTTGATCAAAGACGCGCAGCGGCACGGCCTGCGGGTGCTGCCGGTGGACGTGATGAAATCGGAGTGGGACTGCACGGTGGAAGCTCGGCACGGCCTGCCGCTGCGTCTCGGCCTCCGCTACGCCCGCGGCCTGCGCGAAGAAGCCGGCCGCGCCATCGTTCGCGCGCACCCGTTCTCGAGCATCGATGACCTGGCGCTGCGCGTGCCCGAGCTGCGCAAGGATGAGGTCAACCGGCTGGCGGAAATCGGTGCCCTGAATTCCATCGTTCGCGCGGCCCGCGGGGTCCATCGCCGCGACGCTCTCTGGCAGGCGCAGCGCGCCACACTGCCGGTGGGCCCGCTGCTTGAGCTGCAAGAGGAAACAGACGAACCTTCGCCGCTCGCGCACATGGATACCGAAGAGCGCCTGTGGGCCGATTACCGCGGCACCGGCCTGACTATCGGCCGCCATCCCATGGCGCATCGCCGCGGGGAAATGAACGCGCTTGGCGTGACCCGCGCCACCGAGCTGGCGTGCATGCCCAACGGCCGCCTGGTGCGGATTGCCGGCTTGGTGATCGTGCGCCAGCGCCCGGGCACGGCCAAGGGATTCGTCTTCCTTAGCCTGGAAGATGAAACCGGCGTGCTCAATGTCATCCTCGATCCGAAAACTTTCGATCGCTTCAAACTCGCGGTGCTGGGCGAGCCGTTTCTGCTGATCGATGGCGTGCTGCAAAATACCGATGGCGTCGTCTCAGTGAAAGCAGCACGCGTCGCCGGCCTGCCCGGTGCCGGCCGGCACGTCTCAATAGTAGGGGCGTAGCCGCGCACAATTCCTTTTTCACAAACCTTCCGCAGTGTTCGCCTCGCCCCTGCGCGCCGAAGCCCCGCTACATCCTGGAGTGAGACGTTCTGCGTACGATGCCGGCCTTCCCGCACGATCCTTAGGGATGCTAAGCTGAGTGCCCAGATGGTACACCCCCCCAAAGCTCCTCGTCCAGGGAGCGCTCTTTGCACTACCGGCGCCGGTAGCGAAATCCGGGTTGGCTTGATTTGAAGGGACGAATTATGCGAACTCGATTGGCGTGCTGGGTTAGCGGGCTGCTCGGTTTGATGTTCTTTGCCCTTTCCTTTTCCGGGCCGCTCCTTCTACGGATCTTACGAGTAGATTACGGTTCCAGGGGGGACCTGCCCGCTCTTACTGAAGCTGATCTGATGCACCTAATGAGGCTGTATGCCATTCTATTCATGCTCGTCGTCGCCGCGTTGCTAATTGTCCCGCGATTACATTTGCGAGTACCATCATCCCCGAAAGCTAAGCTGGCGATCTTCACAGTGTCCTTCTCCGGCCTGCTTTTTCTGCTATTGACCCGTCTGGAATCAGAGGCGTCGTGGTATCCCCTGAAGCAGATCCTGACTGCTCCGCAGACATTGGACGTGTTCGGCAGAAGACTTCTCCTGGTGTGGCCCGCACAATGGATCTATGGACACATCCCGGGCATTTCGCCACTCCGTGCGTTCTATCTGGTTCAGGCGGCTGTAATTCTGGCAACGATGCTAGTGGTAGCTCGCTGGTCAGCGCGTTTTGTGGGAACCGACAATGCTTATCTCGGGCAGTTACTGCTGATTGTGATGCTAGCGCCCACTCTGACTTACTATGACTTTTTCGATATTGCAATAATTCTAATATATACCTTGGCTCTGCTGGCGCTTTGGGACCGCCGGTACATTTTCTTTGTTCTGCTGGTCGGGATCGGCGCACTGAACCACGAAAATACTCTCCTCCTGGCCTTTGTCGCAGTTGCCGTATCTTACGGCCGGGAAAAGCCGCGCCGTTCGGTAGCCGTCGCCGGCTCAGCGGTGGCAGCTTGGTTGTTGGCTCGGCTCCTCATCATGGCTGCAGTACCCGTGACTTCACCATTCCAAATACGCGTGATCACCAATCTCTGGGAATTACTGCATGACCCAAGGGCGATTGGGACTTCGGTTGTTACCCTGCTGCCCATGTTTCTCTTTACTGTGTGGGGATGGAAGTCGGCACCGCAAATGCTTCGCCGGAGTGCGTTCCTGCTGCTCCCTCTGTTCGGTGTGACGTATGTATTTGGAAAATTTCGCGAGCCCCGCCAGTTCGACGCCTTTATACCGCTGGCGATCGGCTTCGCATTGAGTGCGCTGCGCTTGGGTTTCCGAGGCGCTGGCCTGACCGATAGCGACGTTTCGGTGACGGGCGCGAACACAGCGTTAGCCGGCGCTTCCACTTTCGCGGGCTCTGCAATCGGGCGTTCGGATTGACAATTGGAGTCGCTCAGATCCGTTGATCTCGCCTGTGACAGCGGTTGTGACGGCGAGATCGTGAATACTTATTAGAGACACCTGCGCGCCACCTGCCTGCGCGCGCCTTCTGCCCGTCCATGATGCCTGGCGGGCACATTGCACCGGTACTATGATTGGATTGAACGGATGCAATCAAATAAGCAACAAGCCTCCGCGGGCGGCGGCCCTGGTGTAGCGCTCGAGCGGCCCCATGCGATGGTGGCGGCACCGGCGGCCGGCGGGCCCCCTCCGTTTTCGTTTGAGGACGCGTGGGAAACTCATTCCCTGCGTAGAATCGCCTTCTACTTCTGCCTGGCGACGCTCTTCTTGCGCCTCAGCGTCCTGCCCGAGTTGATTCGCTATATTACTCATGTCAACACATATCTGCTGTATATAGTGGGGCCGCCGGCGATACTATCGACCCTCCTGATGGGAGGAGTGCAGCGTACATTCCGCTCGCGTGCTGCCTTCTATTGGGTGGCTTTCTTTGCGTGGATGGTTTTAGCTACGCCATTCAGTAGCTGGCCGGGAGGTTCGGTGCAGCGCGTTTTAAACTACGCCCGAGTCGACGGTATTTTCTTGCTGTTGGTCGGCGGCATGGCCCTGAACTGGGGCGAAGTCCGGGCTATATTCCGCACCATAGCCGCTGCCGCCGTTATGAATCTGGCCTCGACGCGCTATTTCGAGCAGGTTGCCAACGGCCGGGTGTCCCTGGAGGCCAGCGGAACGATCGGCAATTCAAACGATCTGGCGGCGCAACTGCTATTGGTGCTGCCATTTTTGTTGTTCTTCATGACCGGTAAAGGCAGATCGATCATCGTCCGCATCGTGGTCCTGGGATTGTTGATGTACGGGCTTTGGATTATATTAGGAACCGCGTCCCGCGGCGGCCTCATCGGCTTGGCAGTCGCGTTTCTCTATATCCTGATTCACGTTTCCCTATCCAGGAAAGTCGTGTTAGTGATCGCCGCAGGCGTGATAACCTTGGCGGCACTAGCCATGTTACCTCGCATGACGCTCAACCGCCTGGGCTCGTTATTTGGCGGCAAACAGGAGGAGGCCACGGAATCGGCAGAGTCCCGCAAGTATCTTTTCTTGACAAGCGTGAAGTACACAATCGAGCATCCGGTGTTTGGGATCGGTCCCGATCAGTTCGCCAACTTTGAAGGGAAGACGAGCCGAAGCGAGGGATTTCACGGCAATTGGCACGCCACTCATTGTGCTTTCACTCAGGTGTCGTCGGAGTGCGGCGTGCCGGCATTTATTTTCTTTACTGCCGGTCTCGGATCGGCAATGCTGCTTGTGTTTCGGACCTATCGCAAGGCTAAGCGGGAGGGCTACCTGGAAATCGCGACCGGATGTTTCTGCTACCTGCTGGCAATGGTGGGTTACCTGACGGCTCTCATCTTTTTGGCACAAGCATACTCTTTCAGGCTGCCGGCGATGGTGGGGCTTGGCGTGACGCTCAGCTTCGCGGCGATGCGGACCATGAGGTCAAGTCACGATTTGGCAGCTTCCGCACCGCCGGCTGCCGTTCCGCAGAGGGCAATTCTCCGCTAACGGACCGCGCAGCCTGCGGGCGCGCTCGCGGCGAAAACAGGTCGTTCTGCCGTTGAGCCTGCTCCGGAATGCGCCAGGCGTGACGCGCGGGCCATGCGAAGATTGTTCGCTGGCAAGCTGCGTGCCCTCTCCGGGATCAGCGCCAGCGGCCCCAGCCCCAACCGCGACCGCCGAGAATCATCGCACCGAAGCCCCATTGCGGTCCCCAATAGGGGTACCCATAGGGGTACGAATAGCCGTAGTAATACGGATACGCATACGGATACCCGTAGCCCGGGCCATAGTAGTTTGGCGGAGGAACCGCGCGCCGCGGTCCAGCCGACATCTGTAGCGCAGGGCGTTCGTAATCCTCGGGTCCGACGTAGCGAAACGCCTGCGGTGCGCGCGTCGTCGATATCGTGACCGGCGCCGTCACCTGGAAGGTCAGTGCCGTTTCCGGATAAATCACCGTGGGATGGTTGCGTGTGAGCAGCACACCAACAAGTCCGGCCGCCGCTCCGGCGCCCGCTCCGATGGCCGCGCCCGTGCCCCAAGCCGCCATTCCGCCGACTGCCGCGCCCGCTACGGTCGTCCCCGCCACTGTTCCGGCTTGCACGCCGGCCGGGGTGGTACCGCCCTGGCGCGTCACTAACTGCGTTTGGGCCGCTACCTGCGTGCCATCGGCCAGGGTGAAGCTGGTCAGCTCCAGTCTGAGCCGCGACGGCTTATCGGAGTGCTGCTTTTCAACTTCCGCCACGCGCCCATAAACCGTTTGGCCGCGATGCGCCGCCACCACCCCGTCCACCACTAGTGGCTGCATCAGCGTCGCGGTGAACGGATCGCCCACCTGGTTGTGTGCGGTCGAGAGCGCCTGATTGATGCGTACCGAAACATATGTGCCCGGTTTGACCGTCAATTCTGCCGGCAGGCCATATGCGGGGCGGCTGATATGCGCCGCCTGCGGCATAGGAGCCGGAGCCATGGCCGGCTGTCCCTCCGGATTGGGCTGTGCTATCGGCTCCGGGTTTGGCTGCTGGGCCGGCGCCGCGGGCATCGTCTGGTCCTGCGCTTGCGCCTGCTGTCCGGCCGGCGCTGGCGCCGGATCGCCGATGTGGCGCCACTCCGGGTCTTGCGCCAACGCGAGGCTGGCTGCGGTCGCCAAAACTATGGCAATTTGCGAGATGCGTTCCATACTAGGTCCCTCATCACTTTCGACGCACCCACCTATTGCATCTGTTTCACCAAATGCAAGTATTTGGATTGCAAAGGCTTCCGCCTGGCGCGGGCTGGCCCTATTGCACCGCCGCTGGTGGATTTCAGCCACCGCTCAAAATGTTCAACCGCACCACGTCGGGCGGCGGGGCACTTTCGAAGGTGATCCCCAACTCGGCTTCCCCCGCCTCCAGCGCCTGGCGCTGCCTTTGGCGCCGCCATAGCCAGGTTGTCAGCATCAGCCCCGGCAGCCAGACGAAGCGCTGGGGATGATCGAAGATCCAGCGCTCGGCCCCGGCCCCGATCTGAGTGAACGCTTCGAACGCTAGGAATTGCGCAAGGCACAGCACCAGGAAGTTTTGGCGAATGCCGGGCAGGGGACACGTCAGCGGAACCTTGCGGTAGCCGGACAGCAGGATTTCCATCAGGCACGCGGAAAGGCACAGCAGGCAGGCGATCTCGAGCAGCGACGCGGCCCAGCCCCACCTCCACCAGAAGTACGCAGCCGATGGCAGCAGCACAGCCGGAATAAGAAACGCCAGCATCACGCGACGTGCCACGCCGAGCGTCTGGTTGGCGAGCGGATCCAGCAGGGAACGGTAGATCCAGTTTGCCGGCAGAACCGCCGGCATCTCAAATGCCAGGCGCAGCGCCAGAAGCAGCAAATAAACCGCAATTAGCGGGCCTTCGAGCAGGGCCGCCGATGGCCGAGCGCCGCCGGAAGCATTTGCCACGCTCTGAAACCCGAGCAGCCATCCCAGCCCCAGCGCCACTGCCAGGCACAGACGATGGGCTTCGTTACGCAGCAAGGCGCGTGTCGTAAATCGGTGGCAGGCGCGTTCAAACCCCTGGGCAGGGCTTGCAAACAGGTCGAGCGCCGCCGGCACCAGCCGAAAGCCGCGGGGGCCGCTGTGGCGCCGGGCGGATTCCAAAACGGCTCGAAAGCGTCGCCGATAGCTGAGGGCGTACGTCGACACCATGCAGACGAACAAAACCGCCGTGGCGGGCAACGCCATACGCCCCACTTCCGCGAGCACCGGCGTGGCCCTGTGCTGCAGCGATTGGTACAGGCCCAGGAACCAGAACGAGGGAAGCCAGCTGAGCGGTGAATCCGGCTTGTCCGCCAGTTGCCGCAGCAGCGCTGGCGCGGCTTCACCGCTCGGCAACAGCATCAGGAATGCCACCACCAAAATGCCGCGCAGCCAGGATGAGACGCCCTGAAACGCCCGCCGTGGCAACACCGTAGCGAAGATCCCCAGTATGGTGAACACCGCGCAGAACGTGAACAGGCTGGCCAGTGCCATGACGCCGGCGTGGATCGCCACGAAACGCACAAGCTCGGGCAGCCCCACCTGAGCCGCGGCCGTCACGAACGCCGGAAACAGCAGCGTGGAAAAGGCATTGGCGACTGCCACGAACAGCAGCACCGCAATCCCGATCGCCGCCACGTTGGCGGCGAGAATGGTGCGCGCCCGGATCGGCAGCGGCGCCAGGTTCGTATAGTCCTGGGCATCGGGTAGAATGCGGTCCCACTTCAGGACCGTCACAATTCCGGTCACTGCCATGGCGATGGAAATGAACAAGTATTTGTCCGGGATCGAACGGAGGTAGTAGTCCGGCCGCTGGTGGTGGAGAAAAAAGTCTAGCAGCGTCGAGTACTTATTGATCATGACGAAGGTCTGGAAGGCGCCCGGAGCGGCCAGCAGTCCGAGCAATCCGCCCGCACCGAGGTTGAAATCTGACCCGTCCTCCTGGCCGCCGTGTACCAGCCGGGCCAGGAAATGGCGCGTCAGGCGAAAAATCGGCCTCCGGGCCAGGCGGCTAGCGCGAAGGCGCCATCGCCGCTGCGAGAAGATTCTGCGCAACCTCACCAGCATCCACCTGTTCCGTCAGTTGCATGACCCGTGCTTCCAGGCTCAGTTCGCCGGCGCGCCCTTCGGGGCCGGCGCGCATTTCTTCCATCGTCCCGCTGGCCACCACCGAGCCGCGCCGCAACAACAGCAGGTGCGAACACAATTGGTCCACCTGTTCCAGCACTGGCGATGAGAAGAGGATGGCCTTGCCCTTCGCCGCCAGCATTCCGATCAGGCGCCGCAATACCAGCGCGCTGGTCACATCCAGCCCCGAAAACGGCTCGTCCAGGATCAGCACGGCGGGATTGTCCAGCAGCGCCGAAATCACCACGATGCGCTGGCGCATGCCTTTGGAATAACCGGCAATCGGGTTGTGACGGTTGGGGAACAGCGTCAGGGCGTCCAGCATGGCTTCGGCTTTCCGCCGAAACCGGTGCCGTTCCAGGCCCCGCAGCGTGGCCACCATTTCCAGATACTCCCAGCCGGTGAGAAATCCGTAGAGGTCCGGCGTTTCCGGCACATAGCCAAGGTTGCGTTTGTAGTCCCCCAAATCGCTGGCGATTGGCCGGCCGCGAAACAGCACGTTGCCGGCGCTCGGCTCGGTCAGCCCGGTCAACATTCTGACGATGGTGCTCTTGCCGGCGCCGTTCGGCCCCACCTCGCCCAGCAGTTCGCCTGGCCGGATGGAGAAACTCACGTCGCGTACCGCCCGGAAGCCGTCGTACCGTTTAGTCAGTGACCGCGCTTCGAGCACCGGAACGGCCGCTTCCCAGTGTTCCCAGTCCATGTTGAAATGGACACCACGACCGGCTGAAAGTTCCCGTGCGAAATGTGGCAGAATGAAGTTTCCGGTCTTGCCCATGAGCAACTTGCATGGGGCCGGGCCGTCTTATCGGCCTATTACTTGCGAAGTCTCCGCAAAGGCAGCTAAAATCAACGCGTTCGCATATCCCAGGAGGAGTGCATGGCATTAGTAGAGCAGAAGGTGAAGCAGATCATCGTCGAGCAGTTGGGCGTCGACGAGAGCCAGGTCGACAGTACCGCGTCGTTCGTTGACGACTTGGGCGCGGATTCGCTGGACATCGTCGAACTCGTGATGGCCTTCGAGGAGGCCTTCGAGCTCGAGATCCCCGACGAGGACGCCGAGAAGATCACAACTGTCAAGGACGCCGTTGACTACATCGAGAACAAGACTGCCAAGAAGTAGCCACTTTTCTCAGGGAGACCGGACTTGACGAGAAGAGTGGTAGTGACCGGCGTGGGATTGGTGACGCCGCTAGCCATCGGAACCGAGGACTCCTGGGCCGCCATTCGCGCCGGCAAATGCGGCATTGGCCCCATCACGCAGTTCGATGCTTCGGCCTTTTCCTGCCGCATCGCCGGAGAAGTCAAAGGATTCGATCCGGCGCGGTACATCGAAAAAAAAGAAATCAAGAAGATGGGGCGCTTCATCCAGTTCGCCATCGCGGCCTCGGATTGCGCGCTCGCCCACTCCGGCCTGAAGGTCACGCCGGAGACCGAAGAAATGGTGGGTGTCTACATCGGTAGCGGCATCGGGGGATTCGAAGTCATCGAGCGCGAGCACAAGACGCTTTTGGAAGAGGGCCCGCGCCGCATTTCCCCATTTTTCATTCCCGCCACCATCGTCAATCTCGCCTCGGGCTATGTTTCGATTCGCAGCGGCGCCAAGGGGCCCAATTCCGCTACCGCCACCGCGTGTACCACCAGCTCCCACTCGATCGGCGATTCTTTCCGCATGATCCAGCGTGGCGACGCCGACGCCATGATCTGCGGCGGCACGGAGGGCGCGGTCACTCCCATGAGCATCGGCGGTTTCGCCGCCATGCGGGCGCTTTCCACGCGCAACGACGAACCGGAACGCGCCTCGCGCCCCTGGGACCGGGACCGGGACGGCTTCGTGGTGGGCGAAGGCGCCGGCATCCTGGTGCTCGAGGAGCTGGAATTCGCCCGCCGCCGGTCCGCGCGCATTCTGGCCGAAATCGTCGGCTACGGTATGAGCGCCGACGCGTTTCATGTCACCGCGCCGTCGCCCGATGGCGATGGCGCCTACCGGGTGATGCGCAATGCGCTGCGCGACGCCGCGATCGCCCCCGGGCAGGTGGACTACATCAACGCTCATGGCACTTCCACCGAGGTCGGCGACCGCGCCGAAACCGCGGCCATCAAGCGCGCCTTCGGCGACCACGCTTACAAAGTGGCCGTCAGTTCCACCAAGTCAATGACCGGCCACCTGCTGGGCGGATCCGGCGGGCTCGAAGCCGGCATCAGCGTGCTGGCGCTGCGCGATCAGGTGGCGCCGCCGACCATCAACCATGAGCATCCGGATGCCGGCTGCGATCTGGATTACATCCCCAACCACGCCCGGCCGATGAAGATCGACTACGCGCTCTCCAATAGCTTCGGCTTCGGCGGCACCAACGGCTGCCTCATCTTTAAGCGGTATTCTGAGTAGTGAAGCCGCCGCTCTGTGGCGGTGCGAGAGGACCCCAAACCTGTTTTGTAGGGGCCGGGCATGCCCGGCCCGGAGCGCGCTGGTGCCGTTCCTATGAAAATCATCGTCGCCATCAAGCAGGTTCCGGCGCGCGATTCGCAGTTGCGCATCGCCGCCTCGGGCCAATGGATCGAAGAAGCCGACCTGACTTACGAGATCAATGAGCCCGATGCCTATGCCCTCGAGGCCGGGCTGCAACTCAAGGAAAAGCACGGCGGAGAGGTCGTCGCCCTGTGCGCCGGTCCAGAGCGCGCCGGCCAAAGCATCCGCGAAGCGCTGGCCAAGGGCGCCGACCGCGCCATCCATGTGGAAGAGGACGTGAGCGCGCTCGATCCGCTTGCCTGCGCCCGCCTGCTAGCCGCCGCGGTGAAGAGCGAATCGCCCGACCTGGTTCTCACCGGCCTGCAATCCGACGACCTCGGTTACGGCCAGACCGGCGTCATTCTGGCCGAGCTTCTCGGCCTCCCGCACGCCACCATCATCATGGAAGTGGAGGCGCTCCCCGGCGTCATCCGCGTCAAGCGCGAGCTCGAAGACGGCTGGTTCCAGCATATCGAGATGCCGCTGCCGGCCCTGCTTGCCGTTCAATCCGGCATCAGCAAGCTGCGCTACGCCACCCTGATGGGCATCAAGAAAGCCAAGTCTAAGGAAGTCCGCCACGTCACGGCCGCCAGTCTGGGTGTGGCGCCGGCCCCTGCCACCATCGTTCTCCAACGCCTGTACCTGCCCGAGCGCACCAAGCGCACGCAACTATTCGAAGGCGATCCCAAACAGGCCGCCGCACAACTGGTGGAGAAGCTGCGATTTGAGGCGCGCGTGATATGAGCGTTCTGGCGGTCCTGGAACAGCGCGCGGGCCAGTGGCACCGCATGTCCTTCGAAACCCTCGCCGCCGCGCAGCAGATCGCGCAGGAGTTGGGGACCACAGCCTCCGCCGCCGTGTTGGGGCACAACATCAGCGCGCTGGCGAACGAGTTGGCGGCCAAGCAGCTAGAGACTGTCTACGCGTTCGAGCACGAGCTGCTGCAGGATTACACGCCGGATGCTTACACAAACATGCTCGCAGCGCACATCGACCGTATCGAACCCGCGATCGTGCTCTTCCCGCACACTTACCAGGTTCGGGACTTTCTTCCGAAGCTGGCCACCAGGCTCGACCGCGTAGCGGTGAGCGACGTGGTATCGCACCGCGTCGAAAACGGCGCGCTGACGCTGGTCCGCCAGCTTTTCCAAGGAAAAGTGAATGTGGATGTGCGCTTCGCAGGGGATGCGCCACACTTCGCGTCCTTACAGGCCGGCGCCTACCGCGCCGACGGCGTTCTGAACGGCAGGGCTGCAGTCGAGGTTGTCACACCCAGCCTGGCGCCCGGCGATGTCCGCACCCGCCCGCTCGAGCCTTTCCGCGAATCGCAGCGCGCGGTGGACCTGGGCGCGGCGGAGCTGATTGTCTCGGTGGGCCGCGGCATCAAAGAGGCCGGCAACATTCCGCTGATCGAAAAGCTCGCCGCAGCCCTAGGCGCCGAGCTGGCTGCCTCGCGGCCCATCTGCGACGCCGGCTGGCTTCCCATGGAGCGCCAGGTGGGCAGCTCCGGCCAGACGGTTGCCCCCAAAATGTACATGGCCATCGGCATCTCCGGCGCCATCCAGCACCTGGTGGGCATGAAAGGCGCGCGCACCGTGGTGGCCATCAACAAGGACGCCAACGCCCCAATTTTCGAAGTGGCCGATTACGGCATCGTGGGCGACTTGTTCCAGGTAGTGCCCGCCCTGATTGAAGCTATCCAGAAGTCGTAGTGGAGCAGGTCCCCGACCTGCTTTTTTTTGACCTGGCTTTCTTCTGGAGCCTGGGCACTTGAAGTTGGCCGGTCGGGGACCTGCCCCATGATTCCTACCCCGGATGGATTTCCGTCAGCTCCACTTCCAGCACGGCACCGCATCGGGCGCACACGGCGGCGTTTTCGGCGGTCAGGTAAACTTCGGTGGATTCGCAGCGCGCGCAGGCCACGGTCGCGTCTGACGCCTCCGGGAGCGGGTCAGGCGGAACAATGCCGGCCAACGTGCCACCCGTCGCTCTCGTGACCGGCTCAAACGTGGTTCCGCAGCCGGCGCACACGTGATTGAAACAGCAGTTCGGCGTGCAAGTGTAGGACACCTCCGCCGAACCGCACTGCGGGCAGGAGATCTCCAGTCTCCGCGTCCGCACCTTACTTCTTCGCCGGAGCCGCTGTTGCAGCCGGAGCCGGCGTCGCAGCCGGAGCCGGCGTGGCGGGCGGCTTCAGTATCTCAGTCCGCAAGCCGAAGAATTCCGGGTCGTAGAACGCGCCCTTGGTCATGTCTTCCAAGATCTTTTGCGCTTTCTGCTGATCCAGCGTCTTTTCGATTTGCGCGCGAACTTCTTCGAAACTCTTCGTGGTATGCCCTTCGACCTTGATGATGTGGTATCCGTACGGAGTCTTCACCGGCTCGCTCACCTCGCCCGGCTTCAGCTTGAAAGCTGCCTCCTCGAACGATGGCATCATCCGCCCGCGTGAAAACGCTGGTAACAACCCGCCGTTGGAGCTCGTTGTATCGTCCGATTCCGTCTTGGCAAGCGTGGCAAAATCCTCACCGGCCAGGATGCGCTTGCGCACCTCAGTGGCCTTGGCCAGAGCCTCTTGGTCGGTCAGCTCCTTAGCTCCCGGCTTGACCGGCATGGGAGCGCCTTTCACACGGATCAGAATGTGGCGCGCCGTGACTTCTTCGTAGTTCTGCTTGTGCTCGTCGTAATACTTTAGGGCTTCGGCTTCATCGACCTTGGTTTCCGTATTGATTTGAGCGGCCACCAAAGCGGCCAGCACCTGGTCGTCGTTGAGCGTCGATTGGACAATGTAGGCGTGGGTTTCATCCAGCTTGCGGCGCCTGCCTTCCGCGGACAGGATGTACGCCCGGACCAGGAAGTCGGCAAACTGTTTGCGGCGCTGGCCGTGCGCCATCGCCTTGACATTGTCGGGAAGCCCGTCGATCAGATCGTCGAACTGCGCAGCCGTGAGGGTCACGGAGCCGGCCTTGAGAACCACGCGGTCCGGAGGTACCGTCGCCGGCGCCGGCGGTGCGGGCCTGGGCGCGAGTATTCCGGGCGGAACCGGCGTCGCGAGCTTCGGGGCGGCCGGAGCGGCAGCCGGAGCGTTCGTGGGGGCCGGCGTCGGGGCCGGCGGGGTCTGCGCCAGCAAGCAAGCGGCTGGCGCAATCAGGAGAAATTTGTGCAAAAACCTCATAGCTTTCATCATAGCAACGCGCACGGCGCGGCTTAAATTCCGCGGATCTTCGGGGAGGGTCCGGCAAAATCGCCAAAAAACTTGCCGAAAACAGGGCGTCGCAGCGCGTTCAGTAGCGCACTTTGTCCGGCCGGGCCGCCCATTCTTCAAATGGCCGCTGGGCGGACTGGTCCGTCACGTGAATCATCGGGATGGCGCGCCCGGCATGGGGTAAGGAGAGCTGGCGGTAAATCAACGAGTCGTCGAAGCCGGCCGCGGCTGCATCCGCAGCGGTGGCGCCGAAGAAGATCCGCGCGGGCCGCGCCCAGTACAGCGCGCCGAGGCACATCGGGCAAGGTTCGCAGGAACAATAGACGTCGCAGCCGGTGAGCTGAAAGGTGCCGAGTGCGCGGCATGCCTCGCGGATCGCCACCATCTCGGCGTGCGCTGTGGGGTCATTGGCGGCGGTGACCCGGTTGGTACCGGCCGCGATCACCGCACCATCCTTCACCACCAGCGCCGCGAACGGCCCGCCTCCGCGCCGCACGCTCTCCGTCGCTTGTTCAATCGTCTGCTGCAAGAAAACCTGGTTCATAACCGGAGGAAGTTACCGCCCTTCTCAGGCTACAGGATCGCAGCCAACGATGCTCCGCGCGGCGCAGTGCTGCCCGGCGCGGCCGGACCGAGCCTTCGGGTATGTTCCAATATTGGCATGACCCAAGTGGTAGCGGCGATTCTGGAACGCGACGGGCGGGTGCTGATTGGCCGCCGGCAGCCCGGACAGACGCATCCGCTGCAGTGGGAATTTCCAGGCGGCAAAGTGGAACTCGGCGAATCGCCGCCGCAGGCATTGGCGCGTGAGCTGGAAGAGGAGCTGGGCATTTGCCACGCCGCGGGCGAGGAGATCGCGCGCTACGAGTACACCTATCCCGGCAAGGACCCGATTACGTTAATCTTTTTCCGCATCACCGGTTTTCACGGAGAGCCGCGGAATTTAATATTCCACGAAATGCGCTGGGAACCACGCCGGGACCTCGGGCGTTTCGATTTCGTGGAAGGCGATCTGCCTTTCCTGAGCGGCTTCGCGCCCGGCTCTGCCGCCTGAAATTCGAGTTGGCATCGGCAATCGGTTCTTGCCGCCAGTCGAAGTGTCGTGCCTCGGCGAGGTGTGACAGGCCACGGACCCGCCCTCCCACCGCTGCGCACGCCACCCTGCTCCAGGGCTGCTATGCTGGCGGGAGCGGAGCCTCCTCCTATGAGCAGAAAGGTTCTGATCGTCACCGGCGACGGTGGAGACGGCTACGAAGCCCTCTATGCCTACCACCGTTTCCTGGAAGCCCGCTGGGAGCCCGTTGTGGCGGCGCCATCGCGCAGACCTCTGCACCTGGTCTTCTTCGATGCCGAGCCCGGTTGGGAGACATACGTCGAACGCCCTGGCCCTCGCCTCGATGCCGACGTGGTCATTGCCGCGGTTGCAGCCAAGGAATTTGGCGCCCTGCTGATCCCGGGCGGCCGCGCCCCGGAGTATCTGCGCAACGATCCCGACGTCCTCGAGCTGGTGCGCGATTTCGCCGCGCAAGGCAAATGCGTTGGCGCCATCGGCCACGGCATTCAGGTGCTGGCCGCGATCGGGCTCACCAAGGGCCGCACCGTCACCTGCCACGCCAACGTGCGCATTGAGGTGGAGCGCAGCGGCGGCATTTTCAGCCCCTTGCCTGCTGTGCGCGATGGCAATCTCATCACCGCCCAATCCTGGCGCGCTCACCCCGAGTTCTACCGCGAAGTCTTTGCCTGTATGGGATAGCGGCCCCCGCAGGGGTCTTTCGGCGGGCCGGCTCCGCGCGCACCGGCAGCTATTTTACGGGTTTTGGATTGCCCGGAGGTCCGCTGGCCCCGGCGGGTTTGGTCTCACCCGCCTCCACTTTCGGGCGCCGCATCCGGTTTGTCCGCGGCGCCTTTGCTCCTGCCCGTGGATGGCAGGTATTGCACAATCACCGAGATTCTGCGATTCGAAGCGTTCGTCGGGTCCTCCGGATGGCGCAACTGGCGGTCGGCGAAGCCCCGAACCTGGGCCACCTGATCCGCTCGCACTCCATTGGCCTGCATAATCTTGCGCGCGGAGTTGGCGCGGTCGGCCGATAGCTCCCAGTTGCTGTAGGCGGCGTCGCCACTGTAGGGCTTGGAATCGGTGTGACCCTCAATCATCAGGCTGTTGGGCAGTTTGCCCAGCTCGCCCGCTAGCGTGCTGAGGAGCCGTTTGCCGTTTTCGGTGGGAACCGCGTTGCCGGACTCAAAAAAAATGCCGGCTTCATTCTCCAGTAACTCGATGCGCAGTCCATCGGAAGTGATGGTGATTTCCACGTGGTCTTTCAGGTTGCGGAAGTTGGGTACGGCCTTCAGCGCCTCCTGAATCTTCTCCCGCAGCTTGTTCATATCGTCCTTCGGAACTTCGATCGAATTGCCCAATCCGGCGGCGGCCGTTCCAACCTGCTTGCCGGTTCCCCGCGGGTTGTTGAAGTAGGCGCTAATCGCCTTCTGCACCTCCTTGTCGGCGCTCATCAGCCACAGCACGATGAACAAGGCCATCAGGGCGGTAACGAAATCGGCGTAGGCGACTTTCCAGGCGCCTCCATGGGGTCCGCCGTGACCGGCGGCTTTTCGGCGGACAATAATGATCGGCCGGGCTTTGAGGGCTTCCGGAGCTTTCTCAGGCATGGTTCACGCCGCCTTGGTGGCCGCTTGGTTGCCCTTGCGGCAGGCGGTTTCCATCTCTTTGAACGTCGGGCGCACCTCCGAGGGGATCGAGCGGCGCGCCAGTTCCACCGCCAGGATGGGGCTCATCCCCTTGACGAAAGCCAGCGCGGCAATGCGCAGGAAACTGTAGTAGTTGGCTTCGGCATTGATCTGCGCGCGCATCGCCGAGGATAGCGGGCCAAACACTCCGTAACACAACAGGATGCCCAGGAAGGTGCCCACCAGGGCCGAGGCCACTTTATGGCCGATCTCTTCCTTGGGACCTCCTAACGAGCCCATGGTGATGACAACGCCCAACACTGCCGCCACGATTCCCAGCCCCGGCAAAGCGTCCGCCATGGTGCTGAGCGCCGCCACCGGTTCGCCCGATTCCCGGTGGTGGACTTCCAGATCGGCCTCCATCATGTTGTCGATGTCCATCGGATCCACGCCGCCGGAACACGCCATCCGCAGCGTGTCGCACAGAAAGGCCACCGCGTGGTGCGATTTCATGAAATCGGGGTATTTGCTAAAAATGGGGCTCTTCTCGGGGTAGTCCACCTCCTCTTCGATCTTGGCGGTTCCCGCCTTGCGAGCGTGATTGTAGAGTTCGAACAGCATTTTGAGATTGCTGAGGTAAAGGTCCTTGGTGTAAGCTCCGCCGCTGAAAACCCCTACGATTCCGTTGCCGATGCGAACCAGCGTAGGCAGCGGATTGGCCGCCACGAGGGTACCGATGGCCGCCCCGAGGATGATGAGCAGCTCGGCCGGCTGCATCAAGACCAGGAACTTGCCGTGTTCCATCGCATAGCCTGACGCGATGGCGCCAAACACTAGGACAATCCCGATGATGGAAATCATTGAACCAATGCGTTACGCCAATGAATCTATCGGTGGACCGGTGGATTACTTTAGGCGGCCGGCCGCCCCCGTAAATTGGCCTTGCAATTCCCGGCACTTGCCTGGAAAAATAGGGCTTTGGTCAAGACTATGCGCGTACGGGTGTTGGGCATCGTGCTGGCTGGCGGCAAAGGAACGCGGCTCTATCCGCTGACCAAGGAACGGGCCAAGCCGGCCGTTCCCTTCGGAGGCAAGTATCGCATCATCGACTTCGTGCTCAGCAACTTCATCAACTCGGGCATCTACTCCATCTACGTGTTGACCCAGTTCCGCAGCCAGTCGCTGTTGCAGCACCTCAGCGAAGGCTGGCAGTTCGGCACCCTGCTGAAGTCGCAATTCATCATTCCGGTGCCGGCGCAAATGCGGTCTCCCGGCGAGACCTGGTACCAGGGAACGGCCGACGCCATATACCAGAACATCAACTTGGTGGAGCAGGCAGACCCGGACGCGGTAGCCATCTTCGGCGGCGACCACATCTACCGCATGAACCTGAACAACATGCTCGACTACCACCTGGACAAGGGCGCCGAGGTCACGGTGGCGGCCATCCCGGTGGACAAACGGCATGCTTCCGAGCTCGGCGTCGTCGAAGTCAGCGAAGCCGGCCGCATTCTGGCGTTCCACGAGAAGAACCCCACGGCGCCGACCATGCCGGGCGATGACACCCGCGTCTATGCCTCCATGGGCAACTACATCTTCTCCACGCGCAGCCTGCTCCGCCTGCTTGCCGAAGACGCGGCCGAGGAATCGAGCAGCCACGATTTCGGGCGCGACATCCTGCCCAAGCTGGCCGGCAAAGCGCAGATTTACGCGTACGATTTCCAGGACAACCGCATTCCCGGCGAAACGGCCGATGCAGAGCCCTACTGGCGCGACGTGGGAACCATCGAAGCCTATTTCGAAGCCAATATGGACCTGCGCACAGTCACCCCCGCGCTCAATCTGTACAACCCGGAGTGGCCGCTGCGCAGCGCCAGCTACGCGGACCCGCCAGCCAAGTTCACCTTTGACGAAGAAAACCGCCGCGGGCAGGCGATCGACAGCATCGTCTCCGGCGGCTGCATCCTGTCGGGTGGGATGGTGCGCAACTCCATCCTGTCGCGCTGCGTGCGCGTGCATTCGAGTGCTCTGGTGGATGAGTGCGTGATTCTGGACAACTGCGATATCGGCCGCCGTGCCAAAGTGCGCCGGGCTATTCTCGACAAGAACGTACGCGTGCCGGAGGACGCCAGCATCGGCTACGACCTGGAACACGACCGCCAGTTCCATCACGTCACCGAAAGCGGCATCGTGGTGGTGGCAGGAGAACGCACGCCGGTGGAGATTTCCGCGCTGGTGATTTGAAGCGCCCAACGTCCGAGGCCGCACACGTTCAATGGAACAACACATCCTCGCCTGGATCACCGAGTACGGCTACGCGGCCATCGTCGGCCTGCTGATGCTGGGGATTGTCGGCCTTCCGGTGCCCGATGAGACGCTGATCACCTTCACCGGCTACCTGGTGTTCCGCGGCAGCCTGCGCCTGCCGCTGGCGTTCGCGGCGGCGCTCGCCGGCTCGAGTTGCGGCATCACCATCAGCTATCTGCTGGGCCGCACCTTCGGACTCAAGCTGATTCATCGCTACGGCCGCTACCTGCGTATCCGTGAAGAACACGTGGAACGGGCGCACGCCTGGTTTCGCAGGGCCGGCCACTGGAGCCTCACGTTCGGCTATTTCGTTCCCGGCGTGCGTCACCTGACGGCGTACGCCGCCGGCATGAGCGATCTCGAAGTTCCGCAATTCGCTGTCTTCGCTTACACCGGCGCGTGCCTCTGGGTGTCGGCGTTTCTCTCGCTGGGCTATTTTCTGGGCGACCGCTGGGAGGTCGTGGAACGAAATATCCACCACTACCTGGTCTACCTGACCCTGGCGGGGATCATTGCACTGGCTGGCTACCTGATTTGGCGAAGACGGCGGCCGCGCGCTAGGTAAACGCCGATGAAGGTAAGGGACGTAATCAAGGCGATGGAGACGGACGGTTGGGTGCTGGACCTGACTCGGGGCGACCACAGGCAATACGTTCACCCCGCCAGGCCGGAAGCGGGGACGGTGACGGTTCCCGGTCACCCAGGAGACGACTTGCCAGCAGGGACGCTAAACTCGACACTAAAGAAGGCAGGGCTGAAGAAATGAAGAAGTACGCGGTCGTTTTCGAGAAGGCATCCAACAACTGGGCAGCCTACGTGCCGGACCTCCCTGGCTGCGTGACCACCGGCCGGACCATCGAGGAGACACGCCGCCTGATCGCGGAAGCAGTTGAGTTCCACATCGAAGGAATGCGTCTCAGGGGTGAGGCCGTACCGGAGCCGACTGCGGTGGCCGAAGCGGTAGAGGTCCAGGCGGCGTAAGGTGGGCCTCACGCGGTTTCGTAGCCTGTTCCCGGATCTCCGCCTTTTATCCCTGAACATCAAGTCGGCAGCTTCTCGTACCATCCCCGCTCAAAGATCTGATCGGTGATCCACTTGTCTATGGCGATTGGTGCCTGAGGGCCGAACTGACCGTAGTGAAGGTTGCCGCGGCGGTTATTGGTGAAATAGGTTCGGTAGACGAACCATTGCCCAGTGAGTCCTCCTATACCCTCACATAGAACGGCTACATACTGACTCGTGTCCGCCGCTGGGGCGGCTGTGATGACATCTCGCACGATCGCCCATGGGTAGGATCGCTTGCTCAGATCGCCCTTTCGTCGTCGCTTCAAGGTGTTTCCGGCTACGAGCGTTCGCCTAAACTGTTCCAGTGTTTGAACCGTGAACGGATTGTCTCGTTCCATTGCTCGTTCTGATTGGACGGCGACAGTGGGCCGTCGGTCTGTTGGCGTCATCCTGTACTCCGCAACAGCTTACAACTCAAAAGCTCTCGGCGAAGAAGACGTTTCTCAATCCAGCGCGCGTCCAGGCTGGCCGTAGGAGCATCGTCGATAACGTCAGCTCCCATCCGACGGGTTATAGGGCGTAAAGGGGACAGACGCATTTTTATGAGAGATGTGGAGTGTGTTTTCCACTTCGCTTGTATGCCGCGCCGCCCCCGTGTCGTTCTTCCCGGCGTCGCTCACCACGTTACGCAGCGTGGAAACAATCGCGAGGCGGTTTTCCACTCCCCCAACGACCGCCGGTTCTACTTGGATCTTCTGGCGCGGTACGCCGCACACAACGGCGCCCGAATTCTCGGGTACTGTCTCATGACAAACCACGTCCACCTGATCGCCGTTCCCGACCGCGAGGGCTCGCTGGCCCGAACTCTGGGCAGCACCCACGCCGGGGCGTAAAGGGGTCAGACGCATTTCCCAGTCACCGTTAGCAGGGGGGGGAAACGGGTCAGCCTGATCTGCGTTGATCTCGATGACCATGCCCTCCGGCCGTGTAATCACCACCGCCTTCGACAATATGGACCGTCCCACCGGCGTCTCCGGCCAGCTCGGGACGGCGCCAGCCGTGCCATACGCCTCGTCGGTGACGTACGGTCCGCAGGGCGCCGTGACGCAGATCAACCTGAACAACGGTCTGATCGAGCAGACCTGCTACAACAACATGCTGCAGCCAGTCGTCATCCGCCAGCGGCAAGGCAGCGCAGCGGCCTGCTCGGCGGGAGAAATCGGGGAGAAATCGGGACAGCCTGAACTGCGTAGTGTTTCTGGGACTCTGCGAATCCCAGAACTATTCCGCTGGCGGGTTACTGGATCTGGCGAAGACAGCGGGCGCGAGGCAGGTAAGCGCCAGCGTTGAGCGATCGCAATAAACCACGCAGTTCAGGCTGACGCGTTTGCTCCCCGTCGAGACACATCGCGCGCATATCCTGCAGAAGCTCGACATCCACAGTGTGCCGGAGCCGATTCTCTACGCCGTGCGCAAAGGAATCATCTCCTAATGCCGCGGTAAGCCGGGAACGTCCCGTCTGTCACCGGCTTTTCGTCAAATCGATTTCATCTTTTCGGCTAAGAAACTCGCAGTACCCTCATAGCTTCCGTGGTCGCGCAACCAATTAGTGTCCTCAAGACTGGTGAGGCCAGCAACGATGTTCGTCGCGAGTGGGCAGGAGCATTTGCAAAAGTGATACGCAAGCCAGTGGGCCGCCGTGTAGCGCTTTACACCTCGGTGCCCCTTTGTTGCCCACCTGATCACTGAATATGTGCTGATGGCCTCTCCCAGCAAAAAGGCCGACGCCATTTTCTTTTTTCGCTTCGTTTCTTTTTGCTCGATAATGTATGGGAGTATGCGGTCCCGGATGAGATCGTGTACTGCTTTGTACTCGGCGCCCCATTGGTGGCAGCTTTCATCCAGTGCCTGGTTGTTCCTCAGACGCTTCAAATACAACAGGTGCTTCTCGGTCTTCTGCCAGGAACGGATCGCCACGCCTGCCTCAGCGAGGGCCGCTGCTAGGGCAATCGCCGGAAGTGCGAATGCGCCGGCCCCTGCCCCAGTCACACCGAGCAAGATCATCTCAGTGATCTGCCCGCCGGGGAGCAGCCCAAAACCTGACCCAAGGGCTGCCTCGGCATGACGCGCGACATCGGCACCAAAGACGCCAATCTCGGCGACTTTCAGCGCCGGTCCCTGTGCTTCCCACGTTGTCTTTCCTCCCTCTTTCGACTCCCTCCGCCTTTGCGCCTCGTGCGGCATCAGTTGTTCATAGTGTTCGGGAGCTCCCTTTTGCCATGGCCGCCCGAGGTCTTTCACATTCCCGTAGGCGCACACGAGCGGCGCCGGTGGGAGTTCGTCGTCTCCAGGGCGGTCCCCAAGGTGCTCTAGCTGATCGTCCGCAACAAACCCTAGCCGCTTGAGTTCTTCGTCGAATTGGCGCGCACAGTATGCGAAGCGCGCCGCAAACTCTTTGGGATCCTCAACCCGCCATTTATTGAAAGACGTACCTATTTTGGTTGTTGCTTCACCATTGGCGCCATTTTGGTCCAGGTACTCCTTGATGGAAGCGACGACTTGTCTAAGTTGAGGCGATCGCCAGCCGCCGCTACGACTGATAGTCTGTTCGAAGACCGAGCTATCTGGCGGGAAACGTTGGATGAATCTCGGCACTTGACATCTCCTTTCTGTTTGTTACACCGCTGGTGCCAAATGTAAGGGGCCCGATCCTTGTTGCAGGTTCTTCGGCGTATCGATCAAACCGGGATTTCCATTTTGCTGTCGTGGTTCCGAGAACCAGCCTACATCAATATACTCGCTTTTGAGGTCCGAATCTCTTGAAAATTGTCGTCCGGGGAAACCAGGGGACGGGACGTTCTGAGAAACTCGCTGAAGGAAATCAGGGGGAAATCAGGGGAGGAGATCAGGGGACGGACGGGACGTTTTCTGAGAAACTCGCTTGGACACACACACTTTCACCGATGGCTCGCTTGGCCCGCGTTATCGCAGTCGATACGCCTCGTCACGTCGCCCAACGCGGAAGCGCGCGCCAGTTCGTCCTGGAATCCGACGCCGGCCGTCTGATTTCCCTGCAACCGCTCCAGCGTCACTGCCGGCTCCATCGCCCTGCGCTATACCGAGCTTACCCGGTTCGCGCCGGTCTGGTAGCCGAACCGGCAGCGTTCCCGTGGTCGAGCGCGGCCATCCACTGCGCGCCGGCCGTCCCGGATTCGCTGCTGGACCTCTCGCCATGGCGGTCGGTCTGGAGCCCCCAGACGTGGCGAGAGTTTCTGGCGGAAACCGTACCAGCCGAACAGACCCTCGCGATCCGGCAAACCACTCACACAGGCCGCCCCCTGGGCTCGCCCGGCTTCGTCCGCCAGATGGAAATCACGCTGCGCCGCCGCCTGACGCCGGCAAAGGGCGGACGTCCGCCGAAGGAGGCCATCTCCCCTGCTCAACTGGCGTTTTCCTTCGGCCACGATTGATCAACGTGGGGCATACTTCGGGGCATACTCGGGACGGGCATACTCGGGAGGGAGGTACCCTGCCCCGCCTAGCCAAAATCAAAAGGCCCCGCAGTCTTGCCTCGCGTCTTCCTCGTGTACCCTCACCTTCAGTCACAGCTTCATCGATTTTTCCTCGCGGTCGCTAACCCGCCATTCCTGAATGCTCTCAACCGCTTCACCCATTCGTCCCGCGTCCGCGCCCGCTAACCACCGTGTCACAGTAATTACAGGAAGTCCCTGCGGCGCACGCGTCTGGGCGTCCGGCTCCGGCGCGAATGCCGGCGCCGGACCATTTTCGCCGGCCGCCCGCAAAACGGGGCGAATTTGCCCCGTTTTCGACTGGCCGTTTTGTTTGTTTTCAGTAACTTCGTTTGTCTCAAACGGGGCAGATTCACCCCGTTTTGACGCCACCGGTAACATGCCTCACTCGACCGACACACCCGATCCCGCCAGCCCGCTCGACCCCGGCTCCGTCCTCGGCCAGTCTCACGCCTTCGGCCTCGTCGCCGGCCGCTGTTCCGCCGCCCAGGCCGCCTGCCTCCATCGCCTCCGCAAGACGGGCGCGTTTCATCGCCTGTCACCGTGCTGGCGCGACTTCTGTTCCCGTCACCTCGGAATCGACGGCAGAAACGCCGACAAGATCATCCGCCTCTGGGAGGAGTTCGGCGCCACTTACTTCGAGCTCGCACAACTTACCTCCATCCCTCCGGATACTTACCGCGCCCTCGTCCCCTCCATCCACGATGGCGCGCTCCATCTCAATGGCGAAGTCATCGAGCTCACGCCGGAAAACTCCGTCCGGCTCGCCGCGGCCGTCGCGGGATTCCGCCGTACCGTCCCCCCTGCCAAGCCCCGTCGCCAGCTTCAGCCGCATCAACAACTCGCCGCCCTCGACAAGCGCTGCGACGCCATCGTCGCCGAGCTCCAGCAATTCTCCCGCAAGGAGCGCTGCGGCGAGAACTGGCTGCAGTTCACGAAAGTCCTCTCCCGCCTCTGCGCCGCCCTGAACCGCCTCCAACTGGAAAACGGTCTCTAAGCGATCGGAGCCGCGGCCCAAGGGAGCGGTCAGCGCAGTTGTCCCGGAAGGAACCCTAAGCTTTCCCGTCCTCCTGATCCGCCGACCGGGCTTTACCGAAAACACCGGGCGCAAGCCACGTGAGAGCCAGCGCCACCGCGACTACCACCACGCAGCCGATCACGTTGTACCAGAGATACGAAATGTTGCCCCACAGGAATGCCCAGAAAATGGCGGCCTCGCCTGCCAGCATCCCCAGAAACACTGCCGTGCCGCCGACCCTGCGGAAAGCGAACGCCACCACGAAGCAGCCGAGCAGCGAGCCATAGAACAGCGAGCCCACCACGTTGACGGCAACGATCAGCGATCCGAGCTTCCTGCCCCAGCCGGCGAACGCGACGGCATAAGCGCCCCAGAACAAGGTTGCCCAGCGCGAGGCTGTCACATAATGATGGTCGCTGGCACTGCGGCGAAAGTGCCGGCGGTAGAGGTCCACCACGGTGACCGTGGCCAGCGAGTTGATTTCGCCTGAACTGGCGGACATGGTGGCGGCAAAGATTACGGCAATCACCAGTCCCACGATGCCCACCGGCAGGTAGCGCGTCACGAACGAGAGGAAGATATAGTTGGTATCGCTGAAATCCTTCTCGCCGCCGTTGGCTGACACCAAACGCGCGGCGCTGGCGCGGGCGGCATCGAGCGACCGCTGGGCCCCGCGGTAATCGGCGATGCCGCGCGCGTGCGCCGCGTCATCGCCGGCCCGATGCGCCTGGGCCAGCGCCAGGGCGGCGTCCCGGCGCCGTTCGAACGCCTCATGATACCGGGCCTCGACGCCGTGATACTCGCTCACTTGCGCGATGCGCTCCAGCTCGGCATGGTGGAACAACACCGGCGGCTCGACGAACACGTAGAAGACGAAGACCATGGCGCCGATGAAGAGAATGAAGAACTGCATCGGAATCTTGGCTACGGCGTTGAACAGCAGGCTGAGCCGGCTTTCGGCGATGGAGCGGCCGGTGAGGTAGCGCTGCACCTGCGACTGGTCGCACCCGAAATAAGACAGAAATAGAAACGTGCTGCCGATCAGGCCGCTCCAGATATTGAAGCGGTCGTTCCAATCGAAGTTGGTGGTGACGGCGTTGAGGCGGCCGGCTGCGCCGGCCAGATAGACGGCGTCGCCGAAGGAAACCGAGTGTGGCAGAAGCACGATGACGGTGACCAGCGCAATCCACAGGCCGAGGAAGATGACACACATCTGCTGCACGTCCGACCAGGTGACGGCCTTGATGCCGCCGATCACGGTGTAAGTGACGACGGTTGCGCCCATCAACAAAGTGGTGGCGCGTTCCGGCCATCCCAGAATCACCGAGAGCACGATGGCCGGCGCGTAGATGGTGAGCCCGGCGGAGAGGCCGCGCTGGCAGAGGAAGATGACGCTGGCCAGCGCGCGGGTCTTCGAGTCGAACCGGTTTTCCAGGTACTCATACGCCGTATAAACGCGGGCGCGATGAAACACCGGCACTACCGTGGCGCATACCACGATCATGGCGATGGGCAGACCGAAATAAGCCTGCACGAAGCGCATGCCATCCACGTAAGACTGGCCGGTGGTGGAGATGAAGGTGATGGCGCTGGCCTGGGTGGCCATGATGGAGAGCGCCATGGCCCACCATGGCATAGTCTTGCCGGCGAGCAGGTACCGGTCCACCGTGTTGCTGCCGCGGCTACGGTACAGGCCGTAGGCGACAATGGAGACCAGCGAGGCGAGCAGGACCACCCAATCCAGGGCTCTCATCGGTAGGCACGCGCGAAGCAGTAGGCTGCCAGAATGATGCCCGCCAGGTAGACGAGCACGGCGGCGTAGACGCGCCGCCAGCTACCGAGAAACGGCGGCGGCGAATCCGGCACCTCGCGAAGCTCCGGCATGAGAGGCAGTGTAGCACGAGAGAAATGCGGCGCCGTTGGACCCGCGGCCACCCAGAGAAAGAAGAAACGCCGCCAGCAGGATCGGGTGAACTGGCGGATCACTTTGCGCTACTTTGAAGGGGGGGTACGGGGGAGCAAAGGCCATCGAGAAAAATCACGCAGTTCAGACCCCAGTTAACCCCTGAAAGATGCGTTGCCCTCGGGTCAGCTCATGATGCGACCGATCTTCCTTGTGGGCTGCCCACGCAGCGGCACAACGCTGCTGCGGGATTTGTTGCGTTCGCATCCAAACCTCACCTTTCCCCCGGAGTCGCGTTTCATTCCGCGGTTGTATCGAGCTTTCGGCGACCCCTCCTCCGACGAGCAGGCATGGCAGCTTGCGGGTCGCATTCTGAAGACTCCCCGCCTGGCCCTGCGATGGGGGATCACCGTGCACGAGCGGGATTTTGCCGGGTGCCGATCCTTCAGCGAAGTAACGCGGCGCCTGTTCGAAATATGGGCAGCGAAAGAGGGCAAACCGCGCTGGGGCGATAAGACGCCGCATTACGTGCGCAACATTCCGTTGTTGCTGCGGCTCTTTCCGGAAGCACAGGTGATTCACATCGTTCGGGACGGCCGCGACGTGGCGCTATCCTGGCTCCGAACGCGCCTCGAGCCGGGCAATCTGTATGTGGCCGCGCGCCTGTGGAAGGAAATGGTGAAGCAGGGTCGCCAGGATGGCGCCCTCCTGCCCTCCGGCACTTACTTCGAACTGCGGTATGAAACTCTGCTGGCCGAGCCTGAGGCTACGATGCGAAGCGTGTGTGAGTTTCTCGGCGAGCCTTACGCTGCGGTGGTCCTCTTTCCCAATCGGATCACGCTCGAACTCCGGCGCACTGCCCGCGAGCTGAGCGACCCGGCTTTCGCAGACAGCATCGTAAGCGACAACGCCGGCGCGTGGAGATCCGGCATGAGCCTCCGGGAGAGGACGCTGTTTGAAAGCGTCGCCGGCGGCCTGCTGAGCGAATTGGGATATCCCGTGGAGGGGCTTGCCAGACCGCTCTCGCGCGGCGAAAAGCTGCTGCGGGAAGCGGACCACCAGATGCGCTTTCTGGCGCGGAGTTTGTGGAGGCTGCGCAGACCGTCTCAGCGCCGCGCCGTGCTTTCGTTCGGATGGGCGATGGTGCGCCGGAGAATCGGGAAACCGGGGAGATCCCGGTAGCCTGGGAAAATGGGAGGAAGCTGTGGAATAACAGGCAAACCATTTTAGGAAGGGGGCGCCGCTGGGTAGGCGGCCTCAAAAAGGGAATGGATGCCGGCAGTCACATGCGCGAACTGGCGGATGAGTTTGCGTTACCTTGAAGGAAGACACCAAGGAGTAAAAGCCGTCGAGACAAGTCACGCAGTTCCGTCCCCAATTACGCCCAAAAGCGCAGAGCCTGTTCACTATGCTGCACTCGGACTGCGGTTCCGCGCCCTCCGCATCGATCTCGGCTATTGTCTAGGGCTGTTTGTCATTGGGGGCCTCGTGGCAGGTATTCTTCTCGAAAACAGTGTTGGGGGCCGGATCGCGGTGTTTGTTGTCATCCTTGCGGCGATTCTTGGTTACGAGCCCTTCATGGTTGCTCGCTACGGCGGGACCTTTGGTCATCAAAAGAGCAACATCCGGATCGTATGTGCGCGGAGTAATGACAATCTTCCCTTCTGGAGAGCTGCAGTCCGATCCGTCGTAAAGGAAATCTTCGGCATTCCCGTGTTTGTCTTCATGTTTGTAACCAGCAGAGCCCAGGGTCTCCACGATTTATTAGCCGGAGCGCGGGTTATAATCCGCGATCCGCTGATCGCCGCCGAAGTCGATCATTTCAAACCGGCACAAGGACCGACTGGTCGACCAGCCAGCCGCGTCCGGCGAATTGTCGTCACGCTGATCTACAATGTCCTACTTCTTGTATTTTTAGCGATTGTTGCCGGCACTCTTGTGAGCTCCGCGTGTATCAACCGAGACGTTTGCTCGGCATCTGAGAGCTTGGCCCTTTCGATTCTTGGCGGCGGTTGGCTCGTCCTGGGAGGATTCTCCATCGTTCTTGGGTGGACAGGGCGGCTGCCTGGAATCCGTCCGAGAGATCGGCATTGACCAGGCCAAAGTCCCTGAAAAACCTGAAGAGCAGAAAAACCCAGGCCAGCAGGCGACCGTTGCTCCACTGGCGCGCTGATGAACATGGCCTACGGTGAAAATCGTGGTCAAAATCGTGGTCAGCCTGAACTGGATTGACTGAGCCTCCGCACCGACCCTGTCACTGACCAGAGGAACATGACCTGCGCCTTTCCCACAACCCAAGGCAACTGCCGGACTGGGCGGGGTGACTCAGGGCGCGGCTAAGACTCGGGGCAGTAACCAATTACGCCATCACCCTTTTCAGCGTCAGACTTGCAGCACCAGGTTTTTCCTGCGGCTCGGCGGCAGATAATGGTGACTATGAATATCGCATCGCCGAAATCGCATTACCGTTCTTTCCATCGCACGATGGGCTTTCGAGGTCTACGCCGAATTCTTTTGATGATTCTTCTGGCGATGATCGCGGGTGCGGCCCCGGCCGGGAAGCAGACGCGCGATTCCGCCGTGCGGGCGACACTGGAGAAC
This sequence comes from Bryobacteraceae bacterium, assembly GCA_049587755.1. Classification (GTDB taxonomy): domain Bacteria; phylum Acidobacteriota; class Terriglobia; order Bryobacterales; family Bryobacteraceae; genus Bog-375. Next base: position 5,466 of record JBAVEN010000077.1, on the reverse strand, counting down.
GGTCTGCGCGTGGTGATTGTGCGGGATCCGCTGGCGCCGGTGGTCACGGTGGAGGATAACTACCTGGCGGGCGCCGACGAAACGCCCGCGGGTTTTCCGGGGATGGCGCATGCGCAGGAGCACATGGCTTTTCGCGGGTGCGAGGGACTGAGCGCGGATCAGATCGCCGCGATCTACGCGGAACTGGGCGGCCGCCAGAACGCGGATACGCAGCAAACCATCACCCAGTATTTCGTCACCGTGCCGGCGCAGGATCTGGAAGTCGCGCTGCGGCTGGATTCGGCCTGCATGCAGGACGTCGAGGACTCCCAGGAGCAATGGGCGGAAGAGCGCGGAGCCATCGAGCAGGAGGTTTCGCGCGACCTGTCGAATCCCACCTACAAATTCGTTACCCGCCTCAACGAAGACCTCTTCTCCGGCACGCCATACGCGCACGATGCGCTGGGCACGAGGCCTTCGTTCGATGCGACCACCGCCGCCATGCTCAAGAAGTTTTATGACGATTGGTATGCGCCGAACAACGCAATTCTGGTGATTTCGGGCGACGTGGACCCCGCGTCGGCCCTGGCGAAGGTCAGACAATTGTACGGGCCCATCAAGCGAAAACCGCTTCCGGCGCGGCCGGAGATCCACTTGCCGCCGGTCAAGGCGGACAGCTTCACGCTCGATAGCAATCTGCCCTACGAGCTGGTGTTTGTGGCTTTCCGCATGCCCGGAACCTCCAGCCCCGACTTTGCCGCGGTGCGGATTCTGAGCGATGTCATCGGCAGCCAGCGCGCCGATCTTTATGGCCTGGTGCCCCTCGGCAAGGCCCTGGGAACGGAATTCGGCGTGGCCGAAACGTATCCGAAAGCCAGCGTCGGTTTTGCGGCTGCCGCAGTACCGGCGGCGGCCGACCCGGCGCCCATTACCGCGGAAATGAAGTCCATCCTGGCGGGCTACGCGGCGAAGGGTGTGCCCGCGGAGTTGGTGGACGCGGCCAAGAAGGGTGAAATCGCCGACGCCGAGTTTCAACGGAACTCCATCTCGGATCTCGCCGCAGTTTGGTCGCAGGCGCTCGCCGACGAAGGCCGCCAGTCGCCCGATGACCTGGTCGAAGCGATGAGGAAGGTGACACTGGCCGATGTCAACCGGGTGGCGAAGACCTACCTGTCCGTCGAGACCGCGGTGGTAGCCACTCTGAAACCGTCGGCCTCCGGTGCGCCGGTCGCCGGCAAAGGTTTCGGCGGCGCCGAGGTGACCACGGCGGCGCCCACCAAGCGCGTTGCCTTGCCCGCTTGGGCGGAAGCCTCCGTGACCAGGCTGAAAGTGCCGGAAGCGCCCACGCGTCCCGCCGATGTGACTCTTTCGAACGGCTTGCGCCTGATCGTGAAAACGGAAAAGGCCAGCCCGACGGTCACCGTGATCGGCTCCGTCAAACACGAGCCGGATCTGCAGACTCCACCCGGCCAGGATGGCGACGATGACGTGCTCGCGGAGTTGTTCACCTACGGGACCGAGACCCGCGACCGGCTCGCCTTCCAGAAGGCTCTGGACGATATCGCCGCCACCGAAAGCGGCGGCGCGAACTTCAGTTTGAAGGTGCTGAAGCAGGACTTCGCGAAAGGCGTGGAATTGCTGGCGGACAACGAACTCCACCCCGCGCTGCCGCCGAATGCGTTCCAGATTGTGCGTGGCCAGGTGGCGCAAATCGTCGCCGGTACGCTTGCCAGCCCGCAGTACCGCGCGCACCGCGCTTTGGAGTCTGCGCTGCTGCCGAAGAACGACCCGGCCCTGCGGGAAGCGACGCCTCAGTCGGTCTCGTCGGTGACGCTGGCCGACATCAAATCCTATTACGGGAAAGTGCTTCGCCCCGATATGACCACCATCGCGGTGATCGGCGATATCACGCCCGAGGAAGCCCGGCCGGTGTTCGAAAAATGGTTTGGCGCGTGGAAGAACGCGGGAGCCAAGCCCACCGTGACTCTTCCCGCGGTGCCTCCGAACCAGCCGGCTGCCGTGAACGTGCCGGATCCGACCCAGGTGCAGGATTCGGTGGAGCTCGCCCAGGAGGTGGCGATGAATCGCTTCGATCCCGACTACTATGCCTTGCAGCTTGGCAACAACGTGCTGGGCGGCGGCTTTTACGCAACCCGCCTGTATCGGGATCTCCGCCAGAAGACGGGGTACGTTTACAACGTGGACAATGCTCTGCGCGCCACCGAAACCCGGGCGGCGTATTCGGTCACCTACGGTTGCGATGCGGAGAACGTCTCGAAGGCGCGGCTGCTGGTGGAGCGGGACCTCGCCGCCATGCGCACCACGGATGTGACGGCGGCCGAACTCCAGCAAGCCAAGGCCCTGCTGTTGCGCCAAATCAGCATGAGCGAATCGAGCGAGGATGATGTGGCCAGCGGCTTTGTGGCCCGTGCTCTGATGGGCCTGCCGCTCGATGAACCCATCCGCGCCGCGCAACGCTACTACGCGCTCTCGGCGGAGCAGGTCCGGGCGGCCTTTGAAAAGTGGATTCGTCCCGAGGACTTGGTTCAGGTTGTTCGGGGACCGGCCCCCAAGTGAACTGAATCTCGCCGCCCGGCATTCGTCTGAAAAATTACGCTCGGCGCGGCGATCTGCAGGCCGACGCCAACAAGACCGTGTCGGTTCGATTCATACCTGAGCGCGCCGGCGACGTCGCGCAATCGATTCGTATCGCGGGATAACATCGACCATTGTGCGGATCGCCGGCCATGAGAGCGGCGAGCCGAAGTGATGCTGACCCCAGCCGCAGGGGGCGTTGTGGTGTTATCTTCAGTAGAGCGCGCATGGATCTGGCGAAAGTGCTTTCTCAACTGCGGCAGGAATTGGCGGACCTGGATGCCGCCATCGCCAGCCTGGAGCAATTTCAGCTTGAGAGGCCCCGGCGCGGCCGTCCGCCGAAGGGGCAGGCAGGGCTCAGCCGGGCCTCATCGCCGGAGCCAGCCGAGGTGGACGTGCGCAACCGCGATTCCGCATAATCATCCGCATCAGGTGCCCTGTGCGCGCGGCCATCTATTCCTCCATTTCCCAAGGGCGGAAGCGGTGCTGGTGCGCGACCATGTCCACGCGCTTGCCGCGAAAGCGCACGCCTTCCATTTCCAGGTGAATACGCTGCTCCAGGGCGGCTTCGCCATGGAGCTTGATGGCGCCGCCGGAGCCCAGCACGCGCTGCCAGGGGAGAGATCCCGGCGGGGCGCTGCGCAACAACTGCGCCACCTGCCGGTGATAGAGCGGGTAGCCGGCGGCGGCCGCAACTTGTCCGTAAGTGGCCACCTTGCCGCGCGGGATCTGGCGGATCGCTTTGCGGAAAGCGGCGTCGCGGCGCGCATCCTTAGGCGCGCGCAGCAAGCGGCGGGCGGCTTCGCGAGCGGTGATGGGCCTGTGCGAGCGGCGGAGCATGGCTGGATCAAATCGTAGCAGAACGGGCGCTGCCCTTGCGCATCTGCGGACCTGAGACATGGACTGCTTCGGCGCGTCGCGGCATCGCCTCGAAAAAGCGGCGATATGATTGAGACGAGGTGCCAGGGAGGGTGACGTTCCGTCTTTTGGCGATTGCCTGCCTGTGTGCGAACGCGCCTTCCGCGGAGTCATCGCCGTGGGTGGTGGTTCAGAACAGCCGCTTCGAGGTCTACTCCCAATCGGAGATGGCGGCCCGCGACGCCTTGGGAAGGCTGGAGTGGCTGCGCGGCCTGGCGGAACGGCGGGTGGGCTGGAGCCCCGTAGTGGCCCGCCGAGTGCGGGTGATCGGCTTCCGCTCCGAGGACGAATATGCGGCGTATCGCCCGAAGCCGGTGTCGGATGGATACTACGCCGGATCCGAAAGCCGCGACTACATTGTTGTGCCAGGGCTGGATGCGGCACGCCTGGGCGCCTTGGCCCACGAATACGCGCACGCATGGATTCACCGGATTGGCCTCAATCCCCCGGTCTGGTTGAACGAAGGATTCGCCGAAGTGTTTTCCGCGGCGGCTGCCGGGCCGTCCGGCGACGACCGGGGCGACGCGGCGGCGCGCCTGCAGTTGTTTGCGGCGGCGCCCTTGGCTGCCGCTATCCGAGATCGTCTCGCTGGCGGCGGATTCACCCCTCCTCGACAATCGCGACAGCGCGGAAATGTTTTACGCGCAAAGCTGGGCGCTAACCGAAATGCTGGTCCGCGCGCCCGTCTACTCGCCGCGATTCGCCGGCCTGCTGGCGGAGGTTGGCGCCGGCACGGCCAGCGGGCAGACGCTCGAAAGGGTCTACGGCAAGCCGCTGGACGCGATCGCGAGCGACGTGCACGCCTGGATCGGGGAACGTCCCCGCAACCCGCTCCCGGCCCCGGCCGCGCCGGTCGTGGAGGCTGCCATCGAAGCCCGGCCGCTGACCGCCTTCGCCATGCAACTGGTGCTGGCGGACCTGATGGTCACCTCGCGGCAGCTCGGCCGCGCCGAGACGCTCTTTGGCCAGCTCGCGCGCGAGGCCCCGGAACGGCCGGAGGCGTTTGCCGGGTTGGGCGTGGTTGCGATGGCGCGCGGAAACCAGGAGACCGCGCGCCGCTGGTGGAAGCGCGCCCTAGCGCTCGGTCTCGCCGATGCCGATATCTGCTACCGCTATGCCGCGCTGCTTGACGAAGCCGGCGTCTCGAGCGCCGAGCTGCGCGCGGCGCTGGAGCGCGCCCTTCAATTGCGGCCGGACCTCGACGACGCGCGGTGGCGGCTGGCGCTGCTGGAAGAGAACGAGGGCCACAACGCGGCATCGCTCGCGCAATTGCGCGCCATGAAAATCATCGCGCCGAACCGGGCGCAGGCGTATTGGTGCGTGACGGCCGACGACGAACTCGGCCTCGGCCGCAACGGCGAGGCCCGGCAGGCGGCGGCTAAAGCGCTGGCGCTTGCCACCACGGAGGAGGAACGCGAGCGCGCCGCCAGGATTCAGTACATGGCGCAAACCCACCTCGACGTGCAGCTTCGCAGCGACTCGAGCGGCGGGGCGGAGATGGTGACCAGGCGCGTGCCCAACGACGCCGCCGACTGGAACCCGTTTATCGAACCCGGCGACGACATTCACCGCGTCAGCGGAACATTGCAGCAAGTGGACTGCGCCGCAAGCGGCATTCAAATCACGGTGCGGTTGACGAGCGGTCTCCTGCGACTGACGATTCCCGACCCCAGCCGCGTGCGCATCCTGCACGGTCCCGCGGAGTTCACCTGCGGCGAGCAAACCCCGGCAACGGTCACCGTGGAGTATGCCGCTGGAAAGAGTGGGAGCGACGGCGTCGTGCGTGGGATCGAGTTCCAAAAGTAAGTCGGGGAGACGGTTGAACCCGGATTCCGAAGTCAACTTCGGCGAAGTTGCACTTCCACAACGGAGAACCAAGAAAAAACAGGCCTTGTTGTCCGGCCGGGGACATGGTTGACACTTTAGACCGGCGACATCATGGACACTTTTGTGCGTCCTTGCTCGGTTTCATTT